>JADEXK010000201.1 GCA_015207155.1 Nostocales cyanobacterium LEGE 11386 | reverse complement strand
ATTACAACCTAAAACCAGGGATGATCACGACTGGGGCTTCAGTGAAAGAACTCAAGCCAGAACTCAGTAACGAACAATTGAAGTTATTATTTCGGCAAGTTTCTGGCAGTGCTTATGCGTTTCGTGGTTCCATCCCAAAAGCTGAGAGGTTATCGGCGGCGGCAGCAGCCTGGAATATTTCCGCCAGTAGACAGGATGAAGTGGAAAATAAGCAGCAAGATGTTAAAAAGAAAGTATCCAATTTCGCATTTTTTGCTTTCCCAGATGAAATAGTGTCACGCCTGGAGGAACTGCAATTTACAGACATGAAATTGGTAACGCTGGACAATGAAGCGAACAATTTCAAAGATAAAGTTTGGAAAAGAGAGGAAAAATATCCCATTGAGATTAGGGCATCTCACCATCCCCAAGATCATGAACGTCATGGTTCCAGGTTGGTATTTGTACAAGACAGTGATGGTGAATATAAGGAATTCGCCATGTTGGAGCCAAGGACGGGGCAATTACCTATTGGTACGAAAGCTCAAGCCAATATAATACCGGGGGAAGCATATACAGCTACAGGTACTATTGAGGTAGCAGGGAAAGCACCGATTGAATTTACCATTAGAGAAATCAGCAAATTCTCATATTCAGGACAAAGTTTTAATGCCCAACCAGCTAGCTTGGCAATTGGAACTGTCCCGGTTCCTAATCAAGCAGTTAAAATTCAGCTTGATGGTAAAACACTGGGGGAATTAGATGCTGATTCAGTGAAGCAGCTTGAGCAAGTTAACTACCTGAAAAATGGCAATCAACTCAATTTAAAATTTACATCTATTGGTGATGGTGGTAGGGTTACATCGTTAATTGGTGAATCACGGCAAGGAAATTTATTAAAAATTAATAAAGTTGATGTCTATGATTTTCAAAACGAAAGTTTTAATGATAATAACTACAGAAAAGTCACTTTAGAAATTCCCCAATCAAAAACTAGACCCGCAGTATTTTTGGATGGTAAACCATTGGGAGTGCTGCATTTCAAGAAAGACAAGGAAGCACTCAAAGAGTTAGGAGTTCTGCAATTTGGTAAACTGACTGAAGTACCAGCTACATTGCAAAGTAACTTTTCTCATACCTTCGTTAAAATTGACCCTACTACAATTGAATATCCGCAAACTTGGACTAAAGAAAGGCAAGTATTTCCAGATAATTCAGTAGTAATACCGCAACAGAGGATG
>JADEXK010000052.1 GCA_015207155.1 Nostocales cyanobacterium LEGE 11386 | reverse complement strand
TGTCATTGACGGAGTTCAAAATAGAGGAGAAAAGGGAAACTACAGTACGCAACGTGTAAGATTTAACTCTTATTCTTCTGCTTAATTGTTTGTTACATACTTATAAATTTTCTCCACGGCTTACTTAGTGCATCGCGTTGCCATTGACACCAACACCTTTAGCCTTTCCTTGTATGATTTACACGGTCAATCCGTACCCAAACATCGCCTATCTGCTGGAGAGAAACAACTACTAGCGATCGCCTTCCTTTGGGGATTAGCGCGAGTCTCTGGCCGTCGCTTACCCGTAGCCATAGATACCCCCCTCGGTAGATTAGACTCATCCCACCGGGGAAACCTCGTAGAACGTTACTTCCCATCTGCAAGCCATCAAGTAATTTTGCTATCCACAGACACCGAAATCGGGAAAAACGAAGTAGAAACCTTAAGAAATAATGAGGCGATCGCTCATAATCATCTCCTTGAATATGACTCTGTTAAACGCCAAACTAAAGTGATAGAAAACAAATATTTTTGGTAGTACCTATTGTCTCAAAATTTAGAGATTACAATAAATTTAACTAGCTTAGAAAATGAAAGAATTAATTATGATATCACCACATTTACGGGAAATAGAGCGTGATTTACGTGTTTTGTCATTAGAAGAACTAGAATGGCTCTTAGAACGTATTCAAAAACAAGTGCAAGAAAGGCAGCAAACATCAGATAAATTGACCAATATGAAATATATGCAGGAACAATTAGCTGCAATGGCTGTTGATTTAGATATACAAACAGAAATTTCCTCTATTAATGAGGAATTTGTGACAACTGAAATGGATGGTTTAGAACAGCAGTGAGTATCGATAGAGGACAAATTTATTTTGTCAATCTTAATCCTGTTTTGGGTAGAGAACAGGCAGGAACACGACCAGTTTTAGTGCTATCTATAAACGCTATCAACCAATTACCTTTAGTCGTGACTGTAGTTGTAGGTACAAAAGGCACAAATATTCAGCGTGATTATCCAACTAATATCAGAGTTTCACCTGATGACAGTGGATTATTAATAGAAACAGTGTTTTTATGTTTTCAAATTCGTTCTTTAGATCCAAATCGCTTTCCTCCTAACTCAGCTGGCAACATTTCTGATTCTAAGATGCTGGAAGTTGAAGTTGCGGTTCGTTACTGTTTGGGTTTATGACTTTTAGGTAAAACTCGATATTAATAAAAATTATGGAATCTCCAATTGAAAGAATTAGACTATCTCAAACAGCCAAAGAACAACTTACCAAACTTAAACGCAGTACTAAAATTGACCAATGGAATATATTATGTCGTTGGGCATTTTGTCGTTCTTTAGCAGAACCAACTCCACCTTCACCCGTACCAATTCCCCAGGATAGCAACGTGGAAATGACTTGGCGTGTGTTTGGTGGCGAAATGTCTGATATTCTTCTGGTCGCCCTGAAGCAACGCTGTCATAATGATGGCTATCCCACCGATAAAGAAACCCTCGCCACCCAATTTCGCTTGCACTTGCATCGTGGTATTGGTTACTTAGCAGGTGATCCCAATATCAAGAAAATTGAAGATTTAGTTGAACTAGCAGTGAAAGCTTGAAAGGATATTAGTTAACTGTTGGCTGTTAACTGAATATTATGGCCGAAGCATTAGAAATTGAGCGTCATCGAGCTGCGATCGCTCGCAATGATATATCTCGCCCAGTGCGGTTGGCAATAGAATGGGCCATCCTCAATCAGGATACCTCATTTTTTGACTACGGCTGTGGCTACGGTGGTGATGTGCAGCGAGTAGGCAATTTAGGCTATACCAGTGCTGGCTGGGACCCTTATTATTTTCCCCATGCATCTATCACCGCCGCCGATGTGGTCAACTTGGGTTATATCCTCAATGTTATCGAAGACCAAGAGGAACGCCGCCAAAGTCTCATTCACGCCTGGGAACTTACCCAAAAAGTTTTAATTGTCGCGGCGCAAGTATTAATTAATGCTTCTAGCAAAACTCAACTGGCTTACAGCGATGGTATTGTCACTCGTCGCAATACTTTTCAGAAATATTACGAACAACAAGAACTCAAAACTTACATTGATGAAGTATTAAATGTAGATGCAGTACCAGTAGCTTTAGGTGTATATTTTGTTTTCCGTGATGATGCCCAAAAAGAAAGTTTTAAAGCCATTCGCTTCTTTTCTAGTACGTCTACACCCAGAATCCGTATCCCTAGTAAGCGATTTGAAGACTACCAAGAACAACTGCAACCACTGATGGACTTTTTTACCAAACGTGGCAGATTACCTGTAAAAGGTGAATTAGCAAATCAACTAGAATTACTCAGTGAATTTGGTAACTTCCGCCGCGCCTTTAATGTCATATTACAAGCTACCGACGAGGCAGAATGGGATGCGATCGCCTATCGTCGTTCCCTAGATATCCAAGTGTATCTTGCTCTGACTCATTTTGATCAGCGTCCAACATGGCACAAGTTAGCACCAGAAATGCGCCACGACATCAAAGCCTTTTTTGGTAGCTATGA
The DNA here is from genome assembly GCA_015207155.1 of Nostocales cyanobacterium LEGE 11386. GTDB lineage: Bacteria > Cyanobacteriota > Cyanobacteriia > Cyanobacteriales > Nostocaceae > LEGE-11386. Next base: position 42,711 of record JADEXK010000052.1, on the reverse strand, counting down.
AGAAGCTTGTCAAGTCGCCGACCAAAAGCTTTTCAGTTTAGGTAAACCAGAAGTTGTGCAGACTACTTGCCAAAAAAGCAAAATTGGCAAACATACACGCGGTGCTATTTACGTCCATGTTTCAGCATTAGCAGCACTTGACCCCTTGCTACGAATTTACGAAGGCTGTGCTAGCCGTACTATCGGGCGTGTAGATGGAGCCACATTAATTAAATACTGTACTGACAAACCACAAATATCTTATTTGTTTTATCCAGATTTTGATCATGACCCCCATCCAGCTTTAAAAGCTAGTATCACAATTGACTTAAAAACTTTATACATTACTCACCGAGATTATGCAGATAGGGCGAATCCGCCAATTTTGCATCGTAAAGAAACATTTGTGACTAGCGACTATCCGCGTTACACAGAATTTTCTCAACTCACGCAACAAGAACAGCAATTAGGATTACTTAAACTCAAAAGTGAAATCGGTACTCGTGCAGGTTGGGAAAAATGCCTTGCTGCACATGGGGTAGAAATTAGAGGTCATCAAGTTTACAGTTTGGGGGAGTAGAGGAAAGAAATTTTTCAATATTTTTATCAGGTGTATGTTATTGTGTCTTGCCAAGCAAGATAACGGATAAAGCCTATATTCGTAGGCTACAATTATCCGAATTTAATATGAGAGGAATTTTAACAAAATGAATCCGGTGCGATCGCTGCTGCAAGTTTTCGGTAGCCGTAAAATGGCAGCATTATTACTACTCGGTTTTTCATCTGGTTTACCCTTGTTCTTAACTAGTAGAACCTTGCAAGCTTGGATGACGGTGGAACAGGTAGATTTAACAGCCATTGGCTTATTTAGCCTTGTGGGTTTGCCTTACTCATTAAAATTTCTTTGGTCGCCTTTGCTGGACAGGTTTGCCATACCCATTTTGGGCAGAAGACGCGGCTGGTTAATTACAATTCAAATTGGGTTGTTAATTGCGATCGCTCTCATGGCTGTGCAACAACCCAAACAAGCACTACAATTATTAGCGATCAACGCTGTCGCGATCGCTTTTTTCAGTGCCACACAAGATATTGCTGCTGATGCCTACCGCACCGATGTTTTGGAAGAATTAGAATTGGGAGCAGGTGCAGCAGTTTTCGTCTTAGGTTATCGGGTAGCATTGCTGCTTACAGGGTCTTTGGCATTAATTCTGGCTGATAGAATCTCTTGGTCATCAGTTTACTTATTGATGGCAGTGGGCATGGCAATTGGCATTATTGCCACCTTATTGGCACCAGAACCCAAGGAAACTAGTCCACCGGAATCTTTAGCTGCTGCCGTAATTTTACCTTTTGGGGAATTTTTCCAGCGCCAGGGTGTAGTTCAAGCCTTTTTAATTTTGTTGTTCATCGTCTTGTATAAACTTGGTGATTCTTTTGTGAACAACATGTCTACACCCTTTTTGCTGCAAACTGGATTCACTCAAACCGATATTGGAGCAATTCAAGGCGGTATGGGACTGATTGCTACCATTGTTGGCACCTTAGCCGGGGGAGCGGTTTTGAGTAAAATTGGTCTCAATCGCTCACTTTGGTTATTTGGTGCTTTGCAAGCAGTTAGTAACTTAGCTTACTATTTACTAGCTCAAGTAGGCAAAAACTACCAGGCTTTAGTATTGACAATCAACATCGAAAACTTTTGTGCTGGGTTGGGAACAGCAGCTTTTGTGGCCTTTTTGATGAATATGTGTAATCAGCGCTTTTCTGCTACCCAGTACGCTCTACTTTCTAGTTTTATGGCTGTCAGTCGTGATATTCTAGTTGCGCCGGCTGGCTCTTTAGCAAAAAGCACAGGTTGGCCTTTATTTTTCATCATTAGTATGGTCGCCGCTATCCCAGGACTACTCCTGTTACCATTCTTTGCCCCTTGGAACCCTAAACCAGTGGCAATATCCAGACCAGGAATTGAGGAAGACGAAGAGGATTTATGGGGAACCAAGTAGTTATTATTGTCGGCACATTTATTCTCTTAATCACTGGCTTGTTACTCGGCTACGTTCTCTCACAGTTAGTTTTAGGATTTTTGACTTTTAATCTCCTAACTCTTTTTGGAACATTTAGCCTAATTTTAATTTTTGCTACTCTTTATTACGTTTTATTCTGGCAGTTGAGAAGAGAACAGTCTCAAGTAGTAACAGAAGAAAGACTCGAACAAGCAAATGAGCAAATAGCCGATAGCCATCTCAAAAACAAGCTAATTGCTAAGTTAGCAGGTGATGTAGCCGCAGCCGAGCGGTTAATTGAGCAGGCAAAACAGAATTATCCGGGGATGCCAGAGAATTGGTATTGCGAACGAGTACTTGATGACTTAGAACGCGATCAACGTTAAGTAGCCCGAAAAAGTTTTAAAATAGTTCAAGAAAACTTCACAAATCTTCAGCTAGGTTCTCAAATACAGAATCTAGCCGATGGCAATTTAAATATGGCTATATTTCGTCAGTACATCGCCCCCTTGCTTGTAGTATTAGTATTTTTATTTGCTCTGGTAGCAGTCAGCGCTCGCATCTTTTTACCCTCTGATATGGCAGCACCCGCACCCATTGAGGAAGATGGGGGAATTGGCAGATGGGAAAATGGGGAAGAAAAATTGTTTGTCTTTTCACAACCTCCGCTTTTATCTTGCTCCATGCTTTCCCTAGAGACAAAACAATCATAGAAGTAAATACAAAAAGGTTTGTCTGAGCAACTTCTACCTGGGTACTACATTCGTCGCGGCTCAACATTGGATCGGGCAATGCTGGTAAAGTTCATGCAGCGAACTTACCAAGATTTATTTCCAGAGCAAGATTTCGCCCATTTAGCCAAAACCGTCGAGCAATACTTCTCTAAAGACACACCCTTATGGTGGGTGGATTCAGGAGGGGAGAGTAATAATATCCCCCATCCCCCCATCGCCTGCCTCTGGATAGGAAATGCCATAGATCAAGTACAAGGCGATCGCCATGCTCACATTTTTCTCCTGTACGTTGATCCAGAACATCGGCGGCAGGGTATTGGTACAGCTTTGATGAAGTATATCGAAAATTGGGCAACTCAAAGAGGCGATCGCCAAATTGGCTTGCAAGTTTTTCAGTCTAACCAAGCGGCTGTCAATCTTTACAGTCAGCTTGGTTATCAAACCCAATCCCTGTGGATGGTAAAATCACTTTAAATAAATAAATCTAGTGGATAAAAAAAGCATCCTGTAGCGCGTTAGCTACAACATCTGCCCTGCTGCTAACAGTCAACGATATGAATAATAAAGTGTACAATAATTTAGCTGATACCTATCAAGCTTTGACTTATTAGCACGGGGGGTTATGTGTAAATCCCACTCGGGCATTTAAATGAAATATGTATGACGAAGAAGACCTAAGCCTACTCGATGCTGAGGAAGAGCTAGAAAGCCCCCTAGATAAGATAGAGCCGCTAACTGCTGAGTCAGAAGTGGCAAGGCCTGATCCAGAAGTGATGCTAGCTCTTTTGGAAAATCCCCAACCGCAGCAACGGATGCTAGCAGCTCGTGCTTTTTGTGACATTGAAGATACACGAGCCATCCCCCATCTAATTCGCCTATTAACTGATACCTGTCCCTTAGTGCGAGTGAGTGCAGCCTACGGCATTGGGCGCAATCCCAGTCCTGAAGCAGTGGAACCGTTAATTATTCAACTCAACAAAGACTGGAATGGCTATGTACGTAAAGGTGTGGTTTGGGCTTTAGGCAACTGCCGCGATCGCCGTTCTTTAGCACCCTTAGCAGATGCCTTAAGAACCGATATTTCCGCAGTGCGTTTATGGTCTGCTAGTGCCTTAGCGCAGATGGCAGACGTAGGCTATGAAGCCGTTGTGGGAGCTATACCCCCACTAATTGAAGCCTTAGTCCAAGACCCAGTAGCAGCCGTGCGAAGTAACTGCGCCTGGACAATTGGACAGTTGTGTCGGGAATTGCCTTCTAATATTGTTTATGCCACTGCGATCGATGCGCTGATTCAAGCCTTTGCCGAAGACCAGGATTTGGGAGTAAGAGAAGATGCCAAAGCCTCACTGTTAGGCGTTGGTGATCCTCGTGGCTTACAGCTAATTGAAACTCTGGAACAAGAGGGATGGTTTTAAGTAGTAAATACTCTTTCCCAACTCTGGCATAATAATTAAGTAGAAGCTAAATAATTTGGCACTGGATAACAAATTATTTAGCTTAATTTATTACAATTATCTCTTACTGGTTTTCATTGACAGGCTTGACCACATTGAGTTCATAAGGTCGTTCAATATCGTCTTCACCCAAGTATTCACCATTTTGAATTTCCAGAATCACTAACGGAATTTGTCCTGGGTTTTCTACCTTATGCAAAGTTGCTGAGGGGACAAAAGTTGATTCGTTGCGATTCAATAATTTTTCTTCCTCTCCACAAGTTACCTTAGCTACACCGGAGACGACAACCCAATGTTCATTACGGTGATAATGGATTTGTGGCTTAATGCCGTGTCTGGGCTTAATTTCAACACGACTAATTCTATAGCTTTCCCCTTCCTCTATCACTTCTACCGTACCCCAATGTCGTTCACCCGAATGCGAAGAAACTACATTGGTATTTGATGGATTACTATTCTCATTTTGAGTCATAATCAATTCCTGACTTGATGGCTATCACTATCCATCAGTAATTTAGCTTATACCAGATAAAGCTAGGATGAAGAACTTTGCACAGGTATGCAAAGTAGAGGAAAACTGCTTGTCACATCACGTTCAGGGCCTCAAGATGCCCATAAGACAATAAGATTTTCTTGTGGAACAGGCATCTTGCCTGTTCTGGGCGGGCTAGAAGCCCACCCCACAATCATTATGTTTTTGTGCTCAATGAGTTAACAAACAAAAAGATACCCGACTTCTTGTAAGCACCCGTAGAGGCTAGAAGTCGGGTATCTGATCCTCGTCTCAACTCAAGAATCTAAATCTAGAGATTGCATTCCTTGGCGTTGGGCAAAAGTCAGCATACTTCCTAATTGCAACCACACCAATAAGCAAGTTAAAAAACTAATTGGCAACCCAACTGCTAAAGCTAAGAAAGACGGAAAGCCAAATATCTCTAAACCTGAGCAGAGAAATAGACAAACACCGCCAGTTATTCCTAGAAATGGCACAAATAATTGTCTCAGTGAGGAAGGAGATTTAGAGTCTTCTGTACTATTTTTTTGCCATTGCTGCACGATGACTTTCAGCGTGCCAGATAAAGCAAAACCAGAAGTTAATGCGATCAACAAACCAATAATTAGCAGCAAAGAGGGCGGTTGTGCAGGGTAATAGTACATGCAAACTCCGAATTGATATTAAAAAATCACAGGTACAAGTAAGACAGTAAAAAATTTGACATTTTTATTTTTTAGTGAAAGGAACGAAGAAACTAGAGTTTGGTAAGATGGCAGATACACCTTCTCTAGATAACTCTGTTAACATACCGATCGCTACGTTGAATAAACGAGTCGGCTTGATGTCATCTTTCACCAGATCCCACAGTCGTTGAACTTCTTCGGTATGCAGACGGTCATCTTCGGTAAGTGCTAGCACTAACTGTCTCCGGAGAAATTTCCCTTCATCAGATAACAAAAATTGCAACCCCATCTGTGCTGTGGGTAATACATCAAAGCTGCCATCGGTACGAGCGATCGCAATTAAATTCTCTAAGCGCTGCCACTGGAATTTACCATTTTTAAATAGCACGTTCAGTAAGCGTCGCCGTAATTCGGGAGATTCTCCAGTCAGTAATCGCCTGGCTATGTAGGGATAGCCCACCTCAACTATTTTGAAATTAGGGTTGAGGCTAAGGGCAATACCTTCTTGAGTCACTAGAGAACGAATAATTAAGGCAAACTTCGCCGGCACTCGGAAAGGATATTCATACATCAGTTCCGAGAACTCATTAGTGGTGGTTCTGAAGTTAAATTCCCCGACGTTTTTACCAATGGCATTTCCCAATACTGACTCTAATGCCGGAATTATTGGGCAAATATTTGTGTCTGGAGTCAGAAAACCCAAATTCACAAAGTCTATGGCTAAATCAGCATAGTCTTTGTTAACCAGATGTACTAGAGCATCTACCAGAGTTTCCTTGGTATTTTCCTCCAATTGATCCATCATGCCAAAGTCAATGTAAGCCATACGACCATCTGGCATGGCGAACAAATTTCCTGGATGGGGGTCAGCATGGAAGAAACCATGTTCCAATAGTTGCTGTAAACCAGAAGTCACGCCGATTTGGATAATACCTTCTGGGTCTAAACCTGCTTCTTTGATTCTTGTAGTATCTGTGAGTTTGAAGCCGTGAATCCATTCCAAAGTTAAAACACGGGTGTTAGTATAACGCCAGTAAATAGCTGGAACTTTCACACGCGGGTCGTTGCGAAAATTATTAGCAAATTTTTCCGCGTTACGACCTTCATTGATGTAATCAATTTCCTCAAATAACTTGATACCAAACTCGTCCACAATTAAAGTCAGGTCGTGACCGAGATTCAGGGGTAGCCAAGGCGCTAACCAACTAGCCGCCCAACGCAGCAAATAAAGGTCGAGTGTGATGACTGGGCGTAAGTAGGGACGTTGCACCTTCACCGCCACTTCTTCGCCACTGAGTAAACGACCACGGTACACTTGACCTAAACTAGCTGCTGCCACTGGACTAGGTGACAACTCACTATAAACTTCGTTAATTGGACAATCTAACTCGTTTTCGATAATTTGATAAGCGATCGCATTATCAAAAGGTGGTAACTGGTCTTGCAGCTTGACGAGTTCATCTAGGAAATCTTTACGTACTAAGTCTGGGCGAGTGGATAGTGCTTGACCCACTTTAATGAAAGTAGGGCCAAGCCGAGTGAGCAATTCTCGTAATTGGATGGCACGTTTACCCCTGTTCTGCTCAACTTGGTCTTGCCATTCGTCCCACTTAAGACTAAAAATAAATCCAGCAAATGACCAGATAATTTTTAGTAGTCGTCCCCAAGCTAGCCAGGGACGGTAACGATAGTAACGAGCGATCGCATCTGGATTGTAGCGCCTTAGCTGAGCAGGTTGATACTGACCCACGCCTTTATTTGCCTCTTCAACTGGGAAATCTACATTGATGGTTGTTTTTGTTCCCTAACCTACAAGTTAATTGCAAGTTGAGAATATCTTTAGTTTTTTATAGAAAACTATTAAACTTAAATCGGTTCCGGGTAATACTTTCGGCGGTTTTAGCCTACCTTACTACCCAGATTTTTTTATCTTTTTCTTAATTATACTTTATAAAAGTACAACTTTTTCGTAGTGGACAAGAGGACTGGGAACTAGGTAGAAGTTGCCTCCCCAGTCCCCCATCCCACTTACCGAGATTTAGCTTCTAAATCTTCCAAACGGCTTTTGAGTTCTTGATTTTGTTGTTTGAGTTGGTCGAGTTCCTCTCGCAACTGACGCAACGCCTTGTCTGTACCCACATTCTTTTGCACTTTGGCAATTTGTTCATCAGCAGAACGACGCACACGTCCATCGGCGGTTTGGTCGGCTAGCGATCGCAAAATTCCGATGGCTTTGGGTGTTTCCATTTGTCCCAATGCTGCTACTACTGCCATTTGGGTTAAAAAGAAGGTTTCTTTGGCTAGTTCTGCTAATTTATCTAAAATCCGTTCTAAATTAACCGGACTTTGACCTACAGAAATCTTGCCTAAAGCCCGGATTGCTGCTAAACGCAATGGTTGAGGAATACCAAGTTTGGTGTATTCTAGCAACAGATTTAAAGCAGATTCCGAGGTTTTGAGTTCCGCTAAACCGCCAATTGCCCCACTGCGGACGACTTCATTCCAACCTGCTCTTTCTTCTAACACAGATTGCAGCAGCTTGATCACCTTTTCTTCTTTGGGTTTTTCATCCAAGTTAGCAGCAGCGATCGCCCCCACAGCACGAGAAGCCGTGGCTTCTACGTAGTAGCTGGGATCACCATTTTTCACTAACTCTTTTACAGCCTTATAGCTTTCATGGGTTTTAATTTTCGCCAGTGCTTCCACTACAGCACGCCGCACAAAAGCATTTTGGTCTTGTAACCCAGGAACTAACCCATCAAAGGCTTGATCTAATTTAACTTCTGCCAGTTGTTTAGCTACTTCCACCTGTACACCCCAAAATGAATCATTTTTGAGTGCAGCCGATAGTGCTTTGGTTGCTTCTAATCCACCTTTTTTTGCTAAAGCTTCTGCTGCATAGATGCGAGAAATCGGGTTAGGGTCAAATTCTAACTGTGCTTTCAACTCTGGTACGGGATACTCTAAAGACACAGTTTTCAAGAAATGATTGCCTACATCAAAGCTGATAAATTGAGGCTTTTCTGTGAGTGGGAAGTAAAAGCTTTGTTCGCGTTCATGTACCCGTACAGTAAAAGTTTTGAGTTGTGCAGGTTCACCCTGTTGGACGTAGCCAAAACCAATGGGGATTTTCAGGTCAAACAAATCCTGACTATTCTTCTTGTCGGCTTGGGTTTGAGTGACTGTAACTTTTGCTAAATTAGCATCGCCATCCCACGAGTAAGCCACTTTAAAATCAGGATGACCGCCACGATAAACGTACTGGTCAAAGAGAAAAGCAAGATTACGTCCAGTTGCTTTTTCAATAGCCCGTAGTAAGTCTACTGTTTCTACAGTTTTGTGAGCATTATCTTGAACAAAGGTTTGAATTGCTGGCCAAAATAATTCTTCTCCCAATTCTGCCCGGATCATGTGATAAACACAAGAGCCTTTTTCGTAAATATGGCGATCGTAAAGTTCGATCGCTTCCCGGTAAACATGAGTTACCATCGGCCGACGGTAACGGCTGCTATCTTCGCTGAAGTAACTCCGGGCTTCTAATAAACGATAGTATGCTGCATCTTGGTCGCCATATTCATGTTCTGTCCACATCACCTCAGAATAGGAAGCCATACCTTCCTTAATCCAAGCATGAGACCAATGTTTAATTACCAGCAAATCACCAAACCACTGGTGCGCTAATTCGTGGACAACTAAACTTTCTGTGGTGCGATTATCTAAGGTGGCGCGTTCATCCAGTAAACATCGGTCTGTTAACAGAGTTGTGGAAGTATTTTCCATTCCCCCAAAGATGAAGTCATCCACGCAAACTTGGGCATATTTGGGAAAAGCGTATTGATAACCATACTTTTCACTCAAAAACTCCATCATGCGGGGAGTTTTGCCCATGCTGCGTTTAGCATCATCTTTTCTACTCTTTTCTACGTAGTAGGTAACAGGTTTACCTTGCCACTCGTCACGAATTTCAGCAAAATCACCTACCGCTAAGGTCATCAAATACGTAGGATGAACTTGTTGTTGTGACCAATGGTAGATTTTATGATCACCATCTTTTCGGGTGTCAATGAGTTCGCCGTTGGAAATAGCCACTAGGTGTTTGGGAACACGAACGCGGATTTCTGAAGTAGACAATTGTCCTGGGTAGTCGAAGCAGGGAAACCAGAAACGCGAGTCTTCGTCTTCGCCTTGAGTCCAAACTTGGGTGGGTTTGTTGGGGTAGTGTTGGTCTGGTTGAACAAAGTAGATACCGCGTTGGGGTTTTTCCACCGCATAGGCGATCGCAATTAATAGCCGTTTGCCAATCTGCGTTGGTTGAGTAAGTTTAATCGCCAGCTGTTCGCCATTGTAATCAAAATCCTGCGCTACCTCGTCTACCTGCACAGATTGGATATTTAAGTTGACAGCATCCAAAGTCAAACGATCAATACCACTGCGAACGGGCAATAGGCGAATGCTGCAACTACCGTGGTAACTTTGGTGAGGAATATCCAAGCTGAGATCGAGAAAAATATGCTCTACCTGTCCAGGGCGATCGGGATTATAGTGTGGTCTTGAGCCTGGTAACTCAAAAGATTTGTGACCGTTATTCTCTGTATCAAAATAAGACTGCAACATTGATGCTTACTGACCTTTTAATCCTGAAAAGTCTACCTAGATGTATTCCAAAAATCACACTATCTGGTTTATTGCCCAAATTAAAAAGGCTATTGGCAGGTGATAGGACTTACGCACTTACGGAAGAATCGTATCGCAGAGGCACAGAGAACACGGAAGTTAGAGTGGTCACTGAGCGGCTCGAGTGACTTGTACTGAGCCTTGTCGAAGTGAAGTATTTTGCGTAAGTCCTCGATGAGAATTAATCTCCTCTCTACCTAGCAAATTTGATTAGGCTGATATCGTGTGCCTTTTTGTGATCGGATCAAGAGTTTCTTACATCTCGTTAAATTTCCATTGAGTACAAATACTCCCAAGTCTTCTTATAGTTTAGAATAGCTTGCCACTATCAAGCAGGGAAAAAGTGCTGAGTGCTTTTCTAAGTGCTGAGTGCGCTTGCCCTGAGCGAAGTCGAAGGGGAGTGCTGAGTACTGAGTCAAGAATTCGCCCTTGTCCCCTTGTCCCCCCATCCTCTTATCCCCTTGTCGTGCGGATATGCATCTCACCTGATTGAAGTATTGTTTGTAGCGTTTTTTGAGCCAGAATGTGTAAATTTACTAATTTTCACAGTATTTACCGCATAAATTAGTGAATATTACGAACAATTCCGAGAACTCTACAATGACGTTTGTACTCGCCTCGGTGACAATTTGAAGAAAAGAGGACAGTAATAATGCCTGAACGTAAATCAAATTTGTTAATTCCTGCTGTTGGTGCTGCTGTAGTCATAGCAGGAAGTGTAGCTGCTTATATATATTTTAAAGGGCCATCCGGGGATAGCTCAGGCGCTTTAGGTAGTGCTAAATTGGTCCCTTCCACAGCGCTGATGGCAACTTATGTGACTACTGACCCACAAGCTTGGGCAAAATTACAACAGTTTGGCACTCCAGAAACACAAAAGTTAATAGCAAAAGGCTTAGAAGATTTTAACGAAGATTTTTTTAGTAAAAGTGATATTTCTTACGAAAAAGATATCAAGCCTTGGGTGGGTGGTGTGATGTTTGCTGTGCTACCGCCTAACCCTACTAAACTTGCACAGTCAAATAAGCCTTCTACAGAGCCTAATTCTGCTACCAAAGTACAACCAGAACCTAATGTCTTGATGGTAGTAGGCATCAAAGATAAACTCAACGCTTTAAATTTTGCTAATAAATGGAAAGGGCAAAAAGGCGTAAAAATTCAGGAATCTGATTACAAAGGTGAAAAAATTACGGAAACTACAGAAAATGGCAGACTGACATATAGTGTAGTTATCAATAATAACCATTTAGTATTAGCTCCTGAAAAGCAAGCTGTAGAAAAGGCTATTGACACCTTTAAAGGACAGCCTTCTTTTGCCAATCAAGAAGGTGCGAATACGATTCTTACCGCACGTTCAGATGTCAAAAACACCTTAGCCCAAGTTTACATACCAGACTACGGGGGCATGATACAGCAATTGATAGCCGCAAGTCCCCAGGCTAGGGAACTACCTCCACAAAGTTTGGCCCAGTTGAAACAAGTAAAATCTTTGGTGGCGCGTGTGGGTATTGATGATCAGGGAGTGCGGCTAAAAGCGATCGCTAATTTAGATCCGCAACTGAACAAATTCGAGTATCAAACAACTCCGGCAAACATAGTTAAACAATTACCCTCAGATACCTTTGCTTTAATTACTGGTAACGGTATCAGCCGGAGTTGGTCAACCTTAGTAGAACAGTCCAAAGATTATCCTGAATTTAACCAAATAATACAGCAAGTGCGGGGGCAACTGAAGTTTGTCAATATTGACCTAGATAAAGACGTTTTCGGGTGGATGGATCAGGAATTCGCCTTTGGTACTATTCCCTCGAATCAAGGTATGTTGGCGAGTGTGGGTTTTGGAGGAGCATTAATATTTGAAACTAGCGATCGCCAAACAGCAGAAGCGACTTTGAGTAAACTAGATAACCTCGCCAAAACCCAACGAATTAATATTAGTCAAAGAAATATTGGCGGTAAAGACGTAACTGAGTGGCAAATCCCCCGACAAGGCGCGTTACTTTCCCACGGTTGGCTAGATAAAAATACTGTATTTTTAGCAATAGGTGGTTCTGTAGCTGAAGCGATGGCTACTTCTAATAGTCCCAAACTTGATAGTAGCGACACCTTCAAAGCTGTAACTGGTTCGTTGCAAAAGCCCAATGCTGGCTACTTTTACTTAGATATGGAAAAAACTGTGTCTTTATTAAATAGCTTTGTGGCCAAAAGGCAACCTATCCCATCTGAAGCCAACACAATCCTGAATTCCATTCGTGGTTTTGGTGTCACCGCCACCAGTCCCGACAAATCCACCAGTCAATTAGAGATGTTGTTAGCTCTGAAACCGAAAACTACAAAGTAGAGGGAGTGGGGACAAGGGAACAAGGGAACAAGAGGACAAATTTAATGCCCAATGCCCAATGCCCAATGCCCAATGCTTACAAAACCTGAGTATTGCGAGATTCCAGGGTTTCAGTTAGCCTATCTAACGCGCCAGTTAGTCTTTCCTGAGCGACAAGATTAGGATCTGGTAGTGGGGGTTCATCGGCGACTTCTTCTTGTCTTTTGAATCTTTGTAAGGCTCGTACTGCTACAAATATGATGAGGGTAATGATGATAAAGTCAACGATCGCGCCGAGAAAACTACCGATTCTAATTCCTGGGCCAACAGTGATTGTTCTCCAGTCTTGGCCAGTCACCGCAACCAAGGGATTGATGAATGGCATAATCACATCCTCAACAAAGGAAGTGACAATTCTTCCAAAAGCAGCACCAATGATGACTGCGATCGCTAAGTCTAATACATTGCCTTGGAGGGCAAATTCCTTAAAATCTCTTAAAAAGCCGTTGGCTCTTCTTCTTGCTCTGGCCATATTTGACTATCAAAAATTTTTGTAGTTTTTTTAAACTTTACTCAGCTTTTTGGTGTGGCTAAGTTATCGGAATACTACAAATCTTAGACCAACGGAGCATCCCACTTTGGCCAGAATACAAAAATTTAAATGTGTTTATTGAAAGTGCCCCACCTGCTAGGAATGAAAGAAACACATATAACCTTTCTGTTCCCTGTCATCTATCACCTGTTCCCTAATTGTGTCATAAGTAGAATAGGCTGTTAAACCCAAACTGATTTATGACTGCTGTTGTAACAACTCCTCCTGACTTAGCCTCCCGTTTGGTAAATGGCATATTGGCTATTAAACCTTTAGCCGCTCTAGCCAAGCATCAAGCTAGACAAATGATGATTAAACGAGCCGAAAGAATTGGTGTTCCGTGGACACAAGAAGTACAGAAATTAGAGGCGCGTGATTGGACGCAAGAATTAGCTCAAGTTGAGAATTGTCAACTTGCTTATCCAGACTATTACCTCACCTCATTCCATGCTTACGAAACTGGTAATCTCAGTTGGCAAGCTGCATTTGAGGTAAAACCTGCTGCTCATGCTGTTCACGCTAAAATTTGGCAGGATGCTGAAGCCCAAGGTGATGCCAAACTACGTCAAAGTTACCACGATATCCTTAGAGGCTCGCTTTCCTATAATCCGCAAGATATTCTGGATGTGGGATGTAGCGTTGGTTTAAGTACCTTTGCCCTACAAGAGGTTTATCCCCAGTCTCAGATTACAGGCTTGGACTTATCGCCTTACTTTTTAGCGGTTGCCCACTACCGCGCCCAACAGCGTCAAGCTAACATTAATTGGCTTCATGCCACAGCTGAATCTACTGGCTTACCAGATGCCTCGTTTGATTTAGTCTCAATTTTCTTGATGTGCCACGAATTACCTCAGTCAGCAACTCGCAAGATTTTGGCGGAAATGCGGCGTGTACTGCGTCCGGGTGGTCATTTGGCAATTATGGACATGAATCCTCAATCGGAAATCTACAAGAAAATGCCCCCCTACATTTTGACGCTACTCAAAAGTACGGAACCTTATTTAGATGAATATTTTGCCTTAGATATTGAGCAGGTTCTAGTGGAAGCTGGTTTTCAAGTTCCTACAATCACTAGCAATACCCCTCGTCATCGGACTGTGATTGCTCAAGTGAGTAGCTGATTTCTGGCTACTGTTGACACCAAAGCTATGACTCCCGTCCTGATGCCCAGGTGTCACGCCATTTAACAGTGCCTTCTTTAGCGATTACCCAACGACGGTTGACCAGATTTTCCCGCAGAGGCGATCGCCCTTCACGCCACATGGCATATTTATAACTAATCAAGTTACCAGCACTTTCATCAAAGGGAATCTCTGCAAACCAGGTGTTGGAATTGATGTACTCTAGGGGATAAGCCTTACTGATATCCCAGTTACCTAATTCTGGACAGTCTCCAGTCACGACGATGGTTTCACCTAGTTGGGTATGTACCCCGTTGAGTTGTACCCGGACGAGAGTTTGTCCTTTGATCCTTTCCCCAACGCGACTTAAAACGATTACCCCACGTTCTTCGATTCGCAAATCATAAATTTTGCCGTCTTTGATTTCATACTTATTGCGAGTCACCACACAGGTATGTTCCCCATCAGGTAGTTCTGTGTCTACTTCTGGTAAAGTAACCTCTCCTCCCCGGTTGAGTGCTACAAAACACACAGAGTCACGATAGCGGCGGACATAGCAGTAAACGTCAGGTGTGAGGTATTTTTGCCAGTGGCTACCCATAGAAATGGCCGGATTCAGTCGCCGTAAGCCAGACAGCAATCTGATATAACGATAAGTCTCGGTTTCGGTATCCCACTTTTCCATCATGGGGCGATTGTACGGATCGTTACCGCCATCGGTATCGTTGTGTAAATACTGTTCTGTGCCGTAATAGATGCAGGGAATACCACGAGCTGTCATAATCAGAGCGATCGCCACTTTGAGCATCGCTGGATCAGGGTTCAGCGATTGGAAGCGGGGCATATCATGGTTATCGATGAAGGTAACTAACTCTGTTGCCCCACTATAACGATAGTCTTGGTCAAAAATGTATTGAATTGTTTGAAATCCATTGTCTGAACCTTGCGCCAATGCAGCCCGAATCGCCATGCATAGCCCAAAGTCTAGCATGGTCATACCTGAGTGATTGGCAAATTCAATGGAGCGATCGTCCCCAGGATGGCTATATGCCTCTTCTGTCACTTTCCGGGTATTCTGAATAAAAGAATCAAAAGAAAAAACTCTGGAAGGTAAGCAGGGCAATGGATGTAGAATTACAAATCCTGAAGCATTTGGCGAGAGATGCTCACCCAACAGTTGCCATCATAGATGAATATTGTGCAGAGTATAAAGACTTATTTAAAGAAGTAAGAAATTATGAGTGCTTCAAATATTTACACTTAGGAATAATATCAACGATAAAAAGAAAATCATTACCAGAAATAGCAAAAGTAGTAAGTATAAACTCTGCCCAGTCATTACATCATTTTATAGCCTATTCAGACTGGTCAGTAAATGAATTAAAAATCCGAAGATTAAATAAAATCAAGAGAATATTAAATGGTCGAGCAATTACGCTAGTAATAGATGAAACCGGAGATAGGAAAAAAGGTAAGAAGACTGATTATGTGGCTAGACAATATTTGGGAAGCGTGGGGAAAATAGATAATGGGATAGTTTCAGTCAATGCTTATGGAGTTTACTCCAATATAACTTTTCCATTACTTGTAAAAGTATTTAAACCAAAAGGAACATTAAAGGAGTCAGATAAATATAAAACTAAAATAGAGTTAGCATCAGAAATTATTACAGAGTTAATTGAATCAGGGTTTAATATTGAATTAGTACTGGCTGATAGCTTATATGGCGAAAGTAGCCAATTTATTAGGAAAATAGCTGAATATAACTTACCTTACGTTGTGTCAATTAGAAGTAATCATGGAGTCTGGTTGCCAGCAGGGCAGAGCGTTAGGGCGAATAAATGGTGTAAGTTTGAGAGAACATTTAGCAATCAAAAATCAGAGACTAGATACATTAGGGAAATAATTTATGGTAAAAAAAGAGCCATAACCTACTGGGAAATAACTACTGACCCAGAAACTATGCCAGAAAATTCTACTTCTTTCGTAATGACAAATCTTCAAGGTAATCTCAAGAAAACTTTAGGAGATTTATATGGATTAAGGACATGGGTAGAATATAGTTTTCGACAGTGTAAACAAGAATTGGGTTGGACAGATTATCGTTTTACTAATTTCCAGCATATTGAGAGGTGGTGGGAAATTATTTTTTGTGTTTACACAATGATTAGTTTAAATTCTCCAGCATTTATATGCTTAAATCAATCTTGTAAAATTGAGGCTGAGGTACAGGAAGATAGTTCAGTTGATTTTTCTAATCATAAACAATGGAACCATGAATGCGGATGGAAGAATACTTTAAATAATCTGCGTCTAATTATCCAACCACTCTTACTTTTTTGGATAATTTATCCTTGGCTAGATATTTTTCCCAATTCACATTTATTGCTGGGATTCAATCATTTAATTACTGCAATGAATCAATTTAAACCTTGTTATGCTTCTGGATAATTTAACTTATTTACTACTAGCTCACTCCGGAAAGTGACAGAAGAGGGATAAAAAAACATATGTCTATTAAAGCTTATAACCTTCATTATTCTTTAATGAAAACCCCAAACAAACCACTAATTCTTTTCTTACATGGTTTTATGGGTAATATTAATGAATTTGATGAAGCAATAGAATTGCTATCTGGCAAATTTTCTTTTTTGATAGTTGACTTGCCTGGACATGGAAAAACTCAAGTTTTATGTGGAGATGAGTACTATGCGATGGAAAATACAGCTCATGCCTTAATTAATTTACTAGATGAGTTAAAAATTACCCATTGCTTTTTGATTGGTTACTCGATGGGTGGAAGATTAGCATTATATCTCACCATACATTTTTCCAAGCGTTTTACTAAAGTTGTCCTAGAATCAGCTTCCCCTGGTTTAGCAACAGAAATAGAACGATTAGAAAGAGTTAAACATGATGCTCAAATAGCCAGGAAATTAGCACGAAGTGTTGCTAAAGAAGATTTTGCAAATTTTTTATTAAATTGGTATAAACAGCCAATGTTTGGCTCAATCAAAAACCACCCTAAATTTGACATAATGCTAAAAAATCGCTTAAAAAATCATCCCCTAGAATTAACTAAATCACTGCAATTCATAGGGATTGGTAATCAACCTTCTTTATGGAAAGAACTAAAGGCAAATACCCAGCCTATATTATTATTAGCTGGGGAGTATGACAAAAAATTTATAGATATTAATACAGAAATGGCTAAAATATGTAAACATGCCCAGCTAAAAGTAGTTAAACATGCTGGGCATAATATTCACTTAGAAAATACTGAAGAATTTGTGCGAACTGTGCAAGAATTTTTAATTGATGAGACCTGATTAACTGCTCAAATATCTTCCATAGCCTCTAGCATCTAAGGAATTGGTGCTGCATTTGCAGCACCTGGTTGATTAGCTGTCTTTAATTCCTCTGCCAACATTTTCTGATAAATCTTCGGCAAAGAACTACTAATAGAATTAGTTTCTATACCATATCCCAGACTTGTCCAAGTGGGAGATAGTCGCCGTAAAACATCATCAATTTTTCCCTTTTGCAGCAGTTGAGAAATATCCGTTCCCCAAACTTTTGTATCATTTAACCAACGGTAAACGACTACATCTTGATACTGTGGTTCAAAACTATAAGCAGCCCAAAACATTAACTGCATGGGGGGGTTGGGATGATAGCGAGGCGCTATTTCAAACCAAGTATTATTGATGATTTGATATCTACCAGCAGCTGTAGAACAATTACCCTTGTTTGGCCCTGTGACAATTGTGACGCATATTTCAGGATGACGGCTGAGGTCTTTGACTTGCTGTCCACCATACAGCAGAGAATAGGGACGATTACCATTAGCTTCACTAGCTGAAATAGTTCGCATTAAAGCACGGATGTAAGGGTCACCTCCTTGCATAACTAAAGGCGGCTGTTGGACTCTAAATACAGGATCATGAGGCGATCGCAGTGAACCATAAATATACCACTGCAACAAACAGATAAAACCGATCAGTGCGGCTATCGGGCAAATCAGGTTTTCAACGCCTTTGAGTTTAAAGCCTTTCAGGGTCAGACTCCTTCAAATTCGCTCTTTTCTTTAACAACAATCATTGACGCACTTATTTCGGTAAAGTTCACAAAGAAAGTGCTGAGTTAGGAATTATTTTTTAATTAAGCAACGTTAGCAAATAGCTCTTTAAAGCTTTTTGAGGGGGCTTCTGGTTTAGCTATAATTTCAACAATTTTGTTATGTGCGGCTGGCTCAAACAAGGATTCAACACAAACCTGGGCAACTTTTTGCCGAGGAATACTACCATCGAATAATGTATCAGCACTTTGCATCACGATAGGATCGGGGTTGTCTTCATTTTTCAAACCACCAGGTCGCACAATCGTATAGGTTAGTCCACTTTTCTGGATGTACTCCTCGGCTTGCTTTTTCCAGACCAAAATCAACCAGAACAAGTTTAACGGATGGAATAACTGGGAAGTACATAAAGAAGAAACAAACACAAAATGCTCAATTCCCTTGGACTTAGCTACATCTACTAAATTTTTAGTCCCTTCAAAATCTACCTTATGGGGGCCTGTTGGATCGAAGCTAGGTTTTGCCCCTGTAGCGCATAGCACGACCGTACTATCACCTAAAGCAATATTAAGACTTTCTATTTGTAACACATCGCCCATGACTAACTCAGTTTCAGGAGGTAGAATGGCTCTTGCTTTTTCTGTATCTCG
This sequence comes from Nostocales cyanobacterium LEGE 11386, assembly GCA_015207155.1. GTDB lineage: Bacteria > Cyanobacteriota > Cyanobacteriia > Cyanobacteriales > Nostocaceae > LEGE-11386. The sequence continues at coordinate 23,930 of JADEXK010000052.1, read as the reverse complement.
CACCAATGCACGAACGGAAATATTCCGCGCCACTAGCTCTTGTACAATCCGGCGACCTGTTTCACCTGTTGCCCCTGCTACAAATGCTTTCATGAGAAACGCTATCCTGGGAAACTAATATGTGATGATTTAGTTCTTTAATTTTAGTTATTTTATGAAGATAGTGACAGATTCTTGAGGTTTCAGCCAAAATAGGAGTTTATTGCTAAACAACTCCATCAACCTGGGAATTATTAATTTATAGACGAACGCCAATTTATAGGGGAACGCGTTGATGCTTTCAACAAACGGCGAATATCAATCTTTAGATATAAAAGAAACAGTTTTGCCCGTAGCGTCAAGTTTAACAGAAGTTGAAGAAAAACTTACAGAAGCAACTGTAGGTTCACCAACTAGGTTTTACGGTCGTTATAGCGACTCAATGGAAATGTATGCCCCAGCAAATGCAGTTGCTGAATATCTTCATGCTCACGCTTCATGGTTTTCGCGCTGTGCTGAACCGATGAAGGTACAACCGTTAGGTGACAATGGTTATACTTTAATAATTGGTCGTTTTGGCTCTTTTGGTTATGATGTAGAGCCGAAAATTGGTTTAGAACTTTTACCTCCAGAGCAAGGAATCTACCGCATTCGGACAATCCCGGTTCCTGATTATCATCCACCTGGTTATGATGTAGATTATCAGGCATCTCTACAGTTAATCGAAAATGTGGTCAGTGAATTTCCTGCTACTGGGGATGAGATAACACGAGTTGAATGGGAATTAGATTTGAGTGTTGACCTGCACTTTCCCCGATTTATTCAGCGATTACCCAAGTCTTTAATTCAATCTACAGGCGATCGCTTACTTAATCAAATAGTTCGTCAAGTTTCCCGCCGTTTAACTCGCAAAGTCCAAGAAGATTTTCATCAGTCTTTAGGAATATCTTTTCTTGGTAATACCGAGAAAAAGCGGTGAATTAACCCCTATGGGAAGTCAAAAGTCATTGACTAATGACTTTTGACTTTTGACTAATGACTACGCCTTAGTGAGAATTCTTTGGACAATTTGCACCCCAGTTATAGCCTGCCAAGTAAACAGTCCTAAAAGAGCAAAATTTAACAAAATGTGCGTTGCACGCGCCCAATTTGCTCCTTTTTGCATGAAAGGAGATAGGGAAGCAGAAAATGCAATTAGACCCGTCATCCCCAATCCTGCTAGCAGATGCGGCCCCACAAACAACTTACCGTTATTGATGTAGGTAACAGCCATACCACCAATCGCACCTGTCACCATCAAAGCTAAGAGTACAGAGCCGATTTGGTAGTGTTTGATATTATACCTACCTTTAATTAATTCTTTCTTTTCTTCTCCTTGAGCATTTCTGGTACGCTGTACTTGCAGCCCCAGGTAAGCAGCATACAGTGAGAGTGCTAATAGTACCCACATAATCAGTGGGTGAAAAAAGTTTAGCCAATATTTAACCGAGGATGACAGTTCCAAATTCATCGTGTTCTCACCCAATTCTTAAATCTTCATAAAAATTAGCATAACTCTAATTTCTGTGCTTAAAGTTGCCAGGTGTAAAAGAGATGGAAGAATGGGGAGACAAGGAAGCTTGACTTAAATTTCCCCACTTTCTCTGATATTTGACAGTGCAACCAATATTTTAAAAAAGCCTACGGCATAGCTGTGCTTACCGCCTAGCTTGCCAGAGGCTCAATTACGAATTACGAATTAGTATCTCCTCTTGCCAAAGTGGTTAAACAATTTCAGACTAAATTTTGGGACTAGACGAACAAAACCTGCCTGTGCGGGGACTATTCATGACTGAAAACAACGATATCTTGCTGCTGAAGGCTGCTAAAAATGGTGATATCAAGCGGCTATGTGCGCTATTAGCTGCTGGTGCTAAAGTTGACGTTTGCGATCGCGATGGCACTACAGCATTAATGTTTGCTGCCAATTTAGGTTACACCGAAATTGTGCGATCGCTACTGGATGCTGGGGCAAATATCAATTTGCCCAGAAAACGCTATGGTTTGACGGCTTTGATGTTGGCTGCTAGTGCGAATCAACTTGACATTGTGCAACTTCTAGTATCCAGAGATGCTGATGTAGATGCCATTAATGAAGATGGCAGCACGGCTTTGATGGCAGCAGCGCTTAAGGGTTATGTCGATATAGTGCAAGTCTTACTGGCTGCTGGCGCTCAAGTAAATGTCGCCGATCAAGATAATGATACTGCTTTAAAACTGGCTGTGAAGCACGGACACGCAGCAGTGGTGCAATTAATTTTACAAAGTGGTGCAGATGTCAACCTTCAAGATCAAGAAGGTGAGACGCTGTTGATGATTGCGGCTGACTTGGGAAATCTGGAAGTTGTACAAGCATTACTGGCAGCCGGAGCTAATGTCAACCAGAAAAATGAGGATGGTAGTACGGCGCTGTTGGCAGCTGCGGCAGCAGGACATAGTGCGATCGCATCTACTTTACTAGATTGGGGTGCGGAAATTAATCTCCAAGACAAAGATGGTGAAACTGCCTTACACCTGGCTGTTGTGGAAGGTTACATTGATGTGGTGCAAGTGTTACTTCACCGAGGTGTAAATCCCCAAATAACAAATCATCTGGGTGATACACCAATGCTTGTAGCTGCATTGCAAGGACACAGCCAAATCGTTGAAGCCCTGCTGCGTTATGGTGACGAGAATAATAGAGAAAGTCTGGGTATACCTTTGGTGTTGGCAGTATCACAGGGATACACTGAGATAGTAAAGATGTTACTAGACTACGGTGCTGATGCCAACACTCCAGGGGAAAATGGCAAAACTGCGTTAATTAAGGCAGTAGAACGCAATTACACAGGAATCGTCCAGATGTTACTCGACAAGGGTGCAGATGTGAATCTGCGAGACTCAGCAGGGGCGACAGCATTAATGTGGGCAGCTTCTGGAGGTTATGGTGCAGCTGTGCAAATATTACTCCAAGCTGGGGCAGATATGAATCTAAAAAATCGGGGCGGTTACACTGCTTTAATGATTGCGGAATTTAATGGGTATCAAAGTATAGTCAGGAATCTGCAAAAAGCTGGGGCACAGGAATAGCCATACTGATATGTATGGGACTTAGTTTAATTGTGTTGAAATACTGAAAATAGCTTGACAAATTATGCGATTCAAGATATTTACTTAAATACAAAGGAGGTAAGTAAAAACTAGTCAAAAACATGAATAAAACAAAACTCCGTCGCAACTGTTGTGAGCTTGCTGCGCCGGAGTAATAAGAAATTGAAACACCAAGGTAAAACAGGCAAAATGTTTGTGCCTCAAGGATACCAAGTAAGCCAAAATCAAGAAGTAAATTTCCCTTTTACTTTTTTTACCTAGTCTCTGCCTCGGCGTTTCCTACTGTGCTAGATATGCTAAATATATACGGTTTAATTCTTGGGAACAGTATTCTAAAGATCAGTTTCCAGGTATTATAGTGATCTGCTAATGAAAAAGGCTGACTCAACTGCGATCGCTAGGTAATAATTAAAGTTTCCTGTTTGCAGCGCTAGTCTGATGCTTTGAGGAAGAGACGCAAGGCACGACGAATTACGAAGAGTAAGAGCAAAAGCCAAAAGCCAGCAGCACAGGAGCAAGAGGATAAATCAGAGCCAACCAAACAGCAGGTTTTGTCTCAAAACTTTACAGAAACGAAGATTTATCAGCTGGTTTAATTAATAGCTTGATTATTGTCCAGCAAGTTCTCGCGCGATATCCATATTGGCCGCCAGTACACGCACGATTTCAACAGGGTTTTCTCCTCGGTGTATCAGAAAATACCGGGGATGCACCAACCAGAAACGGACGGGCAGTGGGGTCAGGTCAGAACGATACTGCCCTATTCTGGGGTTATCGGTCAGTAATTCACAGGCGGAAAGAAGCTTATCTAACATCCGTTCAGCTGCATCTGGATTATCGAGCGCAATATGAGCGTAAATCCGCGCCAAGTCGTTCTCCGCTTGTTCTGAAAGAATATAAGGTTTTGGGTTCATCACACGGGCTTTTTCATCAACTTTTGCGCCTTGTTACGAACGCGGTCACGTACCCCTTCGGCAGTCAGACTTCGGGCATTGTCAAGCTCGGAAAGACCGATGGCAATCTGTTCGTTGAGCCACAGTTTATATTCCTCGGAATAGTCATTAAAGCGTTTTAACAGACGCAAACCTTCCCGAATCACTTCACTTTGAGAATGATACAAACCAGACTCAACCTGTTCTTGCACAAATGCTTCTAGCTCAGGAGTCAGGGAAATATTCATTTATGCCTCACTTTATAACCAGAATAGCTATTATAATAACAGTTTTTGTTATTGCTGGACTTGAACAGTACAGTCGATTTACCCTTCATCAAATGATTTATGCAGAAATCTAATTTATGGGTGGGAATTGGTTGTCAAAAGGGTAGTTCGCGGCAGTTGATTGAAACGGCAATTCAGGAAGTATTTACAGAAAATCAACTAGAACAAAGTGCGATCGCGGGTATTGCTACCATCGATCATAAAGCCTCAGAAATTGGTTTGGTAGAATTCTGTCGCTTGCGAAATTTGCCTTTAAAAACTTTTTCAGTAGAATCATTGTCTTCTGTTTTTGTCCCCAACCCTGCCAAAACTGTGGAAAAAGAAGTGGGAACGCCGAGTGTTGCTGAGGCGGCTGCTATTCTCGCGGCTTCTAAGAGGTTATTTATCAAGTATTTATTCATACTAGCCCTGGCGACTAGAAGTCGCGGCCATACAGACAAAACCCTTCGTTCTTCGTTAGTCCGCGCAGGCGGACTTAGTTTGTGCAGTAGCGAATTATATTCGCCCAAAACTTTTAAAACGTTCTCTAATATCAGCTCGTCCTCAATGAGAAAGCACGGGTTAGAAGTAAAGTTATTAATTCCTAAACAAATATTCCGCTTGGCGGGGGAACCACAAGCAGTAACAATAGCTGTTGCTAAAGAATTATTTTTTCTTACAAAATCGCTCTGAGAAAATAGCTAATTAGGCTAGAAACAATTGTCAGCACGATTGAACCCACAAAAGCAGGCAAGAATCCTTGAATTTCAAAACCATAGCCAGGAGTGAGGACACTTGCTAGCCACAGGGTTAAGGCGTTGATGACAAATGTAAATAAACCAAATGTGAGTAAAGTTACCGGAAATGCCAAAATACTTAAAATTGGTCGAATAAAAGCATTGACTAATCCGATAACGACTACAGCAACTAGGGCAGCTATAAAATTTTTGACAAAGAACCCAGGCACGACATTAGCGGTGATCAGTAAAGCCACCGCAGTACCGAGCCAAGTTAATAAAAAGTGTTTCATAGTTTTTTCAGCTAAAAAGATGGCATTGCGGGCTTTATTCCCCAAATAAAGGCTAAAGCCCTGATTACGAAATAATTTACATGGCAGCTTCGTATCAGCGTATCGCTACCCTGGCGATCGCCGCAAGAGTGCTTCCCAAGTAGCGCCACCAACTACACCGTCCGGCTCCAGATTATAACGCTGTTGTGCAGCTTTTACGGCTGCTTCAGTTGTCGGGCCAAAGTCTCCATCTATACCGCTAGCCAAAAACCCTAGCTGTTTTAGTCGTTCTTGTAGCTTTCTCACTTCTGCGTTACGCATCCCTAAACGCAAAATTGGCCATCCTTGTGAAGTGTATTGCACACCAGGGATTTGTCCAGCACTTGTAGTAGATGTATTTACTCTATTGGGAGTCGGTGAGGATGGTCGGACAGTTGTAGTCGCAGGTTTTGGCTGGGATTGAGGACTCAGAGCTAGGTTTGGTCTCAGAGGACTAGGATTTACAACTCTTGTGGGCTGGGTCGGTACAGGAAAATTTGTTAAGTTAGATGTCGAGTTATTTGCAGATACGGTTGGTGTAACTATTGGTTCCTTGGGGAATAGTCGTTGCCAAGTAGTAGCATCAACAATGCCATCTGGACTCAAGTCAACTGCTCGCTTAAATCGAGAAACAGCATTTGCTGTATCGTCGTTGTAGACGCCATCCACTGTACCTGAGTAAAAGCCCAAAAGTTTAAGAGCTGCCTGAAGTTCCGATACTCGTTCTCCTTGGCTACCAACTTTGAGCGTAGGACGGCTGATACCAATTCCAGGAATTGCTTGGGCAATTCTTTGGGGTGCGGCAATTGCTACTACAGTAGAAGAGCCAATGAGTAGAGATGTAGAGGATAACAAGAGTAACCAATACAACTTACCTGCTCCCAAGAAGCAAAATGCTTTGAGTGACTCTAAGTAGATCAAGATACTTGTTGTCAGGCGGCCTTTCATGGAATTTATTCCCAGAATCTTCTGATGCTAATATTACAGCCGCGTGAGTTCAGAAAACAGCTGATGCGATCGCATTTTTACATAGTTCACTTCATCAAAAAAGTGCTAAGTGGAAAAAAAGTATAATTTTCATGAACTACGTATTTGTATCTTGACTCAGCACTCAGCACTCAGAATTGCTTCCTCTTGACCTACCAAAGACACATAAGGTGCTTGTAAATACTTACAGGCGGCTGCCATCGCCTCTTTCACACTCACAGAGGCAATCAGTTCTTGAAACTCCTGATCAAAATTAATTCCTAACCCCAACGTTTCATACCAACCGTAGATTTGAGCAATTTGTCCGTTAGTTTGTTTACCTAAAGCATATTGCCCCAGAATCTTGTTCTTCGCCGCTTGCAGTTCGATTTCGGATACTTCTGTAGTGCAGAGTAAATCTACCTCGGTACGTAGTCCATTTAGAGCTATGCTGGTATTTTCTGGTGCTGTACCCATATACACCACAAATGACCCTGGATACAGCCTTGTAGGATAGAATGCCGAGACTTCATAGGCTAAACCCCGCTTTTCCCGTAATTCGACAAACAAACGACTAGACAGCCCATTTCCCAAATAAGTAGATAGCAATTTCAGAGGGGCGTAATCAGGAGAACTCACCGATGATCCCAAATAACCGAGCATCACGATAGATTGCTGTGTTTGTACGGGCTGCATTCGATGCTGCGGCTCCACCGGAATCTCTGGCAAATTAACTAATGGCAAGGTTTGTGCAGGAATTTGCCAATCACCGAATACTTGTTCTACCAAAGCTACTGCATCTGCTAGGGTAATGCGACCGACAATACTAATTACTAGATTATCTGGGCGGAAATAAGTTTGGTGATATTGTACTAAGTCTGCACGTGACAAACTGCCCATTGTCACTTCATCTCCCAGCACTGACATGGCATAGGGATGATTTTGGTAGATTGCCTGTCGCATTTGGCTAAAGGCGATGGTAAACGGTTGCTCTTTTTGAGAGCGGATATCTTGTAGTGCTAGACGCCGTTCTAATTCTACTTGGGCTTCGGGAAATGTAGGCGATCGCAACATTCGCCCTGCCAATGTTAAAATTTCTGGGAAATCCGATGTTACAGTCTTTAATGACAGCAAGAAATAATCTGTAGCAGCATCCGTACTTAAACTTGCTCCCACCGATTCAACTTGTTCGGCAATTTCCCAGCTCGAAAGTCCATCGCATCCCTTTGTCATTACAGCTGACAGCAAATGGGCTAAACCAGCTTGCTCTCGTCTTTCGTAACAACTACCAGCACGGACAAAAATCCGCCCTGCAATAATATCCGCAGCCGGATTTTCTGCCACTAGCACGACAATGCCATTGTTCAATACAGTGCGATGAATCAAGGGGTGAGATAAGGAAGGTTTCACAGTTATCAGTTATTAATTATCAGTTACTAGTGGTTAGTTATTGACAGCCACGGACTATCAATAACCAAACACTGACACTAACAGGGTTTAAGTATCGTTACCGCATAATTCTGCGGTGAAAGAAACTGTTTAGCTAATTGTTGCAGTTCTTGGGTATCAAACGATTGAATTTGCTGAGGATATGCTACTGCTAATTCAGCTTGGGCAATAGTGTTGTAGTATCCATAAAGCCCTGTTAACTGATTTGGCGTTTCGGTAGAAAAAGCATATTCATTACACAGCAGTCTACGTGTCCGGGCTAGTTCCTGCTCGCTAATTCCTTTGGTTGACAAATCATCTAAATGAGTGAGAATCAAATTCTCAACTTTATCTAGGTTTTCTGGCTCTAACCAAGCAGTAATTGTAAACAAGCTTGACTCTCGTTGCAGAGAAAAATTACTGCAAATTCCCTGCACCAATTGTAATTCTTCCCGCAAGTCGCGCACAAGACGGGAAGTGCGCCCTTCTGCTAATAACACTGACAACAAATCTAAACCATAGGCAGTCCGGAGTTGCTTTACTCCTGGTACAACCCACGCCATCAGCAATCGTGCTTGTTCTACACGCGGTAAACACAGTTCTTGGCGGCGAATTCCGGTGATGACTGGCTCTACTATTTTTTCAGACTGCGGACAATGCAAGGGTTCGGCAAAATCAGCAAACGATTTATTGACAAGTTCCCAAGCTGGTTGTTGAGCAATTCCCCCGACAATCACTACTGTCATATTTTCCGGTTGGTAGTGAGCGCGATGAAAACAGCGCATTGCTGCTGGTGACTGCTGCATTAGTTCTTGCTCAGTACCCAAAATCGAACGTCCATAAGGATGATCTTGGTAGATGCTGTGATTGAGGGATTGAAATCCTATCCAGTTGGGATCATCTTTGCAGGAGCGAATTTCCTCTAACACCACATCTCGCTCGCGGATGAATTCATCTTCTGGAATTACAGCATTAATTAGCAATTCTCCCAAGTGGGGCAGAGTTTCTGCCAAGTAGGGAGCAGCTGTAGTTAAGGTGTAATGAGCATAATCATAACTCGTCGCTGCATTACTCACTCCGCCCCTATTTTCGATTTTGTGATCAAACATTCCCGGGGCTAAAGTTGCCGTACCTTTAAAAATCATGTGTTCTAAAAAATGAGCCATACCGAACCACGGTTTTGGCTCCAGGGTTGTGCCGGCACGTACCCAAACATCAGCCACAACTACAGGGGTAGTGGGAATCTCTTGATGGATAAGTGTTAAACCATTGTCTAGTCGGAGAACTGAGCCGGGAAACAGGCTATGCGTTAGTTGTTGTTGTGACAATTTTTTGTAGCTTTAACCACAATTTAATACAATTTTCGTTATTTTAACTCTGAACGATCGCTAAATTAGAATCAACTGATACAGATTTTGTTGAAATGAGCAGGCACAGCTGATATTATGTCCGGGGACAGACTAGTCATTAAGACCAAAAGGATTCGATGTGAGCGTTCAGCCGAATAATAGCAGGCGCAAAGAATAAACTCTGTTTGGACAGATACGCGTAATCATCACTAATCAACTGGATTGCAAAAGATATCGACCGAAATTAAATATGTTTTTGCCAAAACTCTTGTAAAGACGTACCATGGCAAGTTTTTACATTCTTTGTTGCAGATGTCTAAAGTATAAAGTTGCTCAACATTATTGATTTTTGATAACTTAAAAAAGGCAAAATAAATTTTTTTTGCTTTACCTTGACATGAATTTTTTACTAATTTTAATAATTAAAGCTCCCAAGTCTTTGCTAACTTTAGGAGCTAATAATTTTAAGTTCACCGCAACGCCGTTTTACCTAAGTTTATGACCTGGTTAAACCAGGTGGGTACCGACGTTCATCGTTTTAAGTTTCCGGGTACATGCCCGGTATACTGCCACGAGAACTGTTAGCTTCCCTTTTCTTTAAAGACATAGATCAAAAAACTTGATGGCAGTCACCAACGTCGCAGTGCAACTAACTCATTATAGCTTTCAAAAATAGGTTGTGTGCTGAGTATTGAAATTTTTTGAGAAATTTAATTTCCATACCAAATAGATTCTATAGTACGGGCAATAGCACTTATTGCCTCTCGGTGTTGATGATTTAGTAAAACGGTGACATGCCCTAATTTACGCCCTGGACGTGATTCTGTTTTCCCGTACCAGTACACATAAGCTTGGGGAATCTCAGCTAATTTTTGGCGCTGGCTTTGGTAGTCGCTGGTGGAAATTTCATACCCCAGGAGGTTGACCATGACAGCACTGGTACAAAGTAAAGCAGGATTTCCCAAAGGTAAACCACAAACTGCTCTCAAGTGCTGTTCAAACTGTGATGTTTCGCAAGCGTCTAAGGAGAAATGTCCTGAATTGTGTGTACGGGGGGCAATTTCATTCACTAATACCTGACCTGTGGGGGTGAGAAATAGTTCAATGCCAAAAACCCCGACTACTTGCAAGCTATTTAATAGAGTATGGGCGATCGCTTCTATTTCTGCCGCTTGATCAGTTGTAATATCAGCTGGTGCAATCACTCGCCGACACACCTGTTGTTCTTGTTGAGTTTCTACCACTGGGTAAGTCACAACCTCGCCTGCTACAGAACGAGCAGCAATTACTGCTAATTCTCGTTCAAAGGGCACAAATTCTTCGATTAAAAATTGAGATTGACTTAAATTTTTTGTGTTATCAGAATTTAGCTGTTGTTGCAACGTCGCTAAATCTTTAATAATGAAAGTACCCTGACCATCATAACCGTGCCGTCTGGATTTTAAGACAACTGGAAAACCCAGATGTTCTATTTTAGATGCAAGATTTTCCTGCTGGTTAAGGGCGAAAAATCGAGGAACAGGCAATCCCAAATCTTGTAAATAACAGCGCTGATGATATTTATCTAAAAGAGGAACTAAAGCTGCCAATCTGGGTCGAAAGCAAACACCTTGATGTTCTAAAAAAGATAAAACATCTAAATTAACAAATTCGTTTTCAAAGGTGATAACGTCAGTTTTTGCCGCCAAAATCTCTGTAGCGATCGCATCATCAACTGGGGCTAAAATGACATCCTGGGCGATGGATACAGCAGGATCATGGCTACTGGGAGTCTGCACCACCAATTCCACGCCTAACTTCTTGGCTGCATCCCCCATCATCCAGGCCAGTTGTCCACCACCAATTACACCAATACGCTTCATCGACATCCTAGAGAATCGCGAGTTTCTACGCCAGTTTTAGAGTTGACTCCACTGGCTTTGTGACACAGTTCTTTAATTTGTGCTCCATCCAAAATTGCATCTGTAAAATCTGCGCTGTCTATATTCACATCAGTAAAGATGGAGCGGAGCAAAAGAGCTTCTTTGAAAATGGCATCACTCAAATCAGCCCCTGTTAACTTTACCTGATCCACCATAGCATTAGTTAAATCCGCTCCATGTAAATTCGCTTGCGTCATCACCGAAGCGCTCATGACTGCTCCCCGCAAGTCCGCATCTTCAAAGTTAGCCAATTCCATATTGGCGTTAGAGAACTCAGCCGCTTGTAAACTTTGACCAGAAAAATCACGTCTGGCTAACTCTGCATTACTAAATGACATGGGATGAGTCCAATCCGCCAATGCCGGGGAAGCCTGGAAAAATACCACAATCCCCAAAATAAATGCTAATCCTTGCTGCCAAAACATATACGGTAGCTACTGTTGTTTCTCATCGTTCTCTTTCAGCTTACCGCATTTAGATAAGTTAACAATTAAGCATTTATGTATTTTATTATACTAAATTTATGTTATGACGCTAGTGGCGATCGCCCTACTATATCTAAGCAATAATTTATGCTTCCAGATTGAGTAATTCATTCGCAAGGTATAGTTTTTTAGCCGATTTGTTAATTATGATTGTGTTTATATATGTTTAAGAATCAAATTAAGTCATTGCTTACTTAAATATTTACAATTCTTGACTTAAAAAAATCAATTTTGCGATATAAATAGTTTTACTAAGTTATTTACAATTCTTGACATCGAAATTTCCAAGTAAAGATTATTATATTTTGAGTTCAACAACTTCTAGTGGCTGTTAATCTGTTAATTATGGTGAGCAGTTAAGCAATAATTTAGATGTTAAAAATGCTTATACAGCTTTACAAGAGGAGCATTACCTGTAACTGCATAATAATTGTTTAACTATTCAGGAATCTCCCACAAATTATATTCACCAACTAAACAAATTCCACAAGCCGATTACCAACACCGTTATGACACATTACTCTGTTGATTGGATTGAAGCATGGTGCCAAGAAAATGGCTGGACAGAATTATTTGTCGAGCGGCGCAACAACTACTGGGCTTTTCCGCCTGGAGGAGTAATGCCGGAACCAATTCCCAATCATGTCCTCAACTTAATTAAAGCTGAAAAAGGATTAACTGTTGAAGAAAGAGTATGGTCAGCATCGGCGGTGATTGGCACAATTGTAGCGGTCGTTTCTACAGTTATATTGAAGTGTCCTATGCCATTAGTTTTAGCCTTTGCCTTTAACGCTGTGACTGTAGCCCAATTTGAAATGGAAGATGCCTAAATCATTAATTTGGGCATTATCATGACAACTGCTCTTGATTTAACTTCAGCAAGAGCAGTTTTTAATTGAAGTTATTTTTTAAAGTTTTTGCAAGTAGTAATTAAACCGTTCCCGTAGTTGTTCAATAGTAAGATTCTGAGTCCAATACTCTACTAAAGCGTGACCAAAAGCCCAGGCGTTGCGGTCAGGAGATGCTGAGTTTTCTAACAGCAATGGCCAGAGAAATAGTAAATCAAAGTTCAGTGGGTTAACATTACCTGTATTTAAAAGTGAAAACAAATCATAGGCCATCTGGAGTTTACCAATCACAATTGGCAACTGTTCCACCGGGATTTGTTCTGCCAGCAGATATGCAAGAGTAGGAGAACCTGTTGATAAGGTAGAAATAAACTGAAGTACAGGACTTTTAAGCAGTGCAGTGAGTCCCTGAGTTGTCGCCATCTGAAAGGTATAGTGGTCGATAATTTTGGCGGTGGCGACTGTACGGGCTTCTAAGTTACGCAAAAAGCGGGCTAACCGCAGTTGCTTGGCAGGAGCGATCGCTTGTAATAATGCTAAAGATAGCCCTTCTACTCCCCAGGCAATTCGACCTGTTTTCACATCACTAGTAACAATTGGTAAAACCAGACTACAGAAGTTATCTAAAAGCTGCGCGCGATATTGGGTAGCTTCCCGAATGGCGATTTCTTTGGGCTTGTCGCCCCATTGCCAATCATAAGGCGGTTGCCACTCGCGAATCGGACGCAGACGATCTACTTGGGTGACAACTGCGATTGCTGGTAAGTCTGCAACTGCCGCCTGCATATCTTCTAAAAAATCTACATCCATCTGTAGGGCGGGATCAAGGGCAGGAGTAACTAACAGCAGTAAATCTGCGTTGGTAGCATAGTCAAGCACCAAGTTTCGCAGATCGCCACCGTTCACTTGTTCATAACCTGGTGTATCCCAAAGATTTAAAGTTTCCCCGGTTGAAGATTGCCATTGGTAATTTTGAATCTGATCAGTGCTGGGCAAAACATCCACGGCTGCCAAATCAGCTTGAAATAAAGTGTTAATCAAACTGCTTTTACCAGAACCAGTCCGCCCTACCAGTAAAATATTGACGGGTTTTTGTGCAACTGCCTCTGGTGGTTCTGCTTGCGCGAGGATTTCTCGGAGATTTTGAGTTTTCGCTTTGGGTAGCGTCGGCGGAGAAATTGCAGATGCTGATATTGGCAGTGTAGTACCACTATAAAGCGCGATCGCCTGACGGCATAAATTTCTGAGAGCATTTTCTCGCAACAATTGACCCAAATTGACTAATAACTGCTGAGTTGCGCGGTTACTGTAACCCTTGGTAGCTCGGTTTGCTACTGCTGCTACAGGATTCAACAGCCACTGCGCCCAGTTCCAGGCTTGCCATAATTTACGAGCGGATGGCTCTAGTTGCCGATAAACTTCGTATGCTTGGTAAGCTTGCCCAACAGTAACTTGATTCAGCGCCGGTGATAACTTTTGCATCCATTGATCTAAATCATCCACCGTTCCCCGAATCAACCCATAAGCCTGGGGGATGTAGATATTTAACAGGGGATATTGAACTTCAGGATAGTAGATATGAGCGATCGCCGTCACTAAATCTTGGCATCGTGTCCAAAAAGTTTGCCAATCTTCCCAAATCGGGCGATCGTTTTGTGCTGCTTGGAGAATATTTTGCAGTGCAATTTCTGCTGGCTTTGTAGTGTCGCTTCCTGCTGTATTATCTGCGGTTGATTCTAGTTCTTCTTTGACTTCTGTCATCACCGCTTCTACCTGCTTGATTGCAGGTTGAGTCCATTTCACCAACAACCAACGCCAACCCACAAATACCAGGGTAAACACACCCCATATCCAATTAATACCCCAGGTATGAATCTGCATCCCTGCGGATATTAGTAAGAAGGTAATGATGATGGCGATGGGAATTGCTAATACTACCCATTGCCACAGTTTTAATCGCACCATTTTTTTGGTGATACTCCTTAATTTTGTAGACTTCAGTCTCTGTTAAACTAAATTATTAATTAAAACTCAAACAGTGGTGCAAAATCTAAACTAGAAGTCAAGCACAATTCGGAAAACCTAAAATCCTATGAGTCTTTTTTGTCTAGTTCATGGTGCCTTCCAAGGTGCTTGGTGTTGGGATTTGTTAATTCCTTACTTAGAAGCGCAAGGTCATAAAACAGTAGCAATGGATTTGCCAATTGAAGATGTATCTGCAAGTTTATCGCAATTTGCAGATGTAGTATTTCAAGCGCTACCAAAAACTGATGATGATATTGTGCTGGTTGGCCACTCAATGGCTGGTACTGTGATTCCCCTGGTTGCAGAAGCGCATCAAGTACGTCAACTAGTATTCCTTACTGCGCTTATTCCATACCCAGAAACCAGTACACTTGACCAATTTTCTCATAATCTCGATGTTGATAGCCTCAAATCATTAAATTACGAACCAAAAGAGCCAAGACGACTTGAACAATTCGATGATGAACCTGATATGTTTAATCCAGTTTCTGCTGGTAAAAACTTTTCAGATGAAGCAGTATTGATGGAGTTTTTCTATCACGATTGTCAACCGGATGTAATGCGTTGGGCACTCTCAAAAGGACGTTTGCAGCAATCAATGGCATATATTTTCGAGGTTAATCCCCTGAATTCTTTACCAAATATAGAGTGTAAATATATTGTTTGTACTGATGACCGAATAATCTCTCCTGCATGGTCACGCTACGCTGCACGTAAGCGCTTGGGAGTTGATGCCATAGAGATGCCTGGAGGTCATTGCCCGCACTTGTCTCGTCCTGCTCACCTTGCCTCAGTATTAACTAATGATCTTTATATATAAAACTTGTTATAAAAAGCTGGAAACGCCTGCTCATAGAACAAACGCATTAGTTTTAAGTAGAACGACTTGAAAAAACCAAATTATGTAAAGTAATGTAAATTTACCGAAAATCAGTTCGTAGTCAGGACTTTAGTCCTGATTTGAGAACTTTAGTTCTCACTACAAACCTTTAATTATTTACCCTGTTCTACTTATACTGTTTAGAAATTTTAACTCTAATTTGATAGTAGATTTCAAATTTTAATTAATAGTTTGGCATAATAAATACTGACGAACTGCTAACTTTTTACTATGATAGTAGGAGATTGAAGGCTTACTATATTTTTGATTAATTGCTATCCAACAGTTGATAGTAATTAATCTAGTAATTTCAGAGTAGCTAAATGATTACCTTCATTTAAAGCCCTTTGTAGACTTTTTCTGTCCCTTACCTTTGGGTTTTGATTTGTTTACTTCTGTGATGGCTTCCTGAAATAAATTGTGCAGATGTATAGGTACACTGGCGATTTCTGGTAAATCTGGCTCTGTAGGTTTATCGAATTCTTGTAAAAGGGAATCTAAGTCAGTTCTCAGGCTAAATTCTGGACGTTGTAGGAAATTCTGTAATACCTTTTCTAGCTGAGTTGGATATTTTTGGGCTAACCGATACCAAATAAAGGCATTAATACTTTTGTCTTCTAGATAGTGGCGAATTAGTTTTTCATTACCTTCAATATTTTGCCCATCTTCAGATGATAGAATTTCTTGCATTCTACTATATGTTGGTACAAACATTTGTCCCCAACGCGGATGGGAAATAGCCGTTACCTGTTCTGCTTTTTTGAGTTCGGCAGGTAAATCAACTTTTGGCATTACCATTTTGCTCTTACCATTGCCGCTATCACCTTTAAAAAGTTGAGAAACTACCTTTGAATCTGCACCAACTTCTGCTGCTGCTGTTTGTATTTCTTCTTCGCTAACCCCAGCTTCTTCTGCTATTTCTGCCAAAGACTTAGATGAATCAATTCCCGCAGCCGCTAAATTTTGCTCAGTGAGTAACTCTTGAAATTCAGCTATTTTTTTATTAAGTTGATATCCTGGTAATGTAATTTCATCGCTACCAAAAAAATCAACAAATTGCTGATGATATTTTTCTACTGATTTCCACGCTTCTTCTAATAAATCAGGCGCATCACTATAAAGATTATTTTTATAGTTTTCTTTAAAATTACCAATTGCTACAGCAAGTTTTGGCTTACCCAATTTACCCATAAGTGTATGGGGTCCAGAAAACATCCAGTAGCTATTGTTAACAGGAGAAATGCGAGTGAGCAAGATTTCTCCGACTTTTAACCGCGATAATGTTTGTAATGTTTGCGGATTATTGGGCTTGACAATGTAGCGTTTATCTGTAAGCCAGTTCATTAACTCAAAGCCATCAGGTAAGATGCTGGTGATGGCAAATAAGCCAATAAAACTACGATGCCAGTTGTTGATTAAATTGCGATCGCTCTCTGATAAATCTTGATAGCTGTCAATAAACAACTCTAGAGGAGACTGATTACCAACTTGCCCTTCGACAAGAAAGCTATCAACAATTAAATCTTGGTGTGTACTATCACCACTACCACGGCGTAACTTCACTGCTGCATAGGTTTCCAATGCTGCGGCTAGTTCGCCTTCTGCATCCAGAACAAAATCGACCAAGGCTTGTTTTAGTTCGTGCGATCGCTTTAATATGACATCCACAGGTAAATCTCTCGGCTCCATAGTTAGTAGATTACAGCTTTTGAGTAAATTACAGCATCTAGCAATAGCTAGATTCATGCTGACGAAACAAGTAGCCTAACTTTCAAAAACGACAAACTCAACGTTAGTTGCAGTGTATTGAAGAGGTGTCTTTTCAGTCAATCATTGGTCTACAGATTCAAAAACCTGGTAATTGTGGTAGCAAATACAATTTTTAGGCAGAAATTGCTAGTGTGAGACCAATTCATATTTTCAATCAGCAACGCCTAAAATTTCTGTGTGGGATAGGTATCCCCACAGCCCACAAAAGAAAATACAGCACATTTCATATAAATCAGGTCTGCAAGGGCAGGCAAGATGCCTACCCCACAAGGGTTATAATTTTAAGCTTGTACTTCATTTCCTGACAAAGTGCTGTAATTTAATTTTTGCAACTACTCTGTCATGGCCAAAACTTTAGGCAGTTCAGGTTTAAGTAACTTGTTCAATAGAGATGCAGGAGGTTGATTGTGAGGCCAAGCAAAAGCATGACGGAAAGCTGCATTTTGACAAGCTTGTAACTGTTCAAAGTTAATAATGTCGTAAGTCAAAAGGTTTTCGTACTCAAACGGCAGACGCATATTATGCAACCCAGCGTTATCAGTACAAATAGCAATATCTACCCCAGCTTCAAAACAACGGTCAAAAACCAATTTCAATTGACGGATATCCTGTAAAGTTCCTGTCTTCAGGTAAGTTGTGGGACAAACTTCCAAACACTGTCCCCGTTTAGCTACTTCTTTGAGTAATTCTGGAGATAACAAAGGAATTTGGATACCATGACCAATTCGCATCAGGTAAGGTAATAGTTTGGGGTAACAACCATCTGTGGTTTCATAGAGGTGTCCTGTTGTTTTAATGCCAAGCGATCGCCCATACTCATACAAGCTAATCCATTCTTCTAAACGTTCAGCATAGTAGCGATCGCCCCCAGCTACATCTATCCCACAAACATACTGTTTATTTTGCGCTGCCAAATCAATAATTGCCTTATTCACCTCATAAGGTAAGCGCGAGTGCATACAGAGAATTTGGCTAGTGATAATAGGATACTCTGGTAAGTGACTAGCTTTGCCTACCACCTCGACAATTTCTGCCATCTTGTCAATTCTTTCGGTTTGACTCAAATGCTCAGGTGTCCGTAAATATGGTGTATAGCGCAGTTCTAAATAAGCCAAATTTTCAAAAATATAAGCCCCTCGCAACAGGCGATAAATAAAGTAAGGCAAGGTTTCTACGGTTTGCACACTTTCTACTAAGGTGTGTAATTCTAGATACTCATCTAAGGTGTTACGGGGACGAGTATAAAAGTCTTCAAATTCCGAATATTCAGCAAAACGAGCAATTAAATCTGTAGCATGGCGCTCAAAGTACCGCCACAACACACGGGGAACAACGGAACCCCCCAGGTGTCTATGTAACTCCGCATATAAAGCCATAGTGATATTTTGTAAATAAAAATTTCACTAATTGTAACAAAACTTTTAAATAAAAAAATCTATATTCTCATTAGCATTGTTAATTAACGTGAGTTCGACAACTATCAAAAACCCCTCTCCAAACCTCTCCCCTGGTAGGGGAGAGGCTTTAAAACTTTGATTTTTAGTTCAAACCCAGGGATATTTTTACCCCTCTCCGTGTCGGAGAGGGGTTGGGGTAAAGTCCATCGAATTCACGTTTAATTAATCGCTACTTGACTTTAGTAAGGGATAGTGAATTGATGTGGCTCTACCTTCATGAATTGGAATTTTTTTCCCAACTTCTCACCCATTCTTTCACCGCTTTTCTCATCGCCCTTCTCCCCTCATTTCTATATGCTGCAATCAATTTTGGTAATTCTCTAATTGGTAAACCAGAAAAAACCAAACTTGTTTCAGATTCTATATATTCATTATTTTGTAATAAATAAATCTTCAATTCCCCAGTGTCATAACACCAAATTTCAGGAACACCCAACCGTGCATAAATTGGAAATCGATTTAAAGATTTACTCGTCACATCAATTTCTAAAGCCAAATCTGGAGGTGGGTCTTGGCGTAAATCTAAATTTATTCTCCCTCTAATTACTGCTTCATTTTGAAAATAAAAACAATTATCTGATTCTAAGCCTGCCATTCGGCTTTCTCGTTTCCAGGTAGTTGAACCATAACTTTCATAATCTAAATCAAGGGTATCAGCAATATCTTTAACTAAATCACTAATTACTTCTTTATAGTGTTCGTGTTCTGGTAAAGGTGTCATAATTTCTAAATTACCTTCATCATAAGCTATTCTTGCTGCACGGGATTCTCCCAAATCTTGCAAAAGGTTTTCAAACTGTTGCCAGCTAATGTTGTAAAGTACTACTCTATCGGCTCGATTTTTAACAGCTATCATGATAATTCTTAACTCCTGTAGGGTTTTAGCAAAGCATTTTAGTTATATTTAAATATTGGCTTGTTTATCCTGTGAATTAACAACTATATGTGTAGCGATCGCCTCCTTATTTTTGGTATCAAAATTCGTGATTATCTAAATTACTTGACAAAAATCGCAAAATATGTTGATAATTATAATTTGTGGAAACTTTAGCTCATAAAATAAACTCTTGGCTAACGTTATTGTCATAGGTGCCCAGTGGGGCGATGAAGGAAAAGGTAAAATAACAGACTTACTCAGCCGCTCCGCAGATGTAGTTGTACGTTATCAAGGGGGTGTCAATGCTGGACACACTATTGTAGTGAAGGGTCAGACCTTTAAACTGCACTTGATTCCCTCTGGTATTTTGTATTCAAATACTGAGTGCATCATCGGCTGTGGGACAGTCATTGATCCACAGGTTTTGATAGCAGAACTCGATCAACTAGAAAAATTAAATATTTCTACTGCCAACCTGTTGATATCTGAGACAGCCCATGTAACGATGCCTTATCATCGGCTGATCGACCAAGCGTCAGAGGAGCGACGGGGAAGTCATAAAATCGGCACCACTGGTCGAGGGATTGGCCCGACTTATGCTGATAAATCAGAGCGTACAGGCATCAGAGTTTTAGACTTGATGGACATTGATGCACTACGTGAGCAGTTGGAATGGACGATTAATTATAAAAACGTTATTTTAGAAAAACTTTACAATTTACCGCCCTTAGATCCTCAAAAGGTCATACAAGAGTATGTAGGATACGCCGATCGCTTGCGTCCCTATGTGGTTGATACATCATTAAAAATATATGATGCCATTCAGCGACGGCGCAATATCTTGTTTGAAGGCGCACAAGGCACGCTCCTTGACCTAGATCACGGGACTTATCCTTATGTTACCTCTTCTAACCCCGTAGCAGGTGGGGCTTGCGTTGGTACTGGTCTAGGGCCGACAATGATAGATCGGGTGATTGGGGTGTCGAAAGCGTATACCACGCGAGTAGGAGAAGGGCCTTTTCCCACCGAACAGGACGGAAAAATAGGAGAATTGTTATGCGATC
Source organism: Nostocales cyanobacterium LEGE 11386 (assembly GCA_015207155.1). Lineage (GTDB taxonomy): Bacteria > Cyanobacteriota > Cyanobacteriia > Cyanobacteriales > Nostocaceae > LEGE-11386. The sequence continues at coordinate 3,505 of JADEXK010000052.1, read as the reverse complement.
GCGGTGCAGAATTCGGCACAACCACAGGGCGCAAGCGTCGTTGTGGCTGGTTTGATGCCGTCATCGGTCGTTATGCTGTGCGGATTAACGGCATGGATTGTATGGCAATTACCAAACTCGATGTCCTCGACACATTGGAGGAAATCAAAGTTTGCGTTGCTTACGAAATAGACGGCGATCGCTGCGAACACTTCCCCACCAGTTCTCGCCAATTTGCTCGGTGTCGCCCCATCTACAAAAGCTTACCAGGATGGCAGGTGTCAACCAGTGAATGCCGTACCTTAGAAGACTTGCCACCGCAAGCACTAGACTACCTGAAATTCTTAGCAGAATTGATGGAAGTTCCCATTGCGATCGTCTCCCTAGGAGCTAGCCGCGATCAAACCATAATTGTCGAAGACCCTATCCATGGGCCTAAACGCGCTTTATTGCACCCTGACGGTACACCCGCCTCTTTGCTGAGTGCTGAGTGCTGAGTATTTGGGTTTCAATAGCCCTCGCATAAAAAGCAAACAACTGATAACTGATAACTGATAACTGATAACTTGTATGGCTATTACAGTCGAATCTCAAAAGCGCCCAGAAGGTAGCAAACCAAATGCTTTGCGTCGTTCTGGTTTGATACCTGCTAATTTGTACGGTCACCAAGGTACCGAATCAATTTCTTTGGTAGTTGACGCCAAAACCGTTGAGCGCCTGCTCAAAAGGGCTGCTGTTAACAAAACAGAGATTGAATTGAACATTCCTGAACTTGAGTGGAGTGGAATAACTGTACTACGAGAAGTTCAGATCCATCCAGCCAAGGGTACGCCCTATCACCTGAGCTTTTTTGCCTTTGCTAAAGGCTAATACAGGCACATATTTTGTCTTTATTGTCACTTAAAGATTGTGATCATTGCTGTTAAAACCAGGGGTTAAACCCTGGTTTTTTGTTAAGCTATCAACGACTAATTCGTAATATAGCAAAGTGCTGTAAAGCCCTGCGGGCATGGCTGCGCTTATAGCGGTAGCGGGGCAGCCCTGCGGGCATGGCTGCGCTTATAGCCCGTGCTGAGTATAAACCCAGTGGCTTCAGTGCTTTGAGCAATCAATAATGTCCTAATCTATTTGACTACGGCTATAACAGCCCAAAGCACATTATGTGTTAGCAGAGCTTATGCCCACCGACGTGGCCAGGCTAAAATGTTACATAAATATAATGATTGTGAGGTAGGTAAGATGCCTGTTTCACAAGAAAATTATCTGCACTACTTTTACTGTGTCAATCCACTACAGCACACTACGTGGTAAGCGTAGCCATGCCCGTCAGAGCTTTACGCTTTAACGATACGCTTTAGCGATACGCTTTAAAGATACGTAATTTATAATTTTGCCTTTTCTGTAAGTATCTCATCCAAAACTTTTATGACAGAAGCCAATCTTTCAGTTTTAATTCAGCACATGTTGCAGCCTGGATTTTATCCTCATGCAGTAACTGAACCAATTCAACTCATTCAAACTCATGTTTCTTATGTGCTACTTACAGGAGATTACGCCTACAAGCTGAAAAAACCAGTGAATTTTGGCTTTTTGGATTTTTCTACCTTAGCGAAACGGCAACATTTTTGTCAGGAAGAGTTGCGTTTAAATCAACGAGGAGCAGCTGAACTGTATTTGGAAGTTTTGCCTATAACTTATGTAGGTGAGCAATATTATTTAGGAGGAACAGGCAAAGCTGTAGAATATGTGCTGAAAATGCGCCAGTTTCCTCAAGAATTTCTATTCACCACATTATTTGAGCAAGGTAAATTAACTGCAGCTCATCTAGAAGAGTTGGGGCAGGTAGTAGCTGAATACCATGCTAAAGCTGCAATTAATGATTATATTCGCAGTTTTGGCGAAGTGCCGCAAGTACGGGCGGCAATTGATGAAAATTACCAGCAAACTCACAAGTATATCGGTGGACCCCAAACACAGTCACAGTTTGAAGAAACAAAACAATATACAGATAACTTTTTTGCAGCACGTCCAGAATTATTTGCTAGCAGAGTTCAAAATAACTATATTCGTGAATGTCACGGTGATTTACATCTGAGAAATATTGCTCTGTGGCATGAAAAAATTATCCTCTTTGACTGCATTGAATTTAATGAGCCGTTTCGCTTTGTCGATGTGATGTACGATGTAGCATTTACGGTAATGGATTTAGAAGCGCGACAGCGCCAAGACTTAGGAAATGCGTTTTTAAACACCTATGTTGAGCAAACCGGTGATTGGGAAGGATTGCAGGTATTGCCTTTGTATTTAAGCCGTCAAGCTTATGTCCGGGCCAAGGTGACTTCCTTTTTGTTAGATGACCCCAGTGTGCCAGCAACAGCTAAGGAAGAAGCAGCAAAAACGGCGGCTGACTATTACAAGCAAGCATGGGAGTACACTAAACCCAAACAAGGAAAATTAATTTTAATGTCTGGGTTGTCTGGTTCTGGTAAGTCTACAACAGCAAAATATTTAGCTCGTCAATTGGGTGCAATTCAGATTCGCTCAGATGCAGTGCGGAAGCATTTAGGGGGAATTTCTCTGCGGGAACGCGGTGGAGATGATTTATACACGCCTGAGATGACCCAAAAAACTTATACACGGTTGCTGAATTTGGGAATTATACTGGCTAATCAAGGTTTTAATCTAATTTTAGATGCCAAATATGACCAACAAAAGCTCCGACAAGAAGCGATCGCCCAAGCTGAAAAACACCACATTCCTCTTGAGATCATTTATTGCACAGCACCTCTAGAAGTCATACAAGAGCGTCTTGTCAAGCGCAGTGGTGATATTGCTGATGCTACCGTTGATTTATTAACATCACAACTTCAACAAGCTGAACCTTTTACCGACGCAGAAAAACCCTACGTGCAAACTTGGGATACAACTAAACCACAACAGGCACAATTTCAACAATTGATTCGCCAATAGTATTTTTATCTTATGGCACAAAACAATAACGGACTTCCCCCGATTTCGCCCGATTTCCTTTCTCAACTTATATTTGGGGCATTTTTAATATTTATATTATCGATGGCAGGGTTTTCTCTACCCCTGAGCCTATTTTTAGGCATTTTAGGTGGTTTCGTCTTGGGTTGGTTTACCAATGCCAGTAAAAATAGCCCCCAGCCTACAACTGTAGCTTCCTCTGATGGTATTGATGCAGGACTCAAATACTGGTTATTTTTCCTGTTAGGCTTTGTATTTTTGGGTTATTCTCCACCTATGAGTATTTTGCTGGGTGGAATCGCCGCCATCGGTGGAGGCTGGATTACCGCTTGGTGGGAAAGCAAGGAAGAAACGAGAACTCAGCTACCAGTTGCAACTTCAGAAGAGTTAGCAAGTGAACAGTCTGGAGCAGAGAGAATCACCAAACGGCAAAGAAGAAGAGTAACCCGTCGTTATCGTCGTACTTCTGGAAGCTTTAATTTTAGGTTTTGGGAAAGGTAATATGGGGCGGATGAGGATGGGGGGATAAGGGGATGGG
>JADEXK010000051.1 GCA_015207155.1 Nostocales cyanobacterium LEGE 11386 | reverse complement strand
TCGTCAAGGAAGTTCTGTTATTGACTTTTTTGACCAAGCTATCAAAGCAATGGTTCACCCTAATGTGCAGACTCCTTCTTTAATTCCTCAAATCTAGAATTCCTCAAATCTAGACCTGAATCCTTACGTTAGCTAATCCTGCACTGTTACCACTGGCGACATTAGCAAGAACCAATTCACCACCAGATTTATTAGCCCAAGTCGCCGCTAGTGTCGATATGATTGAAGAAACGGAAGAACGACAAAATATATCAGCTTGTGTTCAGGTTTTAGCCGGTTTGCGGTTTGATAAAAGTTTGATTCAACGGCTGTTTAGGGAGGAAATTATGCAAGAGTCTGTCATTTACCAAGATATTTTGCAAAAGGGAGAAGAGCGAGGGAAGAAACAAGAGGCGCTTCAACTAATTCTGCGTCAGTTGACACGACGATTTGGTGCAATTGAGCCGGAAGTAGGCCAGCAAATTCACAGTTTATCCATTACTCAACTAGAAGATTTAGCTGAGGCTTTATTAGATTTCATTAGCCAAAATGATTTAGAGAATTACTTGGTGAATATATCTCAACCAAACGACCTAAGCACTTCTTAAGGCTACAATTGGGTCAAGTTTGGCAGCGCGACGTGCGGGAACAACACCAAAAAATAAACCAATTCCTCCAGAAACACCAACGGCTGTCGCAATTGCTATGGGAGAAATTGCCGCTTCTAAAGGAGTAACGGCTGCTACCAAAATAATGCCGCTCACACCAACCGTAGTCCCAACTAAGCCGCCGATAACTGAAACAATCACCGCCTCAATCATGAACTGAAGCAAAATATCTTGTTCTGTCGCGCCAATAGCTTTGCGTAGTCCGATTTCTTGAGTGCGTTCGGTGACGGAAACTAACATAATATTCATGATGCCTATACCGCCAACAAATAACGATATACCCGCGATCGCCGCTAGCATAATGGTTAATGCACCTGTGATTTGACCAACAGTTTGCAAGGCATCTTTTTGCGTGTTGATAGTGAAATCATCTTCTCCAGTAATTTTGTGCCGCAAACGTAGTAAATTTGTAATTTGAAACTGGGCTGCATCCACACTCTCGGCATCTGTGGCTGAGGCGACAATATAAGTTAACTCTAATCCATAGGGAGAAGTTCGCCCGACAATGCGGTTAGCCATAGTATTCAGTGGGATTAAAGCGGCTTCATCGTAATTAACACCTAAATTTGAGCCTTTACTTTCTAATACGCCAATGACTTGAAAGCTAGCGTTTTTAATCCGCAACTGCTGGCCCACAGGGTTACGGTTACCAAAGAGTCTTTCTGCCAAGTCTGCGCCTAGCACCACAAGTTGGTTACTGCGTCTCATATCAATTTCGTTGAAAAACCGCCCTGTGGCAGTTTCAAAGTCACGCACATTCAAGAAACTGGGAGTTGTGCCAATAATATTCACATTAGTGTTTTGGTTTCGGTAGGTTACTACTTGCCGACTATTTAATTCTGCCGTAACTGCTGCTACCGTTGGGACTTGATTAGCGATCGCCTGAGCGTCTTCATATACTAAAGTTTTCGGTAAATCTCGAGAGATGCGCTGTGTGGCGCGATTACCGGGAATCACAAATAAGACGTTTGGCCCCAAAGATTCTAGTTCTTGGGTGACAAATCTTTGTCCGCCTTCACCAATCCCAATCATGGCAATTACTGAAGCATTACCAATGACAATCCCTAACATTGTCAAGGCGCTACGCAATTTATTTGATAGCAGGGTTTTTCCTGCCATTTGCACACTTTCCAAGAGATTCATGATAATTCGTAATTAAGATATGCACCAAAAATTTTATTGATCGTTTTGCTCTTTGGCTTTTTCAGTTATGTAGTCTTTTGGTGGGTTGATAAAGACGAGATCGCCTTGTTGGAGTCCTTGTAAAATCTGAGTTTGGTCTTGGATTTGCGCCCCGATGGTGACTTCCCGGAACTGGGGTTGATTTTTTTCATCTGCTACTAATACGCCATTTTTCCCCTGTTCCGTGACAATTGCTACCGTTGGTAACACCAAAGCATCACTGAGGCGATCGCCTAAGAAAGTCAAATCTACATTTAAGCCAGAACGCAGTTGCTCTGTACCTGTATCGAGCGCCACTCGCACTTGAAAGGACGTCACGCCTTGTTCAACTACCGCTTCGGGAGCAATCAAACGCACAGTACCTTTAAATACTTGATCGGGATAGGCATCAGCGACAATTTCCACCTGTTGTCCCTGTTGAATTCTGCCGATATCAACCTCTGGGACTTGCGCTAGCACTTCTAACCCTTTGGCAACAGCAACAATTGAACTCGAAGTTGCTGATGCACTGGTAGAAGCGGAAGTTGTAGGTGTAACAAATGCACCGATGTTGGCATATTTCTGCGTCACAATTCCAGAGAAGGGCGCACGAATTACAGTGTCTTGTAACCTCACCTCTGCGGCCTGAATTTGAGCCTCAGCTGCTTTCACGGCTGCTTGACGTTGAGCAATTTCCTCTGGACGACTGCCATTTTGTAACAGTACTAATGCGGCGCGTGCTTCGGTAACCGCAGCTTCCCTAGCTGTAATTTCCTCATTCCTGCTACCACTTTCTAATAGTGATAGTCGTTTTTGGGCTTCTTCTAAACTAGCTTTTGCCCTTTGGTCTTCACTAATGTATTGTTCTAATTGGTCTTGAGAAGTTGCCCCTTGCTGCGTTAATTCTCGATAGCGGTTCACCCGTGATTGCGTGAGAGTCACCTGTGCTTGGGCTGAATTCACCTGTGCTTGAGCTTGGGCAATTTCTTGAGCGCGATTCCCGGCACGCGCTTGGTCTAATTGTGCCTCTGCTTGGGCTAATCTTGCTCTAGCTTGGTCAATTTCTTGGGGACGACTCCCTGCACGCGCTTGGTCTAACTGTGCCTGTGCTTGGGCTAAATTGGCGCGGTATTGCAGGATTTGCGCTTGAATGTCACCTACATCCATCCGGGCCAGAACTTGTCCTTGTTCCACGCGATCGCCCTGTTCTACATATAACTGTGCCAATTGTCCGGGGTTTTTCGGACTGACGTTTACACTTTGCACTGGCTCCACCTTACCACTGGCAGTAATTCGCACAGTGATATTTTTTGCTTCTACAGGAACAGTTAATTGGGTAATATCTTGTTTGCTTGTTTTTCCATTAATCAGGTTGTAAGTAGCAGTTGTTGTACCCACAACCAAGGAACCTGCTGCTATTAGCCCCATCAGCCAGCGTAGGGGATATTTAACTTTGCCAATAACAGGAATTTCTATTTGCGTAATCATAAATATACAAATATTGCTTGGTTTGATTAGCCTTTAGTGGGATGGCAACTTGAGGAATGTAAAAAACTTCTGGATTAAATATTTATCAATAAACTCAACGACTAAATGAACAAGTAATTGCAAAATCTTCTTACATCCTAGCCTTTAGTATTTCTATATGTCTTCACCTGATTGGGTGACTATACTTATGTAGCACAAATAGATGAAGACGTAATTACGCCTTCATCCATATTTTTGATGATTGTATTTGACAAACTTTTCTGTAATGAATTACTTCTAGGGCGAAGACCTGGAAGTAACAGATCGTTGTAAATTAGCTAGAGCGCGGTTGTAATTTAAAATGGCTGTGACTCGATTACCTTCAGTTCTTGTCAAGTCGTTTTCAGCAAAGATTATATCTGTTTGAGTACCCACACCGGCTTCAAACCGCAGCCTGGCTAAATTTAGAGCTTCCCTAGCTTGATTTAAAGCCACACTAGAAGTTTGCACATTATCTAAGTTTGACTGCAATTGAGCATAGAATTGTTCCACATCAAAGCGAATTTGGTCGCGCTGGCTAGCAAATTGAGTTTGGGCGATCGCAATATTAACTTTTGACTGAGCTGCATTCGCTCTAGCTGCTCCGCCATCGAACAAATTTAAACTTGCTCTGAGTCCAACTGAATAGCCATCAGTAGCGCTAATACCATCATCAAACCGATCTACTAAATTGTAGTTGCCATTCAAACTAATTTGTGGCCCTAGCCGTGAAAGCGCCTGTCGTCGCTGTTGCTCGTTAATATTACGTTGTGCCAAAACCTGTTGTAATTCTGGACGGTTTTGCAATGCTCGGACAATAGTTTCTTCTAGTGTTTGTGGCCACAAACCCGCTATTTCTACAGGATCTGCGGCACTGATATCTACAGACTGTGCCAAATTTAACAGAGTTGCAAATCGACGACGGGCAATTTGTTGTTGTGAGAGAGCATTAGTCAGGTCTTGTTGAGCATTTGCCAAATTTACTTGAGCTTGCAGTACATCGAATCGTGTACCTACTCCGGCTTGTTCTCGAGCTTGAGCATCCCGCAAACTAGCCTGGGCATTTTCCACAGCAGATTGATTAATTCGTACTTGCTCATCTGCTTGTTGTAAATCATAGTATTGAGTGGTGACATTTAGCTGAATTTCTAAAGACCTATTTTCCACATCTAGTTCATCTATCCGTAGCTGTTCTTCAGCTGCACGGATGCTAGCTTGCCGATTACCAGAAGTATACAGGTCATAATTCACTTGTGCTTGACCATTAAATGAAGTACTCGATTGAGAGCCACTACCAGTAAAACCATCACCACTGTTAGTTAAACTACTGCTGAGATCAACATTAGGAAACAAAGCAGCTTGAGACTCCCTCAGTGCAGATTGACTGCGTTCTAGCTCTAATATGGCTATTTGTAAGTCTCGATTGTGGCGTTTTGCTAGTTCCAAAGCTTGTGCCAAAGTGATTGGCACAGTTCTCTGAATCTTGACTTCATCCGGCTGAGTGGGAAACTGGAGAGGATTGGGACTGGGCTTGAGATCATCAGGAACTTGTACAGCATTAGCTGGTGTTGCTACGGGAGTTTGAGCATTGACGCTCTTGGCTAAAGCAGGAATGAGGAGAGCGATCGCTAAGGCGAACCAGGTAGAATGCACATTGTATGAGATCAAATTCATAATTTAGAACTTACACATTGACAAAAATGTAATATCAATTTATCCAGCAGTTTATAGCCCTAGAGGATAAATTGAGTATCAGGATGCATAATACATCAGTAATTAAATTAGGTGTAATCTTCATAGATGGCAGAATATGAAAACCTTTAGAACAATTGGGAGAAGAATTTTGAGATTTTTACCATGTATTTGATTTAGTTGTATGGCTGGAGCAAAATACAAGCAGCTAACATAACTGCATTAGCCTACAATCAAACCATCCTGAACGCGGATAATTCTTTTAGTTTGAGCGGCGATATCTGGTTCATGAGTCACAATCACAATTGTGATTCCTTGCTGATTAAGTTCTGTGAGTAACCCTGTTTTTTCACTCTAGGCAGAGGAAAAGTAGAAATCAGGGTGAGTCAGGAAAATAAATATTGAACTGGTGAGGTTATAAATAATAGATTGAAGTTTAGAAAAACCCAAGGACAATTGGGGAATAGGAAAAACTGTTAACCAGGGATATATTAGGTTAAATAAAGTAAAAGGTTGAATTATTAAACGGAGATTGTTAAAAATGTTCTTCCACGCAAGAGGTAGCTAACTCTTTGAAATATGATAGAAGAACTATTTTTAGACACTTTCCAGACTTATGCCGAGCGATTGCCGCAAAATCCTGCACCTATAAAAAAGCTTTACATTGTAAAAAAATAGAGCAATCTTGCCAAGAAGTTCAGCAGATTGCTTTTCAACTTTATAATAAAGGCATTTACCCTTCAGAAGCTCGTGTAGCTGAGTTAATAACTATGCCTGGGTATCTCAGGTATAAGCAAGTACGTGCAGTATTGCATGAAGTTCAGTTGAAAGGGGTAACTAGATAAAATATTAACTAGATTATGAATTAAGTTTTGACTCTGCTGTATTGCCAACTCCAAATGACAAGCATAAGTTGACCACCGACCATGACAAGCATAAAGTGACCTTTTTGGACAACTTATAGTTGTTGTCGCAATAGGTGAAATCTTTACATAGCTTATGTTTTGAATGGACGTAACTGGATTCGAACCAGTGACCTCTACGATGTCAACGTAGCGCTCTAACCAACTGAGCTATACGTCCTTAACCACACAGTCAATTAACATAACATATATTTTATAGCAAAGCAATATTATCGCTCATGCAGTCAGGCGTAGACGTGCAACATAGTGCCTACTGTTTGAGCTTGTTCTGTGCTGATACCAGCAGTTGTTGGGCTTCTGCATAGGCAGTTGTCCCTGGTTTGATAGTTTTCAACTGATTAATGATGGCTTGTATTTGACCTTTTAGCTGCTGAGAGTCAGAGGACGGTGAAGTAATTAAACTTTCTTCGCACCTCGATTAATATCAGTAGGGCTAGTAGCTTGATTAACTAATTGGTCTGCTTGCTCAAGGTTATCAATTACCCCCGATAGTGATGATCCATACTCATGTAGCTAGGCAATAGTAAAATTGGCACAGTCTTAGCCACAGGCCAGCGAATCATCGGATAAGGCAAATTGACTACCCACAGTACCCCAGCTGAACTACCCAAGAGGATAATTACCCATTTAATTTTGGTAAAAACACCGGGTGGTTGATTAGCTTGTACAGCTTGTTTAAGAGTTTTTTCGCTAAATTGTGGATAAATATCTATAACTGTATCGCGCAGTTCATCTAACCCAGCAGGAGAACCTTTTTCTGAGCGCAGTTTTTTTAGTCGTTTAATGACGATTTCCTGCTCAATTTTACTTACTTGGTCATCACCACTACATCTTTGAACTTCACTATGCAAAATTTGCCAAGCTCTTTGATTGAGACGATACATAGATCTGAACTGTAACTTATAAATTTAGTATTCCCATTCCCCACTGAAAACATACACCGCCAAAATTTGTCCAACAAGTCTCTCTAACTCTGATTAAAGTCATGTTATTTATGTCTTGGCGAGTTTGTTATGACATTACTTCTGCGTAGGCAATAACTAAATATTGAGTATTTTTTTATTCTTCATTTTAAGTTACTTGAGATGGGTAAAAGCTGTGATAACTATTGGTAAAATTTATAAGGTTAATCATAATATCCTTAACATTTAGAATGCTAACTGCTTTAATTACTGGTGCATCTAGCGGTATTGGTAAAGCCTTTGCTCAAGAACTAGCTGCACGTAAGACAAATCTGGTGCTTGTTTCTCGCTCTGAAGAGAAACTTAATCAATTAGCAAAAAAATTACAAGAGCAATACACAATTCAAGTAGATGTGATAGTTAAAGACCTGACCGAGCCTAATGCACCTGCTGCTGTCTTTGATGCTACTAAAGCTAAGGGATTAACGATTGATTTATTAATTAATAATGCTGGCTTTGGTGACTACGGTGACTTTGCCGAAAGCGACAGAGAACGGCAAGTTAAAATTGTACAACTCAACATTTTGGCATTGGTAGATTTAACTCATAAATTTCTACCTCTAATGCGGCAACGTCGTTCTGGCAGCATTATTAATGTATCTTCGATTACGGCATTTCAACCGATACCATATCTTTCGGTATATGCTGCTAGTAAAGCTTTTATTCTCAGTTTCAGTGAAGCATTGTGGGCAGAAAATCGTCACTATGGTGTGCGTGTCTTAGTTACTTGTCCAGGGCCAATAGAAACTAACTTTTTTGTTGAAGCTAACTTTCCTCCAGCTTTGGCAGGAAACACAGATAAGGCTTATTCTTCAGAGGAAGTTGTTCGTGAATCATTAAAAGCTTTAGAAAATTGTCAACCAACTATTGTTATGGGTGATATGAAAACTCAAATCAGAAGTACATTAGCTCGATTAGTACCACGAAAAATTCTGTTGAATATGTTGGCAAAACAATTTAAAACTTAGAATATTTTGACTAAGTTTGACTGCCCACGATCAAGTCACCGAAGATGCCACTTATTTTAATATAAGTAGGTAGGCACAAAAAAACAAGCTATGTAAAGATAAATAAATACGGAGGATGCATCTACCGAGGTAACTTAAAGTATGGGCGCTCGTCTAAGAGTCTTTTTGACTCGTGAGCAAAACCAAACTCTATTAAAAAAGATGAGCTATCTGGGCAAATATTTGATGATGAGTTAGACCTTGCTTATGCGGTCATTGATGGTGTTACGGCTAGGGGAGAAAAAGAAAATTATAGTACGCAACGTGTAAAATTTAACTCTAATACCTATGGTTAAGTTTTCGTTACATAGTTATAAGTTTTTTCGCCTACCTACTTAATTGTCCAACCACTATTACTATTTTGGTTGATTTATCCCTGGCTAGATATTTTTCCTAATTCACAGTTATTACTGGGATTCAATCATTTAATTGCTGCCATGAATCAATTCAAACCCTGTTATGTTTCTGGATGATTTCACTTCTTTACTACTTGTTTATCCTGGAAAGTGACAGAAGACGGGTAAGCTACCTGGCAACTGTTATATGTGAATATTACAATATTACTTTTGATAGTTACCTAAAAATTAAAATTGCATACATAATATGATGGAATTAACAACTATTTTAATTATTAATTGTGGTGAATTTACATACTGAAGAAATAAATCCTATTAAATCTATTTTAGTTTGTGATGACATTGAAGATATGGTGTTTTTAATTAAAACTGCTCTAGAGTCAGAAGGCTATGCAGTGGAAACTGCTAATTGTGGTAACTTGGCACTTGCAAAAATCCAAACTAAACAACCTGATTTATTAATTACAAATTTAATGATGCCAGATATGAATGGCTATGAACTCATTTCTCATGTTAGAGAAGATTTAAAGTTAAATCATCTGCCTATTTTAGTTGTGTCAGCCGCCAAGGAACAATCTCCAAATTATCAAGATATAGCTGGTTTTATTGGTAAACCATTTCAAATTGATGAACTTATAGAGAAAGTCAACTCTATTTTAGAGTAACTAAAAAAGACCAGAAGTCTTGCTTCATTTTCAGGTTGAGGCTAAGATCCCCGACTTCTTTTAGAAGTCGGGGATCTGTACACTAGTTTCTAGCCTCTGTCCTCTGGAAAGGTTTTACTGCACCCAACTGAGAAACGCTGTAAAAGAGATCAAGTTTGAACTGTATTCGCCGACTGATTAAATAGCAAATCTCGTGACTTCTCGATATCGATCGCCTGATTTTTGAAGGCTTCTGCTTTCTCGTAGGCGCGTATCGTTGCTGGACGTGCTTTTATTGTTTCAAACCAGCGTTTGAGGTTAGGAAAATTCTCTAAATTCTGGCTTTGGCTTTCATGGGGCACAATCCAAGGATAAGCGGCAATATCAGCAATGGAGTAATCACCAGCAATAAACTCTCTATCTGCTAGGCGCTTATCTAGAACTGCGTATAAGCGTCCTGTTTCATTGACGTAGCGGTTAATGGCGTAGTCAATTTTTTCGGGAGCGTATTTACTAAAGTGATGGTTTTGTCCTGCCATTGGCCCTAGACCCCCCATTTGCCAGAATAACCACTGGAGAACTTCAACGCGATCGCGCAGATTTTGGGGAATTAATTTTCCGGTTTTTTCTGCTAAATATAGCAAGATTGCACCAGATTCAAAAACGGAAATTGGCTCATCCCCGGTTACAGGTTCATTGTCAACAATCGCGGGGATGCGATTATTGGGAGAAATCTTGAGAAACTCAGGCTGAAATTGTTCTCCAGTACCAATATTCACAGGAATAATTGTGTATGGTAAGCCGACTTCTTCCAGGAAAATTGTGATTTTATGACCGTTTGGTGTTGTCCAATAGTAAAGCTCAATCATTGGTAATTTTTCCTCTGTTTTGTGCTTTTAACGTTGGCGATCGCCATTTTCTCAAACTAAAATTGTGGAAGAATGACTTCAAGCTTGATAGGGGTTACCGATTTTGTCTACAGAAACGTTGTAAGATAATGGCAAACGACCTGGATTTAAGCGTGGTTCGGCTGCATAGCCTACAGGCACTAAAACGGCGATCGCTAAATCTGAATCTTCTGCACCAATTACTGCCTTAACTTGCTCCTCTATCCAGCCATTCATAAAGCAGGTAGACAAACCTAAACTTTCTGCGGCTAATACTAAATGGGTAGATGCGATGATCGCATCTTTGATGGCATATTCCCGACGTTTGTCACCTAGCCCAGCTTGAAATTGCGGAATAGCGTTTTTAAAATAGTTTACTGTGCCTTCATTCCACGCTCCTGTTTTCAGGGCCTGCTCATAAATTGGTGTCAAGTCTTGTTCACCTGCATGAGGATTAGCGGCAAAGACAAAAGTCACAGGTGCTTCAATAATTTGCTTTTGATTCCAAGATGCTGCTGATAGTGCTGCCTTTTGCGCCTCATCTTGTACAAGAACGATTTGCCAGCTCTGAATATTAAAACTACTGGGCGCAGCCACAGTTAACTCTACTAATTGCTTGAGCAAGTCTGGGGCAATGGGGTCTGTTTTAAAAGTTTTGATAGAACGACGTTGGACTATGGCGCTAGGTACATCTAAAGCTTGAATTTGGGTGATAGGACTCATGAGATTCTCCTGATAATTAAGATTAATTGCTTTTCTCAGTGCTGAGTGCTGAGTGCTGAGTGCGCTGGCCCTGAGCGAAGTCGAAGGGGAGTGCTGAGTCAAGAAGAGGCAGGGGAGCAGGGGAGCAGGGAGAAAAATTTTGTGGGATGGGCATCTTGCCCGTCCCTTGTATTTCAGGGCAGGCAAGATGCCTACCCTACAAGAATCATCCCTTGATTCAGCAACGCCAAAATTTTTCTTCTGTCACCTGTCACCTATGCCCTGTTCCCTATTTTCAGCCTAAGCTATGATGATTGTTGAATATGCTGCCCTAAAGTTTTAGTTAAAGTGGTCTTTGGCACTGCACCCACGACTGTATCAACTTGTCGCCCCTCCTTAAATACCATTAGCGTCGGAATACTACGAATTCCATAATGGCTGGCAACAGTGGGATTTTGATCTGTATTCAGTTTTACCACTTTTACCTGTCCTGCGTATTCGCCAGCCACTTCATCGACAACTGGAGTCACCATCCGACAAGGGCCACACCAAGGTGCCCAAAAGTCAACTAATACGGGAATTTGACTTTCCAGTACTTCTTGCTTGAATGTGGCTTCTGTGACATTAATAACGGATGACATATTTGCCTTCCTGATTTAATTCAATTATTCGATAATCTCGAACAAATAAAATATACGCCATTTTAAGAGATAATGCAACTATGAGATTCTTATATCATCCAGACCGAAAAGACATTTCTTTACCGGGAGTGCTGTATGCGTTGGGCGACCCAGTGCGGCTAGAGATTGTGAGATTGCTGGCAACCCAAGGGGAGCAATGCTGTGCTGGATTTGATTTTGCGATCGCCAAGTCAACTATGTCTAATCACTTCAAAATTTTACGAGAGTCGGGAGTAGTCTTGACTCATAAAGAAGGCACACAACACATTAATAGATTGCGGCGGGAAGATTTAGAGGCGCTGTTTCCAGGGTTACTGGATGCAGTCTTGCAGTCGGCGCAACCATTGCAGCAAGATAGAGTGCTGAGTGCTGAGTGCTGAGTGCTTCTGAAAGTGCTGAGTGCTGAGTGCTGAGTGCTGAGTGCTGAGTGCTGAGTGCGCTTGCCCTAAGCGAAGTCAAAGGGGAGTGCTGTATCCCGCAGGGTGGAGCCAGTGACGGGTACGTGGGGGTCTCCCCGCCGCAGGATGCGCGCAGTGCTGTAGTGGAGCATCTGGCGTTGCTGAGTGAGGAGTAAAAATTTATACTCCTACTTCCCCTATCCCCTGTAACCTGTCCCCTATCCCCTCTTTCATTGGCTCTATTTCTTTACCGTTTTTGATATTGCTGTTGTCTTGCATCAGAGGGAGTTTTACAGTAAAGGTCGATCCCTGTTCTTTTCCTGAACTTTCTGCGGAAATTATGCCGCCGTGTAATTCCACTAGATGACGGACGATGGACAGTCCTAAACCTAACCCACCATGCGATCGCGTGGTGGTACTATCTGCCTGCCGGAAGCGATCAAAGACTTTGGGCAAGAATTCTGGGGCAATGCCAATGCCCGTATCAATTACTTGGATTTGGGCATAGGAAGATTTAGAAAACTGTAAGGGAGTAGAGGTAGAGGAAAGCTTAACTTCCTCGTGGGGAAATAGTTGTTCTGCTGCTTGTAGTTCTATGATTTCTAGCCGGACTTCTACCCTACCACCCGCATGGGTGAACTTAATGGCGTTAGTTAGTAAATTCCAGACAATTTGTTGTAAACGGGCTGGATCACCACACACTGATCCTAGGGTAGTATCGAGGTTAGTGTTTAATTCAATATTTTTTGTCTCTGCTAGAGGTCGCACTGCTTCTAAGGCTGCCTCAATTACAGAAATAAGATTGACAACGCTTAAATGTAGGCGTAGCTGACCGCGAATAATCCGTGATACATCCAAGATATCCTCAATCAGTTTCATTTGTGAGGTGGCATTGCGCTCAATCGCATCTAGGGCGCGAGTAGTAGCTTGTTCGTCAAGTTTCTTAGCGCGGAGGATTTTTGACCAGCCCAACATTGAAGTTAAGGGTGTGCGGAGTTCATGGGAAAGCACCGCCAGAAACTCATCTTTCATGCGGTTTGCGGCTTCTGCTTCCTGTCTAGCCGTTTGTTCTCGAATTACTTGGGCGCGGACTTCTTCGGCTTGCTTGCGTTCAGTGATATCTTCGAGAGTACCTACATAGCCTAGTAATTCACCTTGACTAGAAAGCATTGGTGATGAGCGAACCTGAACCCAACGAGGACTATCATCAGTATTTTTAAACCGAAATTCTGTTGAATATTCGCGTCCTTCATGAATATAAGCAGACCAACTAGCGATCGCTCGTTCTTGATCTTCTGGATGTACACATTCCAGCCACGAGTTTTCTAAACTTTCTGCCAAACTCCAACCACAAATTTCCTGATAGCAAGGATTAGTATACTTACAGCGCCCTTGAGTATCGGTCTCAAATATGCCAATTGGTGAACAAGTACTCAGCGAACGAAACCGCTCTTCACTTTGCCTCAGTTCAGCATTGATGGCTGTAAGTTGAGCTGCCTGTTGCTCGATTGCTTGTGTTTTCTTAAATAATTCGATAAATACTGTAACTTTAGATGTCAATATATTAGTATCTATGGGCTTGAGTAGATAATCAACTGCACCCAAGGCATAACCTTTGAACAGCATTTGGTTGCTACTGCTAAAGGCGGTGAGAAAGATAATCGGAGTGTGGCGCGATCGCCCCCGACTGCGAATTAGGGTAGCAGTTTCAAAGCCATCGATCCCTGGCATTTGCACATCCAGCAAAATTACTGCAAAGTCTTGATGCAATAAAGATCTTAAAGCTTCCTCTCCAGAAGTAGCTTTGACTAGTTTGGCTCCTAGTCTCTCCAATATTGCCTCTAGTGCCAGTAAATTTTCCAACTTATCATCCACCAAGAGGATGTTGACTTTTGGTTCCGCCTGCATGAAGTTCATTTCGATAAATGCTTGGTTTCAATCCTTTCAAAAGCGGATTGCTTGAATTATTATGACACGCCAGACCCTTTCTACTTGCAAGCTACAAGCAATTAATGCTTGTTGTAGAAAATTTACTCAGCACTCAGCACTCAGCACTCAGCACTCTCAGAAGCACTCAGCACTTTCAGCATGTTGGCAATTTCCGCAAGTGACAAAATCCCATCTACTGTGACAGCAGAAATTGCTGCTTGTGGCATGATCGAGCTTTCAGCTGTGGTTGGTTTCTGCACAATAGTAATTCCTCCCCGCTCTTTTACTTTTTTCAGACCTTGCGCGCCATCGTGATTTGCCCCTGTCAATATAACACCAATGACTTGTTCAGCATAAATATCAGCAGCCGATTCAAACAGTACATCAATTGATGGTCGAGCATAGGAAACAGGCTCATCTGTAGAGAGAGCAAAATAACCTGGTTCAATTAATAGATGATAATCTGCTGGAGCTAGGTAGACATGTCCTGGTAGTATTTTATCTTTATCTTCAACTTCTTTAATTGGCAAACATGATTGTTCTTGTAATAATCCCTCCAGTGTGTTGTCCGAGTTTTTGTGGCGGTGTTGCACAATTACAATTGGTACCAAAAAGTCTGCTGGTAAATTTCCTAGGATAATCTTGAGTGCTGATAATCCCCCTAAAGAAGTCCCAATCAGCACAATTTTAAAAGACATTAATTTAGCCTCCGGTAAAGCTTCTCACCATTGGCGATTTCATCATAATAATCTTCATAGGCAGTGAATTTGATCGATTCTTGCCGACCTAAACCTAAGATGCCAAAGGTGCATAAACTGTTATAAAATAGTTCATGTACTTGCTTTTGAAGTATCTGATTAAAATATATTAGAACGTTTCGACAAAGTATGACATTAAATTCATTAAAAGAACTGTCAGTTACCAAATTATGCTGGGCGAAAATAATATTTTCTTTTAGGGAGGCTTGAAATATGGCATTATCATAAGCCGCAGTGTAGTATTTTGAAAAAGATTGTTTACCGCCTGATTTCAGGTAAAGCTGAGTATATTCTTGCATCATTCGCAGAGGAAAAATGCCGCTCTTGGCGTTTTTTAGTACCTTCTCGTTTGTGTCGGTGGCATATATCCGGCAACGGTGGTAAAGGTTTTCTTCTTGTAATAAAATCGCCATGGAGTAAACTTCTTCACCACTCGAACATCCAGCGTGCCAAATGCGAATAAAAGGATAGGTACGCAACATTGGGATTACTTGATTTCTGAAGGCGAGATAAAAACTAGGGTCGCGAAACATGGATGTGACATTCACCGTCACACTCAACAAAAATCTTTCTAAACAGGTGCGATCGTGAAATAAGCGCTCTTGCAATGCGGAAATATTGCTTAACCCCTCTAAGTGCATAAAGTTCCGAATGCGGCGCTTGAGAGAAGAAAGAGCATAATTGCGGAAATCATAACCATAGTACTGGTACATCCCCTGTAAGAGCAACTGGATTTCGATATCCTCCAAAGTAGGTTTGGGCAGAATCATCTTATTTATACCTAATTTAATGAGCCTTTAAACAAATATTAAATATTTTGATTTTTCCATCTCACGACCCAAATAAATATCCTTCAAGGGGTAAATACCTATTATCCCATAGATAGTTTTTTGAAATTGATAAATCGTCTAACTTAGTGAGGAAAATACTTTATCTGGAGTAGTATCTTTGCCAAATAAAGTCACAGATAAAGTAAAACTCTCTCTATATAACCATGACTTATATACCTGGAAAACCCATTTCTTTTTGGATTGACTCAACGCCGGAAACTCACTTTCCATCGCCAACGCATGATGTCACAGTAGATGTGGCGATCGCAGGAGCGGGTATTGTGGGCATAACTGCTGCCACACTGTTAAAACGTGCTGGCAAAACTGTAGCGCTCATTGAGTCAAAGCAGATATCTACAGGTGTAAGCGGTCATACAACTGCCAAAGTTACTTCTCTACACCAATTAATTTATGCTGATCTCATTGCCAAATTTGGTGAAGATAAGGCGCAGATTTACGCAAATTCCAACCAAGCCGCAATAGAGCGTGTAGCAGCTTTCGTTGAGGAAGAGCAAATAGATTGTGACTTTAGCCGCCGGAGTGCCTATACTTTTACAGAATCTCCAGAGCAACTAAGTCGGATTCAACAAGAGGTGGAGGCTGCTACTAAACTGGGATTACCTGCCTCTTTTGTCAGTGAAACTTCGTTGCCTTTTCCTGTTGCTGGCGCAATCAAATTTGACAACCAAGCTCAATTTCATTCACGCAAATACTTGTTGCACCTCGTCAATCGCATCCCTGGTGAAGGTAGCCATGTATTTGAAAACACACGAGTGCTGAAGGTAGAAGAAGATAAAATTTGTCAAGTGATCACAGACAAGGGAACTATTAAAGCCAAAGATGTGATTGTAGCTACCAATCTGCCCATCCTCGACCAAGGCTTATTCTTTGCCAAAACTTATCCTCAACGTTCTTACATTATTGGGGCACAAATCGAGCGATCGCTAGCACCAGAGGGGATGTTTATTGGGATTGGTGAAAAATACTATTCAATTCGCACTACGCCGCACGCAGATGGTTTGCTGCTACTTGTGGGTGGCGGCGGACATAAAGTTGGGACTGTGACTGATACTGAAGAAAAATACTTGGATTTAGAAGAATTTGCCCGCTCTCGATTTGGGATTGAATCTTTTGCATATCGTTGGTCAACCCAAGACATGGTTTCCTTTGATCAGTTACCCTACATTGGTAATTTGACTCCGTTTAACCCGCATATTTATGTAGCAACTGGGTTTAGCCTTTGGGGGATGACAAAAGGCACGATGTCGGGAATGCTGCTAGCAGACCAGATTTTGGGCATCAAAAATCCTGGGACTGAGTTATATGATGCTACCCGCGCCACGCCGTTTGTAACCACAGAAGGAATTAAGCAAAACCTAGATGTGGGAACACGTTGGGTGAGCGATCGCCTCCAAGGATGGGGTAATTCTGTGGACGATGTGGTAAATGGTGAAGGAAAATTGGTCACAATTAACGGTAAGCAAACAGCCGCCTATCGAGATGAACAAGGAGAAATTCACGCGGTTAGCGCTGTTTGTCCGCACTTAGGTTGTATTGTGGCTTGGAATAGTGCCGAGAAGAGTTGGGACTGTCCCTGTCATGGTTCTCGTTTCAGCTATGACGGTACAGTGCTGCATGGCCCGGCTGTGAAAGATTTGCCGCAGCATTAATTGTAAAAGTCCCAATTACCGATACAGCCAAACCCTGAGCAGCGAAAGTAGTTGCTCAGTATCTACAGGTTTGCTGATGTAGTCAGAAGCGCCTGCTTGAATGCACTTTTCGCGATCGCCTGACATGGCTTTAGCTGTTAAAGCAATAATTGGTAATGAGCGGAATTGCTCTTGCTGGCGGATGGCACGGGTGGTTTCATAACCATCCATTTCTGGCATCATGATATCCATTAACACAGCATTAATGTCGGGGTTCGCTTGGAGTATTTCAATGCCATCTCTGCCATTTTCGGCAAATAATACTTCCATTTGATAGCTTTCTAAGAAGCTGGTAATAGCAAAGATATTTCGCAAGTCATCATCCACAATTAAAATTTTTCGATGCGCTAGCACCGGATCTGTTTGCCGCAGTTGCTCTAGTATCTGGCGCTTCGGTTGGGGTAAATTTGCTTGTACTCGATGGAGGAATAAAGCAGTTTCATCGAGTAAACGCTCAGGCGATCGCACATTTTTGATGATGATTGTTTCTGCTAGTCGTCTGAGTTGGGTGTCTTCTTGCCTGGTTAATTCTTTGCCAGTGTAAACGATGATTGGCAGTTTCAAGAGGCTAGATTGTTGCTTAATTTGCTCAATCAGTTCTAAACCACTCATATCAGGTAAGCCTAAATCCAGCACCATACAGTCAAATCGCTGTGATTGCAAAATTGCTAGTGCTTCGGCTCCTGTATTCACTGCTGTACTTTGGACATCACTATTACCGATCAATTCAATAATACTTTGGGCTTGTACGGGGTCATCTTCTATGATCAGCAGATTTTTCACCTTACGCTCAATAAAGCCTTTAATTTCGGTCAATGCTTGATTGATCTCTTCTGGAGATATGGGTTTTTGTAGGTAAGTAATTGCTCCTAGCTGTAACCCCCGTTGCTCTCTGTCGTCCACAGACAGGATATGGACGGGAATGTGTCTGGTTTCGGGATCGCGCTTGAGACGATCCAGCATTGTCCAACCGTCCATATCTGGCATATGGATATCTAGGGTAATGGCATCGGGTTTAAACTGTTGTGCTAGAGCTAAACCTTGTTTGCTTTGTAGGGCGATGATGACTTTAAAACCCTGCTGACGGGCGATTTCTAGGAAGATGCGGGCGAATTTCTCATCATCTTCGACAATCAGCAAGACGCGATCGCCTGGTTGAATTTTTTCGCGATCGTCGGGGATGTCATTAGAGTAAGCGGGGGGTAACTTTGCTAGGGGAGTGGTGGGTAAGGAGGGAATTTCTGCTATTTTGGTTTGTTCTTGAACAACTGTTTGTTGATTGCCAGTGTAAGTCTGCGGTAGGTAGAGAGTAAAAGTACTTCCCTGTCCTGCTTGGCTGAATAATTCAATTCTCCCACCCAACAATTGAGCTAACTCGCGGCTGATGGACAAGCCTAAGCCAGTTCCCCCATATTTACGGCTAGTAGTTCCGTCTGCTTGCTGAAATGCTTCAAAAATAATTTTCTGTTTCTCAACGGGAATCCCAATACCTGTATCGGTGACTGTAAAAGCAATCATGGGACTACCGTTTTGATCGGTATCTTCAGCCATGCCAATTTGGAATTTTACTCCTCCCTGTTCGGTGAACTTAAAAGCATTAGCCAACAGATTTTTGAGTATTTGCTGCAAGCGTTTGGAGTCGTTATAAATGGCATCTGGCAACTTGTCATCTAGTTCAGTTGTAAAACTGAGTTCTTTATCCTGGGCAATTTGACTGAAAGTCCGCTTTAGTGATGCCTGCAAGTCTGCGAAGGTGATTTGCTCAATGTCTACGGAAAGACTTCCTGACTCAATTTTTGCCAAATCTAAAATGTCATTGATTAACTCCAGCAAATCTGTCCCAGCAGAGTAGATTGTTTGGCTGTACTCTACTTGCTTGTCTGTCAAATGACCCTCAGAATTATCTGCCAGCAGTCTGGCTAAAATTAACAAGCTATTGAGTGGCGTTCGCAATTCATGGGACATATTCGCCAAGAATTCTGATTTATATTTGGAAGACAAAGCCAATTGTTCTGCTTTTTCTTCCAAAGATTGCCTCGCTCGCTCAACCTCCTGATTTTTCCGGGCAACTTCCCGATTTTGCACCTCTAACAATTCCGCTTTTTCTTCTAATTCTTCATTTAGCTGCTGTAATTCTTCGTTAGACTGCTTCAATTCCTCTTGTTGCTGCTTCAGCAGTAATTGTGATGCTTCTAATTCGTGTGTCTGCTGTTCTAAAAGTTGATTGCTTTGTTTGAGTTCTTCTGTTAAAGCCTGAGATTCTTCTAGTAACTGCTGAGTTTGTTCATTGGCAGCAATATTATTCAAAAATACGCCGATGATTTCACTGAATTGTTCTAAAAATTGCAAATGCAGATTGCTAAAGTTCTGCAAAGATGCAAGTTCAATCACGGCGGTTACCTCGTTCTCAAATAGGATAGGCAACACAATGAGATTTAATGGTACAGCTTCGCCTAAACCAGAATGAATGCGGATGTAGTTGCTTGGTACTTCAGTTAAAAGAATTCTTTGTTTTTCGAGGGCGCATTGTCCCACCAATCCCTCACCTAAGCGAAACCGATTTGCTAGGTGTTTACGTTCTTGATAAGCATAACTACTTAAAAGTTTTAGTATGGGCTGGCCGTCAGTCGAGTCCATTAAATAGAATACGCCTTGCTGTGCCCCAATTAATGGGGCCAGATTCGACAAGATCATTTGAGACACATTTTTGAGATGGCGCTGTCCCTGAAGCATCTGAGTAAACTCAGCTAAATGAGAATTAAACCAATTTTGCTCGTCATTTTTTTTAGTAACATTTTGCAGATTAGCAATCATCTGATTGAAAGTTCGCGTTAGCACGCCTATTTCATCCTGGCGATCGCTGTTTGGTAAGCTTACCGATAAATTACCATCGGCAATATTTTCCGCCGTATCAGAAAATTGTTTTAGTGGTGTGGAGATATGTCGGGTCAATAGGAATCCCACTAAAACGAGGATCAGAGAAACTAGGGGAATGCTATAAGTAATGCTGTTAATAGTTCGCCCTGCTGCTACTTGTGCCTGTTCAGAGCGCTGCTTTAGCAGTACATTCTCCTCGTCTTCCATTTCCTGGATAATATTCTGGATTTTATCCCTTAGTTGCTTGCCCTCGTCTGTCAGGACAGCTTTTTGAGCAGCTTCCCAGCCTTGGCTTTGTCGCAGATTAATTACTTGTTGCATCACAGCCATTCTCTCGCTGATCAATGGCTGCAACCTATTAAGCCGACGCTGCTGTTGAGGATTATCTGCTGTTAATCTTTTCAGTTCTTCAACTGTTTGAGCCAGCACTCTCAAGGTAGCTTTATAAGGTTCGAGATAGCGCTGTTCTCCAGTAATGACATAACCCCGTTGTCCCGTCTCAGCATATATCAGTTGCGATCCAAGTGCTTCCAGCTGACTTAGCACCTGATAGGTATGTTTTTCTGCTTGCGAAGTGGCAATTAGTTCATTAGTGCTTTGATAAGAGATTAAACCAATCGTCGCGATAATTACCAAACTTATGGCAAAACCTGCGCCGATTTTGGTTCCCATCTTCAAACGATTTAACATTGAATTTATATCTTTAGGCTATTGCTCAACTGTAAATTTTGTGATTTATTAGTTTGATACTAAAAAAAGTGAAATCTTGGATTAATTCCGTATTTTTGGTAACATTGAGTAAGATAATTCACTCATGTTTATCTATAAATATTAACACTTTATATGCATTTTTAAAGCTAATTTGTATAGCTAATATATTTTGTTAATAATTTTTATTCAATCATTGAGACGATTTAATAAAGGTTTTATTAAAACAAAAAACTATTTATATTACTGCACATTAGAGAATTTTTGAAAAGTTCCAGAGGGTATATTATGTCATTCTCAGTGGAGCGAAGTGGAGCAAATAATCTGGGTTTTTACCGACGAGAAATTTCTTGTGTGTACACCTGAGCTAATGATGAGAGGAACGAAACAGATGACTATGTTCTGGATGATATAAACGCGATCGCCCTGTGGCTGGTGTAAGTGCTGGACTGATGAGATAAAGTGTAGTACGAATCAACTTTTCTTGACGCGTACATTCTGCCATTTGGTTGAGGGGAACAACCCGAATTTTTTCATCAGGCCATCCGAGGCGAAAGCAAATGGCGATAGGTGTTTCTGCTGGGTAGTGTTCCAAGAGTTTGGCTTGGGCATTTTCGACATGACGCGCACTGAGATAAAGACAGAGACTAGCTTGATGTGCCGCCAAGGTGGCTAATTCTTCATGGGGTGGGACTTGTGTCCGTCCACTGATGCGCGTCAGGATGATAGTTTGGACTAAGCCGGGGACAGTCAACTCTATTTTAAGTTTGGCGGCCGCGGCTTGAAAAGCACTAATACCCGGTACGACTTCAAAGGGAATATTAGCTTCTGCCAAAAGACACATTTGTTCATGGACAGCGCTGTAAAGACTGGGATCACCGGAATGGAGACGAACCACAGATTTATGCGATCGCACCCGTTCTACCATCAGTGCGACAATCTCTTCTAAAGTTTTATTCGCAGTCCGAATAATTTCCGCATCTTGTCGGCAAAGCTGCAAAATTTGCTCTGGTACTAAGGAATCAGCAAATAAAATTACATCTGCAACAGCCAGCAGTTTCTGCGCTTTGACTGTTAATAAATCTGGATCTCCGGGGCCTGCTCCCACAATGTAAACTGCTGACTGCTGGGGAGCTAAATTATTTTTCATATACACATTTTTAGATTGCTTACGTAATTTCCTGTAGGCAGAAAAATCCTCAAAAAATTTTTTTGGTATTCTCTCAGTATCTTTCCGGATTAACCCTCTATCTCTAGTAGAGATGAATGGTAGATGCACCCTGGTTAAGCCCTAGAGAATACTCTGGGGCATTTTTTATTTTTGAGTCGAGGATCTTGGGTGCAGAGGTAAAAGAACTGATAAAAATACTCTTTATCTGTCCCCTATCACCTATTCCCTATCACCTATCATCGGCTGAGAAACCACATCAGGTAAAGGACGCTTACGTAAGTAAAGCCAAGCTAAACCAGCTAATCCTAAAATAATGCCTGTGAAACTCACAACTTGTGCTATCCGCAGCGGCCCCAGCATTAGACTATCAATGCGAAAACCTTCAATCCATAGACGGCCTAAGCTGTAGGTTGCCAAGTAAACCAAAAATAGTGTGCCTAAGCGCAGGCGTGGCTTGCCAGATAAACCCCGAAAAAATAAAGTTATAAGCAAGGCAAATACCATTAAATTCCACAGAGATTCGTAGAGGAAAGTGGGATGGAAGTATTCAAAATTAGCTAACTCAGCAGGACGATGTTCCAGTGGAATATATAGCTTCCAAGGTAAATTAGTGGGACGACCAAAAGCTTCAGAGTTAAAGAAATTTCCCCAACGTCCGATCGCCTGCCCTAAAATCAGCGAAGGAGCCACCAAATCAGCCAGTTGCCAAAAAGAAACCTGTTTAAGTTTGGCAAAGATTACAGCCGCCAAAATGCCACCGAGAATTGCACCGTGAATGGCAATACCTCCTTGCCAAATAGCGATGATTCTTTCTGGGTGCTGGGAGTATTCTGACCACTGAAACAAAACATAATAGAGACGCGCTGCGGGAATTGCCCCAATCACCAGCCAAATCGACAAATCACTCAGCAATTCTGGGTTAACGTTACGGCGTTTTGCCAGATACTGGGAGAGGCTAACGCCGATTAACACAGCTGTGGCAATCAATAAGCCGTACCAGCGAATGCTTATTGGCCCTATATCTACCAAAACTGGGCCCGGAGAAGTAAATTGAAACGCCAAAGGCAAAGTGGAAAAATCCAGTACCATGCAAAACTATCTAGTTGACGACATAGTTAATTGTTACCATTTGTCAACCCCATGACGGAAAGGGGGCTTTATCAATTAGAGCAGGTTTTGCTGGGGAGTGGGGACGGATGATAGGTGACAGGTGATAGGTGATAGGAGAACTTCTCCCCTGCTCCCCTGCTCCTATGCCCTATACTTACCTAAGTAGCTTTGTTACATATAAAATATTGTGATTGCTATTTATCCCGGTAGCTTTGACCCTATCACTTTAGGGCACCTTGACATCATTCAGCGTGGGAGTCGGCTGTTTGATCAGGTGATTGTTGCTGTTTTACGAAATCCTAACAAAGTACCACTGTTTACTGTGCAGCAAAGACTAGAGCAGATTCGTCTTACTACTAGACATCTAACTAATGTAGAAGTAGACGGCTTTGACGGTCTGACTGTCAACTATGCCCAAAAACGACAAGCACAGGTTTTATTGAGGGGTTTACGGGCAATTTCTGACTTTGAGGTAGAGCTACAGATGGCTCATACTAATAAAACTATTTCCACTCAAATTGAAACAGTTTTTCTTGCAACCTCAAATGAGTATAGTTTTTTAAGTAGTAGTGTGGTAAAAGAGATTGCAAGGTTTGGCGGATCTGTTGACCATCTTGTTCCTCAGGAAATTGCCCTAGATATATACAAATGCTACAACCACAACTCTCCAATGGCGAACCCAATTACAACGGAAGCTATCCCCCCTCTCACGAGTATCCCAACGGAACGGGAAGCGTAGATATTCAACAGGAACTCAACCGCTTAGAGGAATTGATTCTCTATGGTCTTCGCGTTCCGCTAACAGGACGCACATTAGTAGATGAAGAGAGGTTATTAGAACAGCTTGATTTTATCAGGCTTTCATTGCCATCGCTATTTCAGGAAGCAGCTGCCATCCTGGAACAAAAGCAGGAAGTGCTGTTGGAAGCTGAAGAATATGGACAGCAAGTGATTGAGGCGGCTCAAGCCAAAAGAGCGCAAATTTTAGCTGAAAGCGATATTATCAGACAGGCAGAGCGGGAAGCTGAACAATTGCGGCGACAAGTGCAACAAGAGTGTGAGGCAATGATGCAAGAAACCCTCACCGAAATTGATCATAAGCGGCGTGCTTGTCTACAAGAGTTGGAAGACATGCGACAAACAGCGATCGCCCAAGCTCAAGATATTGAAAATGGCGCTGATGAATACGCTGATAGTGTCCTCGAAGGTATCGAGCAAGACCTCAAAGATATGTTACGTATTATTACTAATGGGCGACAACAATTACGACAAGATGTCCCACCACAGCATAATTCTTATTCTTCCAGAAAGAAGTAATTTGGGGACTGGGGGAGGACAAAGGGACAAGAGGACAAGGGGAGATGACTCATATAGTTCTTTCCCTTCTACCCACCATCCCCTCTTACCCTGTTTGTGTGAGACAAAAAATGTAGTTTATTTATCTAAAAATAGCTGTAAGTAGAACAGGGTAAATAATTAAAGTTAGTAGTGAAAACTTTAGTTCTCAAATCAGGACTAAAGTCCTGACTACGAACTGATCTTCAATAAATTTACATTACTTTACATAGTTTGGTTTTTTCAAATCGTTCTACTTAATTTAAATCAAGTTGAGTTTAAAAGGTAAACGTTGTCCGAACTGTACCAACATAAATAGTATCGTTACTATTATTATGTTCCGGATTCGTAATGACAAATAATCCCGGAGTAATGGCAATATTATCCGTGAATTGAAAGTGGTAAAAAGCTTCTAGATGTAAAGAAGTACCTTGATCTTCAAAGTCATCACCGAAACTATTATGAGTTATTTTGGGAGGCTGACCCACCACAAACCCAGCAAAACTATCTTCTTGGTTAATATCTCTGATAGCTAGCAGCACCACCCATGTAGAGATAGCAGCACTTGGGGTGGTTGGTAAATCTTCTGCTTGTGCTTGAATAAAACCAATACGGCCACCGAGGGTGATACTAGGGTTAATTTGCCAAGCTGCTTCCGCACCAAAGGAATTAGCCGCGATCGCATTTGCTTGATTATTAAATGGATCACCAGTTAATTCACTACCAGTTCCCGTATTCACACTATTGTAAGAGTGGACATAGGTAAAGCTGAGTGCAGTAGTTTTAGTGGGTGCGAGGGTAAGTTGAGCGATCGCCCCATAAGGACTAGCAAAAATTCCCTGCTCTGGATTAGCTGCATTACTGGTGACATATCCCAACGACAAATTGAGAGAGTCATTGAAATTATGAGAAATACCGATACCTGCACCACCACCTTGGCGGCGAATCGGGTTTTCTCGACCAAATGTAGAAATTGATCCGTCTCCACTACCACTAAAAAGAGGATTGACACTAGGAACAAAGTCTCCTAATCCTCCTCCTAAAGCATACAAAGTCATGCGGGTTTGCTTACTGAGTGGAAATCTATAATCTAATTCATCTACTTCCACTTCATTATTGTTATCACCATCAAAACCCAAATTTGCCATTTGAGTTCCGGTAAAATCTTCTAATTCTGGTGTATTGCGTGCTTGCAAACGTACTTGTAATTCATCCTTTCCAGTGAAACTGCTTTTGAGGCTCAAACGGACGCGATCGCTCAATACTAAATTTTCATTGATTGGTTTTGTTCTACTGTTAGCTTTGTTTCCCCCAGCAAATCCACTCACAGCAAAGATAATTTCTCCTTCTAGTTCTACATGAGGTGCAAACTGTTGTGAATCTAATGCTTCAATCTTGGATTCTAATAAATCTACTCGTTGATTCAGGGTTGCTAATTCTGGAGAAAATTCTGCTTGTAATCTTTGGATGGCAGTCAATGTTTCTTGATTAATTATCTCAGATTTATTTATATTTATTAGACAAGTATTTAATTGGCTGGAAAATTGATATCTATTTAAATTTTTATTTTCTATCTTGGCACAATTATATTGTTTAATTAATGCTTTTAAGGTTTGAAATTCCCAACTATCAACTTGAATATCTGATAATTGAGATACTGGTGTAATTAGATTTAATTTATCATTTGGTGTTGCAATAGCTTTAGTTATATTACTCATAAAAAGTGAAATAATTAAAGTAATCAAGCGAATTTTTCGCCAACAAGTTGAATTTATCAATGACATCTCCTGAAAGTAAGCAATAAGTAGGAATTTATCTCACGCAAAGACGCAGAGAGTAAGAGTTTAATTAATATGCAGGCGTTGTTCGCATAAGTTTAATAATGCTGCGGTAAAAGGGCGGCGTTCTGCAAATTGGGTGCTGATATGAATGTGTCGTACTAAAGTTAGGGTGGTGTAGGCTGCGATCGCAGGGTAAATTTTATTGCTTGTTAGTTCTAGAAATCTTGTAGTGAAAGCATTTTCATAATCGCGTAATGCTTCAGAATTACCAAAGGTGCGAAGACTGTATTCTTGAATATGAGCGATGAAATTACCAATATCCAGCGCGGGATTTCCTTCACAATATAAATCTAGGTCAATGAGATACAAACGAGAGTTATTAATAATCACTTGATCAGGATAGAAATCTCGATGAATACCACAGCTTGTTAATTCTGGTGTGTTTTTTCCTAAATGATGACTTGCTTCTAATATTCGTTCTAAACGTTCTTGCCATTCAGGATATTGTTGCATGACTAAAGTAATGCGTTCCTGCAAAATTCGCAGTTCGTCTGACATGGTATGAGAACGATGAGGGAGAATATTAGTTTGGTGAAGTTTATGAGCAACTTCAGCAATTCGTTTTGCTATTAAAATATTGTTATTTTGTGTAAGACATTGAGTAGCGACTACTCCCTCAACTTTACGCTGTAACCACATTTGCCATTCGGGAATTATGCCAATAGGTTCGGGTACAGAAATCCCCTCAGCGCTATCATCTGCAAATCCAGCTTCCCACAAAGATTTTTGTAACTCATAACTTTTAAAATCTGTTCCCTTAGCGCGAACCTTACCAATCAGCGTAATGATTTCCCCCGCATCACTAATTAATTTATATGCAATCAAACAACGCCGCCCCAGTTTATGACGAATAACTTGCACTTTTTGCAGACGAAAATTTTGAGCGATCGCCAAATACCGACCAAAACATTCTTGCACCTGAACTGGATCAATTGCTGCCGACAAAAAAGGCATTTTAGGATCAGTCACACTGTTAAATGAATCGCTGATGAAAACAGTCATATTTATTTTTTGGCTTTGCTGAATTGATGGATATATTTACATTACGCAGAGACGCAGAGACGCGGAGAAAATGAGTAATATTTTTAGATTTCCAGAGGGTAATTTCATCTCGTTTACCATTTCACAAAATTACTCTCTGTGCCTCTGCGCCTCTGCATGAGAAAATTTATCTTCATTTCGCATTGCACTTTGCACTTGATACAAAGCCTTATAACGCCCATTCTTTTGCATCAACTCCCCATGAGAACCTTTTTCCACCACCCGCCCATATTCCAGATAAACAATCATATCTGCACTCCTAGCAAAATCAAGGTCATGAGTAATTAAAAAAGTCGTGCGATTTTGCGACAACCTCCGCAGTGCATCAATCACAGCCTTCTCATTACCCTTATCTAACCCCGTAGTCGGTTCATCCAAAATCAAAATTGGCGCTTGACGAATAGCAGCACGAGCGATCGCAATGCGTTGGCGTTGTCCACCAGAAAGGGTTGCGCCTCTTTCCCCCACCAGAGTGTCGTATCCTTGCGGTAAAGCTTGGATAAAATCATCAGCATTAGCTAAACGAGCTGCGTCTGCAATTTCCGCATCAGACACCCCAGCAATCCCGTAAGCAATATTTTCGCGAATAGTCGCCGCAAACAAAATACTATCTTGCAAAACCACACTGATTTGCGGGCGTAATGATGCCAAGGTATACTCTCGAATATCCCGCTCATCAATCATTACACGACCTGATGAAGGATCATAAAGACGCAGTAATAGACTGACTAATGTAGATTTACCACCACCAGAAGTCCCCACGATCGCCACTTGTTTTCCTGGTTGAATGTTTAAATTGATATCTTGCAGTAAAGTTTGTCCTGGTTCATAACCAAAGTAAACATGTTCCAAACGCACAGCACCGTGAAAAATTGGGGCGGGAATTGCATCAGGCAAATCACGGACATCAGGCTGCTGATTTAA
Source organism: Nostocales cyanobacterium LEGE 11386 (assembly GCA_015207155.1). Taxonomy (GTDB): domain Bacteria; phylum Cyanobacteriota; class Cyanobacteriia; order Cyanobacteriales; family Nostocaceae; genus LEGE-11386. Next base: position 17,479 of record JADEXK010000051.1, on the reverse strand, counting down.
TACATCTAAAATGCGCTCACCAGAAGCCGCAGCTTTCGCCAATCTTCCAGTATATTTAGCAAAATTCTGCACTGGCTTAAAAGCATTCTTGAGATAAGTAAGAAATACCAGCACATCCCCAGGCGTTAGAGCATCTCGCAGCGCCAGCCAAGAACCATACCATAAAACGATCGCTGTTCCCAGCGCAATCACCGCATCAACAGTGCGTTCTAAATGCGCCGCCAACTTTTGAGTTTTGACGCTTTCTTTGAGACTACGCTGATTTTGTTGAGCAAATACTCGCGCAAAAGCATCTTGTAATGAAAGAGCTTTCACCAATTTAATTGCAGCAATAGACTCAGCCGCCGTCGCCGCTACAGCACCTTCTTGTTGACGTTGCTTTAATGAAGACTCGCGAATTTGCTGGCTGAGTCTGTTAGTAACTAACCAAAACAACGGTAGGGTAAATAGTGAAAGTACGGTGAGGCTACGATTCATCAAAAACATCACCCCAATCATGCCAAATAGGGTAAGAATGCTGACTATCAGTGGTAATGCTGCCGTGATCATAATTTCTTGTAGACGGCTAGCATCGCTACTCACACGGACAATTAAATCACCGCTACGAGCCTTTGCGTGATAACCCAAAGACAAATTTTGCAGATGACAATACAAATGATTACGTACTTTCCCCATAACCCGGCTACCGACTGTTGCTAGTCCGACGGTACTCCAATAAGCAGCAAGGGCACGTAATCCAGTAATAATAAGGACTGCAACGGCTGAGAATGTCAGTAATGTCATTGGTTCCAGTGGGGCGATAACTGGAATATTATTTAACTTATCACCACGTATTAATACGTAATCAAAGACAAACTTTAGTGGCCAAGGTTCCAGCACCCGTAGTCCCACATCCGCAACTAGAGCGATCGCAGAAACCAAAAGTAGTCCATATTGGGGACGAATGTAAGGCCAGAAATAACCCAGCACTCCCCATAAACCAGGAACAGCTTGTTTTAGAGATTTTGACATTTATCGCCTCACCTCCGCATAGAGTCCAGCTATATGCAGAATCCTTTGAGCGATCGCCTCCCAAGTATGATGTGCTATGACAGTTTTCCGAGCAGCTTGTCCCAAACTATGACGTAGATTAGGCGATCGCCATAAATTTTCCAATGCGTCTGCAAGTGCGATCGCATCCCCTGGAGGACAAAGAATACCATTTACACCGGAATCAATTAAATCTGCTAATTGCCCAATACAACTAACAACTACAGGCAAACCAGCCGCCATATATTCATACACTTTCAACGGTGAAAAGTAAAAATCAGATTGTGCTGAATAAGGTGCAACAGCCACATCCATTTTTGCTAAGAATTGGGGAACTGCATCAGGATTCACCGCACCAGTAAATTGGGTATGAGCATCTAATTTCTTTGCAGCTAATTCCGCTTCTAAATTTTCTCGTTCCGGGCCATCACCCACAATTAAAAGTTGGGCATTAGGAACACGTTGATGTAGTTGAGCAAAAGCCTCTGTAAGAATTGGTAATCCATGCCACGGTTTTAATGAGCCGACAAATCCCACAGTAAAATTTTCTGATGGAGTTACACAATAAATATTAGAAAAACGAGCAGGATTTACCCCATTAGGAATCACATGAACTTTAGACTCATCTACATAATTTATTAAATAAGTTTTTACTTCCTCCGAAACAGTAATAATTGCAGTAGCAGCTTGAAAAACCCGCTTGGCAACTTGTTCAGCACCTTCGTGATCAATCAAACCGCGATGCTTTGCATGTTCTGTAATCAAAGGTGAATTCACCTCCAACAATCCAGGAATTTTCATTGCTTGGGCAAATTCCATAGCACTATAACTCCAAAGAGAATAACGCTCATAAATACAGTCAAAAGAGCCAAACCTCTCCAAATCCCCACGTAAATCAGAATTAATTGCCAAAGCCGCTTGCTCTCGCATTGCCTTTTCTTGTTTAGGAATAGGCGGAAGTTGATGAACCACAACATCATCTAAATCAGCAGGTACATCGCCCCCAAACCGAGTAGCAAACAAATCAACTTGACAACCTTGACCTTGCAGCGCTCGGATCACCTCCTGCACATGAATCGAGCATCCCTTTTGCCCAAAAACAGGAATTCCCGGATCAGCACAAACATAAGCAATTTTCACCCCTTACACCTCCTCTGCGACTCTGCGACTCCGCGTGCAAAACAAACCCCTCAAATTCCCAGCATTACGCTCAATATCAAACTCCGACTCAATTAAACGCCTAGCCCGCAGCGCCAAATCAACCCGCAAAGTAGAATCTCTCAAAAACCTCCCAAGAGCGATCGCCAACTTCTCAGCATCATATTGAGGCACAATAAAACCAGTATCCCCATCACGTACCAACTCCGGAATCCCAGTCACATTAGTACTGACACAAGGAGTTCCCAAAGCCATCGCTTCCAATAAAACCGTAGGTAAACCATCTCGATTACCATCTTTACCAATCACATAAGGTGCTGCGAACACAGCAGCTTGCTGCATCAATTGAAACACCTCATTTTGTGGACGTGGCCCCACAATTTCCACAGTAGATTGCAATTCTAAATCTTGAATTTGCTCTCTTAATGCAGGTTCTAATTCCCCAGTCCCCACAATTTGACATTGGAATTGATAATTTCTTTGCTTCAGAATGGCACAAGCATCAATCAAAATAGATAGTCCCTTCTTCTCAATTAACCGCCCCACAGAAATAATCAAAGGGGGACGATTAGCCGGAGAAGAATATTTTAATTGTCGTAAATCTAAACCGTTATAAATCCGCTTGACATGCTTTGCAGCTACACCATAAGTCTCTTGCAAATACTTGAGATTATAGTCACTGACAGTCACCACAGTAGCCGCATCCTCTAACTTGCGTTGCATATCTGCAAACTCAACGCTCTCATGAAAGATATCTTTAGCATGAGCAGTGAAAGTATAAGGAATACCTGTAAAGTGAGATGCTAACCGAGCTACACTAGTTGCCACAGTACCAAAGTGAGCGTGTAAATGAGTTATACCTTTAAGTTGCACTTCTCGTGCTAACCATGCAGCTTGGTAAACTGTGCTAGCTTGTTCACCCTGAGCAACTGCTAACTTTGACCAAAAGTCGGGGATAACCTGACTAGCTTCTTGTAATTCTGCCCAAAAATAGCTAGCTGCTGTAGGCGCTAGACTATTGAGCGATGCACTCACCCGTCCTTGAATTGGCCTGTGAATGTAGGTTACAGGCGATCGCACCTGGGAAATAATATTTTGAAAGTGAGTTTCACACGGTGGTCTTAAGGCGAAAATTTCAATATTTAAGCCAGCCGCTTCATGAGCCAAAATTTCATTGACTACAAAGGTTTCAGAATAACGAGGATAACGTTTGAGGATGTAAGCAACAGACATGTTCTTAATTCAAAAGGGGGAATTTTTTGCTCACGCAGAGTCGCAGAGGCGCAAAGAGGTGAGGATTTCATTGACAAATTGGGGAATGCGGGTGAGTCCGTTGAGATCGACGCATTTACGGACTTGGAGTGGTTGCTTTTCTTGCATTAACCAGTCTGTGATGGCTTGGGATGTGAGGTGATTTGGGTGCAATACATCAATTAAGCCAAGTGATTGTAACCGTTCTGCACGGATTAATTGCTCTTGTCGGGGTTTGATGCGGGGTACAATGAGCGATCGCTTTTGAAATGACAATAATTCACAAGTTGTGTTGTAACCACCCATTGCGATGACGCGTTCAGCTCGATTCAGCAACAGCGTCGGCTCCGCTAAATATTCCAATACGTGCAAATTGTCACGTTTAGCCGCATAGTTCTGAAGTTTTTGCCGGACTTCTCGCGGCATAAACGGCCCTGTCAAGATGATACCGTTCATCTCTGGCGGTAGTTCAGCATGGGCAAATGTTTCTGCTAACCGCGCTCCGTCTTGTCCGCCACCCACCAAGCATAATGCTAATCTTGCTGATGGCAGATTGAGCGATTTAAATGCCTGAATGCTTTCAATATCCATGAAATTGAGGCGGCTACGTTGGTCAAGATAGCCTGTATAGCGAAATTTGGATAGAGTTTTCCGATGGAAGCGATACTCCTGCCCTAAGTCATAGATGGCTGGATCGCCGTATACCCAAACTGCATCATAATAGGTTTGAATCGCCTTTTCATTAGCTCCTCGCTGCCAATCTCGACGCACGGAAGCGGGTTCATCTAATACATCCCGTAAACCTAAAATGCAGTGTGTTTGTTTGTGGCTACGCAAGTAATTCAGTGTTGGATCTAGCTCTCTGACTGCTCCTCGCGGTACATTATCCACAATGAAAATATCAGGTTTAAAGGCTTTGATTGTGGTGAGAATAACTTGCGATCGCAGGGTAATAATTTCCTGCAATGATAAATCCAATCGCCGCGCCTGATATTGCCCATCAATGTTTTTGTGCAAAGCAGGTAACGTCAAACAATCCACCCCTGGGGGTGTTGGGACATTACTAGCATCTTGGATGCCACTAATCATTAAAACATCAATTTCTAGGGGTGAACATCCTAAAGTTTGAGCAATCAACAAATTGCGGCGTTTGTGTCCTAGCCCCATTGTGTCATGGGAATATAAAGCAATGCGCCACTTACGAGCATTGCTAGATAAACTACTAACCTCCGAAGACACGACGCTAGCCGATGTTCGTGTGATTTCTCCAGAATGGGGTAACAAGTTGTTCATTTGCACTCCTGACCAAATAAGTCGTAATTCGTAATTAATTCTGTTTTTAAGTCTTTTAATTAATTTCTAAAATTTAAATTTTGCATTTATCTTTCATGCAGTTTGGTCAGGTTATGCCAAACAATTGATAAATTAAGGGAACACTTGATGATTACTGAACTAACCTGATTTTTATGAAAAATTTACTCAATATAAGTGAATTGTCTGGGATGAATAATACTAATTGTTTTCCTTAATAAAGGATGGAGCTTTTGAGCAGAATGTTCCAGAGTTTTCACTCAATTTACTAATTTTCTCCTTTTTAAACGCTTTTTCTGCAAAATTCAGATTAAGATTAGGTTATCATCTTTTTAACGAAAGTTAAACGCTATTTTAGAATCTATCAATTACTCATGAAAGTTGCATGAAAAATAGATGAAAACTTTCTCATGTTTAATTACTCAATGAATAGGAGAATTTAAACGAGGTTTAAATATTGATGAAAAATATTGTTTTACCAAATGTTTTTATTTAACAAAATTTGGATAACTCATAAATAGTTATACAACTACTGCCAAAATTTGATTAACAAAGTTAACCTAAATGGATTAACTGTAATTTTAAGTAACATTACTTGTTGAGAAACAAGACTCGAATTTAAACGGCTGCAAATGAAAAGGACTAAAAATGAGTAAGGCAATAAACAGTCTTCGCGATCGCTTCCGGCGCGGCTTTGCTGAACGCATGTCTGTCAGCACAATATCTCAGTGGCTTATAGTTTGGCAGCAAGTGTTGGGAGAAACGCGTACCCGGATTTTGCTTTGGTACTTACTGATTTTAGGAATAACATTTATCGTGGCGATTCCGGCATTTCGCTACCAGCTCTATCAACGCATTGATGAGCGGGTTCGTCAGAATATGGAAGCAGACATGATGGCTTTCCAGGCGTTGATTGAGGGCAAAAGGTTTGTTGAGGATGGACTTTCTGAAGAGACGGTAATCGAGTCCGAGCAAGAACAAAATGCTGGACCAGCTTCCACAGAAGAATTACAGGAGCTGTTTCGAGCTTATTTGTTGTATCGTCTACCAGAAGATGAATCCTACTTTATCACGTTTATAGATGGTGAATTCTACGAATCCAGCCCTAGCGCTCGCCCCAAGCTTTTAGCCAGAGACTCACTACTAATGCAACGATGGGCAAAACAAACCCAACCAGAACAAGGAGAAAAAGAATTTTTCGCTCCTAAACCTAGTAAAGTTCTTTACATAGTGGAACCCATTAACATTAATGGACAAGCACGAGGAGTTTTTGTAGTTGCCCACAATACCGCCGGGGAACGAGAAGAAGCTTTAGAAGCAGTCGCTGTGATTGTGGAAGTTTTTAGCTTAGTGTTTATCGTGTCTTTAATTCTGGCCTGGTTAGCTGCGGGGCGGATACTAGCTCCTCTGCGGACAATTATCACCACGGCTCATGCTATTAGTGAGTCAGATTTAACTCAGCGCTTACCTACGCGAGATAGGGGGGAATTAGGAGAACTGGCCAAGACTTTCAACGAAATGATGGACAGACTAGAATCAGCCTTTGCCAGTCAACGTGAATTTGTCAATGATGCCGGACACGAACTGAGAACGCCCATCACCATCATTCGCGGACATCTGGAACTCATGGGAGATGATCCCCAAGAACAACAGGAAACGCTGACATTAGTTATGGGCGAACTAGATCGGATGAGCCGTTTGGTTGATGATTTGATTTTGCTGGCAAAGGCAGAACGGGCAGATTTTTTACAGGTAACAACTGTGAATGTGGCACAGTTAACTCAAGAATTATTTATCAAAGCCCAAGCACTGGCAGAGAGAGACTGGCAACTGGATGCTGTAGCCAAAGGTCAGATTGTCGTTGATCGCCAAAGAATTACCGAAGCTGTGATGAATTTGGCGCAAAATGCTACTCAGCATACAGGGAAGAGTGATACTATTTCCCTAGGTTCAGCGATCGCTAAAGGAAAGGTGCGTTTCTGGATACGCGATACAGGCGAAGGCATTCCACTGGTTGATCAAAAGCGAATTTTTGAACGCTTTGCCCGGACTTCTAACAGCCGCCGTCGTTCCGAAGGTGCAGGGCTAGGGCTATCCATTGTGCGCGCGATCGCCGAGTCTCATGATGGGCAAGTATTACTTCGTAGTCAATTAGGAAAAGGTTCAATGTTTACTATCGTTTTACCACTCGATCCGCCACAAAAAGTGAGTGCCTATGCCCAACATTCTCATCGTTGAAGATGAACCCCGGATTGCCTCATTCATTCAAAAAGGATTGCGATCGCAAGGGTTCACCACAACAATTGTTACAGATGGGCAGTACGTATTAGACATAGTGCAAAATGGCAGCTTTGACTTGTTAATTCTGGATTTGAGGTTGCCCAGCAAAGATGGATTTCAAATACTCGAAGAACTACGAGGACAAGGGGAAGACATCCCAGTAATTATTCTCTCTGCCCGGAGTGACATTCACGACAAAGTGGCTGGACTCGAAGGAGGTGCAGATGATTACGTCACCAAACCTTTCCGATTTGAAGAATTACTAGCGCGGGTAAGGTTGCGCTTGCGGAGTGCTAGACCGGTAAAAGATGCCCAAGAATTTACCCTCAAAGCCGGTAACGTAGTACTTGATTTGCGGACTCGACAAGTTAAGATAGGCGATCGCCTCATCGAATTACCCGCCCGTGAATTTGCCATGGCAGAAATGTTTTGCCGCCATCCAGGACAAGTCATTAGTCGAGAACAATTATTAGATTATGTTTGGGGTTATGACTATAACCCAGGTTCTAATATTGTTGATGTGTATGTCGGTTATCTTCGCAAAAAACTAGGCAGCAAAGTAATTGAAACAGTTAGAGGTATGGGCTATCGCTTGCGAACCTAGTGGGGAGTGTCAAATACTAAAGTTTAGCTCGACTTTATCCAAAATTAATGTGAATTCGATGAACCTCACCCCAACCCCTCTCCGACGCGGAGAGGGGCTGAAAATACAACGAAAAATTAGGCTTTAAAAGCCTCTAACGCCACGTGCTACAACGCGGGGAACCCGCGCAACGCAGTGGCTCCTCCTGGCAGGGGAGAGGTTTGGAGAGGGGTTTTTGATATTTGTCGAACTCATGTTCAATTAGGGTGGAGTTAAAGACGTAGACAAATCTGCTGTATGTTTCTTCCAGAGTGGGATATCTCCGTTCAATTTTTCAATAATGTAATTTCCCACAATCGCTTCTGAACATTTATGCTTCCACCAATTCAACGATTTATGGTGTAGTTCTTGCATAAGCTGCTTATTGTCTAGCAGGTTTCCTAATATCTTCTCTAAATCTTGCCAATCCTTGATTTGAATCACAGGCGATCCATCTAAATACCACCTTGAAGGCAAAGCTTCTGTCACCACAATACAACCATATTTCATAGCTTCAAACAAACGAGTTGTTTCAAAAGATGTACCTCTAGGAACTAAGCAGATTTTAGTATCCATCATGATTTCGCAATAACTACGCTCATCTTCACTAGTTCTATTACGGAAGCCACCAGTAATTGATAACTCAACTTTCAGATCGGGATTTTTTTTCTGAAAGTTCTTTACACTCGATATCATGAGTTTTCTGGCCAAGGCTTTTGGAGTTCCTAACCAGTATTTCAATGACCATACAGGATAAGGTATATGTATCACGCTACCAGAAAAATAAGTTTCATAGAGACGCTCTTCAAGATCCTTGATTGGTAAATCTTTTGAGTTGTTATATCCCAAAGGAATGTCATAGATTTTGCCAATTGTATCTTCGCCTGATAACAAGCTTTTGAACTTGTGAAAATGATAATTAATGAGACCAGGAAAACATACAACCAAGACTCTCAGAAATTGAATGAGTGTGAGCAAATTTAACAAAGAAGTTTGACGGAAGGGATTACATCCGAGTATTGGGCGTGTACCTATGCACTTAAATACTGCCCTGACTTTGTGAGCATATTTGGGTATGCGATACCATTCATCTCCTAGTACTAAAACAACAACATTTTGCCCATAGGATGGTAGTTCATCAATTTCATCCCAAGTTACATAAAATATTAAACCGCTAACCTGGAGACTGTTCTCTATAGTCTGTAATACCTTACTAAAATATATAGCCGAGCCAAGGCTAATCGGTGGATTAATGTCATATATATCCCAAGGTATTGGTTTTTGTCCTCGTCTGATATGGATATAGTACTGATTAGCAAGTGCATTAATTACAGGCATTTTAGTTGGGTTACTTTGTAAGTAAAGAGACAGATTATCTTTGTTCACCACCTAGATAGATGGCCTTGCTGATTCAAAAGATCAATTTCCTTTTTTGGGAATCATTAAAAGCTTGAACCTAATTTTTTAGAAACATCCAAAGTTGCTAAAAAATTCGCGCCTTCTACCCAAATTCAGCAATGCCATATAATATAGCTGTGGAAGTTTGATTTAATTTTTTATACCTTTTCTTTATGAGGATGTACCTAATTACTGTGAATGAGTAGGCTTTATTTGTTTAGCCACAGGCTAATGCTTGAGGGTAAATATAACTTGTCCTCACTTAGAATTGGTATGAAAAATAGGAAGATGCACACGAAGAATAATGATGAGGCACTTATTCTTTCTACAAAAAATTAAACTACATTCTTTGAGTAATTCTATTAAGAATATGTGTATTTTTAAACTTAATTTTAAAAATACCATGAACATCTATATAAGCAATAAAGAATATTTAAACGAGTGTAAATTTAATTTAAAATTACTTTGTTTTGTATGTCACGATACTTTTTCAGTTCCTGTGTATTTTAATCTTGTAGTTTATACAACCCTAGAAAATTAATCTAATATTGGCAGACACAATATTAATTAGATGGTAAAAAATATAACTAAATAGTTTGTCTTTTAAAATACATCTTCTCATCAAAGCTAAATTAATTTTATTTAAATATGGCATTTATTTTTAAGTTATGCCATATTCAATCTGATTGAGATAAGGCAACAATGAACAAATGCTTCAAATGACCTTTTTCAAGAAAAATTAGTTTGGTTACAGGTAATTATTGATGTTGATTGACGCACACATCATCCCTCAAGATGAAACTCTGGAAACTGAAGTTTGTATTGTTGGGGCTGGCCCAGCAGGTATTACTTTAGCTCGTGAATTAGCTGCGACAGATTTTCGGGTTTTTTTATTAGAAAGTGGAGGACTAGATTTTGACCAAAATACTCAATCACTATCTCAAGGTGAAAGTGTTGGTAATCATTTTGACACATTAGAAAGTCAGCGTTGTTTTCAGTTTGGCGGTACCGCAAACTTTTGGAAAATTCGACTAGGTAATAATGTAATTGGTGTGAGATACGTACCATTAGATAAAATAGACTTTGAAAAGCGCGATTGGCTACCTTATAGTGGTTGGCCTTTCGATAAATCTCACCTTGATCCTTTCTATAAACGCGCTCAAGCAGTTTGCCAACTCGGAGCTTTTGCTTATAATGCTGAAGCTTGGGAAGACACTGATACTCCTCAGTTACCATTTTCTGGTAATGTAACTACTAATATGTTTCAGTTTGGTCCTCGTGCTGTATTTACCCATGAGTCCCGTGAAGCAATTAACCAAGCTAGCAACATTACTACCTATCTCAACGCTAACTTAGTGGAAATTGAAACAGATGAAACAGCCAAAAACGTAACTCGCTTACGAGTAGCTTGTTTGTCAGGTAAAGAATTTTGGGTTCGTGCCAAAATTGTCATACTAGCTACAGGTGGTATAGAAACGGCACGTTTACTATTGCTATCAAATAAAATTCAAACAACTGGTTTAGGTAATCAAAATGATTTAGTGGGGAGATTCTTTATGGATCATTCTCTTGTTAATGGTGGTAAGTTGATTCCTACTAATCCGGACATTTTTCAAAATACAGCTTTATATGATTTGCGACGGGTGAATAACGTTCCAGTCATGGGCAAGTTAACTTTGTCAGAAGAAGTTACGCACCGTGAACAATTACTAAATATTAGTACATTACTATTTCCTATTCCTAAACTATATCAATTAAAAGCAGCAAATTCACTGAAAACATTACTGTTATCAATACATAACCCACAAGTACGTCAAGATATTTTTAAACACTTAAAAAATATTATTCTAGGTCTTAACTATATCTTGCCTGCTGCTTACGGAACAATTATCAATCAGCAACCGTTTATTCCCAGTCTGGCTTGGGGTGGTTGGTCGTATATTCCCGGGAAGGAAAAACGATTTGCTGGGTTTAGACTTCTCCAAATAGCTGAACAAGTACCTGACCCAAACAATCGTATAACACTCACTGCCGATCGCGATCGCCTGGGTCGTCAGCGAGTCAAGTTACATTGGCGTTGGAATGAGATGGATATTGAACACATTAAGCGAACCCAAGATATTTTCCAACAAGAGATTGCTCATGCTGGCATCGGTGAGTTACAAGTTGAACGAGATGGCAATCTCCCAAAATTAATTCATCCTGGTCTACATCATCACATGGGAACAACACGGATGCATGATGATCCGAAACAGGGTGTTGTAGACCGCAATTGTCAAGTTCACGGCATTTCTAACTTATTCATAGCCAGTAGCTCTGTGTTTCCCACAGGAGGTTATGCTAACCCCACACTCACCATTGTTGCTTTGGCTATTAGGTTAGCTGACCATCTGAAAACAGTCATGGCCTAGCTGAGTCAAAATTTAAACTCAACGGTTTAGCTTATTTACTTTTTCCTGTTCCAGTCTCCCCGACTGGAACGCATTTAAGCTCATCTAAGTCGTGGTTGAGTATGAAACAGCATAACAACTTCGATGAACTGGCTTTTGGCCGGTCACATAGTCCCTTGCAATCAAGTAACTCCAGTGCAAACACTAGTAATTCTCGATATTGGTTCAGCCATTTAAAGGTTGGTCAAAAGATTGGCATTGGATATGGACTGCTTTTGAGCATCGCCGTCATGGGAACTAGTATTGGGTTTCTCATTGCAGATCATTACCAGCAACAAGCGCAAAGGCGAGAAGAAGCAGCCATTGAAGAGTTATATCAGATGTATCAACTGAAAATCATTGTGTTTCGTGTACGGACAAACCAACACAAGCTGATTTTATACATGGAGCAACCACAACGATGGCAAGAACAATATATGTTGTTAATTGATTATGTTGAGCAAGCTAAACAAGTTTGGTTTGAGTTTAAAGCTAACTACAGCACCGAGAACAGTATCATCTATGACTCTGTAATTGAAAAAGAAGCGGTTCACCGCTTGTTGCAGACGCACAGAGGCTTTGACACTTATTTACAGCGCACAGAGGCTCTGTTTCGCAGTAGCAATCCCAGTAAATTATCACCAAACGAAATTCAAATAGCACAAACGCAATTGTTCAATTTCATGCATGGCTCATCAGTTTTCATGATTGATGATTTTCTCGATGACATCGTTAACCTTGTGGAAGTGATAGCCGAGGAGTATAAGCAAGCAAATTGGGAACTGCAAAGAGCTGAGAAGTTACGCTTGTCTATCATTATAGGTAGCCTGTCTCTATCAATTGCGATCGCCACATTACTAGCAATTTACACCAGTCGCACCATCGCTCGTCCCATCCAAGCAGTCACTCATGTTGCTCAACAGGTGACAGAGCAATCTAATTTTGATTTGCAAGCACCCGTAACGACTAATGATGAAGTCGGTATCTTGGCTGCTTCCCTCAATCGTTTAATCCTGGAAGTTCAGCAATTAATTAAAGTTCAACATGATACTAACGAACAGCTAGAAGTATACAGTCAGGTACTGGAAGAAAAAGTACGCGAACGCACACGGGAGTTAAATGAAAAAAATCTCAGCTTAGAGTTGGCATTAGAGGAATTGCGGTGTACTCAAGCTCAACTTGTAGAAACCGAGCAAAATGGTGAAAAAGTTATTTAAATACTGACATGAACTTACCCTAATAGGGATTTTGGGCGTTGCATAAATGCGGGATGAATTGAGATAATTTGCCAAGGATAAACCTAGATTCTTTGCGACTTTGCGACTTTGCGCGAAATAAAATTCATCTCATTAATCAGCAACGCCGGATTTTGTAGTTTTTCAACTCTGCATATTTTGCAGATACTCGACTGTAATCATCGTTTCAATCCCTGATAGGGATTTTAGAGTTTTTCAACTTCCACTGCCCTAGCTGCCTCATTTACCCGCCCTGAGTTTCAATCCCTGATAGGGATTTTAGAGTTTTTCAACCCTCTTGAAAAATTTTTCATATGGCAACTTTTACTGTTTCAATCCCTGATAGGGATTTTAGAGTTTTTCAACAGGGTACTTGGCAACGGATTTAAAGAAGAATTGAGGTTTCAATCCCTGATAGGGATTTTAGAGTTTTTCAACAAGTGCGGTCTATTTCATTCCGCAACTTCACAGGGTTTCAATCCCTGATAGGGATTTTAGAGTTTTTCAACGATCAATTATTAAATAAGCATGGGTAACAGCTATGTTTCAATCCCTGATAGGGATTTTAGAGTTTTTCAACGTGAATTTGAATCATTAGAGGTAAAAGTAGGAAGTTTCAATCCCTGATAGGGATTTTAGAGTTTTTCAACCCTGCACACTCTGCCCAGCATCGTACATTTCCACGTTTCAATCCCTGATAGGGATTTTAGAGTTTTTCAACCGAAGCTTTGATGGGGTGGGAGATAGGATCAACGTTTCAATCCCTGATAGGGATTTTAGAGTTTTTCAACCCTGGAGAGGTGGTATAACAACGGTTTCATATTGGTTTCAATCCCTGATAGGGATTTTAGAGTTTTTCAACCTTAATTTTGTGCGCGATCGCCAGACTCCAAAGGTTTCAATCCCTGATAGGGATTTTAGAGTTTTTCAACTTGCGGGTTCAAGTCCCGCCCTTGCCACCCTACCAAGTTTCAATCCCTGATAGGGATTTTAGAGTTTTTCAACTCGTTTAAAATCCAAATCCTGTACCATCTTGAGTTGTTTCAATCCCTGATAGGGATTTTAGAGTTTTTCAACTCATCAAAATCATCAGGGTTGGGGATGTATCTTCGTCGTTTCAATCCCTGATAGGGATTTTAGAGTTTTTCAACTTCTAGTATTTCTATAGAACCTGTTCAAATATTGAAAAGTGTTTCAATCCCTGATAGGGATTTTAGAGTTTTTCAACTTACTAGAAATATACTCTTCAGATTTGTAGTCGTTTCAATCCCTGATAGGGATTTTAGAGTTTTTCAACTCTTCAATTTGGCGGTTATTTAAGATATGAAAAAGTGTTTCAATCCCTGATAGGGATTTTAGAGTTTTTCAACTGCCCAGTCCTCAAAGGCTCTCTGTATTTAGTTTTCAAGGTTCGGTTACGTCGATGTGTAGTCATATTAGCATTTCAAGATTAGGTGTCGTCAAGAGGGTGGGTGAGATTTTGGCAGAAATTACCTGATAGCAAGGGTTACAGAGATTGCGTCAACCTATTTTCGCCAATTTTGCACCCAAAGATTTGTGCAGCAAGCAATACAGCCAAAATTTTGCCATCTCTCTCCCCAACACCTACCGATTGACGCAATTCATTAGCTAACTACAAGGTATAAGTAAAATCATTCACTAACATCCCAGGAACCAAACTACCGCCAAGTTGGCGACTTTCATAAGTTCCCACTTCGGGGATAAATTCCTGAAAATTGGTGAAATCTAGGAGATTGTCTCCCCAGAAGCGATAAAGACTTTCATCAAAACGTAGGTTCTCAATGGGAGCGATGATTTCTCCATTTTCTACCCAAAAACAGGCATAACGAGTCATACCTGTAATTCTACCAGTGGGGCGATCGCTCCAGTTCAAGTAATGCAAATTTGATACATATAATCCTGTATCTAAACTCGAAAGTATCTGCCCCAATCCTAAATTACCCGGACTCACTTCTGGTGCGCGTAAAGTTTCAGCACTATTAGCACCGTTGGCAATTTTGCCATATTCTTTGGCAGTGCGAGAATTCACCAAAGTATTTACTAAAATTCCTTTTTTTATTAAAGGTAACTCTGATGCTGCCATTTCTCCTAATTCATTAAATCGGGGTACTAATCCTAGCTGAAAGTTTTCTTGCAAACTAAATTTAGGAGAAAGTTGTTTTTCTTGGCGCGAGAGGATAGCTAAAGCACTGTTTCCTTGTTGTAAATCTGCTTCGCTCATTGCTGCCCAAGAAAGCATATTGAGTAAATCGGCTACAGCCGCCGGAGCAAAATAAGTTTTGTACTGTCCCCGTGTCAATTCTTTAGTTGGACGAGACAGTAATTCTAGTTGTTTTTTAGCTTCTTTAATCTTGGCTATATAAGCATTTTCATCCCAAATACTACCCGCGAATATGCCTTTAACAGCTTGCCCGCAGGTATCAAATAGAGAATAATCTAAGGTAAAACAATCAGTAGCAAACCAGTGTTTTTGTCCACTAGAATCACCGTATGCTTGAATTACTATCCCCCCAGCGTATAGCCCAGTAAAATCTAATTCAGCAACTAATTCTAACACCGTTGGCGCTACTAATTCTGCTGCTAACAATTGCCCAGAATTTACCTCTCGACTGGTATTATTTCCTGATGGCAAAACTAAATAAGGATCGACGGGTAATAAGGGCAGTTCTGCTCTTAGTTCTTGTAAGGCTTTGTATGCCGATTGCCAATCTGTATCCCAGTTACCAGTGAAGGGAAAATGTTGAAAACTGCTGCGCTGGTCTTCCATTAAAGTCAATTCGATCCAACCATCAGTAACACAACCTGTTTGTCGCACTTTGGCATGATTGAAACGAGTAAATTGACTTTGCTCACTGCTAAGTTTCACAGTGAATTGTTCAGTTGCAGTTTTTTTGGTGAGCAGAGTTTCAATGAGTTGATTAAAACTGATTTCTAAATTAGATAGTTCACCAATGTTCATAGTTATTTAATGGGAATGGGAAATGGGGCATGGGGCATTGGGCATGGGGCATGGGGCATTGGGCATGGGGACAAGGGAGCAGAGGAGCAGGGGGGACAAAGGCGAATTCTTGACTCAGCACTCAGCACTCAGCACTCAGCACTCAGCACTCAGCACTCAGCACTCAGCACTTAGAAAAGCACTTTCTAACCTCCTCCGCCAAAAACTTCGACGTTAGCAAATACACACATAGGGGAACCGTGTCCTACCCAAATGGCTTGATTTGGTTCGCCTTTGCCACAGTAAGGTGTACCGTACATTTGCCAATGCTCGGCATCTCCTACTTGAATTAAGCTGTGCCAAAATTCTGGTGTTGTGGCGCGATAGTTAGGATTACGGAGGGTTTTGGTGAGTTTGCCGTTTTCAATTAATTTGGCGTACTCACAACCAAACTGAAATTTATAACGGCGATCGTCTATTGACCAAGAACGGTTAGATTCCATGTAAACGCCGTTTTCTATCCCGCCAATGATTTCTTCAAAGGTGGCGTTTCCTGGCTCTAGATTCAAGTTTGCCATGCGATCAATTGCAGGTCGATTCCATGAGGATGCACGGGCACAAGCTACCCCCGGTACACCTGCTCTTGCTTGGCTCTCTAGAGAGCCTAAACCTCTTTGGAGTACGCCTTCTTTGATTACATATTCTCGTGTGGCGACAGCGCCTGTGTCATCAAAAGCATAGCTGGCGAATTCACCAGGTACGGTGGGATCAAAAGTGATGTTCATGAGTGGCGAACCATATATTAGGTTACCAAAATCACTTTTAGTCACAAAACTGCCTCCGGCATAGTTGCGCTCATCTCCTAAAATTCGGTCAATTTCTAGGGGATGCCCGACACTTTCATGGATTTGCAGCATCATTTGGTCTGGAGCTAAAACTAGGTTTGTGCGCGTGTTGGGGCATTCTTCTGCTGCTAATAGTTCTATAGCTTGTTCCCCAACTTGCTGCACTCTCTGCCAGAGGGTTTCTTGTCTTAATAATTCCCATCCACCTTGGTAACAGTGTGCTTGCCAACCGTTGTTGGTGCGTTGCTGAACTCTTGTTCCATCTTGGGCGATCGCGCCATAATGTGTACCCAAAGATAGGATTTTTTGATACACTTGGGAGCCGTTGCTGCTGACAAACCAAGTTTCTCTCTCGGTAGTGCTGGCGTTGGCTGTGGTTTGCACAATCTTGTCGTCAACTTTCAGCGTCTGGCATATACGAACCAGTAAATCATTAATTTCTCCAGGACTGAGAGCATCCAATGGCTCTAGGAACGGAGAATTATATTCACCCACGACTTTGGGGCGTTCACTCTCCCGAAAGGGATATATCCACCATTTACTAGCAGCTAGTGCCTGTTTATAAGCTGTTTGAGCAGCAGCTTGTAGGGAGGACATTTCTAAGGAGTTGGTAGCTGCATAACCTAGACAGCCATTGACCAAAACTTCCAGCATCGCCCCCATAGTGGAGGACTTGCCGTTGACTTGGGGTAAGCCATCACGGACATGACGCGTAGAGGAATTTTTTTTGACGGCTCTAATACCAACCCAATCAGCAGGAATATCAAGAGTAGCGATCGCTTTTGTCAGTTCAGACCACATATTTATATTGAAATTGAGAGTAAGAGGGAAAATTATTATATATACTACAAAAGTTACATGGTTGCATCTTCTATATTGTTGCATTTAGCTTGAAAAAGTGCTTTTCTAAGTGCTGGGTGCTGAGTGCTGAGTTAAGAATTCGCCTTTGTTCCCCCTGCTCC
>JADEXK010000050.1 GCA_015207155.1 Nostocales cyanobacterium LEGE 11386 | reverse complement strand
CTATTCGTCGGCAGCGTCAGATGTGTATAAGTGACAGAAGCTATGCTGTACCAGGGAGTAGAAGGCTTTGTCTACTGGTTACGTAGCCGACCTGAGCCGATGGTGGTTTTGGTGATAGACCAGTTTGAGGAATTGTTCACTTTAGCTTCTAGTGAAGATAGACAGCAGTTTTTCAACCTGCTATTGGGAGCAATGGAATATGCGGCTGATAAATTCAAATTAGTGTTAACTGTGCGGGCTGATTTTATCGCCTCTTGTTTGGAAATACCAGCACTGGCTACGTTATTGCAACAATCAAGTGTGTTAGTACCGCCAAAGTTGACTGATGAGGACTATCGTCGTGTGATTGTTGACCCAGCTGAACAAGTGGGATTAAAAGTTGAGCCGGGACTGGTGGAAGTTCTATTACAGGAGTTAAACCACTCGGCGGGAGATTTGCCATTGCTGGAATTTGTGCTTGAGCAGTTATGGGTGTGTCGTCAAGCAGGTGAGTTAACACTAGCGGGTTATCAACAGCAAATTGGTGGGATTAAAGGCGCATTGGAACGCAAAGCTCAGGAAGTTTACGAAAATTTAGATAGTCAAGCTCAAGAATGCGCTCGCTGGATTTTTCTGTCACTCACGCAACTAGGGGACGGTACGGAAGATACGAGACGGCGAGTATGTAAATCTGAGTTGGTTGTGCAGAAGTATCCCGATGAATTGGTGGAAAAAACTCTCTTGGCTTTAACTGCTGCCAAATTAGTAGTAGTGAATTTTGAGGAAGAGGATATTCTTGCAGGTAACAAAGGCGAGACCATTCACCCCATATCTTCATCTTCAGCAGTCACTATTGAAGTAGCTCACGAAATCTTAATTCGCCACTGGTCAACATTGCGCTGGTGGCTAGAAGAAAATCGTAGTCGATTGCGATCGCAACGTCAAATTGAACAATCAGCAGCTTTGTGGAAACAAAATCAGCAGCAGCCTGATTTTTTGTTGCAGGGTATTCGTCTGGCGGAAGCAGAAGAAATTTTTGTGAAATACACAGATGAATTATCTGCTGATGTGCAATACTTTATTGCTGCTTGTTTAGATGCTAGAGAACAACACCAACGAGAGCAAAAAAAGCGACTCCGACAAGCTCAAAGGGCTATTGCTGTAATTAGTGTTTTAGGAATTGCTGCTAGTGGTTTTGGCGGTTTGGCTTATTTCCAAAAACAAGCGGCTCAATTACGAGAAATTGCGGCTTTAAATGCCTCCTCACAAGCATTTTTATTATCTCATCAACAATTAGAATCTGTAATTGCTAGTGTCAAAGCTGGACGAGAACTTAAGCAAGTTTTTTCACCACATCAAGATATTCTATTAGCAACTGCGGCAACTTTTCAACAAGCTATTTACCAGACTCAAGAACTTAACAGATTACCAGGTCATAGTCAACAAGTTAATGCTGTGATTTTTAGTCCAAATGGTCAAATTTTAGCTTCTGCCAGTGATGATAAGACAATTAAACTCTGGCGTACAAATGGGAGTTTAATGACAACTATTACAGATAGTCAAAACAGAGTTACAGCTATTAGTTTTAGTCCTGATGGTAAATTGCTGGCTGCTGCTGACAACAGTATTAGGCTATATGGAATTGACGGTAAATTAATTCAAGTTTTCACCGGACATACCGACATTATTACCAATGTCAGTTTCAGTCCTGATAGCAAAATCATAGCATCGGCTAGTCTGGATAATACCATAAAATTGTGGCGCATTGACGGCAGCTTAATTAATTCTTGGCAGGCTCATAATGGCTGGGTAAATACCGTTGATTTCAGTGCTGATAGTCAAATGATTGCTTCTGGTGGTGAAGATAATTTAGTAAAACTTTGGCAAGCAACAGATGGTAAATTAATCACAACTTTAGCAGGACATCAAGGACGGATTACTCGTGTGCAATTTAGCGATGATGGTGAAAATATCGCTGCTGCTAGTGGTGATAAAACTATCAAACTCTGGGATGCTAACGGTAAATTATTACAAACTATAGAAGCTCATAGTGAACAAGTCAATAGCATAAAATTCAGTCCAGATAATCAAGTTTTAGCTTCCGCTTCGGCTGATCGTACTATTAAATTATGGCAATTAAATGGTAACTTAATTAGAACTATTCAAAACAGCGAATCAGTTAGAGATATTAGTTTTAGTGTTGATGGTCAAGTTCTCGCTTCTGCTGGTGCTGATAAAACTATTCGGTTGTGGAAAGTAGTTAACGAAAAAACATTACAAACAAGGGATATTCGCAGTGTTAGTTTTAGTGCTGATGGCAAAACTTTTGCTACTGCGGGTTGGGATGGTGAGATTAAAATTTGGCAAGGGGACGCATCGCTAACCAAGAAATTTCAGGGACATGGTGATATTATTGACGCAGTAGTTTTCAGTCCTGATGGTGAAAATTTAGCCACAGCTAGTGCTGATAAAACAATTAAAATTTGGGATAATAATCAGCAATTAGTTAAAGTCTTTACAGGGCATAAAGATAGAGTAACTAGTATTAGTTTTAGTCCAGATAATCAAATAATTGCTTCTGGTAGTGCTGATAAAACTGTGAAAGTATGGCAGATTAAAGATGGTAATTTATTACACTCTCTTGCAGGACATACTGATGAGGTAACAAGTGTCAGTTTTAGTCCAAATGTTAAGTTACTAGCTTCTGGGAGTAGCGATCGCACCGTGAAAATCTGGGATAATCAAGGTAACTTAGTCAAAAATATCACTGGACATGGTTTAGCGATCGCTTCTGTACAATTCAGTCCTGATGGTAAAATTTTAGCGACTGCTAGTTGGGATAATACTATCAAACTTTGGCGTGTGGCTGATGGTGGGTTAATTCATACCCTCACCGGACACACAGATGGTGTAACTAGCCTCAGTTTTGGTTTTGACGGTCAAATTTTAGCTTCTGGTAGTGCTGACAATACCATCAAGTTGTGGAGTGTTAAAGATGGTACTTTGTTGAAAACTCTGTTGGGACATCCGGGAAAGGTTAACAGTGTTAATTTCCATCCCGATGACAAAGTGTTGTTGAGTGGTGGTGATGATGCTGGGGTGATGCTATGGAACCTCGATTTAGATGATTTGATGCAGCAAGGATGTTCACGAATTGCTGATTATCTTCAGCATAATGGCGATTTGCAGTCAGGCGATCGTTCTATCTGTCGGGATGAATGAATTTTTTTTCGCGCAAAGGCGCAAAGGCGCAAAGAAGAACGCAAAAGTTATTTTGTTCGTCGTTTCGATAATTTTAAGGTTTCAATCCCTCATAAGGATTTTATTAATTGCAATAACTTTCAAAAGAATCTAAAGCATGAAGTGTGATGTTTCAATCCCTAATAGGGATTTTGGTTAATTGCAATGATTTTACTGATATGCTGTGGCTACCTCATGTATTTAGTTTCAATCCCTAATAGGGATTTTGGTTAATTGCAATAATTAGACTAATGGGATTTAGCAGTTTTATTCTCGTTTCAATCCCTAATAGGGATTTTGGTTAATTGCAATCAAAGAGCTTTAGATTTGCGTCCGTCCAAAATTGGTTTCAATCCCTAATAGGGATTTTGGTTAATTGCAATTGAAACCTCATCCTATATATGATCCTAAGGTTAGTTTCAATCCCTAATAGGGATTTTGGTTAATTGCAATTTGTCAAGTTATCAATCTTTTTATCAGATTTTTTTGTTTCAATCCCTAATAGGGATTTTGGTTAATTGCAATTAGATACACTGCCTTTGTCGGCTGGGGAAATTGATTTGTTTCAATCCCTAATAGGGATTTTGGTTAATTGCAATCTCCCACCGCACCCAAGAAAATCACTACAGCTAAAAGTTTCAATCCCTAATAGGGATTTTGGTTAATTGCAATAAAGGCAATCTTAATACCAAGCTGAGAAGAAGCAGGTTTCAATCCCTAATAGGGATTTTGGTTAATTGCAATAAGCAAGCCTTGATTCAAGAAGTGGCTTCTGAATTAGTTTCAATCCCTAATAGGGATTTTGGTTAATTGCAATTTTAGATTCGTCACAAGTCAATCAGCACAATGTGTTTCAATCCCTAATAGGGATTTTGGTTAATTGCAATAAAGTGCTATAGCTGGCACTTGAGCAATTGGTTTGTTTCAATCCCTAATAGGGATTTTGGTTAATTGCAATATTTTAGGGGATGTAAACAGGCAGACACGCACATTAGTTTCAATCCCTAATAGGGATTTTGGTTAATTGCAATGTTAGACTACCTGATGTCTGGTGTCTGGCTAGGCGTTTCAATCCCTAATAGGGATTTTGGTTAATTGCAATTGGGTCTTGACCTTACATTTAACTGCTGGGAATGGCGTTTCAATCCCTAATAGGGATTTTGGTTAATTGCAATTGAACAAAACGAACATGAGCAGCCTCATCAGAAAGTTTCAATCCCTAATAGGGATTTTGGTTAATTGCAATCTACCTCAACCTTTAAATCCTCAAACTTTTGAAAGTTTCAATCCCTAATAGGGATTTTGGTTAATTGCAATGCAAATAATTCAATAGCCTCTTCTTCAGGGGAAATGTTTCAATCCCTAATAGGGATTTTGGTTAATTGCAATAGTATTTCAACCACAAACAAAGGCAACGGCACATGTTTCAATCCCTAATAGGGATTTTGGTTAATTGCAATTTTAGTAGAAATTGATACTTTAGAATATGATAAATCGTTTCAATCCCTAATAGGGATTTTGGTTAATTGCAATCTGAGCAGCCAGTTTCTTAGCCAAGCTCTCAGGAGGATTTGTGTTTCAATCCCTAATAGGGATTTTGGTTAATTGCAATTCGCCTTGGCTGCTCTTGGCGCGATCGTGCAGCGTTTCAATCCCTAATAGGGATTTTGGTTAATTGCAATTTTGAGCTTATTTTGAGTAATTCTCCCATGCTTTTTTTGTTTCAATCCCTAATAGGGATTTTGGTTAATTGCAATCAAATGTTGTTGCGCTCTTCGATAAGAACTTTTCTTTGTTTCAATCCCTAATAGGGATTTTGGTTAATTGCAATTCAGCAACTTCATTCAGCTTCAGTTCTCGCTGTTCGTGTTTCAATCCCTAATAGGGATTTTGGTTAATTGCAATGGCCTAGCTCGGAAAGCATTGATATATTTGGTTTTCAAGGTTCAGTTGCGTCAACATCACCCAAAGATACCTTTTCACACATGGGATTGTCAAGAGGAGACAAAGTAAAAATTGCTGCAAAAGTACTCACAGTAAGAATTTGAAGTTTTACGTCAACCTCTTTTATTGCTTAAGAAGGTTCAAAGCCAGTCCAGATAAGCAGTTGAGCTAAAAAACTTTGTCTCCGTTCCCAGACACCTACAGGTTGACGCTGCAAATAAAATCGAGAAAAAGTAGTAAGCGATCGCCTAAACTAATCCTCATCATTCTTTGCGCGAAACTATCACCCACTAAAAACTGAAAGTAGTCCGAATAGTACCCACAAATATGTCATTATTGCGAGAAATATGACCAGGGTCAGTCACAATAAAAAAGCCGGGAGTAATAGCAATATGATCGTTAACTAAATACCGATAAAAAACCTCATAATGAGTAGAATTACCCGTATCCACGGCTGGGACTAAAAAACCTGCATTTAACTTTGGTGGTTGACCGAATAAGAAACCAAATAAGTCTCCTTTTCTGCCAAAGGGGTCGTATAACCCTAAAGATAATAAATAGGTACTACTGAGAACAGCTGCATCCGATACAACTGAGTCAGTCACCATTAATCCTCCCCAAGCACCAATAACCACGCGATCGCTTAATTGCCATTGTAGGCTGGTATTTAAGGCATGAATTTGAGATGGTTCATTAATACCGCCGGATGTGTCTGCATTACTGCTACCTGTACCAGTATCTAATTGACCGGTTTTAGAATAAGCATTGATATAAGCTAAACCTGTGATGAACGAGGGTGTAGGTTTGTAAAGTACCTGCACTCCCAAGGCGCTATGGTCTGCACCAAACAAACCCTGGCTGCTATCATTACTGTTTCTCGTCCCGTAGGCAAACTGTAACCGCACTTGATCAGATGCTAACCAGTCGAAGCCTAAACCTGCATCCAGACTACCTATTTTAAATACGGGTGTTGAACCAGCAAATAAAGAAATCGCTCCTTGACCAGCACTAGCATAAGGTGAATTGACACTGAGAACACTACTTAAGCTAAAGCCTACTGGTTTGAAAGTAAAAACAATGCGATCGCCTAATCCGGCAACGCGATATTCTAGAGAATCTAATCGGACTTGATTGTCATAATCTGCCTGCCAAGCCAATCTAGCCATGTTGGTATTGAAAGCATTAGGATTACCAAAGCTATCGTTAGCAGAATTGCCTGTAACTAAAGCCAAGCTAAAACGGTCTTTGCCGGTGAAGGAAGTAAGCAGTTGCAATTGGGTAAGGTGAGTCAAAATTGTGTTGGCTTCGCCTCTACCTGGGGGGTCACCACCAGAACCGGTTGCTAACCCAAAGATGGCTTGTCCACCCAAAACCATCGTCGTCGAAAATTGCTGTGCTGCTATGTTGGCGTTGCGCGCTTCTAACTCATCAATTCTACTTCTTAAAACAGTTAGTTCAACAGTAAATTCTGCTTGCAGTTTTTTTAATGTTTCTAAATCTTCTTGTCTTGCTAAATGAATAAAAGCACTACTTCCCAATCCTCTTTCAATGGCATCCATAACAGCATTTAATCCGGCGGCAAACTCATAACGAGTCATAGCGCGATCGCCTTTAAATGTGCCGTCAGAATAACCAGCAATTACGCCATAACGTTCTACTAAATTTTGTACAGCGAGAAAAGCCCAGTCACTCGGTTGTACATCAGATAATTGCGATACTGATGTCACCTGCTCCATATGACTGGGTGATTCTGGATGATTTTTGGCTATGGGGTGAGGATGTTGCAGCTGGATATTGTCCCCAACAGAATTATTTACAAAAAAATTGCCCTGTTCACTTTCTAAGAAAGATTCATCTGAGGCAATTGTGGGAAAATTATCTAATTTTGACGCATCATGATCTTCTGCCCATGCGGTTCCATGAAACCAAAATACTACTGCTCCCGATAGCAGCAATAAAGCTTTTCTATTCATAAACACACTCACACCTGATATAAAAAATTATGTCAAAAAAGGATGTCAAAAAATTAGCGATCGCGGGCAGTACCAGTAGTTAAACTACCACGATAGGGAATTCCCACCCCAGGAGGATCTCCATTCACACCAAAAACTTCTATTTGGGTAATCTGACCGTTAGCATCAATTACTGAACCACTAGCATTATTTCCACTCAGTCCAACTTTATTAGCTACACCTGTATTCCCATTAATAGTGACTGTACCTTGGTCAAAATCTACTGAAAGATTAGTTGGGGAAGTATTATTATCTGGGATAAAAGTTGCTGTATTGCCTTGGTTTCTCACAAAAGTACCAGTAACCACTTGTGGGTTGGTAATTCTCACAGAAACTGGTGGACGAGGATTCAAATTACCTTCTGTACCATTAAGTGCATCCGCCAAGAACGTTCTAGTAAATCCCCTGAATCTTCGGGCTTGATTTCTCAAGGCGGCTAATGTTTCAATCCGTATAGCTTTGAGTGTCTCCTGAACTGGAGGCGATTCTTGGGCGACTAAAGTTTCTTGACCTGGCCCAAGACCACTGGTCAAGGAAATGGTTTTATAAAAAGTCTGGAGGTCAAATTCTTGGACATTGCCTACCAAACCATTTTTGACTGCTACTGTTTGACCACCTTGTAGAGCAACAGTTTTTTTCCCTTGCTGGTCGGATATTTGAATGTCTCCATCCGTCAGGGCAAATACTTGTGTGGTGTTACCTGTTCCATCATGTATTACCATGACAGCACTAGCCTTTTGGGCTGGGAGAAATAAATGATTATTCTGTGCGGTGGCGGGACGTACTGCCAATATCCTAATTTGACTTTCTGGTGTTTCTACTTCCGTACCTACACTACCCGGTGGACTCAATACCAAGGCTGTACCATTTTCCAACTTAAATATCGTTTCATTGAGTGCCAGGAGATTTCGTAATTTAAAGCGACGCAACCCTGGTTCAAAGCGAAAGGTACTCCTTTGGTCTACCCGAATCAGAGACTTATCATTGAAGAATAATTGAGCTTCAGAACTGACACCTGTTCTCACTGCATCTCGCGGAACTATGACATCTTGCGGGTTTGCTGGACGTGGATTTTGGTTATGCAGCAGCAGTTCCACAATCTTAATTAGTTTATAGACTTCTGCACGGGTTAATAGCTGCTCTGATTGTGCCAGTGCTGGAGTCATCCAAGATAATGCTAGCAGAGTGCTAACAATTAACTTTTGATTTAATGACCAAATCCGCCACCTCATCATGCCTTACCTTGAGTAACGATGTTAAGTATACTGAATAGTAAATTGATTTTATACTACATATACTAGTAACCCTTTTCCGGATTACTTCGTATTAAGTTTATTGAATCTCCAGCATCTTCCGAGATCTCCGGTTAGGATGTTTGTTGAGGTCTACTATGAGAAAACTATATTTAGATACATGATATAAGTAAGTCTGCGGGAATAAATCAAAATATGTTAAGTAATGTAAATTAATGATAATTCATTTCGTAGTAAGCGGCTCTAGCCCTTATTTATGAAGAGTGCTGAGTTAAGAAACCGCCCACACTTCGACAAGTGATACAGTGAGCCTGTCGAACTGCTCAGTGACCGCACTTCGACAAGGCTCAGTGACCACTAGGGGCGGGGCATTTACCAAGTGCGAAAGTGTTTCCTTCCTCTTGTTATTACTCAGCACTCAGCACTCAGCACTGACTAGGATGAAGCGATCGCATTTTTTCGGTGTACACACAAGTGCATAGTCTAAAACTGGAGAATTCGCAAAGATCATCACCCTTCTGCCGAGGACAAGAGAAAATAAAGATTAGTAAGAGCGATGTTAAGCGCCAACCCTCCATGAGCTACTGCCTTAATCCCCATTGTTCCCAGCCGAGAAATCCTCATAATGTTAAGTTTTGTCTAAGTTGTGGTGCCAAGCTACTGCTCAAAGAACGCTACCGAGCGATTAAACCTATAGGACAAGGTGGTTTTGGGAGAACTTTCTTAGCGGTGGATGAGGATAAACCCTCTAAACCCCATTGTGTGATTAAGCAATTTTATACCCAAGCTCAAGGCACTAACACTGTACAAAAAGCTATAGAGTTGTTTACCCAAGAAGCGGTGCAGTTAGATGAGTTGGGCAAACATCCCCAAATTCCCGAATTATTGGCATATTTTACCCAAGATGACAGACAGTATCTAGTGCAAGAGTTTATCAAGGGTCAAAACTTAGCCCAGGAATTGGCACAAAAGGGCGCTTTTAGTGAAACGCAGATATGGCAATTACTGAATGATTTATTGCCAGTACTGCAATTTTGCCATGCTAAACAAGTAATTCACCGCGATATCAAGCCAGAAAATATTATTTTACGTGAGAGCCAAGGCGAAGCCCTACGCAAATCAGTATTAGTAGATTTTGGAGCTTCTAAATCTGCCACTGGTACTGCTTTAAACAAAACTGGTACTAGTATTGGTACTCCCGAATATGTCGCCCCTGAACAAATTCGCGGGAGAGCTATTTTTGCCAGTGATATCTACAGTTTAGGCGCGACTTGTATTAATTTATTAACTCAGCGATCGCCTTTCGATTCTTATGATATTAATAACGATACTTGGATTTGGCAGCAATATCTACAAACTCCTGTCAGTCATCAGTTGAGTCGCATTCTTGACAAAATGTTAGTAAGTATCCCCGTTCGGCGTTATCAAAGGGTAGAGGAAGTTATCCAAGATTTAAATCAGCAATCACAAGTAGTTGCTACACCAGCAATAACAGCAAAACCTATTACTCAATTACCGCTTCGATCTGCTAGTCAAATTGATTTAGAACTAGAAGAAATGAAAACCCAATTTTTG
The DNA here is from genome assembly GCA_015207155.1 of Nostocales cyanobacterium LEGE 11386. GTDB lineage: Bacteria > Cyanobacteriota > Cyanobacteriia > Cyanobacteriales > Nostocaceae > LEGE-11386. The sequence continues at coordinate 35,804 of JADEXK010000050.1, read as the reverse complement.
GGAGGTAGCAAACCCCAAAACAATCCAGCACAAACACCAAAATCAACTTCTCATCCAAGTGAAATAGATCTGGAATTAGAAGAATTAAGAGCTAAATATCTTGGGAACAATAACTCCCCAAATCACTAGACCTCTGGCAAGAAACATTGAAAGTTTAATAATCTGGGTGCTGCATATTTGCAGGATGATTTTGTTGGTTTTGTGGGATGGGCATCTTGCCCGTCCCTTGTATTTCCGGGCGGGCAAGATGCCCACCCTACAAGAATCATCCTTTGGTCGCGATTCGTCCTTCCCTCTAACTTCTGACTTCGTTAAGAATCTCACATTAGTTAGTTAACATTCACATTGAGAGTGTAGTTTAAGATGCCACTACCACTGGTTTGCTGAGTTACATTAATGCCAGGGCCCCTAAATTCCACACTGACTGATGATGATGCAGGAGAATAACGAGTAGAAATTTTTACTGTGTGTTTTCCTAGTGAAAGATAGGGTGACAAATTCACATAAACTCTCTTGTCACGGATTTGTTGAATAACTTTGCCGTTATAGGTGATATTACCTTGTAATCGAGATCCTGAAGTATTAATACTGAGGATATGTGGTTGTCTCAGATTGGCTCTACTGAGACTAACGCTACTTTCTTGGTAATCAGATGAACTGCTAAAATTTCGTTTGTTAACAGCTATAACGCTATTGATGTCGGCACTATTGTGAGGGTAATTACCAAGCAAATTCTGGTCTAAATCTGCGCTCCCTGCAACTATGAAAGCTGCACAGGCTACAAAAAAGAGTGAAGTTTTCATAACTATAATTTGAGAAAATTCTCAATTACAGATACAACAAAAAGTTATTAGGAGGGTCTCTCACTGTAACAAACTTTTTCAGATAGTTAATCACAGGAGAAACCCATAACCAAACAGGAAAATCTCTCTTTTCTAGCCCTTAGTCTCTATTTTCCACGGAAACAGAGTCAAGAGGTTCAAGAGAAATTTTAATCCAACATTTTTATCTACCTTGAAAGGGCTATGCTCAACTCTTACTTCGAGCCTCAGCTACCGCTAGAGCTTCATTGGCTTTAACCACAGCTTGAGTAATTGCTCGTACAGAACCAGCATCTGCTTGAGCAACAGCTGTCGCCTCACCCATGAAGGTGACTGCTTGAGATATTGCTGTAGCTACTTGAGAGTTTTCTCCCTTGCGAGCTGAACTTTCAGCTCTAGCCATCGATTGTTGAGCCTGCCGCAACTTCGGTAAGATAATATCCCTGTGTTCTGACGGGACGTTTACTGGTACACTTCTTGACGCAGTTTCCACTACACTCACTGCCCGATCTAATACCTTCACCGCGACGGCAACGGCAAAACTCACGGATATTTTCTCTTGAGCGATCAAGACCTGGGAATTATCCAATACATTCCCATTACTTAACTCTTGGTTATTAGATGAGAATGATAATGCCTGACCTGAGAAAATTACCAGCAAGCCCATCGCTAAAGCAGTTGCTTTACTAAAGCGATTGTTTTTCATGATCTTTCTCCGAGAAACCGCGTCCCCTTCTGGGCGCGGAGGGATAGGAGGGCTATTGAATGGGGTTCAATACCCCCAAATAGCCATGATTCACAAACTGAGAGGGTACGCTTACCCTCGTTGAATTTAGGGGTTTGACGGGCCCTCTCCAACCCTCCTGTGAGAATAACGCTTTCTAGTGGATTGACACGGCTAAAGTAGCGCAGATAATTTTCTTGTGGAACAGACAAGATGGCTGTTTTGGGCAGGCTAGAAGCCCACCCCACAAAATTATTTTTAGGTCCCAAATTAGCCTTGCTACGCCACTAGCAAAAGTCTTTATCTTCAGATAGGTCACTTACTGAATCTTATTCAGCAGTACTCACAGCAATTGCAGTTGCGTTACCCACAGATGTTTTTGCACTAGCTAGTGATCTAGCAATAGCTGGTTTGCCAGGACCACTAATAGCGTCTGATTCGGCTATAGCCAACGCATCACCAAGGACTGTTTCTGCTTGAGCTAGGGAGGTAGCAACAGCCCTGCGATCGCTAATCGCAGTTGAACCAGAAAGCGCACTAGCATTGCCCAGTAAAGATGTAGCTTTAGAAATTGACTCAGCCAAAGCGCCTTTTCTGGGGCCGCCGATAGCTTGTGATTGAGCAGCCGCTTGGGCGTTCCCCAATGCAGTTTCTGCAACGGCTAATGAGCTAGAAAATGCTCGGTTTTCTCTTAGAGGAGCGCGACGAGAAACTGGACGTTGAGCAACCAGGATCTCGGCGTTACTCAATCCATTTGTATTGGTGACTTCTGCAACATTATATGTGCTAGCAAATGTTGCACCTGAGAAAGCGAAAATTGATCCGATAGCCAAGGCAGCTGATGTCCTAGAAAGTATGCTTTTCATAGTTTTTAGCAATCAATTGGTAAACTCTTGTTTTCTCAAGCTCGATTACTTACTTCAGTAAACCCGCCTTTTCATCCCCAGAAGACACGCAACAACACTAATATGATTATTTAAGCAACAACAAGCTGAAAAGCTTATCAATACGTACTTTGGTCTACGCATTTTTGCACTATTAAAATTAGATTGCTATATAGCAACCTTTGGGACAAACTAGGTGATTTACCTTTCAAGTTATCGGGAGCTTTACTTGTATTTTACTAATTTATCAGTCAATAAAATTACCAAACTCAAAAACTTAACATTTGGCAAAAGGTTAAGACAAATATAGCAATCTAGAGGAGTTAAGGTTATTTTTGAAGGCTAAAAGCATGTTAGTACAGGACTTTTAAGCTTCATTATCTCTCACTAAAAATTTATAAATATTCTAGATATACTACTATCTCAGTAGGTGAGCAAGAATATTTATAACTATGTTAATAAAATTTAATTCTAGGGTGCGTTATAGCTTCAGATTAAGGCATCATCAATCATCTAAGGTGCGTTAACCTACAGCACAACATAACGGCGATCAAGTGGAAGGCAAATCCACGCCACTTTTACCTCCCCTACACCAAGTTTATATTTCTTCATAGAGAGGGAATTTTGTTTGTCAACTTATACTTACGTGGGGTTTTTCTAGCAAGGTGATTTCACCCGCATTGACAGAAAAACCTAAATATGAGGTATGGATTTCAGGCATTAAAGCTTGATTCTTGATGTCCAATTTGGGGCTTTCCACCTTTGTGACTTTGTGTCTTTGTAGTTCAAAAGTTATTTTTAACCACTAAGACACCAAGAAAAATACATGACACCTGGAACTGGGTTTTGCAAGTAGAACCAGCCTGTGGGTGTTTCAGACAATTGGCAAAGGTATTGAAGTTAGGAAAAGTTTCTCTAAATTGATAGTCCTGCTGACGGATGCGACGATCGCAGTGAAAGCGAGTAACCTGGAATAGTACGTCTGCTCATCGCCAACCGATCAAGTTTTTCTATTTGCTGGGTATTTTGCAATAAGTCTAATGATACAGATTCAGCCGGAACTAAATCGCGTAGAAGAACTGCGCCAGTTGTTACAACAAGCTAGCTATGCTTATTATGTCCTCGATGCACCAATCATGGAGGATGCCGTCTATGACCAGCTGTATCGAGAATTGCATCAACTAGAAACTCAGTATCCAGAGTTACTAACACCGGATAGTCCCACTCAGCGCGTGGGTGAGAAACCAGCCACACACTTTACTTCAGTACGGCACAATATCCCCCTGTATAGTTTGGAGAATGCGTTTAATCTTGATGAGTTGCAAACATGGGATCAACGTTGGCGGCGACAAGTACCGAAAATAGATGCAGTGGAATATGTTGCGGAACTGAAAATTGATGGTTCTGCTTTGGCGCTGACTTATGAAAATGGCATTTTAGTTAGGGGTGTAACTAGGGGTGATGGAGTGATGGGTGAAGATATCACCCAAAATGTGCGGACAATTCGCTCAATTCCGTTACGTTTAAATTTTGTCGGTGCAGAAAGCCTGGGAAAAGTAGAAGTCAGAGGTGAGGCCTTTTTACCTTTGGACGTATTTAAACAAATCAACGAAGAACGACAAAAGGCAGGTGAGCAGTTATTTGCTAATCCTCGCAATGCCGCAGCTGGTACACTCAGGCAATTAGATTCCCGCATTGTCGCCCGGCGGCGGTTGGATTTCTTTGCTTACACATTACACATTTCTGGGATGGATGATGCTAGTGTTGCCAATACTCAATGGGAAGCTTTGGAGTTATTGGAACAAATGGGTTTTCGGGTGAATTCCCAGCATAAATTGTGTGGCTCTTTAGCAGAAGTAGCAGAATATTACAAATACTGGGATACAGAACGGCTGAATTTACCCTACATGACCGATGGGGTGGTGGTGAAACTGAATCCTTTTAAGCTGCAAGAACAGCTAGGTTTTACCCAAAAATTCCCCCGGTGGGCGGTGGCGTTGAAGTATCCAGCCGAAGAAGCGCCCACCCGGGTAGAAAATATTGCTGTGAATGTGGGAAGAACTGGGGCGTTAACGCCTTTGGCAGAAATGCGCCCTGTACAATTAGCCGGGACGACTGTTGCTCGCGCTACTTTACACAATAGCGATCGCATAGTGCAATTAGATATTCGCATTGGTGATACTGTGATTGTCCGCAAAGCTGGGGAAATCATTCCCGAAGTGGTGCGGGTATTAAAAGAACTGCGTCCTGCTGATGCTCAACCCTTTGAAATGCCCACCCATTGCCCAGTCTGCGGTCAGTTAGTAGTGCGAGAATCTGGTGAAGCAGTGACTAGGTGTGTGAATGCTTCCTGTCCGGCAATTCTCAAAGGAGAAATTGAACATTGGGTGAGTCGGGATGCCTTGGATATTAAAGGCATGGGAGAAAAGCTAGTACATCAACTCGTGGATAGAGGTTTGGTGCATTCCATTGCCGATTTATACGACTTGACAGCAGAGGCATTATGTGGGTTGGAAAGGATGGGGCAAAAGTCGGCACAGAAATTAATAGATGCGATCGCTCAATCAAAAAACCAACCTTGGTCACGGGTATTATATGGTTTAGGCATCCGTCACGTTGGCAGTGTGAATGCTCAATTGTTAACCCAGAAGTATCCTACAGTAGAACAGTTAGCAGCAGCCAAGCAATCAGATATTGCCGGGATTTACGGTATCGGTGCGGAAATTGCTCAATCTGTCTATCAGTGGTTCCGTATTCGTGCTAATCAAGTTTTAATTGAACGCTTACAAGCAGCAGGATTACAATTAGCTGCTACGGAGAAAACAACAGACGTTAGCGACGGTAATCAAAAGTTAGCGGATAAAACTTTTGTAATTACGGGTACACTGCCAAATTTAACACGGGATGAAGCCAAGGACTTAATTCAAAAAGCTGGCGGTAAGGTAACTAATTCGGTAAGTAAAAAAACTGATTATTTGTTAGTAGGAGAAGATGCGGGTTCTAAGTTAGAAAAGGCGCAGACGTTGGGAATTACCCAATTGAGTGAGGCGCAATTTTTGGAGATGTTGGAAGATTAACGAACTGAGATTTGGGCACACTCCCCACCCAAACGGGTGAAGCGCTCAAGAAAAACCCGTTGTAGTATGATTGTGCTACTAACGGTAGAAACGATGTCACGTCAATTTAAATACACCACACTTACCCACACAGAGGATATTCAGCAACTGGGACATATCCTCGAACAGTGTTTTATTATGTCGGCTGGTGATAGCGAAATCTACATGCAGCGCCTTGGTGTAGACAAGTTTCGCGCTATTTATCAAAATCAGCAAGTTGTCGGTGGACTGGCAATGATTCCCATGGGTCAGTGGTGGGGTGGTCAGCGTGTACCGATGACGGGAATTGCCGCAGTAGGTATTGCTCCAGAATACCGTGGGGATGGTGCAGCGATCGCGCTCATACAACAAACGATTCAGGAACTCTATGACCAGGAAGTTCCGATTTCGGTTCTCTATCCAGCTACTCAACGTCTTTATCGTAAAGCCGGATATGAACAAGGTGGCAGTTATTGCACTTGGGAAATTTCTCCTGACAGTATCCAGTTGCAAGATAAATCTTTACCTTTGCAACCTGTAACTACCAAAAATCATGCCATCTTTCACGACTTGTATCAGCAACAAGCAAAACTCATTGATGGATATATAGACCGACATCCAGCTATCTGGCAAGGATTAACTCAACCAGATCATCAAGAAACAGTATGTGGTTATTTGATTGGTGAGCAAGACCAACCCCAAGGTTATATCATCTTGACTCAAGAACGCACAAAGGAGGGCACAATGTTAAAAGTGAGAGATTGGACAATCCTCACAAATGCAGCTGCACGAACTTTTTGGTCTTTTATTGCCAATCATCGCTCCCAAATTGACCAGGTACGATGGAAGAGTTCTGTAGTTGATTCTCTAACATTGCTGCTACCAGAACAAACTGCCAAAATTAAATATCAAGAGCGTTGGATGCTGCGGATAATAGATGTCGTTAAGGCGTTAGAGATGCGGGGTTATCCATCGGGAATTACCACTGAACTACACTTAGAAGTTAAAGATGACTTGCTAGCTACCAATAACGGCAAATTTATTTTATCTGTAGCAGATGGACGCGGTGAAGTAACCACAGGCGGCAAAGGTGAGTTGCAGTTAGATATTAGAGGTTTAGTACCTTTATATACAGGTTTATTCACACCCCACCAATTACAGTTAACAGGAAAACTGGAGGCTACAAAAACAGCACTATTAGCAGCTACGCAAATATTTACAGGTAATTCTCCGTGGATGGCTGATTTCTTTTAATATTCTGTATTACCTTTTTAGCTTCTTTCTCTCTATGTATTGGTTTCAGCAATTCAATGGTTTATCAATGAAACCTACCCACGCGATCGCCAAAATCAAACCTAATGTTTCACTAATCGATATGGAGCCTAACCTTGATAATTGTGATTTTCTAGATGTCTGAGGTATCTACTGGTGCTTAATCATCACCCGATTCGGCAAATAAAGACTCTAAATCTCTATAACCGCTAACTACGCGTAAAATTTCTATTCCGTTATCTGCAACTCGGTAAAGAATGATATAACCATCCAAGGGTAGACCCCGCAAATAGTCCTTAATATGTGCGTAACTACGCCCCATGTTGGGAAAATTAGCCAGATATCTACATTTTTTATTAAACTCATCAACAAAATGCTCTCCAGCGTCTATATTGCGAGCCGTGAAATAATCCATAATTACTTCTAAATCCTGATTTGCCTCTGGGGAGATAATGTGTTGCTTCATGATTTATTTTCTCTGGCTTGACGCAGTTTCTCCCGCAGTCGCTCAACTACAACTTCGCCATCAATACCTTCGCCTCTATCCAAGGATTGGGCAGCGACTTCTACTTGATGACGGGTTTCTTCAACCCAATTTTGATAACCTTTTTCCCACTTGTCTAACAGTTTCAATGCTTTACTAATAACTTCTTCTGGATTTTCATATTTACCTTTGGCAATTTGTGTTTGAATAAATTGCTCATCTTCGGGTTTGAGTTGAATGTTCATGATTTTCGCCTGTTGTGGATTCGCGGTTTTACCCTTTATTATGACAATCGTAAATGCCTTGTCTACGTTCTCAGCTATCATTTTTCATAGAGAAAACGATTGTATCTCATGCAATGACCAATCTATTGGCTTGAGAGCAGACGCATCTATTCCCCTACCAATGCTAATGCTTGATTGATCACGCGGTTATAGCCCCAGGTCAGTACGGCTGACTCACCTTGACCCAAATCCCAGTTTTGAATAATGTTCGGCACAGGTGATGTTTCTTGTACAACCAACCAATCAGTATTATTGAGCGCAACTGCTGTTACGTCTGTTTCCCCATATTCCTGAATTTCTGTGGCTACAGCATTAGGAACAATAATCGATGGGCTAATTAGGAGCAACAAATCGACAAAGCCGCCCTTAGTCAAAAAAATTAGTGGGGATGTGTTAATAGCAGGCAGTTCAGCCACGGTTTAACTCGCGCTGCCAATCATCAAAGTCAACAGCAAAGACATCAATTTAGCTATGATATGCAAATGTCATTACATCAAAGTTCTGGTCGCTGGCGTTTAGGTCTAGCGTTATCGTTGTTGACCGTCTTTTTGTGGGGAATTCTACCGATTGCGCTGACGGTAACGCTACAAACACTCAATGTCTACACTATTATTTGGTTTCGCTTTTTGGTGTCATTTGCCCTACTGGCTATATATTTAGGGGTGCGTGGTAAATTACCAAAATCAGAGCAATTGCGTTCTACTTCTTGGAAGTTATTAGCGATCGCTACACTATTCTTAGGATTTAATTACTTCCTATTTATGCAAGGTCTAGCGTTAACATCACCTGCTAACGCGGAAGTTTTAATTCAATTATCTACCTTGTTATTAGGTTTAGGTGGTTTAGCAATTTTTCAAGAACGTTATACACTGCATCAATGGCTCGGTGTCAGTATACTTACTTCTGGTTATATTGTATTTTTTCGTGAACAACTCACAAATTTAATTACAGCCCAAAGCACATATATTTTTGGGAGTGCTTTAATTGCTTTGGCCGCAGCAGCTTGGGCTATTTATGCTTTGTCCCAAAAGCAATTACTGCAATCTTTATCCTCGGCTAATATCATGCTAATTATTTATGGAGGATGTGCTTTATTATTCACGCCATTTGCGAAGCCAGAAACAATTTTTACTCTGAATAGTTTTCAGTTATTAATTTTATTATTTTGTGCTTTAAATACCTTAATTGCTTATGGTGCTTTTGCTGAATCATTAGAACATTGGGAAGCCTCAAGAGTAAGTGCAGTATTAGCTTTAGCTCCTATTATTACTTTAATCTCAGTTGAACTTGTATCAGTAATTACACCTTCTCTAATTCCCGCAGAACACCTCACCATAATTAGTATATTAGGTGCATGTTTAGTAGTAGCTGGTTCAGTAGCGATCGCCTTGGGAAAAACTGATTAATTATTTTTAAAGCTACACTTCAATACTGAGGCAGGGTCATTTGGTATTTGTTATCATTTCATAATGACTGCAAGCTAGTGGGTTAATATCCTACTTAGTGAATCTCTGCTCTACCTATGTTGACAATACCAATTCGTAATTCAGGAATTTAGCTTTCATTTGGATTTTCAGGTTGGCATCTGTAGCTGAATTTTCCAAGAATTGGTATTAAGCACATTTAAATATTTAGCTTGTAATCAAGAGAAAAATTCCCGAAAAATCCATACGACGAAGGCAAACAATATTAACTGACAGCAATTTTCAGATCAATAATCCATACTGTAGAGACGAAAGATTTTTCGCCCCTACGAAAGATTGTGCTGCAAATATGATGAAAAATGCTGTGATTGTTCAGGGTTTCTGCATAACTACCAAAGCCAACGCCTAGTGAAACAACATCACCAAAACAGTTGAGCGATGAATAGTTTGTTTGGTAATTGTACAAGCACCCTGAGAAGAAATTCGCTCTTGCTGGTTCTTTCAATACTGCTGACGCTGGGAATTAGTACTTCTATGATGGCAGTTGAGCGAATTTATGCATCTTTTTCAGCTATAGAAATGTCAATTTCTGTGACTGCTTTAGAAAATTACGCCAAAGACGGTGTAATTGATGATGAATTAGCCATTTATCAGCAATATCTGCCATCAAAACAGTTTGAAGAATTGCAGGGAATTTTACTCACTCCTGTGAAAGTGAGTCCAGCCGTGGTTTCCCAATTTCTCTACACACCTCAAGGCGAATTGCTGCTGCGCCGTTTAGCAACAGCAATTAAAACTGAATCTCAACGACCACAAAAAGCATTTCATGCCTTAAGGTCAGCATTAATTTCGGCTGCTGCTGAACCGGGAGGTTTAACTTTATTAAATCTGTTACGGAAATATCCCTACAGCAGTATCCACATCGATTTAAGGCGTAGCTTCGCCATAGCTGGCGAACTAGAAAAGGTTATTAATGAAACTAATCGCGCGATCGCCGCAGTTACCAAAAAGTCTCATATAGAAGCTGCGACCGTCCCCAAACCATTGGATTTCTGGCAATTAGCGGATTTACGGGGACAGGGACAGTTCCAGCCGCAAAAATACACGCTGAGGTTTTTTGATTCGACACGCAATCGACAATTGTTGACTGATGTTTACGTTCCCCATGTCCAAAGTCCCGCACCTGTAATCGTGATTTCTCATGGCTTGGGTACAGACAGCAGCAACTTTCAATATTTAGCCACATATTTAGCTTCCCACGGATTGGCTGTAGTTGTACCCAATCATCCGGGTAGCGATGCTAAACAATTACAATCATCGTTGCATGAACAAGCCAGCGAAGTCATAGAACCAGATGAATTTCTAGACCGACCTTTAGATGTCAAGTATGTATTAAATCAACTGGAGAAAAGTAACCAGTATGATTCACGTTTTCGGGGACGATTAAATCTGCAACAAGTAGGAGTCTTTGGTCAATCTTTAGGCGGTTATACAGCTTTGGCTTTAGCTGGCGCTAAGATTAACTTTGAGCAACTAGAACAAGACTGTCAACCAGAGGCGCTGCAAAAAAGCTGGAATATGTCTTTACTATTTCAATGTCGCGCTTTGCCATTAAATCACAGCCAGTCTAGCCCAGAGTATAACTTGCAAGATGCAAGAGTAAAAGCCGCGATCGCAGTTAACCCCATCACTAGCTCAATTTTTGGTGAAGCTGGTTTAAGTCAAATTCAAACTCCTGTAATGATTGTTGGTAGTAGTGATGATACCGTTGCACCAGCTCTATACGAGCAAATTTTGCCATTCTCCTGGTTGACAAATTCCTCAAAGTATCTCGTTATGCTCTTAGGTGGAACCCACTTTTCCACCATTGGTGAGGGAAACCCTATAAGCCAGCAAGTACCATTACCTGCCGATGTAGTTGGTGATACCTCCCAAGCACGTTATTACATGAATGTATTGAGTTTATCTTTCTGCCAAACATACGTTGCAGGCAAGTCACAATATATCCCTTATCTCAACGCCGCTTACGCCAAAAATATTTCTAGTCAGTCTCTCGGTCTGAATATTATCAAATCTCTCAGCAAAACAGAGTTAATACAAGCGCTCAGTCGTGACTCCAACAAAACTCAACCCTTAAAACTACAGTCTCCTAACCCCATAGTCAATTTTGGATTTTGGATGTTAGAGGTTGGTGTTGCCTTGCTACATGTGACAATTTTTATCTAAGCTATATCGTCACCACCATCCTTGTTAGAGGCAAAAAGACCCATCTACTTCTCTTAAGATACAAGGTTGGGTTGTTCGCGTCAGCGTTGCGGAGCAATAGAACGCAACCCAAAGTCTGGTGGCTTTGTTGGCATTTACCGAGCAGCCTGGCTAACTTCAGGGCGAACAATGTAGTTGTAAGCTTCGACATTACTAGGAAGAGGTTCAATCCTCTCCTGAGCAACCAAACCTTGATGGATAAAAGCAGCCGCAGTCGAGCGTCTCAGAGGCTGATTGGGATTTAAAACTTTTGGATTGGGATAATTTACCACCAAATTATTTTGTGTTGCTATACCTACGTCATTCACAGCATACGGAGGAATCTGCTGGGCATCAGCATAATAATCTCTAACACTTGCTGCTACAGGAGCAGTTGTCTGAGGTGCTGCTACTAAAGGCTGCATCAAAGAAGTCATTGCTAGTGGTAAATATATAGGTCTTCTGATCGCTCGACCTGTAGTTACTTGTGGGGTTTCTGGCGGCGCTAAATTCAATCCTCTAGTTAAAGTGACTATTGCCTCTAGTCTAGAAACTGGCTGATTTGGGCGAAATTCTCCACCAGGAAAACCGCTCATAAATCCTTGCTGATAAGCCTCCTCAATAGCAGGATCTGCCCAATATCCCTCAGGTACATCCTCATAAACACTACCACTTTCTATCTGCCGTATCGCCTCTTGGTCAAAAGCTTGACGAATCATTGCCGCTAATTCATCACGTTGTACAGGCTGTTCGGGCCTAAATGTGCCATCTGGATATCCAACAATAATATTTCTTGCTGCTAAACGTTGAATAAATGGCTGTGCCCAATAATTAGACGGCACATCAGGAAAACTAGTTTGCGCCAAAGCTGGGGTAGTTAAATTCGCTACTAATCCTAAAGTTAAAAAAGATGCACTTAATGGTAAAAATTGAGATGAAATAGACATCTTAAAAAATACCTCCATTATGTTAATTTGTTTGATTTTATATTAATTTTACTTAATTTCTATCTGGATAATATCCCCAAGTTCTGAGATAACAGGACTTACGCAAAATCATGGAAAAACGAACCACAGAGGACGCAGAGGACACAGAGAAATAAGAGTTTCAGAGAGTTATTGCGTAAGTCCTAGATAAGTTAGGGACATTTTTATTTATCATTTATTATTTAATTACTAATATGGTAAATTTTCTGATTTATACAGTTATCTATCTGCCGATTTAAAAACTTATATCTAAAGTGATAAATCAAATTCATCTAAGTAAGATTTAAATTAAGAAGCAAATGTAACTTGAGATTAGTTAACTTTATTAATATAGAAATAATTTATATTTGAGTATTTCTACTCAAAACTTGCCGAGGTCGAACTATAATTTCAGAAGAATATTAGAATGTTTTACTAACTTTTCGTATATCCTACCTAAATAGTACATCCCCTATAAGTATTAATTATTTTATAGTCAATTTCAATCGGTAGAAAGAAGAAGTAATAGCACAAAATTAATAATATTAAAGGTGTAGAATTTTGGCAAAGACTAATATGGCTCTTTATAAGCTAGAAGATTTTGCTGCTGAGTATAAAGATGCTGATTTTGATAACTATGAAATCAGAAATTTTGATGTCTATTCAGATATAGATAATGACAAGGTAGGCACAGTCAAACATATTTTAGTGGATGATTCAGGACGTTTTCGCTACCTAGTTGTTGATACAGGCTTTTGGATTTTTGGGAAGCAAGTGTTGTTACCAATTGGGCGTTCTCGCATTAGCTATGCTGACCGACGAGTGTATGCTACAGGACTTACCCGAGAGCAAGTAGAAAGCTTACCTGATTTCAATAACCTAGAACGAGTTGATTACGATTATGAAGAGCGGGTGCGGGGAGTTTATCGTACTCCATTTGCAGAATCGCCTTTAGAAACTTCGACACCTGTGGAAACTACAGCACCTTTAGATACTCCAACAGCCTATAGAGAGGATACATCAAGGGTAACTACACCCCCATCAAGAGATATATACGATCGCGATACCTATACTTACGAACGGGAACCGGATCTTTACCAAACGAGCGATCGCAATCATCAAAACCTCAAACTCTACGAAGAACGGTTAGTTGCTAATAAATCCCGTGTGAAAACCGGAGAAGTAGCGGTTGGAAAACACGTTGAAACTGACACAGCAGAAGTAGCAGTACCAGTAGAAAAAGAACGAGTAGTTATTGAACGCACTACTCCCACAGATGCTGGCCGCACAGCTTCTCCTGGTGAAGTGAACTTCCGTGAAGGTGAAGTTGCACGTATGGATATTTACGAAGAAACGCCGGAGATTCGTAAGGAAGCTGTTGTACGCGAGGAAGTTAAAGTTAAGAAGGTTGTAGAACAAGATACCGTTGAGGCTCAAGAAACTCTTCGTCGTGAAGAATTAGACATCAATAAGGATGATGAGCGATTAGAGGGAAGAAGGAATTGAGCAATTCTATAGATTATTCTGTTGTTGAAATTGCCAATATCTTGGGGTTGTCAATTTAGTTGATAACCCTTTATATTTTCACTCACGAACAAAAAGATCCCCGACTTTTACCCCTCTTGTGTCAGACTGGGAAAACCCAATCGCTCAAAGCCTTTTGGAGCTTTACTTTTCAGTTTTTGGCTACAAATTTTAGTTTCTATTAGAAAAGAAAAGCTCAAAGCTTGATTAGATAAAAGTTCCAGTGTTTCGCTACGATTATTGTTTTCCGGAAGTGACAGAACAGGGTTACCCTCCGGGAAGTCACTCTACGGCTGTCTACAAGAAGTCGGGGATTTGAGCCTCTGTTGTTGGTAAAAATAAAACCCGCCAAAGCGGGGTTATACACAACAAAACTATGAACAATAAATTTTTGATTTAGCTGAAATATTTGATTTCCGCCTCTAGTTGGCTAATTAGCCTGTCGTCGCCCTTAGCTTTAGCTACTTGCAAGCGATGTTCCAGGCTTTTTTGAATATTTATTCTGTGATTTTCTTGCGCTTTGCTAGCATTTTGTAGTCTATATTGGCTCATAGTGATGACCCTCTATAAGTTTCTTATGTCTTGTATTGTTAACATAGCATAAATTTTGTAGCTGTCGATACAGAAAATTATGTCTTAATATATTTTTACTATCAAATTATGTCTGAGAACCAGATAAGTCAATCACTTCTGGTATTACTGAGCGATTTCGGCGATCGCGATGTTTATGTGGGTGTGATGAAAGGTGTTATTGCCCAAATCAATCCCCTGTTAAGGGTGATAGACTTGACGCACCAGATTCCACCGCAAAACATCGCCACAGTTAGGTTTTGCTTGATGAATGCTTATCCCTATTTCCCGGATGGTACAGTGTATGTAGCGGTCGTAGACCCGGGCGTAGGAAGTAAGCGACGGGCGATCGCGGTAGAATTTGCTCAAGGGTTCTTGGTAGGCCCAGATAATGGCATATTCAGTGGGGTACTCAGTCAAACTCCAGCAATTACAGCCGTTGAACTGACAAATCCCAATTATTGGCGAACGCCTGAACCCAGCAAAACTTTTCACGGTAGAGATATTTTTGCACCAGTGGGAGCTTATCTTGCTAACGGTGTTCCCCTCAAACAGCTAGGACAAAAAATCGATCCAGAAACTTTGGTACAGCTAGATATAGGCGACTGTAAACAAACAAATACTGGTGTGACAGGGTGTATTCAATATATTGATTACTTTGGCAACTTAGTCAGCAACATTCCTGAAAGATATGTGCAAGGAAAAACTTGGTGTGTGCAAGCTGCTGGATTAACCATACCAGGACGTGAAACTTACAGTGATGTCGAAGTGGGAGAGATAGCCGCTTTAGTGGGGAGTCACGGCTGGGTAGAAATAGCCATCAATAGCGGTGATGCACACTCACAGTTACAGATAAATTTGCAAGATACTTTACAAGTCTTATTTAGGGACTAGGGACTGATATTTTTACTCAGGAAGGAAGCACTCAGCACTTAAAAAAGCACTTTCAAGCTAGTCTGGAAGAGAATATGAGGCTGGTGACATTAAGTTGATTCAATTGCTCATAATAGTAAGATAGGACTTACGCAAAATACTTCTCTAACTCTCATTCCTCCGTGTTACGCCATTTGCTACAACGCGGGGAACCCGCGCAACGCAATGCCTCCTCTGTGCCTCTGCGGTTTGATTCTTTCGTAACTTGTGCGTAAGTCCTACAAGAGTAAACTGTCAGCATATTTCTGTTGCGTTTTACTAAGTAATCCCAACTATAGTTTTTTAATATGACTACACAAACACTATCTCCACCAGAAGTTTATCAAGGTCAGTTTGGTGAATTTACAATAACTCAGAGCGATCGCACTGGTGTGATTATCTACCGGGCTGGCTTAATGGTAGCTGCACTCAGCTTTGCTATTGGCAGCGCTTTGGTTTTGTTTAACAATAATCCCACTACCATTGCTGCACTAACGCCTTTATACGCTTGTTTTAGCCTAGCTCTCGGTATCAGCTTATTAACCATTCACATCTACATGGCATTACTACACCGACTATTGCAAGTGTTTTGGGCAATTGGCAGTATAGCAGCTTTAGTACTGGCACTGTCTAGTAGTGAACCTTTAGCGATCGCTGTTTACAACCAGCCTCTGACATTATTTGGTGTAGGTTTTACCTTCGTTGCATTAACAGGGATTTATTTTAAAGAAGCTTTTTGCTTTAATCATCTAGAAACTAAGGTATTAACTTTAACAGTGCCTTTACTTTTGCTAGGACATTTGGTGGGAATTTTGCCAACGCAATGGGAACAAACTTTATTAGGAATTTGGGCAATTTTATTTCTAATATTTGCTTTGCGTAAGACAGTACAAGCAATTCCTCAAGATATCGGCGATAAATCTGTATTTGCTTATTTGCACAACCAAAAATCAGCTAAGGCTTAATGCGAACAAAAAATCGCCAAGCTCCAAAACTTCCAAATAATAGGCTCATAAAACGCCAAGAAATGTGGATACTTACGGCTCAGGGATGGGTAATATTTTTGGCAATCACAGCAGCGATCATGTTTTTTAGCATCACTCATTTATACCCATTTCTCGCCGTAACTTCTCCCATCCAAACAGCAGATGTATTAGTGGTTGAAGGATGGATATCAGACTACGCGATCGCCCAAGCATTTGCTGAATTTAAAAGTGGTTCTTATCAATATATATTTACTCTAGGAAGTTCGGTAGAACAAGGATCATATCTAGTTGAATACAAAAACTTTGCCGAAATTGCCGCAGCTACATTAAACAAAATGGGTGTGCCGCAAGACAAACTAGTAACTATTCCCACTCCTGACGTGATTAAGGATCGGACTAATGCGTCTGCTGTGGCATTGCTTCAGAAAATATCAGATGCCAATTTACCGATAAAATCAATAAATTTGGTGACTAGTGATGCTCACGCTCATAGAAGCTGGCTCATATTTAGAAATGTACTTGCTCCTAAAATTCAAGTAGGGATCATTGCGGCTGAACCATCAAATTATGACCCTAATAACTGGTGGAATTCTAGTGAAGGAGTGCGAACAATTATATCTGAAACTATTGCTTATATTTATGCCCTGCTTTGCACTTGGAAAACTTAAATGTTAGCGGAGCTTTCGCTTTAGCGATACGCGGCTATACAAACAAAGCCCACCTGCGTGGGCTAAATTTGTTAAAATCCCTTAATCTTGGGTACGTGGGGCGTTGAAGGCTTCCCAGGCGGCTTTAGCGGCGCTTTGCAGGCGATCGCTAAAATCTGTGATTTCTTTAATTAGCAAGTGCCAGTTTTTCTCGGTTTCTTGTTGCATGGTAGCCCATGTGTTTTCCAGGCGATCGCGCTCGATCAGTTTTTCCCGTTCAATGGCTTCTCTGGCTTGGCGTACAGCATTTACATAAGTTTCGCGGGTGAGAGTACCTGCTGATTCTGCTTCAGTTTGAGCGCGTCTTTTTAGCGCCTCAATCAATGCTTTGGTTTCGCGCTTGACTTCATCAGTCTCGCCAGCCATTTCGGTTTCTACCATTTCGTCAGTTTGAGGGCTGATTTCTACCACTACTGTAGATTCTCTAGGTTCGTTGTTGTTAGCACTCATGGTTCAAATATCCTTAGTTGCAAAACTTCTATTGCTGATGAGAACTACAGCTTCGGTTTATTTGCCAAATTTATCTGGTTTATTTGCCAAATTTATCTGGTTAATTTCACCTAGTAAGCTGTTGTTATCTGTTGTTGCTCTAATTTTAGTAATTCTTCAACTCGTGCTGCGGTAGCAGGGTGACTAGAGAACAAATTGCCCAGAAACTTCCCAGAAATCGGATTAATAATTAATAACGGCTCAAAAGCTGGGTTGGCATTTAAAGGTAGTTGCTTTGCTGTAGCTTCTAACCTTTGCAGCGCCCTAGCTAAGGCGCGGGGATTGCCAGTCAATTTAGCAGCACCAGCATCAGCAGAAAACTCCCGTGTACGCGAGATTGCTAGCTGAATGATTGTGGCAGCTAATGGCGCAAGTATGACTGTTAATAAAATACCTAAAGGATTTCCCCCTCTGTCACCATCTCGAGATCCTGCACCACCAAACCATAAGCTGTAACTCACCATTTGTGCCAAAAACGAGACAGCCCCGGCAATTGTAGCAGCAACGGCTTGGGTGAGAGTGTCTCGATTAGTGATGTGAGTCAGCTCATGAGCAATCACACCTTCGAGTTCATCCTCAGGCAATATATTCAAAATGCCTTCGGTGACAGCCACAGCTGCATGTTCTGGATCTCGCCCCGTGGCAAAAGCATTTGCAGTTTGGCTAGGGACAATGTAAACTCCCGGCATGGGAATGTTGGCGCGATCGCTCAATTTTCGTA
The DNA here is from genome assembly GCA_015207155.1 of Nostocales cyanobacterium LEGE 11386. Lineage (GTDB taxonomy): Bacteria > Cyanobacteriota > Cyanobacteriia > Cyanobacteriales > Nostocaceae > LEGE-11386. The sequence goes on along the minus strand of JADEXK010000050.1, from coordinate 17,698 downwards.
CCATACGATAGAGTCCCGGTGCCTGAGCTTCACTCACAGGCTGGGCGCGATAGACTCTCAGCGCAATTTTATCTGATTGATACCAAGAAAACAGGTTTGTTGCTGCTGCTAAGCCAATTCCTATAATTAAGCCACCAGTACCGCCAATTACCCAATAGCTAATAGCAATTAAAAGACCACTCAGGGCAGCTAGCAAAGCAAACGTTTTCAATTGATTTGTCATATTTTTGCTCTCCCGCTAATGCTGTATTTAGTATTTTTAGACAACAGCACCACTTAAGTCGCATTTTAATTGTATCTAGCTAAACTCAGATATTAGTGCAGAAAACCTCTCATCTTTAGTACGGATTTCCCACTTAAAGTTTGGTATGGTATTTAGACTTATACGACCTTATTTAGTCTTTTTAGTTATATCTTGCACTAGCATCCAAAACTGCCATATGTTTCTCATATAGGGTTACATAGCAAAAGTCATCTTAGATGAATAAACTTCCGGTGTGGTAAAAATTTCAGTCCACTTTCGTTGACTTGGGCTATTAGCCAAGAAATAAATTTCTTGGCTGGATATGAAGTAGGTGCAAGATATCGATTTCATTTGAGAAAATATTTTAACGGACATCATGCACCAGGTGACTGTAACTCGCACGCCATTTGCCCATTTTGGAGATCCCCAAGACCTCACCTACTTGTTATTACTTTGATGTAATTGCTGCGTTTGTAGGTTCTGCAACAACTTTTTCCCCATCTTGAATACTAATTGGCAGATGCACAATATGAACTGAACAAGGAGCATGGTGGACAACATAGTTACTCACACTACCAAGTAATAGTTCTGCCAACCCAGAGCGCCCCTTACGTCCCATGATAATTAGGTCAGCACCCCAAGTAGTAGCTAACTTACATATTGTTCGACCAGGATGACCCAGGGGTTGGTCAAATTCTGTGGAAATTCCTGCGGTGTTTGCTTGAGCGCTGAAGGATTGCAACATTTGTATACCTGCATATTTAAATGTATCCCACTGCTTTTGGTACAATTCAAAGTTTTGTCCGCTCAATCCTGGATAGTAATCGATATTGGATATTATAGGAAGATAAGGACTACCTTCTTCTTGCGGCGAAAGAACATGCAGCAGTAATAAGTTAGCCTGTGTTGCCTTCGCTAAAGCCAACGCTTGCTCAAAAACCTGTTGAGCCATTTCCGAACGATCCAATGCAACGAGAATTTTTTTCAGCATATAGACCTCTGGTTTTTATTGGTAATTGAGGTTGCTGGTTTCTAGATTTATACTTAGTAAAAATTACCAAGTATGAATCGATGTTTGGCAACTATCGATAAAATTCTTTTAATAGTTAGCCTATGTGAACTATTAAGCAATCCTCTTCCTACATCCATGTTTATAGAAAATAAATTTGAGGAACTTGTGAGGACGGTAAAAACTCGCTACCAATAGCCATTTTATCAAAAGTAAAGTAGCTTTCATGGGAAAAATTTTTCCATTCCTCTACGCGGCATTTCCAAATCAGAAAAACATAGAGTTGAGTATCCATAGCAAAGTGCTGTCTTCCTGTAAAGCCCTACGGGCATAGCTGCGCTTATACCATTTCACGAAAAATCTGATACAGATGTAAACTCTGAAAGCTTTGCTGCATATCAGTTTTTTAATTGCGAATTGCGAATTGGTATTAGATGGTGCTTGAAAAGTGGTTGACTGTAATTTTAGGCACTTATTGATCCCCCATAACCCCCCTTAAAAAAGGGGGAACTAGAATCAAAGTCCCCCTTGAGAAGGGGGATTTAGGGAGATCTAAAACGTTTTGCTACTAACGAGAGGAATTTTAAAACAGCCTCTTAGAGCGGTAGCGGGGCGTAAAATAAAACCAAGCTGAATATTATTACTTTCTAGAAAGTAATAATTTTTGACAATTGGTTAATTAATTTAATTAGAATCAGCTTTTTGAAGAGATATCCTTGAAGATATCTGGAAAAATAGCTTTAATATTAATTTATGTTTTCAATTTGCTGTTTTTGCTAATTATTTGTTAACTACCGGATTAGGAAAATTTTTATATGAAAATTTTAGTTGTAGAGGATGATGAATTAAATGCTTATGTCCTCACCGCCGTGCTTACTAATCAGAACTATGCAGTTGAAGTTGCTAATGATGGTAATGCAGCTTGGGATTTAATTGAAACTTATGATTATGATTTAATCCTCTTAGATGTCATGTTACCTAAGTTAGATGGCATCAGTCTCTGTCGTCAAATAAGGTCTAGCGGTCGGCAAATGCCAATCCTGTTATTAACAGGACGCAATAGTAGTCATGAAAAAGCCATCGGGCTAGATGCAGGTGCAGATGACTATGTAGTTAAACCCTTTGAACAAGAAGAATTAGTTGCTCGGGTGCGCGCTTTATTGCGCCGAGGGGGAACGGCATCGCAACCAATACTAGAATGGGGGAATTTACAGCTTGATCCTAGTAGTTGTGAAGTCACTTATGCTCAAAATTTACTGTCATTAACTCCTAAGGAATATGCCCTATTAGAACTATTTTTGCGAAATAGTCGCCGTGTGTTTAGCTGCGGCATGATTTTAGAACATCTTTGGTCTTATGAAGATACTCCCACAGAAGAAGCGGTTCGCACCCATATTAAAGGATTACGCCAGAAATTAAAAGTTGTGGGAGCGCCAACTGATTTAATTGAGACAGTCTATGGTATTGGCTATCGTCTGAAACAGCAGGATGAAGAGAGAAATAAGAGCCAAAAAGAAGTAGAACAGCCAAAAACTAAAAAGCGCAGACCATCAGAAGAAGTCGCCAAGCAAGAGCAAACACTAGCAGCAATAGCAGGCGTTTGGCAGCGATTTCAAGGGCGAATAGATGAGCAGGTGAAGGTGCTAGAGCAAGCAGCAGTTGTGGCTAATAATACAGAGGAATGGCGAAAACGCTTGGCACCAGCAATCAAAGAGGCGCATACTCTGGCGGGGTCATTGGGTACTTTTGGTTTAGCTGAAGGATCAAAGCTAGCTCGTAAAATTGAGCAACTATTAAAATCTGACCAACCCTTGACCCCAGATGACATAGCCAACTTACAAAATTGGGTGAAACTACTGCGTCAGGAAATAACAAACAAGCAAGAGGAAACAGTAACTTCACCAAAATCTACTGAAGCATCTCCTTTAGTATTAGTTGTTGACGGCGTAGACGCGAAGCAGCTTGTCGCCAGACAACACGTCCAGACAGAAGCCAAAATATTAGCTGTAGACGACGACCCGCAAATTCTCGCCTTATTACAAACCTTACTCACTCCTTGGGGACTGAAGGTAATCACCCTTGATGATCCGCGACAGTTTTGGCAAACCTTGGCAGATGTAACCCCAGATCTACTGATTCTCGATGTGGAAATGCCTCATATCAGTGGTATTGAACTTTGCCAGGTGGTACGAAACGACCCGCTTTGGAGTGAGTTACCAATTTTATTTCTCACAGTTCATAGCGATGCCGAAATTCTGCATCAGGTCTTTAGCGTTGGTGCTGATGACTTCGTTAGTAAACCCATAGTAGGGCCAGAACTGGTGACTCGGATAATTAATCGCTTAGAGCGGGTGAAACTACTGCGGCGCTTTTCCCAGCAAGGAAGTAGGGGCGTGGGAGAAAAAGGGATAATTCTTGAAGAAGTTTCTTCCTCATCTTTGGCCATTACCCGCGAAATTACCCAGTATCAAGAAATAGAGGCAGAAATTCGTCGGGTAAATCGCACACTTCAGACTTTGAGTAACTGCAATCAGGTAATTATTCGTGCCACGAACGAGAATGATTTACTAGAGAAAATTTGCCAAATTCTGGTAGAAGTTGGCGGCTATCGGCTGGCCTGGGTGGGATTCGCTGAACATGATCCTGCAAAGAATATCCGTCCAGTCGCCCAAGCAGGCTATGAAGATGGATATTTGCAATCTCTCAACCTCACTTGGTTAGATACCGTGTATGGACAAGGGCCCACAGGAACAGCCATTCGCACTGGTCAAATTTCGATTATCCAGAATATTTTGACCGACTCTAATTATGAAATTTGGCGATGTCAGGCTAAAAAACGAGGCTATGCTGCATCCATTGCCTTACCTTTAATAGCTCATGGTACAGCTTTCGGCGCGTTGAGTATTTATGCTGCTGCACCAGATGCCTTTGATGCCAATGAGGTAAAACTCTTAGAAGAACTAGCAGAAGATTTAGCATACGGCATTGTAGCATTGCGTAATCAACGCGATCGCCAATTAGCTGAAGCCGCATTACAACAAAGTCAAGCAGCTCTCCAACAAGCTAATAATGAACTGGAATTAAGAGTAGCAGAGCGTACTGCTGAATTAGTCAACGTCAATCGCAGGTTACAATCACAGCTCAATGAACGCCAGCGCATAGAAGAAGTACTGCGAATATCACAAGTGCGGTTAGCGCGAATTTTAGATATTGCTGATGATGCCATTATTTCTATTGATGGTAGCCAATGTATTACCTTGTTTAATCAAGGAGCAGAAAAGATTTTTGGCTACTCTGCTGAGGAAGTCATCGGTAAGCAGCTTGATTTGCTTTTACCCCTGCGTTTTGCTGAGGCGCACTGTCATCATGTAGTTGACTTTAGAAAATCTCCCAATCTGGCCCGACGGATGGGAGAACGACGCGAGATATTTGGTCGCCGCCAGGATGGTACAGAATTTCCGGCGGAGGCTTCCATCTCGAAGTTTAATTTAGGTAAAGAATATTTTTATACGGTAATTTTACGAGATATTACAGAAAGAAAACAAATTGAGCGGATGAAAGATGAGTTTATCTCTGTTGTTAGTCATGAACTCCGCACACCTTTGACTTCAATTCACGGTTCATTAGGAATGTTAGCCAGTGGTTTGCTAAAGCCAGACTCGGAACAGGGAAAACGCTTGCTGCAAATTGCTACTGATAGTACAGAGCGTTTGGTACGTTTGATTAATGACATCCTGGACATTGAGCGTATTGAGTCAGGCAAGGTAAAAATGGCACCAGAAACCTGCAATCTTGCCGAACTAATTGCTTCAGCAGTGAGTATTATGCAGTCTCTCGCCCACAAAGCGGGAGTGACTCTATCCATTTTGTCCATACCCTGTCAATTATGGGCAGACCCAGATCGCATTGTCCAAACCTTGACTAATCTGCTAAGTAACGCCATTAAATTCTCATCTGCTGGGTCTACGGTTTGGTTAACCACGCAACAGCAAAGAGATGAAGTACTGATAACAATCAAAGATACTGGACGCGGCATACCACAAGATAAACTTGAGAGTATATTTGAGCGCTTTCAACAAGTTGATTCTTCAGATTCTCGCAACCATGACGGAACAGGTTTAGGTTTAGCAATTTGCCAAAGTATTGTACAACAGCATGGCGGCCGCATCTGGGTAGAGAGTGTTTTAGGTGAAGGCAGTACCTTCTACTTGGCTTTACCTGTTTTGAGTGCTGAGTAATGACTAATACCCCATACCCTATGACTACAAAGCGAATTCTCGTGGTTGATGACGAGCAGTACATTCAAGAAGTTGCCAAGATTTGCTTGGAAACCGTTGCAGGCTGGGAAGTTAGGACAGCAAGTTCTGGTAAAGAGGGCATAACTCAAGCCGAGGCTTATCAACCTGATGTGATTCTCCTGGATGTGATGATGCCAGATATGGATGGTATCACTACTTTTGAGAGACTACAAGCGAATCCAGCAACCAAAGATATTCCGGTAATTTTATTAACCGCCAAAATCCAAGCTGCTGATCGTCGTCGGTATGCTCAGATAGGGATGATTACAGCGATCGCTAAACCGTTCAATCCTTTAGAATTAGCTGGTCAGGTAGCTACGGCACTGGATTGGAACTGGGAATATTAGCTGCTGACCAAATCTTAAGTAATTATACTCATGTGACTATTTAAACATCTATCTCGGAAGTGAAATTTCCTCAAACAAGTTAATCTAAGATTCCGTTATACCAATTCGTCATTCGTAATTTTTAAGAGGGTCAGATTTTATCTGTAGCCTTCTGCTGGAAAATTGGTACAACAGTATTATTGGCTTGTGCTGGGAGACGTATATGTCGTTTGTGCCATTACATATTCATAGTGACTACAGTTTGCTTGATGGAGCAAGTCAACTGCCGGAATTGGTAGATCAAGCGATCGCTCTAGGGATGAAGGCGATCGCTCTCACTGACCACGGTGTCATGTATGGTGCTGTAGAATTGATCAAAATCTGCCGTAGTAAGAACATTAAGCCAATTATTGGCAACGAAATGTATATAATTAACGGCGATATAGAAAAACAAGAACGCCGTCCTAAATATCATCAAGTTGTCCTAGCTAAAAATACCCAAGGTTATAAAAACTTAGTTAAATTAACTACTATTTCCCACCTCCAAGGTGTACAAGGTAAAGGTATTTTTTCTCGTCCTTGTATTAATAAAGATTTACTCAAAGAATATCGTGAAGGCTTAATTGTTACTAGTGCTTGTTTGGGTGGAGAGATACCCCAAGCAATCCTCAGTGGTAGACCAGATGCAGCGCGTAAAGTTGCCAAGTGGTATAAAGATGTTTTTGGTGATGATTATTATTTAGAAATTCAAGACCACGGCTCCCAAGAAGACCGTATTGTTAATGTCGAAATAGTGAAAATTGCCCGGGAATTAGATATTAAATTTGTTGCTACTAATGACTCTCATTTTATATCTTGTTTCGATGTAGAAGCCCACGACGCTTTACTTTGTATTCAAACTGGCAAACTAATTATTGAAGATAATCGAATGCGTTATAGCGGTACAGAATATCTCAAATCTGCCGCAGAAATGCAGCTGCTATTTCGTGACCATTTGCCAGATGATGTCATAGCTGAAGCCGTAACTACCACCGAGGAAGTTGCCGATAAAGTTGAGCCTTACCATATTATGGGTGAGCCGCAAATTCCTACACCTCCCATTCCTTCTGGTCATACTCCTGACACCTACGCCGAAGAAGTAGCTTGGCAAGGACTTTTAGACAGATTAAATCGCAAATCCCGCAACGAAGTTGATCCAGTCTATAAAGAAAGATTGGAATATGAATTGAAAATGCTTCAGCAGATGGGTTTTTCTACCTACTTTTTAGTGGTGTGGGACTACATCAAATTTGCTAGAGATAATAACATTCCTGTAGGGCCGGGTCGTGGTTCTGCAGCTGGTTCATTGGTTGCTTATGCAATGCGAATTACCAATATTGACCCAGTACATCATGGGTTACTCTTTGAGCGATTCTTGAACCCTGAACGTAAATCAATGCCTGATATTGATACTGATTTCTGCATTGAAAAACGGGATAAAGTTATTGAATATGTAACAGAAAAATATGGCAAAGATAGAGTTGCTCAAATCATTACTTTTAACCGCTTAACTTCCAAAGCAGTTTTGAAAGATGTTGCCAGAGTACTAAATATTCCCTATGGGGAATCAGACAAAATGGCGAAATTAATTCCAGTAGTGCGGGGTAAACCCACCAAACTCAAAGTGATGATTTCGGATGCAACCCCAGCACCAGAATTTAAAGAAAAATATGATAATGATCCGAAAGTTCGCCATTGGGTAGATATGGCGATGCGAATTGAAGGAACTAACAAAACCTTTGGTGTCCACGCAGCCGGGGTAGTGATTTCTGCTGACCCTTTAGATGAAATTGTCCCGCTACAAAGGAATAATGACGGCTCAGTGATTACCCAGTATTTTATGGAAGACTTGGAATCAATGGGTTTGTTAAAGATGGATTTTCTAGGGTTACGCAACTTGACCCTGATTCAAAAAACAATTGACTTAATTGAACAAACCAGTGGCTATCGAATTGACCCAGATGAAATTACAGGTCAAGAAAGAAAAGCTCAAAAAATATTAGCTAAAGGTGAACATAGTACTCTACCCAAAGATGTGAAAAAATCCTATGAACTTTTAGAAGCTGGGGAATTAGAAGGAATATTTCAATTAGAATCTTCGGGAATGCGTCAGATAGTACGAGATTTGAAGCCTTCTAATATCGAAGATATTTCTTCCATCTTGGCATTGTATCGACCAGGCCCCTTAGATGCAGGACTGATTCCTAAGTTTATTAACCGCAAACATGGAAGAGAAACAATAGAATATCAAAGTCAGATTCTCGAACCCGTACTGAATGAAACCTATGGAATTATGGTTTATCAAGAGCAAATTATGAAAATTGCTCAAGATATGGCCGGATATTCTCTAGGACAAGCTGACTTACTGCGTCGTGCAATGGGTAAAAAGAAAGTTGCAGAAATGCAAAAGCAGCGAGAGAAATTCGTAGATGGTGCAGCAAAAAATGGCGTTAAAAAACAAGTAGCTGATGAATTATTCGAGCAAATGTTGAAGTTTGCTGAATATTGTTTAAGCTCTGATACAGAAATTTTAACGGTAGAATATGGCTTCATTTCCATTGGAGAAATTGTCGAAAAAGCCATTGAATGTAATGTGTACAGTATTGATAGTAATGGTAATGTTTACACACAACCAATTGCACAGTGGCACAATCGCGGGCAACAAGAAGTATTTGAGTATTCTTTAGAAGATGGTTCAATTATTCGGGCAACAAAAGACCATAAGTTTATGACTACTGATGGACAAATGTTGCCAATTGATGAAATATTCGCACGAGAATTAGATTTGTTGCAAGTTGAAGGTTTGCCGAAATAGCTCTAGCAAATATATAGCAGTTGCCAGATAACTGAGGACATCAACTGCTATAGATTAACGTGAATTCGATGAACCTCACCCCAACCCCTCTCCGTGTCGGAGAGGGATTGGAGGAGAGGTCTAAAAAGACTTGTCGAACTCACGTAAATTTAGGAAAGAAGTGCATAAACCAAAAAAGGTCAACCTATTGAGTAAGTGAAGGGGTTGAAACCCAAGATACATACCAACACTGAAACTTTAGGAGCATGACCATGAAATTCCGTCACTTAACTAGTTCTTTACTAACAGCTACCGCACTTTTGACCTCCTCTCTCCCAGCTTTTGCAGGGCCGTTTGATGTTCAACCTGCTGGTATATTCAAACCTGCTACAGTTGTCCCCGGAGCCGTTGTTGGTAATGGAACCCCCAAGACTCCTGCTCACGCACCCAGCAACCCAGTAGGTAATAGTGAAATTCAAGGATTAGGTGACCATCAATCTTGGGTTGACCAACAAACTCTAGCAAAAGATCCTCGCGCCTTGTGTAGTGATGTTGGTTTAGGCAACAACACTCGCAATAGTGCTAGCAAAATTGCTCTAGCAACTTCTGTCAGCACTCGTTCTAGTTCTGCAAGTAATCACAAAAATGGTGGTGGCGGTGGTGTGAGCATCCTCGGTATTGGTGTCAGTGGTAGCGGTTCCAGCCAAGGTAGCAAAAACGAAAGTAATTCCCGCGATCAACGTACCAACCGCAACGAAGAAGAAAGCAGCAGTTCCTCAACAGTAGTCCAAGGCAAGAATTGCGATGCTTTTGTTAACTCTGCTGCTGCTAGAGACATGAACTACCAAGACAACCTCACTCGCCGCTATGAAATTAAAACTGGTCGTCGAGGACAACAAGTCAACCAACTGTTGGAAAATCCGTAATATATGGGGGGTAAAGGGTAAGCGGTGATCGGTTGATTGTCTCCAGTTACAGATTCTTAATTGCTATGTGGCCGTTGAATCTAAAGTGGTTAATTTTTAATTTTTAATTGTGGAAACGCCGGGGTAAACACCCTGGCAATTGCTTTATTTATCCTCAGGAGAAACTATGAAAAGCAGGCTAGGTAGAGAAATTATTGTTCTCAGTACCACCCTGTTACTATCTGTAACATCTGTGGTAAATGCCCAAACACCATTTCGGAGAATTCGCGACTCTCAAATCCTACCGTATTTATTGGATAATCCCAATCACAACTCATGGGTAAGAGTGCGTTGCGTTCCTAGTCATGAGCAGGAATTAGACAAGAAGCGGGATATTATCAGAGATAGACTTTTGCGCCCAAATGTTGGCGATCGCAATGGTACTGTCACCATAGAAATAGAAGGCAGTTGTCGAGATGTGAGAATTCGCGTGCAAGACGAGTCAGATTTTTTAGATTACCCCGTCTACAATCCCTACATAGATGGCAATCATGACGATTTTGGCGATTCCTGGCTGACTCGTCCAGGCTCTGGGTGGTATTGGCTGCTGCAACGTCAACGATGAGGTTCTGAAAAATTGGCACATGGGGGCAATAAATTCTGAAATTTACCCTTTAACCTCTGCTGTTACTATGCCGCAGCGCACGCTCAAACTAACTTGCACTAACTTGGCTTTTCTCTTTCACAAGTCGTCTACCCCAAGGTTTAATAACAGAAAAGGCAATAATGACTAGCAAAAACACAGCCTGAACTGCCGCACCAATTAAAACGCCTCTGGCATCAAGTACATACCCTCGATCTTCAAAAGCCATCAAACCTTTTGTTTCAACCATTAATTGTGCGGCAACCGACCAAGGATATAACCAGAAAGTGCCAAAGACAATCAGAGAAATCGTGAGAAACCACTTGGTAATTACCCACCAAAATTTCATGAATCCATAATTAGTTAACCAGCATAAAAAAGTTGCTGTCAGCACTGAGCCAATAGCCGAAGGAATCACCACGTAGTCATCCAGTAAATTAATTGCTGAATGAAGAGCATAAAGAACATCTGCGTTTGTTGACTCTTGATTGCTCAGGGCCAACAAGAACATACTCAAAACGGTTCCTGTCCAAAGTGCAGCAAAACCAACGTGTGCGAAGAGTAACCAGTTTCGTTGCTTGATGCTTAACTTGAGCATTTTATCCTCCTAATATTTTCATAAATGAGCAGCACTCAATAACCGAGAGAGATGCTTTTGCAATTACTCCGGGATAGTTGAAGTTCTAATAGTTAACATATTAATTATTAATATATTAACTATTTTACTAAGAGTCAATATTATCAGGCTTCAATCCTCAGAATAGATTGAAGACTATTTGCTCGAGAATCCTGGAAATAGCCTCCATCTCAGCTTTTGAGATACCTTGAGTTGCCTTTTGGATTGTTTCTGCACCAATTGGTGGCAAGATCGCCATTAGTCGCTTGCCTTCAGTCGTCAGCCAAATTCTCACAATTCGGCGATCTTCAGGATCACGCTCTCGGTAAACTAGGTTACGCTCCTCCATGCGATCTACTACTCCAGTTAGCGTTGCCCCTAACTGTTTAAGCTTGTCAGCAATTCCCGAAGTTGAAAGCCCATCCTCTTCCCAAAGGCAACACAAAACTAGGTAATGAAAAGGAGTCAAACCGTGGGGTTCCAGTCGTTCTAGGAAGTCACGGTACATTAATTGGGATGCAAGTTTAAGTTTGTACCCTAAGTTATAGGGAGCTAAAGCGTGTCGCCATTGGTTCACAAATTCGGCATTAGAGGGCGAACTAGGCATTTTGAGTCAAATAGTAAACATGTTTACTATTTTATGCTGAACACCAATATATGACTTCCAAACTACTACTCAACAAATAGGCTCGTGGCATAAAAGCAGTAGCAAATTACCTCGAACTCATACCTTTGACAACAGACTGCATAAACTGAAAATAACTAACCTATTGATTGAGTGAAGGGATTTAAACTCAAAACAAACTACTGAAATCAAAGGGAAAAACGGTTATGAAAATGCAAATGTTATTGAGTCTTGCTTGTTCTATTTCTTGCTTGGGTTCTGTTACACTGCCAGCTAACGCTCAACCTGTTCCTACTGAGCCTACTGTGCAACCTCAACCCCAAGCATTCAGCGAAGAGATTACCGTCCCTCAAGATACAGCGATTATTGTTTCTTTTCCCGCACCCGTTACCATAGATGTTGGACAAAAAAAGGATTATCCCCTGACGGTTCCTTTAGCTAATGCTATCCAAGATGCTCAAGGCAATACTATAGCAGCTGAAAATACTCCTGTAACTATTGTTCTCAAACCCACAGATGGTGGCGCTAAAATTGTCGCCCAATCTTTAGTAATCAATGGACGCATTGTCTCAATTAAAGCATCAAGTCAAACAATTCCCGGCACTACTATTACTCACAAACGAGCTAACGACAAAGCCGTTGAAAATGGTTCAATTTGGGGCAGAATTGGCGGCAGTACCTTGGGCTTTTTAAACCAAGGTGATCCAGATCAATTCGACCGAGGCGCTATGCTGGGGAGTGCTGTAGGATTAATCTCAGGCTTACGTTCTGCTGAAAATACCCGTGTTGTGCAGATTCCCCAAAGCAGTGTGTATGTTTTGTCCCTTGAAGCTCCTATCAGCTTGTCTGCTCGCCGCTAGAATCATTCGATGGATGTAGTATTGTTAAATAAAAGCTATGTTTGTTTTCAGCTTTTAAATACCTTTCTTGCAAAGGTTGCCACTGCTGCCATAACTGATAACGATTTGACGCTAATAAAGCAGCAAATGTCGGTAGATGAGCATCAATTTCTGACTTGAACACATCTCCAAGCCACTCAGCCATCACCACATTATCTTGCAGTTGTCCTAAAATATCTTGGATACCTTTCACTTCAGCAATACAAGCAGCGTAAGACTCACCATACAAGTCGGTAAATAACTCCATCTGGTAGCGTACACGTTTAGCCTGTTTCCGTAAACTATGAAGAATTTCACCTTCAGTTGCTAATTGTTGTTCTATCTGTTCCGGTGTCCAGTTTGTGCAAATTTTGATCTCTGCATTCACAACTTGGGTTCCTACTAGCCACCCAGGATGTAGTAAGAAACTACTCACTTCAGGTAACAATAAATCTGGTAGCACTTGTTGAATTGGTAAAGATGCCAAAGGCTGATAACTAGGTTTCTCTAACCAATCTGCCAATGCTTGTTTGAGAGATTTATAAGCGGCATCCTTTAAAGTTGTTTGCGTTTTGGAGAATGCATCTTTACGTTGTTTAGCCAAAGCATTAAAAGCTGTTTGCAGAACTTCTTGTTCTTGGTGAGGTAAATGTGGTTGGTAAAGGGTTTCTAAAGTTTCTTTTAATACATCTAAGTCTCTAAGATTACCAAGCTGACGGGCAATTTTACCGATTTTTTTATCGCTGGCTGGCTTTGGTAAATTTAGTGCCAAATCAAACCTACTTATTGCAGTACGTAGGCGACGCATCCCGACTCGCATTTGATGCAATGCTTCCGGATCTTCATCTTTCTTAACTGGTTTCTCCCATTTTAAGGTTTTCTTTAAGTGTTGTTGAATTGCCTGATAAGCGTAATCTTTTAGACTTTTTACTGTGGGTTCTGTAAGCAATATCATATTCACAAAGTACTAAAATGTTGAGTATATATAATAGCATTAGTTAAAATTTACTCTACTCTGCTTAGATATATAACAATCCTCAATCATAAGTCTTACACGCACACTAAGCGGTAAGGAAAGTTATACCTACAAGGGCTTGACATGAAGAGTACTGAGTTAAAAAACCGCCCACACTTCGACAAGCTCAGTGAGCCTGTGGAACTGCTTAGTGAGCGCAAGGGGCGAGGCTGTACCGAGTGCGAAAGTTTTTCCTTCTTCTTCTGACTCAGCACTGAGTAAGGTTAAAATCCTTGCTTTTTCTTTAGTCCATCGAGGTGGGCTTTATACTAGCTTATAAACATAAAATGCAGCTTATTAATACTAGTAATTATCCTTCACAAGCTAGGCGATCGCTTATTCTTGTTCTCAGAAAATAATCATTACTAAATTATTACTAAATTTTAATCTTTTGTTTACAGGCTGTTTACTTATTCTTATCAAACCAAAGATATATTTCAGGCGCTAAGTTTTACTTAATTTCTGTATTAACTACAGAAAAAATAAATGAAAAAAATTCGGCGTCTCAGAGTCATTTTGCTTTTTGCTGGTGTAGCATTGTTCTTTGTTCTGCTCAATTACCTGCAAAACCCACTAATTGCCCAAACCTCAAGTGTTCATTTAACAATGGGGAATCCCAGTAATGCTGGCAGTAGTTTCAGTAACCGTTTATTAAACAAATCACAATATGCAGTTTCTTATAACTGCTTCAGAGGTACACCAAATTGGGTGAGTTGGCAGTTAAATAGATCATGGTTAGGAAGCGCACCTCGCCAAGATGATTTTCGTGCAGATACCACAATACCTTCAGACTGCTACCGAGTCACTTCTTCTGATTATACTGGTAGTGGGTTTGACAGAGGACATATGGCTCCTTCAGCAGATAGAACAAACACAATTGTTAATAACTCTGCAACTTTTTTAATGACAAATATAATTCCTCAAGCACCTGATAATAATCAAGGGGTATGGGCGAGTTTAGAAACTTATTCTAGAGATTTGGTAGTCAATCAAGGTAGAGAACTCTATATTATTTCGGGTTCTTATGGTTCTGGCGGCACAGGATCGAATGGCACAAGAACTACAATTGCTGGTGGAAGAGTTACTGTTCCAGCCAGAACCTGGAAGGTTATTGTAGTCTTAAATGCTGTCAATTCTGGTGCTAGTAGCGTCAACACTAATACAAGAGTCATTACTGTGGACATCCCTAATATCCAAGGTATCAGAAATGCAAGTTGGAGAAATTATCGAGTTAGTGTTGATACTCTGGAATCTAGGACTGGTTACAACTTTCTTTCCAACGTTCCTTCGTCTATTCAAAGTGTAATTGAGTCTAGAGTGGATAATTTGTAAGCTCAACTTTATCCATTCAGAACTTGGTTTTTATCTAGCAAAAACCTTGGCCTTTTGGCAAATACTTTTTCTACATCACAGATTATCTATGAAGTTTAAAAAGTAAAACTACGGTAATTATTGTGGGGTGGGCGTCCTCGCCCGCCCAAAACAGGCAAGATGCCTGTTCCACAAGAAAACTCTAATACAACATTTTAGCTTGGCCACGCTACTACACCTAATTTGTCTTTACATAGTTATAAATATTCTTACCTACCTAACTTATATTCGCCCAAAACTTTAAAAAATCCTCTTAGGTTTCTATAAGTTTTGTGGAAACTCCGGCTAAATCTCCAGATAAAGTTTTACCAACAACATATACATCAATATCAATCGTACCTAAACGATAAACCTTGATATCAGTGAGGTTATCTTTAAGCGTTTTGACAAGGGATTGAAATTTTTGTACATTTTGTTTTTGTATTTCATCGTGCCATTCTTTTTCTTCAGCACAATTACGAAAAAGCTCATCTATTTCTACTGTTTCAATTGATGTGTCTTGAGGATGATTTGTTAACTCAAGGATTTTTTGATTTGTCAAATCTTCTCTGGCTTGGTTAGACCACAAAAAAACTTCAAAGGGATAATCTGACTCACTCATCATTAGCAAATCGTCCGAGGCTTGCCTGAGTTTTTTAGTAATTTCATTAGTCATAAAATTTATCAATGAATAAACAAAATATATTTTGAGTTTATTTCTAACTATTAAAGATTAGTGGAAATCGCTTGCACAGGACAGGTAGGGATACATTGTTCACAGACAATGCAGCGCGATCGCGTGAATGTCAATTTGGATGTTTCTGGATGAAGACTGAGGGCTTCTGTGGGACAAACTCCGGTACATAAACCACAGTGAACACATACATCTTCATCAATGGCAATTTCACCTAAGTTATGGGAAACGTTAACATGGCGCGATCGCATCCATTCGATAGCTGCATCTAACTGATCGATATCCCCCGATAATTCTACCACCAGTTTGCCAATTTGATTTGGGGCAACTTGGGCGCGGATAATATTGGCGGCTACATTAAATTCTTTTGCCAGTAGGTAAGTGACCGGCATTTGAATAGCACGTTTAGGAAAGGTGAGAGTAACTCGTTTTTTCACAGGTTTAGCAAAGAGTTATTTTTGTTCTAGCTTATCGGGAATCGCCAAGAGGGAAAGAGGTAAACTAAATAATGAAAGTACTTAATAAGTTTTAATAAATTTGTGATGACTACAGAAACACCTATTAATTCTCCCGCCAAGCCTGAAACTACGACTGGGGCGCGTGTGAGAAATTTCTTAATTGCCATAGTCGCGATCGCTCTTAGTGTAGCCTTAGTCATAGGACTGCGAACCGAAACAACTTCAGCTTCACTAGCCGAATTGGATCAAGCCTCTACCCCCCTAGAAGTAGCTATCAACAACGGTAAGCCTTCAATAGTTGAGTTTTATGCTAACTGGTGTACTGTCTGCCAAAAAATGGCACCAGATATAGCCCAACTAGAACAGGAGTATGCTGACAAGGTAAATTTTGTCATGTTGAACGTTGACAACACCAAATGGTTGCCAGAGATGTTGAAATACCGGGTAGATGGTATTCCCCATTTTGTATTTTTATCTCAAAATGGAGAAACCATAGCACAGGCGATCGGTGATCAACCCCATACGGTAATGGCAAGTAATTTAGAGGCCTTAGTTACTGGCTCATCTTTGCCTTATGCTCAAGCTAGTGGCCAAGTTTCCAAATTCTCCGCCCCAGTTGCACCTGTTAACAATCAAGATGATCCCCGCAGTCACGGCAGCCAGGTGGTGAACTAAACTCTGTGCTGAGTGCTGAGTAAGAACAAGAGGAAGGAATTACAAACATCCTCTCAAGTTTCCTCAAATTGATGTACGAATATAGCCTGTAAAATTGAGCAATGCATACAGGCTATATTTAGTCAAATAGAATTATTAAAAGTGATTAAAACTGCTCATAATTAAACATTTAAAAATATTGGTAGATCCATAATCATGAGCATTATTGTCTTTGGCAGCATCAATATAGACTTAGTAGCAACAACGCCCCGGTTGCCAGTTGCGGGAGAAACATTGCTGGGCGAAGATTTTTTCAAAATACCGGGAGGCAAAGGCGCAAATCAAGCAGTAGCCTTGGCGCGACTGGGAATTCCTACTCAGATGGTAGGACGTGTAGGCGCACACAATTTTGGTGCAGAACTTGTTCATAATTTGCAAGTTGCTGGTGTGCAAACTGATAATATCTTAATTGATGAGACCGTTAGTTCTGGAGTTGCCATCATCACTGTAGATCATGCAGGTGAAAACCAAATTTTAGTAATTCCTGGTGCAAACGGGCGTGTTAATCAAGAAGATATAGAGCGATTATCTCACTTATTCCCGACAGCTACAGCACTGCTTTTACAACTAGAAATTCCTATTCCTGCCGTATTAGCAGCAGCCCAAGCAGCAAAAAATGCAAATCTCAAAGTAATTTTAGATCCTGCACCTGTGCAAACGAATTTACCTAATGAAATATATCCATTAGTGGACATTATTACACCCAACGAAGTTGAAGCAGGGCAATTGGTGGGTTTTCCAGTAGATAATCAGGAATCGGCAATCAAAGCAGCTAAAGTTTTATTACAACGGGGTGTGAAATGTGCGATCGTCAAATTAGGTGCAAAGGGTGTTATCTGTGCTACTGCTGAAGAAGTATTCTTTGCCCCAGCTTTCTCAGTTCATGCAATTGATACTGTTGCGGCTGGTGACGCTTTCAATGGTGGTTTAGCAGCTGCACTTTTTACAGGACTTTCTTTACATCAGGCGGTTGTTTGGGGTTCAGCCGCAGGCGCTTTAGCCACAACAAGAATGGGCGCACAAACTTCGTTACCTGATAGGTTGACGTTTGATTCATTCCTCAAAGAAAGGGGAGTGGGGAGGTAGGGGG
>JADEXK010000049.1 GCA_015207155.1 Nostocales cyanobacterium LEGE 11386 | reverse complement strand
ATAAGAGCACGCCCTCACTCCCTCACTCCCTCACTCCCTCACTCCCTCACTCCCTCACTCCCTCACTCCCTCACTCCCTCACTCCCTCACTCCCTCACTCCCTCATCAACGCCATCCCAAAAATTTTAATCCAGGGACAATCAGGTAATAACTCACCCCTAACCAAAAGCTCATCAAGATCCCCACCAAACTAAAAAAAGCAATGGGTAAGGATAATGCCGACCAGAGGGGCTGTCCAGAAAATTGAAATACAGTAGGTGGAAACCCAAAAAAGATGAAAATTGCGAAGATGATAGCAGTACCAAATGCAGCAACCACAGCATGAACTATGTGATGACTGCGAAAACCTATACTTAACGTGAATAAGAAAATTGCCACCAAAATTACTCCCAACAACCCTTCGCCGCTATCTTGAGATGTAATTAATTGCAAAACTAACCAACTAAATGCATAGCTGATCATACCCATGAGCGATGCCATTAAAAATCGTCGCCGTTGACCAAAACAACCCGAAGCCGTCAGTCCCCATGCAGTTCCTATGCCTGCGGTAACAAACACTATTATTTTTGTAGCCACGAGAGGTTGAGTATGGGTTGCTAATTCGGGTAGCTGGCTAAAAATATATTCGGCAAAGCGATCGCCTAAGATTGTGCGATATGCCAAAATAAAACCAACAATAGTACCAACACAAGCACCAAGACCAGTTAGCAGCATGGCCCAAATCGTTGCTAAACAGGCTTGTAAGACTTGGAAAATCGCCTTGGTGATCAAAATAACTGTTTTGCCTATAGCTTTGGCTAAATTATTTAATGCTTGCTCACCAACTTGGATTAAGAGTGTAGATTGGCTAAAAACTTGTGCTATGGCTTGCTGAACTGAGTCCTGGAGTGGGGAAAATAGCCCAGTCGGCGTTGATGTACGGGTAATCTTAGTCAAACGTTTTTGAATGATTGCCGCATTAGCTGGACGCGATCGCACATCCTCCTGTACCATCTCATCTAGCAAGTCAGCCAGTTGCGGGTTAACGTTCACCTGATTGCGCCAGCGCAAAACACCAGTTTGGGGGTCTCCCAACTCCGGCGGATATTTGCCCGTGAGTAATTCAATCATCGTCCGACCGAGAGCATAAAAATCAGCCGCAGGCCCTACATTACTACCAGTCATCTGTTCTGGTGGACTGTAGCCAGAAGAATATAACCTCGTGGAACTAGACTCTCGACGCAGCCTGGCTGTGTTAAATTGTTTCGCCCCACCAAAATCAATCAGTACCAGTTCTATCCCAGATCCCCCTTGAGTCGGGGGTACAGTTGGCGAGTGAGTCCGCAACATCAAATTAGAAGGTTTGATGTCCCGATGAATAATCTGGCGTTTGTGCAATTCCTGTAGAATTTTTACAGCTTGGGCAAACCAGGCTAACACCAAATCCTCTGGACATCCTTGAGGATAATTTTCTAGTATCTCCTCTAAAGTCTGCCCATTAATTTTTTCCATCACCAAACAAGCTAGTTGGCGTGGTTTAGGACTAGGCAAATTTATCTGAAAATAACCATCAGATTCAACTCTGGGGACACCAGGATGCCGCAAATTGATTAAAACTGCTGCCTCTTGTGTAAATAATTCCAGTGCCTTTGGTGAACTTTCTACCAAAACTTTTAGTACTTTCTCCGTCTGGGTTTTTTCATCCCAAACCGTGTAAATTTGGGCGAATCCTCCCGAACCTAAGGGTTGGAGAGGAACATAGCGATCTAACAGCTGTAGCAGTGCGCCACAGCTGTTACAAAACTTGTTTCCCCAAGGCTGAGGATAAGGACGTTGACAGTCAGGATTTATGCAGTGAACGCCAGAAAAACGATACATTAAGGTTTTGAGTCTCTAGCTTATTTGAAATACTCAAATAATGCTGAAAAGGGTTACTTTCAATGTTTGAGTAGGCATATGAGTATATTTTAATACTTTATAACCAGACTCAAGTAATGCTCATTTTCTATTATCTCTCATTCATCCTCCTGTACCCTAATCTTTGGTTTTGTGGGATGGGCAAGATGCCCACCCCACAATAATTTTTATAGATTTGCAATTACGGCTACTGAATTGAGGGTGAACTGGTGGGATCAGGAAATAATTCTGGTGTGCTATCAGTAGGGGTATTATTTTCTTCGTTAAAGGTTGGTGTAGGTACAGGGATTGGTATGGGTGTCTGTGTGGGAATTGGCGTTTCAGTGACTGTTGGGGTGGGAATTGGTGTTGGAGTTGGTGTCGGTGTCGGTATGACTGGGTTTTCTAATGCAATATTGAGAATATAATCGCTTTCGGCAATTTCTGGATCTGGCGTTAACTGAATAATATATCTACCACTAATCGGTAATATTCCTTCATAGGTGGTTACTTGCTGAACATTAGTGTCAATTGGTTGTTGATTGGCATCTAAAATTGTTAGCGAAATTCCATTTGCTTGGTCAATCAATGCCGTTAACTTGGCTCCTGCTTCGCCAAAAAATGTGTACTGGATAATTTGATTTTCTTTGATAGTATCTTCAACAATAGCGGTGTTAGATGCGTCAAATATGAGGCGCTTACTAGATATTACAGGTTCAACACTGGTAGGTGTAGGTGTGGGTGTAGGTGTAGGAGTGAAAGTCTCCCCACCAGTCACAACCGGTGAGGGGAAAGTTTGTGGTGATGTTGCATCTGGTGGTTCATTTGGTTGACTGCGGATAGAACTGACCAACGCCCAAGAACCGACTCCTGCTAAAATGACTACCGCACTACCAATAGCCCCAAGAGCTAACGGATTATCTAAGATTGAGCTAGAACGGCTGGGTGGAATAACTGGCTCTGGTTTGTAGGGTGAAACTGGTGGTCGTACTAAATCTGGGCGACGACCCACAGCAATTGTTTGGATATGGGAAACTTCTGAGTTAGGGATACTTGGCCCATTGACAACCTGCAATGCTTGAGCTACATCAGCAGCACTGTGATAGCGATCGCCCGGTAGATGGTTTAACATGTGATTCAAAACCTGGGCAAATATGGGATTTACCCTTACCCAACGTTGCCAATTCCAAGTTAGTTGGGTTTCATCAAATAGCTCAATTGGTTCTTTACCAGTCAGCAACACTATCCCTGTGACTGCTAGTGCATACAAATCACTACTGGGATAAGCTCGACCTGTTTGCATTTGTTCGCTGGGAGCATAGCCTAATTTACCTACGGTAGTCACTGGCGTTGTGCTGTCTGGGGACTGTAATCGCGTTGCTAGTTCCTTGACTACACCAAAATCAATTAACACTGGTTTGGTATCACTATCTCGCAAAATAATATTTTCCGGTGAGATATCTCGATGAATAATTCCTCGACTATGAATATGCTCTAACACTGGTAGCAAGGAGCGTATTAACTGCAATACTTCTACCTCAGTGAAGGTTTGACCAACAGTTAAGCGTTCAGCCAGCAGAGTCCGGTAGGTTTTACCTGCAACGTAATCCTCAACCAAAAATAAGCGGTGATCTTGTTCAAATCTTTCTCGAAATTTAGGAACTTGCTTATGTTCGATTTGATACAAAATTGCCGCTTCTCTTTGGAAAAGTTCTTGTGCCTTCTCCCAAGCATCAGATCCCGTTACTGGAATCAATTCTTTGATCGCGCAAAGTTCGTTAAAGCGTCGCTGATCTTCTGCCAAATAAGTTCTACCAAATCCCCCTTGACCGAGAATTTGAATTATGCGGTAACGGTTTTGCAGGATAGAACCAACTGTAATAGGTGCTTGCATGATTAATTAAATGTAATAGCAACTGGTAAAGAAGCAACTTACAAAGATAAGTTTAGGCAGAGAAGGTCAGAATTTCCGTGTTAGTACGTGCTAAGTAAGTCTTCAAAGACTTATTTAACTCTATTTTCACACTTTGCTATCAGTAAGTATGTGTGAAAAATGGCAGGAAGTCACTGCGAAGGGGACTAACTGCCTGCAAACGATTAATTTCAGCTTTTTTTGTGGTTCTTTGAGTAAATAGCAGTCAAAGCAGCCATATCAACGCCCCTATGTATAACTACCAACCATCCTCAGCGATCGCCACTCACGCCAGCTAAATTTGCTGCTGCTGGGAATTTTTTGGATGATTTACTATTAAAAAACTAGTCTGCTAGTTTATAATTTTGCAGCTAGTATCATAGAGTATCCAACCAACATTCAACGTCCCCTGAAAAATTTATTCGTGAGTGTTTCGACTTTCTGATTTCCCATTCCATACTACTTGAGCCGTGAAGGCTTGACTCTCAGTGATGAATGAAACAGATAGCAGCTATACTCCATCAACCCAACCTCTTAGAGCTTTGGATTGCTGAGATTCGCTCAATTATTCGGCTAGTTTACAGACTTGATGTCAGTTCAGCTATCAATTTAATGGTTTGTTTACCACAAGGACTAAAACATGAACCAAAAATAATTATATTGAGAAATGTTTAAAGTTTTTATGAAAGCTTTAAGAAAGCTCACAGATGTTTTTTTACGCTACTTCAGTTAAATCTGCTAATTATCTAATGATAGTATTGCCATGAATGCACATCGAGGATCTGCTGTGCTCAGTTCTGCAACTTTAAAAGTGCAACCAGCTGCAACAGGACTGACTGAAAATCATCGCCTGCGGCTATTTTCTGGCTCTGCCAATGTACAACTGTCTCAAGAAGTCGCTCGTTATCTGGGCATGGACTTGGGGCCAATGATTCGTAAAAGATTCGCGGATGGAGAGCTATACGTTCAAATCCAAGAGTCAATTCGGGGTTGTGATGTTTATTTAATTCAGCCAACTTGTCAACCAGTTAATGATCATTTGATGGAATTGCTGATTATGGTTGATGCCTGTCGTCGAGCTTCGGCGCGACAGATCACAGCAGTAATTCCCTATTATGGCTATGCTCGTGCCGATCGCAAAACGGCAGGACGAGAGTCAATCACCGCTAAATTGGTGGCCAACCTGATTACAAAAGCAGGTGCTAGCCGCGTTCTAGCGATGGATTTGCACTCGGCGCAAATTCAAGGCTATTTCGATATACCTTTTGACCATGTTTACGGTTCGCCAGTAATTCTCGATTATTTGGTGAGTAAACAACTATCTGACATTGTAGTTGTTTCTCCCGATGTCGGCGGTGTCGCACGAGCTAGAGCATTTGCGAAAAAGTTGGATGATGCACCGCTTGCCATTATTGATAAACGTCGTCAGGCTCACAATGTCGCCGAAGTCTTGAACGTTATCGGTGATGTCAAGGGCAAAACAGCAATTTTAGTAGATGACATGATCGACACTGGTGGCACAATTACCGAAGGAGCAAGATTGCTGCGTGAGGAAGGTGCAAGTCAAGTATATGCTTGTGCAACTCATGCTGTTTTTTCTCCCCCGGCGCAGGAGCGTTTGTCAAGTGGCTTGTTTGAGGAAGTCATTGTGACAAATACAATTCCCATACCAGAAAGCGATCGCTTTCCACAATTAGTGGTGCTTTCAGTAGCTAATCTGTTAGGGGAAACCATCTGGCGAATTCACGAAGATACTTCAGTCAGTAGTATGTTCCGCTAGCCTAGAAAATACTGTTTTTTTCGTTACAATCTGGCATCAAAAATATGAAGTATGAAGTATGAATTTTTTTCAGCCTTCAGCCTTCATTTTTTATTAGATGCCAAAATTTCGATTGCTGTCACCACTCGTTCTAATTCTTGAACTAGCGGAGTAGTTCCAGTCTTGGTCAAGGCATCCGCGATCGCTCGATAATACCACAGAGTTCCTTCTCTACCTGCTTGAAAGCGTTGCCAAAGTGATTCACCTATGAGGCGATAATCTTTGAGAATTGACTGGGCATTGTAAAGTTTATCGGCTGCTGATACTAGTAGTACTGAGGGGGAAGCAGTGGCAATGTGGGCAATATAAGCTTCTTTACGCTGTCGCCAAGGGGGTTTGGGTGTGGTATCGGCATCTGTACAACCATCGACAATGGCTGTGACATGATCACCAAAGCGGCGGCGAATTTCTGCTCGTGTGGCAGCACCACCTTGGTCTTCGATGGCATCATGTAAAAGAGCTGCGATCGCTTCGTCTTCATTGGCTCCATATTCTAAAGCAATACTGGCAGCACCTAATAAGTGGGCAATATAGGGGACGCCTGAGCCTTTACGCACTTGTTTGGCGTGGAGTTGGGTGGCGTAGGTGAGGGCTGCGGTAAAGCGTTCTGTGAGCATTATTTTTTGTGATGCGCTGGTGTTGAGGTCAATTTTAAAACGTATCACTAACGCGCAGCGCATACCACAGAGGCACGGAGAACACGGAGGAGGAAACTGAGTTTATGGAATTTCAGCCTAGAATGAAAGTGTCTATCAAGCTGGCTATGGCATCATCATGAACAGTGAAAAAGTAACGGTGTAGTCTTTTTATATGGTTAATTGACTGTCAAAATCAGCAAGCTTTAGTTTATCGGCAAGATGGTTCGATTACTCAGTATCCAGCTACGGCAATTTTGAGTGGTGAAAATGTCGTGCCTGGGTTGACGCTGCCTTTAGCAAGATTATTTTGACAAATATTCATTGATTAGTTGTTCTGAACTTTGGGCAAACAAGTAGGGCGGGAAAACCCACCCTTAAACAAGAAGGAAGAAGAATGATCCTCCCTCTTCCGTCTGACTTCGTTAAACCAGATGTCTTCCTAAACTTTTTGTGCAGTAACTTCCTCTTCTTTCTCTTTGGTTTGCAAAGATGCGTAAAGCCGATTTAACGCATTAACATAAGCTTGTGCAGATGCAACTATGATATCTGTGTTGGCTGCATGACCGGAAAACACCCTGGATTCGGATCTTAAACGAATTGTTACTTCGCCAATGGCATCAATCCCGGCTGTGACTGACTGTACAGAAAACTCAATCAACTCGTTAGGTACGTTCACTACGCGGTTAATTGCTTTATAAACAGCGTCTACTGGCCCAGTACCAATTGCTGCATCGGTTAATTCTTCACCGTCTGGGGTACGGAGGGTGACTGTAGCCGTGGGTTTAGCATTACTACCACAGGAAATTTGCACTAGTTCTACTCGGAACAAATCTGGTGCTTGTTGAATTTCATCATTAACAATAGCCTCTAAATCCCAATCAGAAATTTCTTTCTTTTTGTCGGCTAATTCTTTAAACCTCACAAAGGCTTTATTTAATTCGGTTTCTGATAGTTCAAAGCCCAATTCTGTCAAGCGGGTACGGAAAGCATTTCTCCCGGAATGTTTGCCCAAAACTATTTGATTGTCTGTTAAGCCAATCAATTGGGCATCCATAATTTCGTAGGTTAGCTTATTTTTTAAGACCCCATCTTGGTGAATACCAGACTCATGAGCAAAGGCGTTTGCTCCGACTATGGCTTTATTAGGTTGCACTAGCATTCCCGTCAAATTTGAAACTAGGCGCGAAGTTTTGTAAATTTGACGGGTGTCAATTTTTGCTAAAGGTTCTTCAGAATCTACAGGTCTTCCCAAAAAAGGATTGAAATATTGTCGCCGGACGTGCAACGCCATTACCAATTCTTCTAAGGCTGCATTTCCTGCTCGTTCACCAATACCATTGATGGTACATTCTAATTGCCTTGCGCCATTTTTTACGGCTTCTAAGAAGTTGGCAACTGCTAAACCTAAATCATTATGTCCGTGAACAGAAATAATCGCTTGGTCAATGTTGGGAACATGATCTTTAATGCCCTTAATTATTGCCCCAAATTCGCTTGGTGTTGTGTAACCTACAGTATCAGGAATATTAACTGTTGTGGCTCCAGCTGCGATCGCTCGCTCTAATACTTGGTAAAGAAATTCTGGGTCAGAACGTCCAGCATCTTCGGGGGAAAATTCGACATCATCGGTGAAACTCTTAGCATAAGCCACCATTTCTTCCGCGATCGCTAGTACTTCTGATTTGGTTTTTTTCAGTTTGTATTGGAGATGAATATCAGAAGTAGCAATAAAAGTATGAATTCTGCCATGAGCAGCTGGTTTAATTGCTGCGGCTGCTGTTTTTATATCATCATGTCTAGCTCTGGCCAAACTACAAATTATCGGGCCATCTTCTGTTCCCACAATTTGGGCAATTTTGTTAATTGCGGCAAAGTCTCCCGGACTAGCAAAGGCAAAACCTGCCTCAATTACATCTACTCCTAAACGTGACAATTGTTTAGCGATCGCTAGCTTTTCGTCTATATTTAGTGTTGCTCCCGGACATTGTTCTCCATCTCGGAGTGTCGTATCAAAAATGATAATTCTCTCAGGTTTGCTCATCATTTTGGCTCGTTGTTTTAGTTTTTACTGTTCGCTTAAAATATCTTGAACCTTAGTTTTTTACTCTTAGCATTTGTAAATATTTATTAAGCCGATTAACCTTCTACTTTTTCTATACTGTCTCTGATATCATTTAAATCAATATATCTATCCGTAGCATTACGTAATTCTCTAGCTATCATACCTTCTGTTGATACTACTGTAATATGCGTATTTTTTGAACGTAATAATTCAATTGCTCTTTCAAAATCTCCATCACCACTGAATAAAACTACTCTATCGTATTGATCTACTGTATTAAACATATCTACGACAATTTCAATATCCAAATTTGCTTTTTGGGAGTAGCGACCGGAAGAATCATCATAATATTCTTTGAGAATTTTAGTTCGTACTGTATATCCTAAACTAATGAGAGCATCTCTGAAACCTCGTTGATCTTGTGGGTCTTTTAAGCCAGTGTACCAGAAGGCATTGATTAATGTTGTGTCTGATTGCTCGTGTTTGAAGTATTCTAATACTCTTCTTGGGTCGAAAAACCAACCATTCTTTTGTTGAGCATAGAACATATTGTTTCCGTCTACAAAAATAGACAGACGATTCATTGGGGAACCCATAGAAAAATACACCTAATATATAGAAAAGAATTTAGATTGGACAATAGATTATAGCAATTCTCTAATGATAAATTTGCTAATATCCTTAAAGCAGGTTTTTATGTATAGCTTTTATCTTACCTCTTGCACAGCATAAAATTGGCTAAAACATTGGACTTAAGGTGCTGGGACTTGAACCTTTTCACCTTTAATACTATAAGAGATACCTCGTGATCAAAATCTACCAATAAATTTGACTGAGTAACAGCATGTTTCGCTATATAACTGTCAAGTTTACTTCTAAAGAGGTAAAGCATAGGTCTTGCGGTAGGATACAGGATCATGACCATCTATAAGTTTTGTCGTCAACAAAAGTACAAGCTTTATGGTAAATTCAGTCTTGTACAAGAGGAGCAAGTTGTACCATAAGAAACTCCTCACAGATCAAGTCTAGGAGGCATACCCGTTGGTTTGAGAAAATCAAATCTTACCGCAACAAAGTGCTGAAACGGAGCATTTCCGACTCCAGTCTGTGGCAGAATCACGGCTTTGATCTCAATAAGAGAATAAGTTAGGCAGTATTTGGGTTAAGAGCCAACTGAGTCGAAATTTATTAACCCAAGTTTGGTCAAAAATATCAAAGACATTACAAAAGTATAAGATTCTCATTTAAGTCTTATTTCAATCTTGAATAAATAAATAGAGTAGTAGTACGTAAACCAACTATTAACACGATATGGCAGAAGAACCTACATCTACCTTAACCAAAAAATATGTTTCTGCTGCTAATATAACGTCAAGTAAACCGACAAAAGTGACTGTGACAGCATCACGCCAGTCACTGCTAATGGCTCGCTTAGGTCATTTGCTAACAGGTACTTCCGCCGTAGGTGCAGCATTGCTAACTATCTCTGGTTTGGGTTGGGTTCAATTGATGGAAAGTCAAATGCTTTCCACATTTTTTCAACTGCGTGGGCCGATAACACCTCCGGAAAATATCGTAATTTTGGCAATTGATGATCAATCAATATCAGTTCCCGAACAGTACTATAAAACAGATCCGCAACAGTATGCCTACTTAGAACCGCTTAAGTCTTTTCCTTTTAAACGCGCTGCATACGGTAAAATAATTGAAAAGTTGACTAAGGCTGGTGTACGTTCCATAGCACTGGATGTGGTTTTTGATTTGCCTAGTAGTTACGGAATTGCCGACGATCGCCAATTCCAGGCAGCATTACAAAAATATGGCAGTAAAGTTACCTTAGCCGCACTCTACGAAAATTTTGAAACGCACCAAGGCACCTTTATGCAACTGAGGCTACCCCAGGAGATGTTGCACACAGGTTCGGTGTCAATGGGTACGGTGAATTTTCCTTTAGAGGTAGATGGCAAGGTTCACCGATTAGCTAGCGAGTTTTCTCAATTAGTAACCGCAGATAATAGCTTGACAGTAACAGTCCCTGACTTTGATCAAGCAGTATTGAAAGCGGCAAAAATCAATTATCCCCAGCCAAAAGGCGATCGCATTCATTTTTGGGGGCCGAGTGGTACATTTGAAACAATTCCCTTATGGCATGTGCTTGACCCAGCCAACTGGGATACTTATTTACAACAGGAAAATATATTCCAAGATAAAATTGTCATCATTGGGGCAACAGCTCAATTAGGCAATGATTGGCATGGTGTAGCAGTTGCACATACACCTGAAAAAATGTCAGGAGTGGAAATTCACGCCAATGCCATCGCCACTTTAATGACAGGCAAAGCAATTAGCCAAGCAATTAAAAATCCACCTCTGCAAAGTTTGTTTGTACTGCTACTAGTGGGTGGCACGGTATTAATTATTACTAGAAGTAAGCGTGGAATTACTAGATTAATCTCTAGCATTGCCTTAGCTACTATTTGGGGCGGAATTAGCTATGTGATTTTTGTTTCTAGTCAATTAATTTTGCCGACTGCCATACCCATGATCGCGATCGCCCTTAATGGGTTATCTTATCTAGGAACCGAAGTCGCCAGAGAAAAACTCAGAACCCGCCAACTAGTAACTATTTTTCAGAGATATAAAACTTCCCCCGTAGTCCAAGAAATTATCAGCCAACAAAACGACCTGCAAGATTTACTTCAGCAACGAGATTTAGCACTCACCGGCAAAATCCTGGCTGGACGCTACAAAATTGTTAAAGTTCTCGGTTGCGGTGGATTTAGCGAAACCTACATTGCCGAAGATATCCAACGTCCGGGAAACCCCAGATGTGTTGTCAAGCAACTCAAACCAGCCAACACTCAATCAAAAGGGTTAGAACTTGCCAGACGTTTATTTAACTCAGAGGCGCAAACACTAGAAAAATTAGGAAAGCACCACCAAATTCCTCAACTTCTAGCTTATTTTGAACAAGATGAAGAATTTTATTTAGTGCAAGAATATATAGTCGGTCATCCTCTCAATCAAGAACTGCGATCGGGCAGAGCTACTGAAGAAATTGCAGTTATCAACATTATACGGGACTTATTGCAAATATTAATATTTATTCATGAAAACGGTGTGATTCACCGGGACATTAAACCCAACAATATTATCCGACGACACTCAGACCGCAAGCTTGTATTAATTGACTTTGGCGCTGTGAAAGAAGTCTCCACATTGCCTTTGGACAATCCAGAGCAAACCCCTTTCACTATTGGCATTGGAACTAAAGGTTATGCACCAAGCGAACAATGTTTTGGCCGTCCCCAATACAACAGTGATATCTATGCGGTGGGGATGATTGCGATTAAAGCTTTAACTGGTATCTCACCCCACGAGTTTGATAGAGATGCTCATGGAGAGTTGGCATGGAGTGAAAAAGCATTAGTAAGTCAATCTTTGGTAAATATTCTCAATAAAATGGTAATGGATGATACCAAACAGCGCTATCAGTCTGCATCAGAGGTTCTCAAGGACATGAACGAGTTAATAGATTCGCAAAACAGCAACTCTGCGCCACAACATGACTCATCTTCAGAAGCATCAGAAACTATCACACAACTTTGGCAAGAATCATCTTCAGACACCACCATTTAATCGGCGGTTGCTGAACAAGATTTCAAACTCTTACTCTCTGCGCCTCTGCGCCTTTGCGTGAAACAAATTCATATTCTCAATCAGCAACGCCATTTAATCTATCGATAACAACTCTTCTGCTGTGGTGGGATGAATACCTATCGTTTCATGCAACTGTTGCTTGGTAATCCCCTGACGAATTGCCACCCCTAAAGTTTGAATAATTTCGGCTGCATCTTCACCCAGCATGTGAGCACCCAAAACTTGTTGAGAATCTTCATTGACAACTAACTTAATGACCACTGGCTCATCTTGTTCAGTTAGCTGAGACAAAAGAGTTGGGAAATTGGTGCAGTAGCATTTCACAGATGCACCGAATTTTTCTCGTGCTTTGGTCTCCGTCAACCCGACACTAGCTCCTTCTGGACGGGAAAAAACAGCAGAAGGCACATAATCATAATTCACTTTTTGCGGCTGGTTGCCAAAAACTGTATTAGCAACAGCAATACCTTCAGCCTTCGCAACTGGAGTTAATTGCACACGGTTGATGCAGTCACCCACAGCAAAAATATTTTTTTGGTTGGTGCAGCAGTATTCGTCTACTTTGATTTCACCTTGCTTACCAAGTTCTACTTGGGCTTTTTCCAAACCTAAATTCTTGGTATTTGGGACGTAACCTGTGGCTACAAGGATGGTATCTGCGGCAATGGTTTCGGCAAAATCGCCAGTAGTCTTCAACAGTAAGCCATCATCTAAGAGCGTAATTTCTCGAGCAGTGCTGTTAGTTAAAACCCGAATTCCCCGTTTGCTTAAACCTCGTTGCACGCCAGAGCGGATTTCGTCATCAAATCCTGATAACATCATCTCATCTGTTTCAATCACCGTGACTTCGCAGCCTAAAGCGTGCATCATGCTGGAAAATTCCGCACCGATATAGCCACCCCCAATAATTGCTAACCGTTTTGGCAAATAAGGTAAGTGAAACACCTCGCGGGATGTAATGGCGTATTCTATTCCGGGAATGCTGGGCTTGTTGGGGCGTCCTCCCACAGCAATTAAAATTTTATCAGCTGTCACTTTGTGTCCACCCACATCTAGAGTATGGACATTGCTGAACGCGGCGTGTTCTTTAATGAGTTCAATTCCTGTGTTTTGTAACTGCTGACAATAAGAGTGGTGAATGTGTTCTAAATGTCGATGTACGGACTTCATAAATAGTGTCCAGTCAAAGTAGCGTTTACACTTACTCCACCCATAGCTATGTGCTATTTGATTTTCTCTAGCAAAGTCAGCTGCATAGACAATCAGTTTTTTGGGAACACAACCACGATTTACACAAGTACCACCAATAGCTTCTTGTTCAGCAACGGCAACACGGACACCGTAACTAGCTGCTTTTTTAGCTGCTGCCAACCCTCCAGGCCCAGCACCGATGACAAACAAGTCATAATCAAATGTCATAAAAATCTGTTCCTTTTTAAGTGTTTGCAAAGCAGCACTATTTTATCTTTTATAGTTATTTAGCTAATATTTTATCTACTGCCTTTGGGTGGATCAAAATTATTGTAGGTTTACATGTATAATTTGTTATTTATACTCACTAATGACAATATTTTCAAAAAATTTATAACTTGAGTAGGATAGTTATCTGACTAGCGACAGGTATCTTGAGAAAGACTCGCCTAAATTTATTGTGTAGATTGGGTAGAGCGCAGCAAAACTCAGCATATACAAGATTTTGATAAGTTGGGTTAACGTACCTCAATCTAATTTACATTTTTCGCGATCGCTTTTCCTGTTGTTATTACGTGATTTTACATAAATTACAGTAGTGCAAGGATAAAAATATATGTATACAGTTCTGCAAAAAATGCGGAATAAAATTTTAAGGGAAATTGATGCCATTCCATTTATACAGTATCAAGAAGAACTTGCTTATCAGGCAGCAGTAAAGAAACATATTATACATTTACCTGTTCTTTCCAAGAATGACCTAAATTTAGTCGAAACAATCAACCATGAAGGAGTTGTAATTACTTCATTAGCAGAATTGGGAATGCCATCGACTCTGGAGATACTTAAAGCAGCAAAAGACCTGATGCCAAAAATCCCACAAAAGATTACTGGTCATAAAAATGAGTTTATTGTTCATGCTAGTTCCCAGCAAATAATGCAGTATCCAGAAATTTTCTTGTGGGGTTTGGAACAACGTTTACTTAATATTATAGAGAATTATTTGGGTTTACCAGTAGCCTATAATGGGGTCTATTTCCGTAGAGATATTGCCAATCAAGTCGAGCAAACTTCCAGGCTATGGCATGTAGACAAAGAAAACAAAAAGATCCTGAAAATTATAATTTATTTAAATGATATTAATGAGGATACAGGACCGTTTCAATATATTACACAAACTTTAACCTCAGAAATAGCCCAATCTTTGAAATATACATCTGGCTACATCCAATCACAAACTATGCAAGGTGTTGTATCTCCAGAACATTATAAATCATGCACAGGCCCCGCAGGCACTGTAATTTTTGCTGCTACTGGTAATATTTTCCATCGTGGTAAGATACCTGTAACTGCTGATAGATTTGCTATATTTTTTGATTACAGTTCTAGACGAAAAAGAAAAAGTTTTTATGGAACAAATTCTCTATCATATAAAGATTTAGTATTACTTACAAAAAATCTTCCAGAACAAAAAAAACAGTGTGTTTTTTGTTAAGTAGGAAGGCATGAAGAGTGCTGAGTGCTGTAAAGCCATGCGGGCATGGCTTTACAGCACTCAGCACTGAGTAAATCAAATGGCAACATTATCACCATCTTGTTGATTAATAACTAATCGCAAAACTGATAATCCCAAAATTATCAAAAATAATACTAGTCCAATTGTGCAAGCATAGCTAATCTCTAAGTTACTAAAAGCTTCCTCATATAAATAGTAAACAATCGTTTTGGAGCTATTGAGTGGCCCTCCTTGGGTCATGATGTAAACTTCTTCAAATACTTTAGTAGCAGAAATAGCCGAAATTACTGCCACTAGAGCTAAATACGGCTTCATTAAAGGTACAGTAATATCCCAGTGTTTACGGATACCATCTGAACCATCAATAGCTGCGGCTTCATACACATCAGCCGGAATTGATTGCAACCCCGCTAAATAAATCACCATGTAATAGCCTAATCCCTTCCAGACAGTGACAGCCATGACGCTAGCAAGGGAAATTGGCACAATACCCAACAGTTTAACTGGGCTAGTTAACCAAGGGATTCCTTCTGGAAAGATATTCAAGGTTTGGAGTAACTGATTAAGTAAACCATTTTCTGCATATAGCCATTTCCAAGCTATACCTGCAACTACCATTGATATTACTACTGGTGTGTAGTAGGCGGCTCTAAACCAGTTCATTCCTCGCAGTTGCTGATTTACCAAAATTGCCAACCCCAAGGGAGCCATGACTAAAATTGGTACGACACCCACAAGATAGAGAAAAGTGTTTTCTAAAGTTTTCCAAAAAACTGCGTCTCTCCATAGGCGGATAAAGTTGCCAAAACCTATCCATTGTGGTGGCTGGGACAGGTCTTCATAACTAGTAAAGCTGAGGTAAAACGCTTGGATTGCTGGCCAAAAAACTGTTAAAACCAAGAGAATTAAAGCTGGTAGCAAAAACAAGTAAGGAGTTAGGCGCTGTTTGATGAATTTTTGCGGCTTTAGTGGATTCATTGGCGCATTTGATAGTTGATTTGGCGGATGAATTTCCCACCCACGATGAAAAAGCTAATTAATATTACACGAACATTTGTGTTTGATTAGCATAAGCTTTACTCACTCCAGGCATCGTAATTGTAGAGTTTTATCAAGTAATGCCAGTCCAGACCGAGCTTTCTTGGGGATGGGGGTAAATTTAAGCTTCAATGTTTTAAGGGCATCTATTTGTGTTGCCAATTGATGACACGGAGATCAACTGTGATGGAAACTGAAAACAACTTGCCAATTGAGCATCAAAATGTACCAGTCAATCACCGTGGATTACATGATTTTTTGTACGGTTCTGACGATGAGCATAACGCCATTGAAGTGGCTGTAACTTCTAATTTGGCAAATAATGGGGCAGATATTATACCCCTGGAAGCTTGGCGTGGGGCTTCCCAGAATGCCAAAATTGCTGGGGTTTACGCAGTTTTAGATGCAGAACGCCAAACTCAGTACATTGGCTATTCCCGAAATGTATTGCTTTCTCTGAACGGTCATGTTACCCAAAACGGTGAGCAAAAGTGTGCTTTTGTGCGCGTACAGACCTTTAAGTTTCCCAAACGTCAGGAAATGGAAGATTTACGAGATGCGTGGATAGCAGAACTCGACAGTATACCGCCAGGTAATGATTCCGAGAGTGGAATGTGGGCTGGTACGATAGGCGAAGTTGCTAAGGCGGTAATGTCAACAGCAGAACGCCAAGCCTACGAGGAGAAAAAGTTGAAATTGCGGAAAGCAATGGCTGACACAACTCTCTCGAAAGAAGTGGAAACCGTGGATGCGAGTGAGGCGGAACGTCAGCGTCAACTCGAAGCGGCTGTGAAGAATGATGATTGGAGTGCAGTTATTGACGCGCAGACAGAGGAAACCAAGGCTTAAGCAGTCGTGCAAAAGAGAGGGGAGAGGGGACAGGTGGGTACTTAAATAGCAGAGATTGCACAAACCTGCAATC
The DNA here is from genome assembly GCA_015207155.1 of Nostocales cyanobacterium LEGE 11386. Classification (GTDB taxonomy): domain Bacteria; phylum Cyanobacteriota; class Cyanobacteriia; order Cyanobacteriales; family Nostocaceae; genus LEGE-11386. Next base: position 29,252 of record JADEXK010000049.1, on the reverse strand, counting down.
CAACAGGCGTGTTAATAATCACAGATTCCACCCCAAATACTTGTGCTATGGAGTTGGGTGTGAGAACTTCTTCAGGTGTACCAACTTCCCAAAGTTGACCTTGTTTTAATAAGGCAATGCGGGAGCTGTATCTTGCTGCTAAATTCAATTCGTGTACAACTGTGACAATAGTTAATTGCTGCTGTTGATTGAGGTTTTTGAGTAATTCCAAGAGTTGTAATTGATAGTTGATATCTAAATAAGTGGTGGGTTCATCTAACAGTAATACTTTTGGTTCTTGCGCTAATGCTAAAGCTAAAAAAGCGCGTTGTCTTTCACCGCCTGAGAGTTGTTCAACCAAGCGATCGCTCAATTTTTCTAGTTGCGTTTTTTGAATTGCCGCTTCTATTTTTTGTCGATCTACAATGTTTAATTCCCATTGCCACCAAGGTTGATGGGGTGTACGTCCTAAACTAACTAATTGTCTCACTGTTAAACCTACAGGAACCGTTTGTTGTTGTGGTAATAATGCTAATTGCTGCGCCACTAAATGCGGAGGTTGAGAATGAATGGCTTTGCCATCGAGTAATACTGTTCCTTGCTGTGGCGAGAGAATACGACTGAGTAATTTGAGTAATGTAGACTTACCAGAACCATTGGCACCAACTAAACTTAACCATTCTCCCGTTTGTAGAGACAGGTTAATATCTTGGATAATGGGCAATGTGGTGTAACCGCCAGTAAGATTTTGCAGTTCAAGTGGCATTTGAGGAATTAAAAATTTAGCAACTTTACTGTTTATATACAAATATCTTGCACTTGACCAATATGCCGCCCAAAAATTTATTTCTTGGCTAATAGCCATATTAAGCGTAATTTATTTTTTGGCGTTGCTGAATCAAGGGATGATTCTTGTAGGGTGGACATCTTGCCAGCCTGGAAATACAAGGGACGGGCAAGATGCCCATCCCACAAAACCAGCAAAATCATCCCGCAAATATACAACGCCTATTTTTTTTGTTTGCACGAATCATTTCAATTCGTTTTATCTGTTAAGAGAGATAGAACGAACTAACTTAGGTTGTAATTAATGATGCTTACATAATCTTTCCTATGGTTGATGTTTGTAATGTCTATATTTTGGAAGCTTAATGAATAGGTTCGCTTAGGGATGGAAAAACAATGCGTAAGATAAACATTGGTTTGACAGAAGAACAACGTCACGGTGTGATGAACCTGTTAAATCAAAATCTAGCCGATTCCTACATTTTGCTAGTAAAAACCAAAAAATACCATTGGGATGTTGTAGGCCCTCAGTTCCGTAGTCTGCACGAACTGTGGGAAGAACAGTACGAAAAGCTAACTGAAAATATTGATGCTTTAGCAGAACGAGTTCGCGCTTTGGGCGGTTACCCAGTGGGTACGATGACGGGATTTCTGGAGATTGGTACTCTCAAGGAACATAGTGGTGAAGTCCCCTTAGCAACAGAGATGGTAGCTCGACTCGTGGAAGATCATGAGCAGGTTATTCGCAATTTAAGAGACCATGTGGATCAATGTAGTGAGCAGTTCCACGATGAGGGTACTGCTGATTTTCTTACTGAACTCATGGAAGAGCATGAAGATATGGCTTGGATGCTGCGCTCATTCATTGAAGGGGAAGCTTTACAGCCGAGCGGTGATCAACCAGCCGCAGAAACTAAAACCCCTGTGGGGGTGTAGCTGGCAAACATAGCTAAGTAAGTAACATCTGCGGGGAAAGAGCAGAGGAGCAGAGTGTGATCGGTTATGGCTGTTACGTCCTTACTAGCCAAACTTTATGCCCTCTAGCTCTTTCTAATTCCTAACTTCTAAAAATTTGTCCACTACAAAAACAATATTGAAGGAGTATTCAAGTGCCAGAAGTATATCAAGCAGAACGTACCATATCGGCTGTATTTAAAGAACAGAAGCAAATAGACCAAGTTATTCGACGTTTACTAGACAGGGGCGTGCCTAGAGATCATATTTCGGTCATGGGCAGGAATTTCCAATCAGAAACGCGAATTTCTGGTTTTATTACCAAGAAAGATGTGATTTTGGGAGGATTGAGAACAGGGGCAATTTTTGGTTCCTTGTTTGGTTCATTCCTCAGCTTACTCACAGGTGTGGGCGTACTGTTTGTTCCCTTCGTTGGCCCTATTGTGGCTGCAGGTCCGATTGGTGCGTTGCTGATAGGTGCTGCCAGTGGAGCGATCGCTGGGAGTGCTGGTGCTGGTTTAGTATCGGCTTTGACTGCTTGGGGAATGCCAGAAGATAAAGCTGCAATCTACCAAACACGTTTACAAGCTGGTGAATTTTTATTAATGGCAGAAGTGCCAAGCGATCGCCTTGGAGAATTTCAATTGCTGCTCGAAAGTGCCGGTGGTGAAGAAATTCATGTCACTGAGAAAACACTGACTCGTCCTTGTCCTGGGCCATGCAACAGTCCAGAGGATTTATCCCCTGAGGTGCGCTCTCATCTTTCCGCAGAAGCTCAACGCACATTCATGGAAAGCTATAACACCGTGTTAGATGAGACAAGTGATGAGTTTACAGCTGAACAAGCAGCTTGGGAGGCTGTTCATCAGCAATATGATGAAGATGAAAAAGGCGTTTGGTCAAAGGCTAAGGCAAAAGTTTAGTCATTTTTTACTAATGTATTAAACTGGTCAATTGGTTAATGGTAATAGGTAAGGGGATAAAACTCCTTACTTATTATCTTTTTTATTATTTAAATTACTTAATTTTATATCTACCTTAAGTAGTTAAATTATTAAAAATCAATTCTATCCAATGATAGACGTAAAAAAATAGATACTAGTGATAATCTACTCACTAGCTTTTAAAAGGTAATAAAAAACTATGAGTATCGAAAAAAGAGTAGAAGCAACTGCCAAAAATATTGAAGGCAAGGTGCAAGAAGTAGTTGGTGAAGTAACTGGCAACCCAGCAGATAAGGCCGAAGGTCAAGCCAAGCAAGCTGAATCTCAAGTCATTCATACTACAGAAAATCTCAAAGATGAAGTGAAGAAAATTATAGACTAGCTTGGTGTCTCCAGGTCGGTTATTTGGGTGTATCTATCAACTTCTAAATTTTTTATTACTCCACTTTTTTTAAAGAAGTGGAGTATTTATATCGGCTCTCAAGTAAGAAAGTGTAGCTACTAATAACTTGGTTCTCACTATAACTCTTCTTTTTATCCTACTAATGACTGGTACTTCCAGTTAGCAAATCCCATAAAAAAATGGCAATCATTGCACCGATAATAGCAACAATTAAACCTGGAATACTCAGGGTTGCCGCAGTAAGTTGTAGTCTTCCTGTTTCTAGGAGAGTGACGATAGTTCCCCCGATTAAAGCACCAACAACACCTAAAATCATGGTTGTAATTATTCCGCCTCCCTGACGACCAGGATAAATAGCTTTAGCTATAGCTCCGGCGATCAGACCCAGAATGATCCAAGCAATAATGTTCATAATTTAATTCATCAAAAGACTTATAAGTAATTTATTAATTCCCATCTAGTTTTCCTTCTACCAGAAGAGATAGCTATTAAGGTCAATTAGAATTACCTCTATAGCTACATCTTGGGAATACAAGCTTGCAGATGCAGTTGTTTGGAGATGAAGGTAATTTTCGCGATCATTTTTCCAGGTAGTATTCTTTTCCCCCCATAAACACTAAAGAACTGGCAATATAGATCCTGTTGAGAAATTACATATATTTGGGAATACTAAAACAGCATGGGCAATAGCCTGAGAAAATATCAGAAAGTGGTGTTTCCATAACATAAAACTATCAGAGGCTCAAACAGTTACCCATCAGACTTGAGACATGCAACTGTAATCAATCACCGGACAGAAAAATTTTCATGAAGAAATCCAAAAATAGCATCCCGTTTTGGCGAATTGCCCTTTAGTTCCTGAAGTTACCAGAAAACACTTAGTTCAGGTTGTCAAAGAATACAACAAACTGTCCTTGGCGCAATGTTAAGCTAAACAATTCAATGTTTATGATGACTATTCCTCTACGTCAATCACAAATTACTATTTTTTTAAACCCACCAGTGTAGTTGATAAGAAATAGTTTTGATAACAGTATTTTGACGTAAATGATAGTAAATTTTATTTTGCTTCTAATTTATATTTATATATTTTAATTTCTCTTTCTACTTTTTTAGATATTCTTCTGAGTTGCCCAATATCACTTTTTAGGAGCAAGTAATATTTATAAATTTCTATAAATGAAATTTTCGATACTTTCTGATTTATTAATAAGGATTTATTATGTACGATTAGTCATTAATAACTCATGTTTTATTTGGCTGGCTTTTTCCAAATCAGGGACATTGGTATATAATACTAGCAAAATCAACACATTCTCTTAAATCAATCCGGGCATAAAAATTATGAATCAACAAGTGAAAGTTATTAAACTCAGTGGCATTGTCAACACCACAAACTCACAAGAATTGCGACAACACATTACTCACCTTCTAGAAAGTGGTGCAAAAACCGTGTTAGTTGATTGTCAAGATGTAACATTTATGGATAGTTCTGCCTTGGGAGCTTTGGTGTTAGCTTTTAAAACATTACGGGCGGCGGACACCAATCTAGTTCTTTGCTCTATTAATGAACAAGTCAGAATATTATTTGAATTAACTGGTATGGATAAAGTATTTGAGATATTTCCGAATCAAGATGAGTTTAACCAGGTTATCCTCTCGAAAAACTAAATTAATCAAAATTAATTTGCAGGATTGATAAATCATCATCAAAAGCCTCTTTGGAGTTCAAAGCGATGAGGTAATTCAATACCTGATCGAGTTGGCGATCAATAGTATGTTGTAAGCTAACAAGTATTTGAATGAAAGCATCCAAACTCCAAAGTGTGCCATCTAATTTCGTGATTTCATAAGCACCATCACTAAAAATATAAAGGCTACTGAGTTTTTCAATATTACAATACGCATCTACATATTTTGCATCGGGAAACATCCCAACTGGCATTCCGGGAGTTCTTAATAGTTGCACTTGAGTCTTTTTGGGAGAATTACCGGATATCAATATTGCTGGTGGATGACCAGCGCTGGCATAAATTAACTGCCGATTAACTCGGTTATAAACACCGTACCAAATAGTAAAGTATTTATCATTTTGGTAATTCATTTGGAATGTTTCATTTAAAGCCTTGAGTACAGCACTAGGTTGATAGTAATTTAGCCCTTTTAAAGCACGAGAACGTAACAGATTCAGCACGGAAATAGAAGGGAGGGTAGCTTTGAGTCCATGCCCTGCTGTATCAAGTAGGTAGACTGCCAGATAGTCAGAATCTAGCCAGTAGTAATCGAAACAATCGCCGCCGAGTTGGCGGGAGGGAATGAATCGAGAATTGATGCTGAAAGGCTCAGTTAATGGTAGAGGGAGAAGCGATCGCACATATTCTGCGGCTTCGGCTAGTTCTGTTTCTAAAAGCAGTTTTTGAGTTTGCAAGTCCCGACTCAACTGATGCAGGCGCAATCCTGCTCTGACTCTGGCTTTCAATTCATTTTGCTCAAGGGGTTTGGAGATAAAATCATCAGCACCAGCGTCCAGTCCCTTGACACGATCGGCAACTGAATCCAAAGATGTTAAAAAAATGAAAAAGGTGGTAGATAAATTGGGGTCTGTCTTAATGTAATTACATACATCCAATCCATTTAATCCCGGCATAATCCAATCACAAATAATTAGTGCAGGATTATAGGCGATCGCCTGAGCAATTCCTTCCTCTCCATTACTGGCAGCAACTACCCGATAGCCCTGTTTTTCTAACATCCTCTTCAGGAGTGTTTGTATGGAAATGTCATCATCAATTACCAGGATTTGAAACATAGAGGATTTTAGAGAACACTAATTAATAATTTGATGCCAAAAAAATATAAAAATCACCTAAATCTCATAGATTAGTATTTTAATTTGAAAAATCATACTCATCTATAAAACTTATATTTAATTTTAAAAAAACTCAGTATACATCTATTCCTTTCTTGACTGTCTCCTATCCCCTGTACCCTACCTATTTATAGATTATGGAGGTGAAAGCGGATTTATCCATAAGAGAATGGCGCGTTTTAGCTGATTTAAATCGCGGTACACTTCTTGTCTAAACCATTGACCTAAGGCATCCAAGGGAGTGAATGATGCTCCTGGTTGCCATTTAATGTCTTGACCTAAGGGTGTGGTATGCGTTCCTGGTAAAGTTTGTACCGTTACCATCTCCGGAAAGCGTACTTGTAAGATTTTGGTTAAAGCTGCTGATTGGTCAATGGTGTCGTTGCTAAATTTGATTAATAAATTGCGCCGGATATTGTAGCGTTCCTGTACAAGTTGGTTAGTTTCCCAAGGAGAGGGGGTAAATTCAATCTGCAAAGTAGAGTTGAACTGTTCTACTAAAGGAATAGCCTCTTTCGCCGCGTAGTTATTGAAGGAGATTAAAATATTGCCGGCACGTTCTACACCAAAGAGACTACCTATGAGCAAGTGAAGTTTACAACCCATACTGTGTCCCAGTCCGTAGGTAGGGAGGTAGACCTTGCGTAATGCTGCTGAGTCTTGTAATCGTTCTAGGGTGCGCTCAAAGTTCAGCAGTACAGTTTTAGCGATCGCCGCATGATCCAAAGTGTTAACAAATGGCGTGGCGATAATCACATATCCCTTATTTGCCAGTTGTTCTAGTAACCAACGGTAAGTCAGATGAGGTGCAGTGGCGACAAATGCACCTCCCAGGAAATGGATGATACCGACGGGATTTCGGGGAATGAGTACCCAGTTACCTCTTATTTCTTTCCAGTCCATACCTATAGGCGATCGCTAAATGCACACCTCTTTATGTTAGACCGTGGATTGCAACGGTGGGGTGCTTGATGAAAAAAGCTATGATTATGGTCAGCCTGGCTCTTGACTGACATTCAAACCAATTTCACAGATGTATTAGTTTTAGCGTTGGGTTTGCAACCTCTTCATTTCCAGTTGCACATCTAATGCAATTTCTAATGCTTCATTCAGTAACCTACCATGCTCGGTAGCTTGTTCTGTAACTTGCATTGCCGTTAAAGTTGCTAAATTATTCACAAATAGCTCTGTATTCTGAATAATAAAATTTTTATTTTCTCTCAAAATTCTTTCTGTTTTTAAAGCCCGAATTAAATCAGTTTTTGTCAGCTTTAATGCTGCAATAACCTTCTTTCTTTCCTTAATAATTACTTCTGGATTACCAGCTTCTTCTATTTGATCATTGATATGTATTGCTTTGATGACAGCATTATATCTATCTACATCATTTAAAAGTATTTCTAGAGAATTTGTCATATTTTTATGCAAGATTTTCAGTCTTTGCCACCATAGAACATACAAAATAATCTGTGTAATACCTCCACCCCAAAAGCATAATATTATTAATAGAAGCCATGACGGCATTGTAATCCAGGTAGCAAAGAGTCTAATGATAATATCAAAAATTAAATAGCTAAACACAAAGATAGAACAGCTAATAAAAATTACTGTAGCTCCTTCAGATCCTTTAATTTTATTTATAATTTTTTTCCCAAATTCTTTTAAAGGATTGCTAATAATAATTAATTCATCTTTAACAGGTAAATTAGTCAACTTTCGCAGGTCTTTCTGACTAATCTCTAAGCCATGTAAATCATTACGCACAGCTTTACCATCCTCACCAGAATATTTATCTTAGTACAATATAACAATCAAATTTATTAATGGCTCGTTCAAAAGTAATTTTAGGCAATTTTTTATAACGAATTAATTGCTACAAAAACAAGATTATTTTTGTGTACAATATAATACTTTAAATCTTATATAAATATTTATACTGTAAATGATGACAGATAACTAAATAAACTGAGTTTCCTGCATTAAGCTAATTTGGTTTTTGCCCTATTAGCTGATAAAAATCCAGTTGATCAACAGTATGCCAGTGCCCATGTTCTTTTTTAGCATGGTACACCTTGATTTGACATGTTAGTTTACAATGTGGGCTTGTCAAGCAGCATCAAGGAGAGAAAAAAGTCCATGATAAAAATTGATACCCAAGTAGTGACAACTGCTGTTGTGGCTGATTCTCCTACCTCTTTTGCTCCTCCTTTGGTAGTTAAGCCCCAACTACAGCCATTGACAGCAACTATCGTTCCAAAAATAAACCCTTTTAGTAAAACCATAAGTAAATCTGATGGTTCTAAAAAAGTTCTGACCGATTCCAAAAATGCCTCTGGAACAATCTGGAAAAACTGTGATGCAGCAAAAACTCCGCCAGCGATGCCCATAACTAAAGCAAAAACCATCAGAATTGGCATCATCAAAAAGCAAGCAATTACTCGAGGAAGCACTAAATAATCAATCGGATTTGTTCTGAGCATATAAAGTGCATCAATTTGCTCTGTTACTCGCATTGCACCTATTTCTGCGGCAAAAGCAGAACCTACTTGTCCGGCAATAATACTAGCTGTTAAAAGTGGTGCTAATTCTCTGCAAAAAGCTAATGCAAAAGCACCTCCTACACTACCAACAGCACCAAAGCGGACTAATTCTCTAGCGGTCTGAATGGTAAAAATCATACCCGCAAACCCGCTCACCAGCAAAACTGGAGAGATAGAAGCAGGCCCGGCTGTCACCATGTGCTCCAAAATCTTGCGGTAGTAAGTTTTTCCTTGGAGTAAGTGCAGTAAAACTTGACCAAAGAGCAGCACTGCGGCAAAACAGCGTACAATCCACAATTGCTCTAATTTTTTTTTTGTTTGCAATTTTACCGCCCTTAAGACTAAATTTTGTCCATTTATGTAAGGTTTGTGACTACATTAGTATGTATTTGATGCTTGCCCTCAAATTTCAGTAGGTATAATTTAACCTCGTCATCAGCTTACCGGAAATTATGTCCTTTCTCAAGGCATTTTGTCACTAAATAAGCCGAGAATCTTTATAGTTGTTAACAACATAAAATTAATACATAACTTTCTAATTAAACCATTTAAATATTATTACTAAAAAACCTGCAATTTTTAATATTAAAAGCAAAAATAGTTAGCCGCCGAATCAAAAAACAAATAATTTACTTTATGCCAATTTCTGGAAAATAAATTGAAAATATTTGGTTGGATTCCTACTAAAATCCTCAAGTAAAGTACTAATTTTTAGCTCAAAAAATAAATTTACTGGTGTAGTCAACTATCTAAAGGAAGAGAAAAAAAATCAAGGTTTGACCTTAAGCTAGTTGTGTAATTGAGTCAAATCTGAGAATATTATTGGTGGATTTGTGAAAAAATCTGTGTTTTTTAATATTATTTAGATGCCCTATCTAAGTTGGGCATAAGGTTTTTTTGGTAATTATGCCTCAATAGCTATCAAAAACCTATCCTCCTGCTAATTGTCCACAGTCAAGGAACTGACAAATTCATAGGTGTGTTTTAGGAACAAATAATTATGTCCTCAAAGCTTTTGAATTTTAAGAGTTAACAGACAGCATTCATAATTTTGCATATTCAAATAAACCAAACAGTCATACGCCTACGCTTACCTAATCAGGCTGACATACAAAGTTTTTCGATTTTTTCTGGAGGATATTTTCATGATTAATTTCTTACGTTGGTCATCAACAAGCACAAGTTTACTAGTTTTGGGAGTCACAGTTGCCACAATCAACCCCGTAATAGTTTCTGGTCCAACTTCAGCTCAAACTAGCTCTCCCTCATCAACTGTCGCTGCTAATTTATCTGATATTGGCTCAGATTATTGGGCACGTCCATTCATTCAAGCCCTAGCGGAAAGAAACATCATTTCTGGATTTCCTGATGGCACTTTTAAGCCAAATCAACCAGTGAGCCGGGCTGAATTTGCGGCAATGATTCAACAAGCTTTTAATCAAAACCCGGTTCGGCAAATAAGTCCAGGCGGATTTACAGATGTTCCAGCTGGTTTTTGGGCAACTTCGGCAATTCAGGAAGCCTACGAAACTGGATTTATGGCAGGCTATCCAGGAAATGTGTTTTTACCCAATCAGCAAATTCCCAAGGTTCAGGCGATTGTTGCTTTAACCAATGGTTTAGGTTTGCAAACTAGTGAAAATGCCTTAGGCGTTGTGAATACTTACTACACAGATGCTTCAGCAATCCCCAATTATGCGTTGGATAGTGTCGCAGCAGCAACACAAGCCAATATCGTCGTTAACTATCCAAATGTCAACCGACTCAATCCGTTAGATCCTTTAACTCGTGCCGAAGCAGCAGCAATTTTGTATCAAGCTCTAGTTAGGCAGGGACAAATGCAAGCTCTGGCTAGCAATGAGCCGGCGGCTACTTATATAGTTAGGGCTGCTGATGCACCTCAAACTGCTCAAGATATTGTTTCTCTGGCTGCATCGAGTGATTCTTTTACAAACTTGACTTCTTTATTAAAGACAGCAGGTTTAGCAAGTATTCTGCAACAACCAGGCCCTTACACAGTTTTTGCTCCTACGGATGAAGCATTCGCGGCTTTACCTGCTGGTACTCTACAAGAGTTACAGCAACCCGAGAACAGAGAATTACTGATTAAGATTTTGAGATATCATGTGGTTCCTGGTGAACTAACTGCTAATCAACTTGCTGCTGGAGAATTGAAAACGTTTGAAGATACACCTGTCAACATTAAAGTTGATGCTGCTACCAATCAAATTGCGGTCAACGATGCAAACGTGATCCAGCCGAACGTCCAAGCCAGCAATGGTGTGATCCATGTAATTAACGAAGTTCTCATCCCACCTGACCTGGGAGTTAGCCAGCAACCACCGGCAGAACCCACTAATGATGTAACGTTAGGTAGAACTACCCGTGGCGGCTCTAGCTATGTTGGTGCCGCAGGTAACCTTGGTTTAAGTGGTGATTCATCTCTTGGCGAAAGTAACTTTGCAGTTATCAGCAAAATTGGGCTGACACGTACTATCTCGGTGCGACCATCGGTGATATTTGGGGGTGATACCCTGTTTCTGGTTCCCGTAACTTTAGATTTTTCTCCACGTTCAGCAGATCCCTTGGGTGGACAACAATTCTCAATATCTCCTTACTTAGGTGCTGGCGTAGCTATTGAAACTGGCGGCGGCTCTGATGTTGGTTTATTGTTAACTGGTGGTGTAGATGTGCCTTTAGGCGATCGCTTTACGGCCACCGGTGGCGTAAATGCAGCTTTTTTGGATGGAACTGATGTCGGGCTGCTATTGGGGATTGGCTACAACTTCTAAATGATTTTGCTCAGACTAAAGTCTGTCATTACACTAACTACGCCCGCGAAGGCGGGCTAGTTATTTTTATCTATTCAGTGCTGAGTGCTTTCTTTACTCAGCACTTTTCATTGGTTTTCTCGATAGGTGCATAGATATGAGTTAATTAGCACAATCAATCTAAAAATTTCCTTATAATTACATATTATTAGGAAAATATGCAAATTATGACTCATCTCAAAAACCATAAAAACCCATCTGCTTCAGTAAATGAATTCTTCAATGACCAGTGGAAACTTTATCAAAAAGCTTTAAATAATAACTATATGGGACACCGTGAAATTTACGGCGTCCTGCAAAAATTTCTGATTGAATATTTTCCCCAGCCTTTTGCCATGCTAGATCTTGGCTGTGGTGATGCTAGCTTCACTTGCCAGGCTGTATTAAATACCAAAATTGCTTCTTATCAGGGGATTGACCTCTCTAAGGTAGCACTGGAGATTGCTCAATCGAACATGGCACTTATTCCTTGTAAAAAAACCTTTATTAAAGAAGATTTCTCTAAATTTGTTGATGAATTAGTACAAAGTCAAGATAATAGTTTCGATGTGATTATGACTTCTTTTGCTCTCCATCACTTCAATTCTGAGCAAAAAGATTGGATTATGGGTCAGCTTTTTCACCTTCTCAATACAGGCGGTGTTGTGATTGTGATTGACATTGTTCGTAGAGCAGAAGAAACCCGAGAATCTTACATTAGACGCTACCTAGAAAACGTTCGTCAATCCTGGTCTTTACTCTCTTCTCAAGAGTTTTCAATGGTTGAAGAACATATGACGTCGAGTGATTTCCCTGAAACTCAGGCTACCTTATACGAACTCGCCCAGAAGCAAAATTTTACTCGTTTTGAGAGTATTTATTCTGACCCCTTAGAAACCACACAATTATTATGCTTTTACCAATGAACCAGAAATTAGTTTTCAATCATTGAACGAGATGATGGTGTGGCAAGAACCCGATGTGCTGATGTTGACATTAACTTTTTTTGTTGGCGCTTGAGGACTTTGACTGTACCTAAAACACCAAGTGCTAACATTCCCAAAGCTGCCGAAGGTTCGGGAATAGCTGCCAGTGCTGCACCTGCTACTAGACGATGAGCGTATGTTGTAGGATGCACACCATCAAAGAACAGAAAATCATTTTGTTGATTATTATCACATACACTTATTATGTTAACAAAGTCTCCAACTACACAAGGTGTAGTAACATTGGTAAAACCAAATGCTCCTGGATTGTCCAACACTCGATTAAATAGGGAAAACACATCAACATAAATTAGATTAATTTCAGGATTGTTACTGAATATGTTGAGGTTTGCTGCTAATCTGCTGTTGTGTCCAATTGTTAAATCAGTTAAGTTTTGGGATTGCCCGTTGGCTAATGCAAAAGGAGTTCTACCCAAATCTGGTAAGTTAAACACCATGATATTTTTAGCACCAGATGTAGATAGCAAACTGATTGCATTTAACAAGTTCTGAACTGTTTGACTAGGATCAGGATTTGTACCAAACACATAATCATTTCCACCTCCCCACACAGCATATAGAGCATTGGGGTCAGTCTGCTGATTAGTTGCTAGGAAAGGTTGCGTAAATAAACCTACTTGCTCCAATACTCCCGGTAAAGGTGCATTAGGAACAACAGCATTACCGACACCAGAACTAGCACCACCAACAGCGAAGTTGATACTTTGGTTGAGAATAGTACTATTAAAGGGAGGAATACCCAAGGCAATGGATGGAATAGGTTGTAAATTAAGCGCATCTCCAACGTAGTCCACCCAAATTTTATTGTTAGAAAAGCGTCCATTAAAGTATGGTGGATTTGGGGGTATGATTGGTACCGGATTCCCTAAGCTTTGAGTAAAGTTAAAAACATTTCCTGTATCGGAAAGACTGTCACCAAATATATAAAAATTGCTGAAACTTGCAGCCACAGCTTTCAGTGGCAACATAATAGACAAAAATATAAATCCTACCGCTACAAATTTGGTGTGCATAATTTATGTATATGTAAAATCAGATGATTTGTGTGTACACCGTAGTCCCTACAAGGAGGAGCCACTACTTTGGGCGGCTTTGCCGACTTGTAGCAAGTGGCGTTAGAGGCTTTAAAAGCCTAATTTTTCTTGTATTTTCAGCCCCTCTCCGCGTCGGAGAAGGGTTGGGGAGAGGTTCATCGAATTCACGTTGAAATTAACGTGCGCCTCCGTTGGAGACTCACGTAAATGACGGTTTATTTTTTATGATGGCAAAACCAAGCACGCCTAATTATGTATATACGTACTTGTGTCGAAAAATGTTTACAACATCAAAGTAATATATATTACAAAGTTAAATTTATTTAAATTTAGAGATTTACCTAATTTTTATCATTTACAGGTCAATTGCCAAGAAATTGTAAAGCTGAGATGAAAAAAGTTAGTAGCCGTCATAAACTGCGTACACCAGGACTAATAAAAATCTACTTTGCTGACTCATTGACTTTTACTCAGCACTCAGCACTTTTTCAAGTCAGGGTGGAAAAATAGCCCACCCTACTGCTAACCGTAGAATAAATCCAAAAGGTTCAGTTCGGCGATCGCGTTAACTTTAAAGCTTCAGTAGCCGATATCCCCTCACCCTGAGTGCCGAAATACCCCAAAGCAGCAGCAGCCTCAGCCCGAGAAACTGGTTTTTTAGGTTGAAACAGCGTTGTATAGCCAAACACCCGCCGAATATTTGATTGTTCACCATTCTGGAAATCAGCCAACACCGCGCGTAAAGCTTTGGGATCGATTTTTCCTGTATCTTGGAAACCCCAAGTTTCCTTGACTGCTTCTAAGTTGGCATTAGGTAAAGCTTGGCGAGTATCCAGAGGAATTTTCCACAGAATCAAATTCTCCCGTGTTAACGGGGCATCAGGCCGAAACAAAACTGCGGTCGAATCTCCAGACAACGGACTGGGAATTAACCCAGTTTCGGCTAACCCTTGAATTGCTGGAAAATCAGGATCTGTTTTTGTCACATCACTAAAAGCTGGTGTAGTGCTTTCAGATGCCAAGCGAATTTGTTTAGCTGGATTATTCGCATACATGGCATTGTTAGCTGCAACTAACCAACGAGCGTATTCTCGGCGGGTGATGGTTTTACCAGGCTCAAATTGATTAGTTGTAGCATCATTAGAATTGCTTTTAGCTGCTTGAGACTCCAAAGACAAAACACCTAAAGCTGCTAAATCTTGGATGTGTTGTCGCAATTCTTGTGGTGCTTTGTCGAGATCGTTGAATTTTTGAGATCCTGATGTATCTGTAGTAGTTGTTTGGCTACCAGATGTTTCGCTTGGCTGTGTTGCCAAGTTGTCAGGTAGCACTGGACCTATAAAATTGGGATTATCTGGTTGAGGACTGATAGTTTGGGTAGATTGTGCTGCTGTCGTATTGGGTACGTACTCAATGAGTAATGTGGTGGCTGTTTGTGGTTGATTGGGCTGGGGATTAGTCACTGATTGAGCTTGAATAGAAACCCTCACCTGCAAATCGTGACGACGTGCCTCAAAGGTATCTCCTGATTCATCGGTTGGCTGTTGTAAAATTTGCCAATCGCTTTTTTGAAATTGGTCACGATAAAAGCTAGCAATAAAATTGCTGGGGTCATCACTCAGCCAGCGAGTCACTACTCTGTTTTCTAAGCCACTAGCAGGTGTTACTTTTTCTAATTTGGCATTGGGATATAAGGGGATCTCTTGCGGAAAATCAGCAGGTAATTGCTCTGTGGGTTGGTTTTGCCCTGGTTGTAGTTGACTTTCCCTAGATTTACCAAAGTTGACTGGATTATCTTGTAGTCTGGGATCTGCCGCCAAAGACTGCTCAAGGGTCTTGGCGGTTGGACTGTTACCACAGGCTGTTAATGCAGTGAAAACAACAGCCAAACTCAGAAGGACAGCTGGACGTTTACTGAAAAGCACAGGAAATTACTAATCGCATGTCAATTCCTACCCTAACGCAGACTATTGCAATTTAATTTAAGGATATGGATTTATTAGTTAAGAGAACGTGAGTTCGACAAGTGGAAAAAACCCCTCTCTAAACCTCTCCCCTGCCAGGAGGAGCCACTGCGTTGCGCGGGTTCCCCGCATTGTAGCACGTGGCGTTAGAGGCTTTGAAACCTTGATTTTTAGTTGAAAATCAGGGAGATTTTTGCCCCTCTGGGTGTCGGAGAGGGGTTGGGGTGAGGTTCATCGAATTCACGTTAAGAGATGTGTGTGCAAATCTCCTGCTAGAAAACAGACATGCTCTTCCCTTATCCCCTCTAATCCGAGGCAGATGGGCTAGGTCTAAGTCTCTCCCTCCATGAGGGCTGTGGTGTGGCAGAACCAGAACTATTACTGGTAGAAGGTAAAGACCGTCGAGTCCTAGCTGGTGGCGCAGCCTCTGATTCTACTGTTCTACGCCTTCTAGAAGGAGAGGACACACTGGCAGATGTGTTGGTATTCTGCTGTTGAGAACGTCTTCTAGATCTTCTAGGTGAGCTGCTATCGTTGGCACTGACAGCCATTGTCTGACTTGTAATAGAGGAAAGAGAACGATGCTGCACTGATTTAGGCTTGAGAGGTTGTGCCTTAATACTGCCTTTACGACCCTCTAATTTGGGTCTTTCGGGAAACTTTTCTACAGGCATCCCCTCTACTGCTTTTTCCATAAATTCCCGCCAGGTGTAAGCAGCACTGCCACTGCCTCCGGAAGTCGGGCGGTTGTTATCATTCCCTAGCCAAACCCCTGTTACTAGTTGGGGAATGTAACCAATGAACCACAAATCGCGGGCTTCATCAGAGGTGCCAGTTTTCCCAGCGACAGGTCTATTCTTTAATTGGGCAGGGCCACCAGTACCAGCTTCTACGACGTTACGTAACATCCAGGTCATGATCCCAGCACTAGTAGGGTCAAGAACTCGCTGATGTTGGAAATCAGCTGACCAGATTACCTGTCCTTGGCGGTCGAGGATGCGGCGAATGCCATGAGCTTCTACATACAATCCTTGAGTAGCAAAGCTGCCATAAGCGTTGGTTAACTCTAGCAGATTCACTTCATTTGAGCCAAGAGCTAAGGAATAGGTCGGCTGGAGTTCCGACTTAATGCCTAAATTACGGGCAGTATTAATAATTGGCTCAAATCCTATATCAATTAATACCTTCACCGCAATTATATTAACAGAACGGGTGAGGGCATCTCGCATAGTCATCGAACCCCGGAAGGTGTTGCCATAGTTTTTTGGTTCGTAGTCATCGACTACAAAGGGTGCATCTAAGTAGCTGTCGTTAGGACTTTTACCAGTAGCTATGGCTGCGGCATAGACAAATCCCTTAAATGTTGATCCTGGTTGACGCTGTGCTTGGGTAACCCGATTAAACTGATTCTTGCCAAAGTCTTTTCCCCCAACCATGGCCTGAATTTCACCATTGCGGGGGTCGATGGCTACCAAAGCTCCTTGAGTAAAGTTTTGCCAGCGTCCTTGCTCTTGCAAGGTTTTAGTAACTGCGGCTTCTGCTGCCTCCTGCCAAGTGGGATTTAAGGTGGTTTCTACTACTAATCCTCCTTGTGTCAGTAAATCGGGGGATACATACTTGGGCAGTTCTTGCAAAACGTAACTAGCAAAGTAGGGAGATTCGACTTGTAATCGTTTGGGAAAACTGGTGTTGAGGGTTAGCGATTCTTGAGCAGCTGCCTGTCTTTCAGATGCTGTAATAAATTTATCTTCATACATCCGTTGCAATACTAAATTTCGCCGTTGTATGGCGGCGGCTGGATTTTGCGCTGGGGAGTACAAACTAGGGGCGGGAGCTAATCCAGCAATCATTGCCGCTTCCCCCAAGGACAGTTGGTCTACTGGTTTACTGAAATATACCCAGGCGGCATCTGCTACACCATAAGCTCCAGAACCTAAGTACACTAGATTGAGGTAACGCTCGATAATTTGGTCTTTAGTCAATTCTTGCTCCATCTTCTGTGCCAGACGGACTTCTTTGAGTTTGCGCCAAATTGTCTGCTCTTGTTTGAGGAAAAGAATTCGTGCTAGCTGTTGGGTGATAGTACTACCACCTTCTACCACAGTCTGCG
The DNA here is from genome assembly GCA_015207155.1 of Nostocales cyanobacterium LEGE 11386. GTDB lineage: Bacteria > Cyanobacteriota > Cyanobacteriia > Cyanobacteriales > Nostocaceae > LEGE-11386. The sequence goes on along the minus strand of JADEXK010000049.1, from coordinate 11,852 downwards.
ATCGCAAATTATTAAAAGCTGCTCTGAGAATCCCTTGAGGATCAATACCACGATGATGTGCAAACCTTCTGTCTTCTGAGGCGATGAAAGCTTGTTTGAGTTGATTGGGTACTTGCTCAAGTCTTAGCCGTTCTCTAGTGGCTTCACCTTGTTGTTGTAAGATACTGCCATCAACTGCTTTGATGGTCAGCGTTTGCTCTCGGGTAACAACTTTTAGCTGAGATTTATCTGGTAAAGTTTGGTCTATGGTGCTAATAAAGTAGTTCAAGGCAATGATGCCACCGCCTAAACTCAAACTTGCCCAAAACCATAGGCGACGATAAAAAGGTCTATCGCGACTGGTAAATTGGGAAATGATCCCAGAGGGTACGCCACCCATCTGATTCAATAACTGCCTTGTTCTCATTAACTTTGTGGGTGGTAAGCTCTCATTTGCGGGTTCCTCGTTCTCGTAATGATTACCAGACGACAATCGCGGTTCCTCCTTGTCAGAGTCACTCAAATTGGTTGATCTTTGCTTGAACCAGGAGGTGAGCTTCCCCACGTCAGTTCCTCGCTCAAAGTAGCTGAAACCTAACCACCAGAATCAAATGTTGGGGTTAGCGCACCATGTTTGTGTTAGTATAATAGCTCATAAATAATTAACTGAATTCAGTAATACATAAAAATGTTTCTTGAGAATTAGTTGATTAATTTTTGTAAGTATTCATACACCAGTTAGAAATAATTGTTCCCAGCAGCAAGCTCATCAAATACATCTTGTATAGGTGCGGTAGCTAAATCTACTGTCATTGCCCTCGGTGGAAATATTGGTGATTCCCGGGCAATCTTCACAGCAGCCATAGAGATATTAGCGAAGACACCAGGTATTAAGTTACAAGCTAAATCCAGTTGGTATATAACTAAAGCCGTAGGGCCACCGCAACCAGATTATTTAAACGGTTGTGCCATATTGCAAGTAGAAATGCCGCCACAGCTATTATTAGAGACCTTATTAGCGACAGAACAAAAATTTGGGCGAGTACGTCAACAGCGCTGGGGCGCGCGATCGCTTGATTTAGATTTGTTGTTATATGATGACTTAATCATGGATACGCCCAACCTCCAAATTCCTCATCCCCGAATGCGAGAGCGCGCTTTTGTTTTAGTGCCACTTGCGGAGATTGCGCCAGATTGGGTAGAACCAATTTCTGGACGCGTGATTAAAGATTTACTCAAAGAGGTAGACTGTTCTGGTGTACATTTATTAGAGAGCAATTAAAATTACCAGTCATAAACGCAGAAAAAGACACTGATTTGTTCAATTGAACAGTGTTTGTATGTATATGTAGGTAGATATAACAGAATTTTACTATGCCATTAGGTAGAGAATTACCACAACTACTGAAACAATGCTTGTTTTATAAAGGTCGCAAGTTTGATTTTGAAGTCAATCGCTTGCGTTTACCTAACAAAGCAGAAGGAGATTGGGAATGTATTCGTCATCCAGGTGGAGCCTTAGCTGTGCCCGTGACAGCAGAAGGTAAACTTGTACTTGTGCGCCAGTATCGTTTTGCCATTCAAGGCAGGATATTAGAGTTTCCCGCAGGAACTGTGGAACTCAGTGAAGATCCCTTGGAGACAATACAACGGGAAATTGAAGAGGAAACTGGCTATAGTGCCCAAAAATGGGATAAATTAGGCGAGTTTTTCCTTGCTCCTGGCTATTCAGACGAAATTATCTATGCTTTTCTCGCACGAGATTTGGCAAAGCTGGAGACACCACCAAAAAAAGATGAAGATGAGGACATTGAAACTGTGCTGATGACTCCCGAAGAACTGGAGAAAGCTATTCTCCAAGGTGAGCCGGTAGATGCGAAATCAATTTCTAGCTTTTTACTAGCGCGTCCTTTGCTCGTTTATTAACATCTGACAATCTCCTGTTAAGTACTGTTTGATAACGGGAGATTGCCTTTTACAGAAATTTAGATAGCTTAGGTCATAAACTAATCATCAAATCAAGACACCAAAAGACTTTCAAGCCTATCACCTGTCACTTGTCACCTGTTACCTGTCCCCTATCACCTGGCTCACGATTAATCCAAATACCCCTGAGTCCAGCAGCTTTAGCACCTTGATAGTCCTCTACAATGCTGTCACCAATATGCCATGCCTTTTCAGGTGGACAATTATGTTTTTCTAAAGCGATCGCAAAAATTTTAGGATCAGGTTTAGCTGCACATACCTGGGTAGAAATAGTCACAGAGTTAAAATAACTACTCAATCCTAAACTTTGCAATACCGAGTAAATTCGAGAATCAAAATTAGACAGTACCCCTAGTTCAATTCCTTGTCGCCGCCAGTTCCCCAAGGATGACAAGACATCGGGATAAACAAACCACGGTTCCGCAGTGCCAAAGTGAATATAAAGCTCACCAAAAAAAGCGGAAAAATCAGAAAATTGCTGAAGAACGCCTGCACTTTCAAAAGTATTGAGGGCAATTATCCGCCACCAATCAAACTCTCGTTGGGGAATATCGTGTGAGTCTGCATCTGGGAATATGGGTGGCGGTGCTGCTTTAAAGCTTTGGAGAAATTTTGTATTTAAGATTTCAGCTGAAACTTCAACGTCAAATTCTTGGGCTATCTGACTATAAACTTCGCCCACACTGCCTTTGACTCCGAAGAGTGTGCCCACAGCATCTAAAAGAATAACTTTCGGTCGTTCCATCAAACTTTTTATGATTATGAATGTCGAATTTTAGATTTTGGTCAGGCAGTGTGATTTTTTTGGTTCCCCAAATGAGTGACTGCCGTAAGATACCCGCAAGAAGGACTTATGAGAGTTTCAGTGATGAGGTAGCACCTATGACTGTTTACTTTGAAAGTGTATCTATAATAGGACGGACTAGCCAATTAAAACCAACTTTTAGCTGATGATCTAAAGTTGGCATTCGATACAGATAGGCAAGACGGCGGGCAATGTATGCTAAAGAACCATCTAGTTTGACTCCTAAACCAGTCAAGGTAGCGTTGTCTTTCCCCAGTGTCATCATTTCCCCTAACTGCTGGTAACGGAAAGGCAGTAAAGGGCGATTAGTTAAAGAAGCCCAGATGTTCCAAGCAGTATAATCAGCTTGTTGAAAAGCAGCTTGGGCTGTAGCAGGGACTTGTTGGCCTTCAGCATCAAGACAGTCTGCTAAATCTCCCAAGGCAAATATTTCTGGATGATCTAAAACTTGCAGCGTGGGTGTAGTGCTGATTTGACCACGTTGATTTTGCTTGAGAGGAAGTGCGCGGACAACAGGTGCAACTCGCGTTCCCACAGTCCAAATTACCAATTCTACGGGAATCGTATCTACCTGATTTTTGTACTCTAGAGAAATAGTATCTGCCCCAATTGATTCTACTTTGGTTTCTAAATCTAGAAACACACCTCGTGCTTCTAAAGCTTTTTTGGCAGCTTCGCGGTTAAATTCTGGGGAAGTTCGTAAAATTTGGTCGCCGATTTCAATTAAGCGGAAACGGCCTCTTTCGCCTAATCTGTCGGCTAACTTACAGGCTAATTCAACGCCACTGTAACCAGCACCCACAATTGCCACGCGAATTTTCTCTACATCCGATTCTGCCAAAATTCGCAGACGTTCTTCCAAACGATAGGCATCAGTGATAGTGCGGAATGGGTAAGCGTAGGATGTAGCACCGGGAACCATATCTAGGGGGGTTTCCCCACCTAATGCCAATACTAGTCGGTCATAGGGAATTTCCGGCCCATCCTGTAAGTGTACTCGTTGCTGGTCAGTGTCAATGCCAGACACCACAGCTTGATAAAAACGCACACCTGTGTTTTGTAAAAGTTCTGTAAACGGCGGGGCAATTTCCCAGGTTTGTAGTTCCCCAGTCAATAATTCGTACAGTAAAGGAGAAAATATAAAGCGATCGCTTTGATCAACTAAAACAATTTCGGGTTTTTGTGTATTTTCCCAAGGTAACTGGCTTAAGCGCAGCGCAGTGTAGAGACCACCAAAGCCTCCACCAAGGATACATATTCTCGCAGTTTGTTGAGTCATCGGTTTTATAGGACAGTCAATCCCAGCATGGCAACTAACTTTAGTTTAATGATTTCTTTCGTTTTATTGCCATGAGCTAACAATCAGAATATTCCTCTTCATGCATACAGAACTAATATTTTTTAACGCAGAGGAACGCTAAGGTAGCGCAGAGTTACGCAAAGATTGTCAAATTTTATTCGCGATGTAATCAGTACTTCAGCAGATTAGGAAATGCTATAAGATGACCCAATTCAAAGTTGAAGGTTGATCGACCAGTATTATCCATCTATGCTAACGCAGTGTTAAAACTATTAATTACCAAGTTACGCGATCGCGCCATTTTTCTATCATCCTGGTGCTAATTCCTGGAACTTTTGTCAAATCTTGTAAAGATGTAAACTTTTGCTGCTGACGGGCATTAATTATCCTTTGTGCCAATTGCTTACCAATACCCGGCAGAGTGATTAATTCTTCTAAGGTTGCTGTATTGATATTTATAATTTTAATTTCTAGATTTTCACTTGATGTTGGTGTTTTTATTTGGGGGCACTTTTTCTCTTCTGCGGTAATTTTTTGTTGAACTGTTGGGGGGACACCCAGTCTAGCATTAGTATAAAGACGGGCAAATTCACGCACATAATGAGCAGCAATTGTGGGATTTTCAATTACTAAAAGTGTCTCATCGTTACCATGATTGGCTGATGCTGACCAATTGTGAGAACCTGTAATTACTGTTTTTTGATCAATGACGGCAAATTTATGATGTAATAAATCGCCTTTAGCTAAAGTAGGTACACCGACAGTAGTAATGGGTTTCTTCCAAGGATTATTATCAACGTCATATTGACAATTATTACTCAGCGCCACTCCCATCATGTCCATGGCTTCGCTGTAAGGACGATAAGCAAATTGTGAGTCAATCAAGGCGCGGATACTGACATTTTCTAAATGGCGATTTTCCAGAAGAGTAGAAAGACGCTGTTCAGAGAAAACAAACAACGCCATATCAATAGATTTAGTTGCTAAATTTAAAGTTTCACCAATTAAACCATTACCAGTTTTACTCCAAGGTTGAACTGGAGAAGTAGGCGAAAAATGCACAGTAATTGTAGTTTCACCTAATGTAATTGTTTTAGGCGATCGCAGTGGTTTTTTTAAGCCAAATCTACTATCTGGTTTGCCGCCTGGGCCATCACCCCACATAATATTAAACTCTTCTGTAAATAAAGCAGCTAATTCTGGGCTGTCAATTTGTAAAAAATTATTGGCATTACCTAAACTGCTAGGATTTGTATAATCACCGTGGACATCACTTAGAGTAAAATTAGCCGAAGTTGTAATCACAAAACGATTGTCTACAATCACAAATTTGTGATGCATCAAACTGCTACCTACTGAACCATCAGCTTGATCATCTATCCAAGGAATTTGGGCATTTTGTAAAATAATCAAAGCATCTCGTTGATTAATTTCCTCTGGGCTAAGATGATTATCTTGATTAAGGTCAACAAATTTCTGAAATTCTCGATAATGTGCTTTTTCCCTAGGTGCTAAATTCTGCACTTCATCAGGTGTCAAGCTACTCCAAGGACGACTATAGTTATTTTCCAAAATAACCCTAACTTTGATCCCAGCTTGCTGTTTATCTGCCAATGCTTGGACAACGTTGGGTAACCGCAATTCTTGGATTGCCACATCTACAGTAGATTTAGCTTGAGAAATAGCATCAACAATGTGCTGTTCTAAGTTATCTCCGGGGCGAGTTAGCTGGCGGTAAGGTTCTTTGTATTCTGAGGACTGGGAATGGTTAAAATAAACTTGAACTAATGGATCTTGTAGTAAAGCTGCTGGGCGTTGATTAAAGGACTGGACTCGTTGACAAGCCGCGATCGCAAGTATTAGACAAAAAATCAAAAAATACTTTCGTTGAGAAAAAATCTGCACGGTAATCTGCTAAAAGTGGATTGGGCATAAACACATTTATATTTCCCAAAATGGAGTATGCCAAATTAAGTAGATAAGTCGTGACCAAAATCCACCCATTGAGGCAGAATTATTCAGAGTTTTTCCAGATTTACCAACTCACCTATATATGCTGAAAATATAGGTGAGTCGTTGTCACATAGGTGAGGACAGTGTTAATTGCTCAAAGCAATGAAGCCACTGGGTTTATACTCAGCACTCCCCTTCGACTTCACTCAGGGGACGCGTACTCAGCACTCAATTATTGGTGATATGCAAATATATCTAGATTACAGTGCCACCACTCCCACTCGCTCAGAAGCGATCGCCGTGATGCAAGCAGTCCTCAATCAACAGTGGGGTAATCCTTCCAGTTTGCATGAGTGGGGACAACGGGCAGCAACAATTGTGGAACAAGCTAGAATTCAAGTTGCAGGATTAATTAATGCGACTGATCCAGAATCAATTATTTTTACTGCGGGTGGCACTGAAGCAGATAATTTAGCGATTATGGGTATGGCCCGATTATATGCTGTGCCTCAACATATCATTATTTCCCAGGTTGAACATTCTGCTATTGCTGAACCAGTAAGGTTATTAGAGATGTGGGGTTGGCAAGTGACACGCCTAGCTGTAGATGGTAAAGGCAGAGTCAATCCCCAGGATTTAAAAGCCGCATTGCGAGATAACACCGTCTTGGTTTCTGTAATTTACGGCCAAAGTGAAATTGGCACAGTGCAACCAATTACCGAACTAGGAAACATAGCCCAACAGCATGGGGTTTTGTTTCATACCGATGCCGTACAAGCCGGAGGACGCTTACCCATAGATGTACAACAACTCCCCGTAGACTTACTTAGCCTTTCCAGCCATAAGATATATGGGCCACAAGGTGCTGGGGCGCTGTATGTGCGTCCTGGCGTGGAATTAGTGCCTTTATTAAGTGGTGGTGGGCAAGAAATGGGATTGCGTTCTGGAACTCAAGCCGTACCGGCGATCGCGGGGTTTGGTGTGGCAGCAGAATTAGCAGCCCAAGAACTACCCAATGAAACACCCCGCTTAATTCAGTTACGCGATCGCTTGTTTGCTGAGTTAGCAGATATTCCGGGTTTAATACCCACAGGCGATCGTGAACATCGCTTACCCCATCATGTCAGTTTCTCTCTAGAACATGCCGATGGTAAAAAACTCAGTGGTAAAGCCTTAGTGCGGCAAATGAATTTAGCTGGTATTGGCATCAGCGCTGGCTCTGCTTGTCACAGTGGTAAACTTAGCCCTAGCCCCATACTTTTAGCAATGGGTTATGCAGAAGCAGCCGCCTTAGGGGGAGTTCGCATGACATTGGGACGTGATACCACCACAGATGATGTAGATTGGACGGCAATGGTGTTTAAGCAAGTTTTGCAGAGGTTGACTAAACTTAGTGCTGAGTGCTGAGTGCCTTTCTGAGTGCTGAGTGCTGAGTGCTGAGTAAAAAGAAGATTACTCAGTACTTCCGCACTATGGTAAAAGCCCCGCCCGAAGTCAAGCGGAATCTTCTGATCGGGAGAAGGTCGATACCCCAACGCCACTTGACGCCAGTCCGCTCAAGTCGGGAAACCCGCCCACGCGGCTGGCTCCTATATGCCGGGAAACCCGTCCACCGCAGTGGCTCCCCCTAGTGGGTGGTCTTTTAACTCAGCACTCAGCACTTTCAACTCAGCACTCTTCATGGTGTCCTTGGGCTGTTACTATCTTCGCCCAAAATTCAGCAGCTAAGGAATTTTAAAAAGGCAAATCTCGGTAGGGATTCTGAGATATCCTTAGATAAGTGAGAGAATTGCCAAATAAATTAAGAATGAAGCTGGCAGCACGAGTAAGTAAGGTGACGCCTTCTTTAACCTTAGCGATCGCAGCTAAAGCTAAGGCGATGAAGGCAGATGGTATAGACGTTTGTAGTTTTAGCGCTGGAGAACCAGATTTTGATACTCCAACCCACATCAAAGCCGCAGCAGCGAAAGCTTTGGATGAAGGTAAAACCAAGTATGGCCCGGCGGCTGGAGAACCAAAGTTAAGGGAAGCGATCGCCCACAAGCTGAAAACTGATAACGGTCTTGATTACAAGTCTGAGAATGTGATTGTCACTAATGGCGGTAAGCATTCTCTGTATAACTTGATGGTAGCGCTGATTGATCCAGGTGATGAGGTCATTATTCCTGCTCCCTATTGGCTAAGTTACCCCGAAATGGTGACTTTGGTAGGGGGCGTACCAGTGATTTTAAACACAGATGCATCAACAGCTTATAAAGTAACCCCCGAACAACTACGTCAAGCCATTACACCCAAAACAAAGTTATTTGTTCTCAACTCCCCATCTAATCCCACTGGGATGGTTTACACGCCAGAGGAAATTACAGCACTGGCGCAAGTAGTAGTTGATGCAGATATCTTTGTTGTCTCTGATGAGATTTACGAAAAGATTCTCTATGATGGTGCTACACACATTAGCATTGGTTCTCTAAATCAAGAAATTTTTGCCCGCACGTTAATTAGTAACGGGTTTGCCAAAGCTTACTCCATGACTGGTTGGCGACTTGGTTATTTAGCAGGGCCAGTGGAGATTATTAAAGCTGCTAGTACCATTCAAGGGCATAGTACATCGAATGTCTGTACCTTTGCCCAATATGGGGCGATCGCGGCTTTGGAAGGTTCCCAGGATTGTGTAGAATCAATGCGTCAAGCGTTCGCTCAACGGCGACAAGTAATGTTAGATCGACTTAATGCCATTCCCGGCTTGAGTTGTGCTAAACCAGACGGCGCTTTTTATCTCTTTCCTGATATCAGTAAAACAAATCTGAAATCCCTGGAATTTTGTAACGCCCTTTTAGAAGATTATCAAGTGGCAGTAATTCCGGGAATTGCCTTTGGCGCTGATCACAATATTCGCCTTTCCTACGCAACCGATATGGCAACTATTGAAAAAGGCATGGATCGATTGGAGAAGTTTGTGCGATCGCGGATTTAGTTAATCATCAAGTTAGGGTCTGCATATCAGTCAGACCCTAATTTTGGTAACTAGTATCATACAGGAGCGATCGCTGCTAACGCACTCTACACCCTAAAATTTTACCAAGAGCGATACCTACTGGCGCTAAAGTGAGAGTTATAGCATCCATCTATTTGATAAATTTATGAATTTCTGAAATTAAGCAGAAATCAAACGCTGTTTTGGTTCAGGAATTGGACGATTTAACGCTTGAGCAGTTTCAATTTATTTTACGAATCCTAATATTTGTTGGTGTAATGACAGTAAAAGCTCCCAGTAACTCGTTAGTGTGTTGATTTATTGCACGGGTAACAATTTCTGCTTTGTTGATTGTAGATAATCCTGATAATCGAATTAGTACGACACCTGAAGCAATACGGCCTAGACGGAAAACTAATTCACCAAAATCTTTATCAGAGGTCAATAATAGCGCTCCTTCCTGGTTAGCCAAATCTAGCACTTCATCATCGGAAATTCCCGGTTCCATTTCAGGAATGTACCAAACTATGTGACCATTTTGGCGCAAATATTCAACTATTTGCCGATCTAGATTCTCGTCTGCTAGAAATTTCAAGAAGCATTCTCAACAATGGGATAAATCACATCATATCGTAGAGCCTCAGCTGCAAATGCTAAAGCTGCTTGAATTGACTCGCGTGTGAGTCGAGGGTGAGATTCTAAAATTTGTTCTGGAGTTTCACCAGCAGCTAACTTTTCTAAAATTAACTCAACGGTGATGCGTGTTCCAACAATCACGGGTTTCCCCATCATTACTTTTGGATCGGATACTACCAGTTGTTTAATCTGCTTTTGCATAACTTTTGCTCTTTGCTTGCTTCTTCTATGATGACACTAGCAGAAGCGAAACCTACGGTAAGCTTCGCTAACGCACTCCACACTACAAAATTTTACCAAGAGCGATCGCTGTTAACACCTGGGGTAAGATTGGTGCGAAACCTACGGTAAGCTTCGCTAACGCACTCCACACTACAAAATTTTACCAAGGGCGAAACCTATGATAGCTAATATCTGGAGTATTGTATTACCCAGAGCGATCGCCTTTGGTAAGCTACGCTAACGCCTACAGTAAGATTGGCGCGATCGCTTTCCCCTGGTTGTTATAATGTGATTTGTAACTAATGAGAGAGAGCTGATATTGTGAACTCTACATTTAACTGGAACCCTGAACAAACTTTATTGGAAAAAGTCATAAATTTAGCTAGTGAACGTGGTCAATCTCCTGAATCAATTATCAGTGAAGCTGTTAGATTATACGTGGAAACACAATCGATAGAAACTGCTAATGATGATGTGTCTGATCCATTAATTGGCTTGTTTTCAGCAACACCTGATTTAGCTATCAACTCAGAAGATATTCTCCAAAATGAGATTAGTGAAAAATCAGGTTGGACATGGAAAGAACCCCAACAATAGCTGATACTGGCTTTGTTGTGGCATTGTTGAATCGTTCAGATACAATGCACACTGTTGTTACAAAAATATATACACAACAAAAGCAAATTTTATTGCCACAAACAGTATTAGTGGAAACAGCTTATTTAGTAGGAAAGAATGCAGGTGTAAAGACAGTAGTTGCTTTCTTACAAGGACTATCTGCAAGCCGATTTACTTTAGTAGCTTTGACAGATAAAGATGTTATGCGTGTGGGAGAAATATTGCATGATTATGCAGATAGTCGGATTGACTTTGTAGACGCAAGTGTTATGGCTATAGCTGAACGCTATGGAATTATACAAATATTGACTTTAGACCAGCGAGATTTTAGATTATTTCGACCTCAGCATTGTGATAACTTTGAGATTTTACCCTGAATAAAATAATAGTTTATATGAGAGCGATACCGCCGGCGGGCTAAGCATACGCACTCCACACTACAAAATTTTACCAAGAGCGATCGCAGCTAACATCTCGAGTAAGATTAGAGCGATCACACATCTCAACATTACCAAATGCGACACCTACGGTAAGCTGCGCTAACGCCTGTTTGTTATGATGAGCGAAATCTACGGTAAGCTAGTTAAACTACGGCTTCATTTTACAATACTGTGTTTTCTAATATATATGTAACAAAATCTTTTTGTTTAATGCCAATGTTAATCGGCAATTCTTTGCTCTTGACATACTTATTAGTTAATTCAATTAACTCAGACAATGTATTACCGATAAATTCATCAGAAAAATCAATGTCTTTAAATGCTTCTACATCTTTAGGTTTATAATCACGTTTTTTCAGTGTTTTTACTACCAACAGCATCCCTAAATGAAACATTAATATACGAATTGGCGAAGCATGTTTCCATTGCTCGTTAGTGGATACGTCATTCGATTTACTAGATGCAAAAACCCGAATAGAACTTTCTAACCTTTTCATAGTTTTTACACAGAATAGATAAACCTCAAGACTAATTTTTTGACTAAAGACTCGTTTATAATCGTTATCTTTCTTCAGGATTGATGATGGTCTAGAACGTGCAACATCTGGCTCATGGAAAACTATTGCTATGACCGACTGAGCTAAGTACGGAATACTAATAATTCTGGCTCTCCCAGAGTGGTTATGATAAAATACTAAGAAAAAAGCAAATATATCTCAATACAATTAGCAGTGATTGGTGGGAACAACCCAAGCGGGGAAGGAAATACAGAAGTAATTGAAAAGATAAAAGACAATAAATATTAAAAATAAAATTACCATTTTAATAAATATGCCTTCTAATCCCTTACTTCATTTTATTACTAAACTGATTAATATTGAAGATATCAAGGTAGTGAATTACGATTTTATCACCGACGATGAAATCGTAATTGAAATC
>JADEXK010000048.1 GCA_015207155.1 Nostocales cyanobacterium LEGE 11386 | reverse complement strand
GATTTCAATTACGATTTCATCGTCGGTGATAAAATCNNAATTCACTACCTTGATATCTTCAATATTAATCAGTTTAGTAATAAAATGAAGTAAGGGATTAGAAGGCATATTTATTAAAATGGTAATTCTATTTTTAATATTTATTGTCTTTTATCTTCTCAATTACTTCTGTATTTCCTTCCCCGCTTGGATTATTCCCACCAATCACTGCTAATTGTATTGAGATATATTTGCTTTTTTCTTAGTATTTTATCATAACCACTCTGGGAGAGCCAAAAAACTTAAGCTAATTCTATTTCTTCAAAGTGTTCAACAGTGGGAAATGGCTCATAGAAATGATGCAGCAATTTTTTCCACTCTTGATACTCAGCAGAGCCTCTAAATCCTACAGTATGAGCTTCTAAACTCTTCCATTTTACAAGTAATAAATATTTACTTTGAGCTTCTATACATCGATGAAGTTCATGTGATAAATATCCGTTAGTTCTTGAGATAATACTAGAAGCTTTTTGAAAAGCAGATTCAAAATCATCTTCCAGTCCAGGTTTGATATTCAGCATCACTGCCTCTAAAATCATAAACTTTTTCCTGAGTCCAGTTGATGTGATTTACTATAATGCGATCGCTGCTCTCTTAACTCAACTAAAAATAATTCTTGAGTAAATAGATAATTACAGTACAAAAGGGCGCAGTTCTGGATGAGTACATGTGCTTTGACAAATTCTGGATCAGGGGTTTTATAATGAAGATTGTCAAGATATAATCCCTATTAGGGATTGAAACTCCTAAAATTTGTACAAAGACTAACCAATTTCCACTAGGAAATTAACAAATTCAAAAATCCCCACAAGGGATTGAAACTATGCTAAGTGTCACAAAACCAAACTTTGGATTACGGATAAGGAACAGCATCGCCCCCAAAGAAAACGAGCAAATGAGGGCGATCGCTTATAGTATGGACTTGCTAATCCCTGGTTTATATGTGTGGCTCCCAGGATTTAATATTCGGATTGGCGGAAGTATCCCTGATGATTTACCTTACAAGTATCCTGGTAAAATTCACAGCCCGGCTGGCATTGCTTTAGTATTACCTGGATACAAGATATTGACTACGTATCAGGGAACCTATGACCCTAGAGAAGCACCAAATACAAGGAATACCTCAATTTAAATGTAAGGTCATAGAGTCCAGTCAATTTGAAGAAATGATGCAAAAAGCTGGTTACTTCATAGCGGGAAGTGCTTCAGCACAAGGTAACAGGATTAAAGTCTGGTGGATGCATCCTGAATATCAAAGAGTTGAATCAATATACAGTCAAGACAAAACAAAAGTTATAACGGCGTATCACATTTAGTACTGCTTCAATCTTTTATTTGAATGCAATGTATTCGGTGGGCATTTGCCCACCCTACTTTTAACTAAACTTAAGCAGATTGAAACTTAATTACGCCTTTGTCGAAAATCTTTTTATCAGTGCCCATTGTGCTGACTTCTATTCTATCGGGATATACTTCATAAGCTGCAAAAGCTAACCTTTCAGCAGCATGTTCTGTCCACTCAGAACGCCCCACAGGACGAACACCTGCACCACTACCAGTCGTTAAATAAGTTGTGCCTTCAATAGCACGAGTACGCTCATAATTGTGGTCGTGACCATTGATATAAAGTTGCACATTGTATTTTTTAAATAAAGGTACAAAGCGTTTAATTAATGCTTGGCTAACTCCATAGTGTCCCGATGAATAAAACGGGTCATGCCCAAATACTACCTTCCACGGTGCATCACTGCGGCTTAATTCTTGGTCTAACCAAACTGCTTGTTTCTCCCAATCAGCATTACGGTTAGTATCTAAAGCAAAAAATTGTACTGCGTCACGGCGAAATGTGTAATAACGTCCCTTCATGTTAAAGCCGGGATATTTGACTTGTGGGTCACCATTCTCAGTGCGAATGTCATGATTTCCTAAACAAGCGTGAAATTTGACATTCTGAGACAGTAAATTTTCATAGGGACGCTCAAAAACGGCACCTATTTTTTCAATTTCGCCATCGTTGTAAATATTATCTCCAGCTAAAACTACTAAATCATAGGGATTTCGCTGGTGATGAAAATTCATTGCCTCAGCCACAGCATATTGTCCTTTAGCACCAGTTCCTGTATCTGCAACAGAAACAAAACGCAATAGCAAGTTGTTTTTGGCTGGGGTGGCGGCTATAACTGCTGAATCAGCAACATTAGCAATTTGGCCATTTTGTCGAGTTAGTGTCCAACCGAGAAGTCCTGTACCAAGAGTACCAAGACTACCTAAAAATAAAAATTGACGGCGTTTCAGGTTCATAAACTCACCAAAACTCAATAACTAGTCAGTTTAGCCGAAGAAGCAATGAGCATTGAAATGATACATTAGGGCAAAAGAGGCAGCAGCAGCAAAAATGCTAGTTATTTGTCTTTGATTCGCTGCTTTTGGTGAAAGTTCCATGTCACAAGACGATCCCAATTCACAACCCCCTTCCTCCCGTGAACCTGAAGCGAATCAGTCAGTGTCCACTGATTCCCGTCAACCACCTTTTTGGAAAGTCAAAATCATCCAAATTCTCCGAGGGATGATTGGAATTTTAGAAACTGCGGTGGTGAAACTGGAGACTGCACCCCCACCGGGTACTGAAGAAACACCCAGTTTTTGGCAACGTTTGGCAACACAATGGAATAGATTTTTAAGACAAGTCCGTTTGTTTTTACCATCAAATGTATCTAACAACTTGTCAGATACAGTGTTGACAGGAATTCTCGCGGTAATTACTGTAACTATATTTTGGTCAACTGCAACTGTTTTGACTAAAAAACCAACTGAAATAGCAACAGTTCCCCCAGTTGAGGAGGTTCCTGTACCGACACCAACTCCCTCAATTACTATTCCACCAGAGTTAACAGCACCAGAGCCACAGCCATTAGAAGAAATTACGCCGGAACCAGAAGCAACACCAACACTAACGCCAACGTCAACACCGACCATCAAATTGACACCAGAACAAACCTTGATTGCAGCCATTGAAAATCAAGTTGCCGAAATTAGCGATCGCTTTGCCTCCGGCTTGATAGAATCCATTCAAGCTAACTTCCGTACCAGCAATCTGACTGTCAAAATTAATGATGATTGGTACACTCTTCCAGAATCCCAACAAAATCAACTAGCCACAGAAATATTACAACGCTCTCAAGAACTTGATTTTACCCATCTAGAAATTATCGACTCTCAAGACAGGTTGGTAGCACGTAATCCAGTTGTTGGTACTGAAATGATTATTTTCAAAAGGCAAACAACAAATTAACAGAGGTGATACCGGGGCTGCACAGACAAGGCGCGTACACCTGGTATTGTGAAAACAAACACAGTATCAGAAATCAGCACTCAAAATTACTGTTTAGTATCTCCGCTTGCTAAACTACTAGGACTAATATTGATCAATGGCAAAGAACCATTACCACTCATGACTGTGGGAAAACGACCATCCCATTTTTCTATGGCTTGCTTTTGTAATAAATCTGGCGTTAAAGTTAGCCGTTGTAATCTTTGTGCTTCAGCCTGACCTTTAGCCCGGTTGATATCTGCTTGGGCTTCTTGAGTCGCTTTCTGAGCAATAAATTCTGCTTGTTTAGCCTCTTGTTCAGCTATTTGTTTAGATTCAATTGCTCTACTAAACTCTGGAGAAAAGGCGAAATTTACCAGAGAAACATCATCTATAATAATGCCATAAGATGCTAAACGATTTTTGAGATTACTGTCGATTTCTTGCTTTAATTCTGTTCTTTTAGTAATGACTTCTTCGGCGGTTTTTTTAGCAGTAGCTGCTTTCAAAACTTCGGATACCGCAGGGGTAATAATTCCATCAATAATTAGTTTCTCATCTCCAACTTGTTGGAAAATTTTATTTACCTTTAGTGGGTCAATGTGCCAGTTAACTGCAAGTTCTGTAGTGATTGTTTGGAGGTCTTTAGAAGCCGCATCAGATTTAAAAGTATTTTGCTGAACGCGAACATTGAGTCTTTTAACTGATGTCACAATTGGCATAATAGGATGTAGACCTTCGTCTAAAACTTTATCCTGAACTTTGCCAAACTGCATAACTACACCCCGTTCCCCAGCATTAACAACGGCAAAAGGACGGATCATAATTGCCAAAATCAAGAAAACTATTCCTCCGGCAATATAAAATCCATAATGAAAATTGTTGTTAAAATTACTGCTAATATTACGCATATTTTTCAGTTAAAGAAAGTACTATAGTTCGTTAATTATTGATACACAAATGAATGTGATTTCCTCAAAGACTACAAAAATTTTAAAATTAATGTCATCGGTAGATACACTATTGCCAATCAAAATTTCGGAAAAGCACACTTTTAATTTTGACTTTGCTCATGAAAATTTATCAACATCATCCTTGGCCTGTGACGCTGGAGGAAGCCATAGCAATTCAAGAAAGTTTACGAGATCAGGTAATTCGGTCAGATAAACTTAAACAACCTGTCCAGTACGTTGCTGGGGTGGATATGGGTTTTGAAGCCAATGGCACTATTAGTCGTGCAGCAGTAGCAGTGTTGAGTTTTCCCGATTTGCAAGTAATAGAAACGACAATAGCACACCGTCCTACTTCGTTTCCGTATATTCCTGGTTTCCTTTCATTTCGGGAAATACCAGCAGTACTCGACGCGCTAGAAAAAATTAAGATTACACCAGATATTATTTTGTGTGATGGTCAAGGAATCGCTCATCCTCGAAGATTTGGCATAGCTAGCCATCTAGGAGTAATCTTGGATATACCCACAATTGGTGTAGCAAAATCCTTGTTAATTGGTAAGCATGACGAATTACCAGATACTAAAGGTAACTGGCAACCTCTAATACATAAAGGTGAAACTATTGGGGCAGCTTTAAGAACACGTAAAGGTGTAAAACCTGTGTATGTCTCCATCGGTCATAGAATCAGTTTACTTACAGCAATTGACTATGTATTACGCTGCACACCAAAATATCGGCTGCCAGAAACCACACGTGTTGCTGATAAATTAGCATCTGCCAGATCAAGCAAATAATCTCGCTATCGTTTTGTTGAAGTTTGTGCTAAATACTTGCTTGCGTCTGCTCAATCGTGTTAGGAATCGCACAGGAAAAAGTTGAAGTAACTAAATACGAGTTACCTAAGTTAGAACAATGAACGCACTAACTTTACAGTGGCACGATGCAGGCCAAGATAGAATTCAGCATATTTATGAACAACAGCCAAGTAAAAATCCTAGCACCGTCCGCATCGGTCGCGATCCACTCCGGTGTGACATTGTTCTAAGTAACCCGACTGTATCTGGTCTACATGTGGAAATATTTTTTCACACCCAGCAGCAACGCTTTCATATCAGAAATCTGCGATCGCCCAATCCCCCCCTTGTCGATGGACAGCAATTAGTCCAGGGTGAAATGCCTCTAAATGAGGGCAGTATTATCTATTTGGGTCAAATGAAACTCCAAGTTACTAGGATGGCGATCGCTAGTATTCCTGTCACAATTTTGACTCCGCCACAACCACCAATACCCCCACAACAGCCACCAGGACAACAGAGGCATCATCATCCACCCACACCCCCAGCACAGCCACAAGGAGTTTATGGACTAGAGTGTCCCAAATGTCATAAAGTGTCTCCTGCGGAGAATCTGCAAATTGGCTGTCCTTGGTGTGGGACATCTTTGGCTGCGGCAGTCAGTGTGTTGGTAGCACCCAATCATTAAGGAGATGAGGGAGATGGGGGAGAATATTTAATGAGTAATCCACAAATTCAATTAAGTTGGGAAGATCCAGCGACGGGGGAACGGCGAGAACCAACGTTGAGTACGCCTATAGCTTTTGGTCGTGAATTCGCCCGTTTACCTGCTGAACTTCAGGGACAGCGCGTTGCGAGAATGCTGCTTAACAGTAATGAAGTTTCCCGCTTTCATGCCCTCATTGATTGGGAACAAAACCAGCTAGTAGTAACTGACCAAGGCAGCGTTAACGGTGTATTTATTAACGGTCAACGACAAAACCGTGGTGTTTTAGCTAACGGTGATACGTTGCAAATTGGCCCCTACATGATGACGGTGATGTTTGGTGTCAACGCCACTACCCAAGCTACCAGCCCACCGTCAATGATTCGGTTTAACCACAATACTAATAACCCAGATTCTGGCTTGCCACCAGCCCCGCCGATAACACCTTTGGCAAGTAATTTTCCCCCACCAGCTTTTCAAGCGGAAACAGTTGTTGTACAAACACTTCACGCCACAGGCTTACCAGTAGATGAATGTGATTATTTGGCAATTGGAGCGGGATTAGGTAGTTTTGTCTGGGTTGACTTGCTGCGAATTAGTGGTGTAAGTGCTGATAAAATCGTAGCCTTGGGATTAGAAGCAGAACCATATGCGCGTTACAAGCGCCTTTGTTTGAATTCGCAAATTCCCTTACATGAAAGACTGCGATCTAATTCTGATTCTTGTCCTGATAATATTTGGGGTTGGCCCAGTTATGCTTTGCGGGAAGCTTGGCGTGACTTTAGCAAAGGTCAGTTGAACTCGGCATCGCGTTATTTATGGCAAGTGTTCGCAGAACCAACCTTTGCGGAAACTTACACACCTCGTGCGAGTAATGTGTTCGATTCCATAGACCGGGAAGTGAAGCGTATTGGCTGGCATCAGATTTATCGTTATGGGCGAGTGAGGGCAATTCGCAAAACAGATGATGGCAGATATTGTGTAGCTTATTCTCGCGGGCCGGGAAATTATGCTTTTTTAGTTAGTCGTTATTTACATTTAGCTACTGGATATCCAGCAATTCAGTTTCTGCCAGATTTACAAGCTTATAGAGAAAAATATCAAGACTTTAAGTCTGTGGTGAATGCCTATGAAGCACACAACCATGTTTATCAGCAACTGGAACAACAGGGTGGTACAGTGTTAATTCGGGGACGGGGGATAGTTGCGTCGCGAATTATCCAAAGAATTTATGAAGCTAGAAAGCAAAATCGCCAGATTACAGTTTTGCATTTGATGCGATCGCCTAAACCCCAAGGCAACAAATTCCAAAAAACTCAGCGTTTAGTCAAAAATCATTACGAATTTCAACCCTTTAACTGGCCAAAAGCCTGCTGGGGTGGTGAACTCCGCGTCATGTTAGAAAAAGCAAGTCCTGATGAACGCCAGCGCTTACTAGCCGATTGGGGTGGCACTACTACAGCCGACCGTCACGACTGGCAGGATATCACTGAACGAGGGCTAAGTGAAGGCTGGTATCAAATTACCTTCGGTGAAGTGAAAGCTGTAGAACGGGATACTCAAAACCGCACTATTACTCATATTCAGGAAAAAGGCTTTGGTGAAATGAAACTGGCCGCAGACTTTATTGTTGATGCTACCGGACTGGATGCCAAGGTGGATGCCAGCCCTTTACTAGAAGATTTAGTAAAACATTACAATTTGCCTCTAAATCATTTGGGGCGCTTAGTTGTGGCCAACAATTTTGAGTTACTAGAAATGCGGAGTGGCAAAGGTCAGATGTATGCTGCTGGGGCGATTACCTTGGGCGGCCCTTATGCAGCAGTTGATAGTTTTCTCGGTTTACAGTACTCCGCATTAGTTGCTGTTGATGGACTCGCCGCCGCCCGTGCGCCCGGAGTCCATCGTTTAAATACTGTCAGTTCTTTGAGGCAGTGGTTAAAGTGGGTATTTAATCAGTCACCTTAGAATTACTTGCTGAGTCAGCAACGCTAGGTGCTGCCTCTTTCAGAGAAGCTATGTACCTTGAATGCTCACAAGTTGGCGAAGCCTTACACCTACGACACGCTACGCAAAAAGTGGTTTTTCTTTGGGGAAACCACCAAGATCCACCAATGTACTGACTCCACCATGCGGTTGACCGCAGCAGCGTCTATAACACTCAGCACTTATGATCCATAATCTTGATAATCCATTCCACAAGCTCAAAGTTAGGAATTTGCTGTTGCAGGGTTCGCTCATCTCGTTGAGTCTCGGCATGGCATTAGGGTTGGTACAAGGGATTAGCAATTTAACATTCGACACTCAAGTCGTTACCCTGATTCTCTACATTTTCATATTTGGATTGCTTTGCCTTTGGGTACTGGCAGACTTTCATCGCTTAGGAATTAATCTCCGGTATGTTGTGGGCAGTGTTCCCAGCAACTATGGGTGGTTGCCGATAATAGGCTTAGTTCTCCTCCTGATCTTGTGTTCACTCAGTGCCTATCTAGTATCATTTTCCCTATTGTCATGGATTGCCCCTTCCTTTGTAGAGGAAGTGATGCGCCAAGTTGCTAGCAATCCTTCTTTGCAAAATTCAGCACCTTTATTGAATAATTTGCTGAGTGCGATCGCAACTGTAGTGGTCGCACCCATCACAGAGGAATTCATCTTTCGCGGGGTGATATTACAGCGCTGGGCTGCCAAATGGGGCATTCGCACCGCTTTAATTATTTCTTCGCTGATATTCGGAATTTTACATGCTAATTTCTTAGGATTATCTTTGTTCGGAGTTGTGATGGGAGTTTTATACATCAAAACCCGGACATTGATTGTACCTATTGTCTGCCATGCGTTAAATAATTTACTAGCAGTAACAGTAGGATTGCTTTCTCATGGGTCACAAACTACTACAAATGTGAACAATTTAGAACAATTGCGTTCTGGTTTGGGGACAGGAGTCATTTTAATGCTGATATCTCTGCCTTTGTTGATTCGCTTTCTCTGGCAGAATTGGCCTCGCAGGGATGCGCCAGTTCCTTACTTAGTCAACGCTTCCCAAGCAGATATGTAAAGCTTACGGAATTTAAAGACAAGAAAAATACTCTTTAATGGTGTAGAAATGTATAGAATCTTGTAAAGATATAAAATATAGTCTTAAAATGCAAACATTCGAGCTTTCTTCCTCAATGCAGCTGTCTGTACCACAGAACAAATGTCAGCCTTTGAAGATTGTCGCACTAGGGGATAGCTTAGTTTACGGATTTGGCGATCCAGAAAAAGGCGGTTGGGTTGAGCAATTGCGCCGATGGTGGATGTTACCGGATAGTTCTGGTCATGTCCTATATAATTTGGGAGTACGGGGTGATCGCACACAGCAAGTAGCGAAAAGACTTGAAGTTGAATTTCGCCATCGAGGTGAATTACGAAATCGTGTTCCCGACATGATTATCCTATCGGTAGGCGTGAATGATTCAGCGCGGTTAACACGCCCCAACAGCCGAAATTACACAGATTTTGCCGTATTTGAATCGGAAATAGCTGCTCTACTAGAACAAGCACAGCAACTCTGTCCCGTAATTTTTATCGGAATGGTACCAGTAGATGAGTCTAAGATGCCATTTCTCGATTGTTTTTACTATAGTCATAGCGACCAATACCGTTACAAAGAAGCTACTAAACTTGCTTGCAGCCAACGCAGAATTCCCTATCTAGATATTTTTGATCAATGGATGGCACGAGGTGACACTTGGAGGCTAAAACGCTTAAGTGCAGATGGTCTTCATCCCAATACATTAGGCTATCAAGCTTTGTTAGAAGATGTAATCAATTGGGAACCATTGGCGGCTTATCATTCCCAATATGATTACCATTTGACATCATTACAGAAATAGAATTGCTTTTACCTATTTCCCTGCTTTAGGCGGAAAATATTTTTTACTCAGCAAGGAAGCATTCAGATGACACCAACTTTATTTGGTCGCTGGCAAACTCGATTATTACTACTTGCAAGTGTAGGCGTATTAGTATCTTTGCCTTTTGCAATGGGCTTAATTGGCCCTGGTGCTAACTCGGTTTATTTCTGGATACTTGCTTATGTTGCCATCTTTGGCTTAGGTTGGGATGTGCTTTATAACTATTTTCAAAACTTTCGCTGGGATAGGGACTGGCCAGCTGCTTATCAACTATTCGCTGGTATTTGGGAATTAGTATTTGTCTTTTGTGGGGTAAAACTTTTTGGGTTTTTACCAATACCTATACCCAAAGAAGCACTACCAATAGGAGCTTTTTTACTGCACTATAGCTTGGTTTGGCTAGCAGTTTTTACCGCCTCCCAAAGCCTGATGCGAATTATTTTTCCCCGTTGGCGTTTCCGAGGCGGAGAGTGGTTATAATTCTCAAGTCACTAAAGACTAAGTTTTTCCTGATTCAATTGACTTCTTCGCAGATCAAACTCAAATTTCATATACTCAGACAAATAATCTCAACTAGCAACGCCTAAAAAGAAAATTTAGTGCCGAGATTTTGCCGATTGTGATGATCTACGACGGCTGATGTATTGACCGTGAATATTCACAAAATAGGGAACTATGTATGTTAGTCCCGCAGAGATCCAGCGATCGCGGCTCATTTTCCCTTGCCACACAGCACTTCCATGATTGATAGTAAATAAAATAGAACCAACTATTAAGGCAACTTTTACAGCCGTTGGCACAAATTTTGGTTCAATTAAACTAGCAAAATATCCTTTAATTAACTGATTCATTGTTGCCTAATTTTGGGAGCCTGCAAATAAGCTTGGGGGTTTTCTGGGTCAAATTCTAAGCCATTGAAAAACTTTTCTACTCCGCGTGAGTTACTAGCTGGAATAGCTGCCTCCTGACCAATTAATTTAGCAGCTTCTCGCCACAAATCTTCACGGTTGACCGCATCAATTAAGGGTTTTGTCTCAAAATCAGGTGACCGATTACCCCAGCGCATGTCTTCAATTAAAAACCACAAGTCATGACTTTTGAAAGGGTAAGAAGCATTTTCACGCCAGTATTTTATTGCATGGGGACTATTTTCTACTACACGCCCATTGCCGTAATCCATTTTGCCTAACAAGCGATCGCCAATCAAATCACTTTTCACACCAATCCACTGGCGTTGTGACATGATCTGAAACAGTTCTGCTTTATTTTCTAGTTGGTCGCACCAAATTTGCGCCTCCATGACTGCTGCTAAAATTGCCTTAGCTGCTTTAGGGTACTTATCCACCCATGTAGCCCTCACTACTAGTGCTTTTTCCGGGTGATTATTCCACAGTTCTCCACTAGTGACAGTCGAATAACCCAGTCCTTGTTTAATTAGCCGGTGATGCCAAGGATCAACCACACAAAAAGCTTCCATACTTCCACTCCGCATACTTGCCACCATCTGGGGCGGAGGA
This sequence comes from Nostocales cyanobacterium LEGE 11386, assembly GCA_015207155.1. Lineage (GTDB taxonomy): Bacteria > Cyanobacteriota > Cyanobacteriia > Cyanobacteriales > Nostocaceae > LEGE-11386. The sequence continues at coordinate 35,302 of JADEXK010000048.1, read as the reverse complement.
ACCACAATCACTGATGTATCTTGATCTGGATCAATACCACCATAAGCCAACCACCAGCGCATGAAAAAATCGCCTGTGACTCGACGATAGGGAACTGCACAACGTACAGTTTCTCCGGCTAATGTCTTTTGAGCATAAATTGATTTTAGTGGCGAACTATCTAGACCCAGGTTTAACTCTTTATAGGTATTAGCAACAGATATCCCCTGTCCATTCACATTTAGTCTAGCCAGGATATGCATGGGGATTTTCCGCCCATAGGTAATTTCTCCTGTAGCCATCAAATAAGTCATGGGAAACAGTAGATGACCTCCATCCAAACCATCGTCAGCAGCACCTAACATCAGTTTGTCGCGCATGACAGCCCACGAAGGCTGCTTGACAACCCGGACATCAGGCATCCCATACTTAGCAAAAAATCCCTTAACTTTGGCAATAATTAAAGGACAGCAACTCGTTACGGGCACAAAGCCTAGGGTTGCGGTGGTTATTTCAGGTGTATCTGTATGTGCAACATAAACACTTTGGCTTAACTGATTGGTAACAACTTTAAAAGTTAAGTGATTGGCGCAACTGTGAGTTAATGCAGCTGCGCCAGCCGTGGCTAGAAATTTTCGTCTGTCAAGTTTTGCCATATCATTACCCTAAATTGTTAAGCGTTTAGCTTGTTCTTGGTTGTGCAAGAACTGCATCAGTTCGTGGCGCAGGTAATGATATTCGGAGCAATTCTTAATTTCTAAAGAACGAGGATGTCCAAAGGGTATATCCAAAATTTGACCAATGGTTGCAGCAGGCCCATTTTTCAACATGACCACTTGATCAGACAGTAATAGCGCTTCATCTACATCATGAGTCACCATAATTGTTGTGATGTGGTAGATATCGCAGATACGCATTAACTCTACTTGTAAAGATCCGCGAGTCAAGGCATCTAATGCACCAAATGGCTCATCTAGTAACAATAATTTTGGCTGAATTGCTAAAGCCCGCGCCAAAGCTACTCGCTGTTTCATCCCTCCAGAAAGTTGTCCTGGTTTTTTATGTGCTGCATCCTTCAAACCAACCATTTCTAGATGAGAGGCAATAATTTGATGACGCTCATTTCGAGACTTGTGAGGCATGGCTTTATCAACAAACAGAGCGACATTATCCCAAGCAGTTAGCCAAGGTAACAGGGAATAGTTCTGAAATACCACCATGCGATCGCGATCGGGTTTTTTTACCAATTGACCATCAACTTGCACCTGACCTCGTGTAGGTTTTTCCAAACCTGCCACTATATTCAGTAATGTAGACTTGCCACAACCAGAATGACCAATGAGGGAGACAAAACATCCCTGTCTAATTTCTAAGTTTATGTCTTTGAGAACAATATTCCGATTGCCATTTTGAAAAGTAAATTCTTTTTCTATGCCCCTGATTTCGACAAAACTAGACACATTATTTCCTTTATTTCTGAAGTGGATGCTTGAGAAAAAATTATTCCTGAGGAGTAACTTTGATAGAAATATAAGCCATTATTTTATCTAGTACTAAACCAACTGCACCCAAATAAAGAATGGCTAAAATGATTTCATGAATATTGGCATTATTGTAAGCATCAACAATAAAAAAGCCGATTCCATCATCCGAAAGTAGCATTTCGGCAGCCACAACTGCTAACCAGGATAAACCAATTGCAATTCTCAGCCCGGTAAATATATAAGGTAAAGTTGCAGGTAATAGGATTTTAAAAAAGTTTTCAAATAGTGATAAACCTAGAATTTTAGAAACATTAATGTAATCTTTGGGTACAAGCTGTACACCCAAAGCAGTATTCAGAATTATTGGCCAAATTGCAGTTATAAAAATTACAAAAATCGCTGAAGGATTGGGTTTGAGAAAGACCGCTTGTGCCAAAGGTAGCCACGCTAAAGGAGCTACAGGACGCAACAGTTGAATCATAGGGTCTATGGCTTTTCTACAAAAGCTATTTAAACTGATCATAAAACCAACTGGAATCCCCACTATTGCAGCTAGAGAATAGCCAACAACAACTCTTTTCAAACTGGCAAGTATTAACCAAAAGAAACCTTTGTTATGTCCTCCATAATTAAAAAATGGGTTTTTAATTAAATCGCCAGTATTAATCACAACCTCTAAAGGAGAAGGCAATAATGTCTCAGATCTTAAACTTAATAATTGCCAGAATATCAATAAAAATAAAATACCAGAAACAGATGGTAAAGATTGTCTGATTTTCTGGTATATTACTTTAAAAATTTGTCTAAAAAAACTTTTACTCTTGATTTGTATTTGCATTATATAATGAACCTTACACCAAGCATTTTTTCATAAATAATGAATAAAGGTGCGGATGACTAGCATGTATGTTTGATAGTCATGAGATTGATACCTGCCAAATTGCTTTGAGGTGAAACTACAAACTAGATAAATTTAGTGTCTGTTCAGCAATACTATAATTACTATAACCAGTGATTTTTAGATGTCAATATAAATCTTTACACGGCTTGGTAAGCTGACCTTGTTCTAGGGCAGTTTCTAGGTTATGCTTTGCTTTACTTTACTACAATATTTCATAATCTTCTTTATTCGATAATTTTAGCTTTTTTGTTAATATATGCCTGGAATCTAGCAAAGATTACTAAAAAACTTAGTAATCATTCATTGCTCATAGTAGAAAAACTATTACCTATTAGTCATTAAAAAATGCCTAATAATTCAACATACAAGGAATAAAAATCAATGTACAAGGAACTAGCGATTAGGCAATCTTTGCAATGGGGTAAGCGGCTGTTTGGGTTGTACGCAGTCATTCTTTTCCAAACTGGCAGTAGTACCGCCGCACCAGTGGCAAGACTAGAGAATTGGCGCTTTTACCCAGAGGCTGTGCAACTAGAAATTACCCTTTCAACAGGCATAACTCCCCAGTATTTTTATCTCCCCGAACCGCCTCGTCTAGTTGTAGATTTGCCAGATACTAAGTTGGGTTACGTTCCCACAACACAAAATTATGTTGGCGCAATTCAAAGAATTCGTGTTGCTCAATTAAGTGACACTGTAACTCGCATTGTTCTAGATTTGGCAACTGGAAATTTTGTAGATACCAACAAAGTGCAATTGCAACCAGCTTCCCGACAAAACCCCACGCGCTGGGTATTACGTCCAACAATTACTAGTTATCATCCCTCTACACAACCGGGAAATTTTCAGTCTTTACCTAACAATTTAGCGCCAAGTGACTATCTCCAGTTACCCAGCACCTTAATGCCAACTACTACTAACCCACAGCAACCCTTTGTCACTGTACCGCCGCTCACTCCTAGCAATTCGTCTCAACTACCCGGTTCTATGCTTCCTCCAGCCACTTTTCCCAATCAACCTGGTAATCTTAATCAGATTCCTCCTGTCACAAGTCCTGATTTCTCCGTACCTGCAATCCCCAACAATCCACCTAATCTGCCGCATATAGAAGTGATTGAGTTTGGTCAACCTCTTCCCAAACCCAACTGACTCAAAAGTGCTTCCTTCCTGAGTTTTGAATAAGAAAACTACTCCCTATTCCCTTTTTCTTTTTCATCCAAATCTAAAATCTATCTGTTTCTTGAGGTTGTGAGACTGCACCTGGTTGAGACGTGAAGAAGTTTTGCGCTGCTTCATTCTGGTAGATACATCTAATATCAGGTTTTTCGCTTTCTAAGTTACCTGTAAAGCCAAAAGTGTTCAGGCGATTTTTACATTCTCTTACCTGACTCGATGATACAAGTTTGCGTTGCTCTAAAATTGCCCAGTTATTTTGGCGGAGAACGCACCCAGGACGCATACTTGGTTGGGCAACATAGACATTAAAGGGGTTGAGAGTTACGAACAGTCTAGCATCCATCACCATTGCACTAGCTCCATACTGTACGCAAATCTCCGGATTTGGTGCTTTAGTATCAATGAATTCACGGGAAGCTACATTGGATGGAGTTAAAGTGGTGGTAGAGCTAAAAGCAATACCAATGCCAATTCCCAAAATCAGCACCCCCGCCAAAATTGCGATGGTCGAGAAGTTAAATAAAGGAGATTGGAAAGCAGAGGATTTAGAAGTAGTAGCCGATCTACCAGTAGATTTACGTCTCATTTTCGCTTGATCACCTTCACGCTTGAGAAAGTAGGGAGTCGTTTAAGCTGCTCTCCCTTTTACAGTATGCCGATTCTTAACTGTAATTGTCCGCAATATGAGCGATCGCACCTCAAGTAAGTTTTGGTAGTAGCGATCGCCCACATGCTAACTGATTACACAGCCTGATAACTAGCAGAGTATGTGTCTTTAAGCGGTTGCCAACGGAAAGCGCGATCGCCTCCCCTCTCAATCACTACTTTTACTCGTGGTTCCCAGCTAGGCAAAGTTGCTAAAAACTCAACTTCCTGATCGGAAAGAATATTTCCTTCAATCATCCACAACACTAACCCCTTAGACTTTGGTGGTAGCTGTTCTAAGTGATATGTGACAATTGGTGGTACATAGTACACATATCCTACTGCCGCACCACTACCAGTACTTTTTTTACCAAGGTGAGGTGGTCTGACTCCATGAACTCCTGTAAGATAGGCCGCTACGTCGCCTAGTCCCCTAGCAGTCATATGAAGAGCAACATAGCCAGCCGCACGCAGTCGGCGTCGATATCGACCTTCAAAACCTCCTTCTAAAGGTACATAAACACCAAGGGAACCAAATTTTTCCAGATCGCGGATGAAAGCGTTGCCAGTGGTAATTAGTGCCATAAATTTCCGTTCTATCCCACTTTGATATCTCTATTATTGACCCTGAACCCAGATTAGATTGAAATATCTGGTCAAGAAAGCCCATCTTGAAAGTGCCAAGTAAAAACTCTTAGCCAGAATTATGGACAAACCTTAATTTATAGTTTATGATGTTAGATTGTGACCAATTGGCTAAATCAGTCTATATTTTTCTGCTATTCTTCAGATGGCAGATCACCCAAAGCCAGTGACTCATTTCCATGAGTATTAATCTGGCTAAAAGTTATCAGAGACTGGTAAACTAGAAAAGCCTTGAGGCTAATTGAATTTAGCTTAAGAGCTTACGACTGAATAACCAAAGTCCACAAATATATCTAGGCTGCATTCACTCCTGTAGTCCTGAAGAACTAAGCAAAATCTTAAACCATAGTTTAAGGTTAGTGTGTTTAGTGAAGTAGAAACTGAGCAGCAGTGTTGGTTTCAACATATTGCATCAGACTTAGTTAATGGATACTGAGTGGTAAAAAACCACTTAAGTCCCACTACACACGGCAGTAGCATGTCATGGCGGGAAACCTACCTACAGCGCTGCCTCCAGAAAGTGCCTAAGCAATTGCTCGGACGAAAGCGTTGCTGCACAAAGAGCAAAGCTCTAAAGCATTGCCCTGATCCAGAAGTTATTTCTTCCCAATAGGAAGACACTTATGGCTGTTCTGGTGACCAAGTGAGTGAAATTAAACGGATTCACCAAGCAGTGAGTACACGACCTTTATGTCCCGAAAGAAATGGAACGGCGTCAGTTGCTCCCAAATTCTGAGGCTCGTCCAACCTCAATCGGAGGCACTAAAAGTGTAAAAGTCTCCTCTAGAATCCGATTCCCACACCAGCAAGTATAAAGGAGAACCAGTAACTGTGTCTGTAGGTATTCTCGGCACCAAGCTGGGCATGACTCAAGTATTTGACGATGCAGGAGTATCGATTCCTGTCACCGTTGTGCAAGCGGGTCCATGCACCGTTACACAAGTTAAAACAAAACAGACCGACGGTTACGCCGCCATCCAAGTCGGTTATGGCGAAGTCAAACCAAAGGCTCTAAATAGACCTCTGCTGGGTCACTTGGCAAAATCATCTGCCCCAGCGTTGCGACATTTAAATGAGTATCACACAGATACTCCTAGTGACTATGCTTTAGGTCAAGAAATTAAGGCAGATATTTTTAGTGCAGGTCAACTTGTAGATGTAGTCGGTACAAGTATCGGTCGCGGTTTTGCGGGTAACCAAAAACGCAACAACTTTGGTCGTGGACCCATGTCACATGGTTCCAAAAACCACAGAGCGCCCGGTTCCATTGGTGCTGGTACTACCCCAGGTCGTGTTTATCCAGGTAAACGGATGGCAGGACGCTTAGGTGGAACCCGCGTGACAATTCGCAAGTTAATTGTGGTGCGAGTAGACCCAGAACGCAACTTATTGCTAATTAAAGGTGCCATTCCTGGTAAACCGGGGTCCTTAGTAAATATTCTGCCTGCCAAGCAAGTTGGGAAGTAGTCATTAGTCATTAGTCATTAGTCATTAGCTAAGGACAAATGATGAAAGACAAAAGACAAATGACAAGGACACAAAAATGGTTGAAAGTATAGTTAAAAATTGGCAAGGAGAACAAGTCGGTGCAACGACGTTCGAGTTGCGAGTTGCCAAAGCAGAAACAGCGTCTCATATTGTGCATCGAGCTTTGGTAAGACAAATGACCAATGCTCGCCAAGGAACCGCTAGCACAAAAACTCGTTCCGAAGTCCGAGGTGGTGGCCGCAAACCTTGGCGGCAAAAAGGTACTGGTCGTGCTCGTGCAGGGTCTATTCGTTCACCACTGTGGCGTGGTGGCGGTGTGATCTTTGGGCCGAAACCCAGAGACTTTAACCTGAAATTAAACCGCAAAGAACGGCGTTTAGCATTGCGAACTGCATTGGTTAGTCGCGCTGACGATTTGATTGTGGTAGAAGAATTTAGCAACGAACTATCGCGCCCCAAAACCAAAGAATTAGTAGCAGCGCTAGCTCGTTGGGGAACAGCACCAGAAAACAAGACATTGTTAATTTTGTCGGAAATTGTAACCGCAGATAACGTTTATTTGTCAGCCCGCAATATCGAAAATTTAAAGCTGATTGCAGCCGACCAGCTGAATGTTTACGACTTGCTACACGCTGACAAAATTGTAGTTACGGCATCAGCCCTAGAAAAAATTCAGGAGGTCTACAGTGCCTAACTTTGACCCCCGTAACCTTGCTGACCTAGTGCGTCGCCCAATAGTTACTGAAAAGGCGACCATCCTCATGGAGCAAAACAAATACACTTTTGAAGTAACTCCAAAAGCCAGTAAGCCGGAAATAAAAGCAGCAATTGAAGACTTGTTTCAAGTCAAAGTTGTTCAAGTTAATACCATGTTACCACCGCGCAAAAAGCGGCGTGTTGGTAAATTTATTGGTTACAAGCCCCAATACAAGCGAGCAATTGTTACCGTTGCACCTGGGGACGTAGACAAGATTAGACAAGTTCTCTTCCCAGAGCTTTAGTTACTTGATAACTTCAGCTTCTGGACTCAGCACGGGCTAAACGCCCCGCTACCGCTAACAGCACTTTGAATTTAAAACTATGGGTACTCGTTCTTATCGCCCTTATACCCCCAGTACTCGCCAAGTAACGATCTCCGACTTTGCCGAAATTACCAAAACGGAGCCGGAAAAATCCTTAACGATGTACAAACATCGTGCCAAAGGTCGTAATAATCAAGGGCGGATAACCAGCCGTCGTCGGGGTGGCGGACATAAAAAACTTTACCGGATTATCGACTTTAAAAGGGATAAGCGTAATATTACTGCCCAAATCACAGCAATTGAATACGATCCTAATCGCAATGCGCGAATTGCCCTTGTGCTGTATGAAGATGGCGAAAAGCGCTATATTCTTCACCCCAATGGCTTAAAAGTGGGAACAACAATTATTGCTGGGCCTGATGCTCCTTTTGAAGATGGCAATGCTTTGCCACTTTCAAATATCCCCTTAGGTACTAGTGTTCACAACGTCGAATTGACTCCGGGGAAAGGTGGTCAAATTGTGCGTGCTGCTGGTGCTAGCGCCCAAGTGGTAGCAAAAGAAGGTAATTATGTAACTCTCAAGTTACCTTCAGGAGAAGTGCGGATGATTCGCCGGGAATGCTACGCCACCATTGGACAAGTAGGTAACACCGACGCCAGAAACTTGAGTGCAGGTAAAGCTGGACGTAATCGTTGGAAAGGTCGCCGTCCTAAAGTCAGAGGTAGTGTCATGAACCCTGTAGACCACCCCCATGGTGGTGGTGAAGGTAGAGCACCCATTGGTAGACCTGGACCTGTGACACCATGGGGTAAACCAACCTTGGGTGCGAAGACACGCAAACCCAAGAAAGCCAGCAGCAAATTGATTGTGCGTCGCCGCCGCAAATCTTCTAAACGAGGTCGTGGTGGTCGTCAGTCTTAGAATTGGAGATTTTAAATTTGGGATTTTAGATTAGGGTTACTTATAAAATCCCAAATTTGTCAACCTAAATTAATCAAAATCCAAAATCCAAAATCAAACTATGGGTCGTTCTCTAAAAAAAGGTCCTTTCGTTGCTGATCATTTGCTCAGCAAAATTGAAAAGCTGAACGCTAAAAACGAAAAACAAGTTATTAAAACTTGGTCAAGAGCCTCGACAATTTTACCCCTCATGGTAGGTCATACCATAGCTGTACACAACGGACGCCAACACGTTCCAGTTTTTGTAAATGAGCAAATGGTAGGTCATAAGTTGGGAGAATTTGCTCCCACACGCACCTACAGAGGTCATGGCAAGAGTGACAAAAAAGCAGGGAGATAGTGATTAGTCATTAGTCATCAGCTAAAGATTAATGATCAATGACTAAAGAAGAAAATTATGGCTATTGATACTACTGAAGTGAAGGCGATCGCCCGTTATATACGCATTTCTCCTTATAAAGTGCGTCGTGTACTCGATCAGATCCGGGGGCGTTCCTACCGAGAAGCGCTGATTATCCTGGAATTTATGCCTTATCGAGCTTGTGAACCAGTATTAAAACTGCTCAGAAGCGCAGCTGCTAATGCCGAGCATAACGCTGGATTAGACCGGACGCAACTGGTGATTACTCAGGCATATGCCGACCAAGGTCCAGTGCTAAAACGGTTTCAACCAAGAGCGCAGGGTCGAGCTTACCAAATTCGCAAGCCGACGTGTCATATCACTTTAGCTGTAGCTGCTGACGCCTCTGCTGAATAATTATCAGACACAAAAATTGCGTAAAGTCAGAAATTTTAGAGGAAGCATTTGTGGGACAGAAGATTCATCCAGTTGGTTTTCGCCTGGGTATTACACAAGAGCATCAATCCCGTTGGTTTGCTGTTCCTGATCGCTATCCAGAACTTCTCCAAGAAGACCACAAACTCCGTCAATACATAGAACAAAAGTTGGGTAGACTGGCTCAAAACAACGCCGGGATTTCCGAGGTACGGATTGAGCGCAAAGCTGACCAAATTGACCTAGAGGTACGCACGGCTAGACCCGGTGTAGTAGTAGGTCGCGGTGGGCAAGGGATTGAATCATTACGCACCGGACTACAAGAACTGCTGGGTAGCAATCGGCAAATTCGCATTAACGTAGTCGAAGTGCAAAGAGTTGATGCTGATGCCTACTTAATTGGTGAATATATTGCTCAACAATTGGAACGACGTGTTTCGTTTCGGCGGGTAGTGCGGCAAGCCATTCAGCGCGCTCAACGTGCTGGTGTCCAAGGCATCAAAATTCAAGTCAGCGGCCGACTCAACGGTGCAGAAATCGCCCGGACAGAGTGGACTCGCGAAGGTAGAGTACCTCTACATACCTTACGGGCTGACATTGACTACGCTTACTGCACAGCCAAAACGATTTACGGGATTTTAGGCATCAAAGTATGGGTGTTTAAAGGAGAAATTATTCCTGGACAGGAAGAAACTCCCGCCCCACCCACAACACGCGATCGCGAACCTCGTCGCCGTCAACAACAACGTCGTCGCCAGCAATTTGAAGACCGATCTAATGAAGGATAAATGGAGATGGGGCATGGTGCATCGGGCATAGGAAATTGACAATGCCCAATGACGGCAGTTGCTCCACTACAGCGCTGCGCGCATCCTGCGGCGGGGGAGACCCCAAGACTGCACTGCCTCCCCAATGCCCGATACCCAATACCTGATACCCAGTACATAGTACCTAGTCATGTTAAGTCCTAGAAGAACTAAATTCCGCAAACAACAGCGCGGACGGATGGAAGGTCTAGCCCACCGAGGCAGCAACATTAACTTCGGTGATTTTGCTCTCCAAGCTCAAGAACCAGCCTGGATTACCTCCCGGCAAATTGAAGCCTCTCGGCGGGCCATGACTCGTTATATTCGCCGGGGTGGCAAAATCTGGATTCGGATTTTCCCCGATAAGCCAGTAACCATGCGTCCCGCAGAAACCCGGATGGGTTCTGGTAAAGGTTCGCCAGAGTTTTGGGTAGCCGTAGTCAAACCAGGTCGCATTATGTTTGAAATCGCTGGCGTTTCCGAAGAAATCGCCCGTGAAGCTATGCGCTTGGCTGCAAATAAACTGCCCATTAAAACCAAGTTTATTGTGCGTCCTCAACCACAGGAGCAGGAGTAGGTTATGCCTCTTCCCAAAATTTCAGAAGCTAGAGAATTAAGTGACGAGAAACTGGCTGCGGAAATTGTCGCTGTTAAAAGACAACTGTTTCAGTTGCGCTTGCAAAAAGCCACAAGACAACTGGAAAAACCTCACCAATTCCGCCATGCTAAACATCGCCTAGCTCAGTTGCTGACTGTAGAGACTGAGCGTAAACGGGTAGCAAATCAACCGGCTAAACAAGAATCATAGGAGATTATGGCAATCAAAGAACGAGTCGGCTTGGTAGTGAGCGACAAAATGCAAAAAACGGTGGTAGTCGCTGTGGAAAACCGCGCCCCCCATCCTAAATACGGCAAAATTGTAGTTCAAACCCGCCGCTATAAAGCTCACGATGAAGAAAGTAAATGCAAAGTGGGCGATCGCGTGCGGATTCAAGAAACTAGACCGTTGAGTAAAACCAAGCGCTGGCAAGTCAAAGAAATCTTGAACACCAAAGCGACAACGTAATAGTTGTATAACGACTAACAACTCCAAAAAGGAGATAAATTGTGATTCAACCCCAGACTTTCCTAAATGTTGCTGATAATAGCGGTGCCAAAAAACTCATGTGCATCCGTGTATTAGGTGCTGGCAACAGACGTTATGGTTTTATCGGCGACAAAATTATTGCTGTTGTCAAAGATGCTATTCCCAACATGGCTGTGAAAAAATCCGATGTGGTCGAGGCAGTAATTGTCCGCACCCGTCACAACATCCGTCGGGATAGTGGTATGACCATTCGTTTTGACGATAACGCAGCTGTCATCATCAACAAAGATGGCAATCCCAGAGGTACACGGGTTTTTGGCCCAGTTGCCCGGGAATTACGTGATAAAAACTTCACCAAAATTGTTTCTCTGGCTCCGGAGGTGCTGTAATGGCAAGCCGCAAGGAAAAGCCCAAAGTATTCTACAAAATGCACGTCAAAACTGGTGATACTGTGCAAGTAATTGCTGGCAAAGACAAAGGTAAGGTTGGCGAAGTAGTTAAAGCACTGCCCCAACTAAGTAAAGTCATTGTCAAAGGTGTCAATATTAAGACTAAACACATGAAACCCCAACAAGAAGGGGAATCAGGCCGGATTGTCACCCAGGAAGCTCCCATTCATAGTTCCAACGTGATGCTCTACTCCACCAAGCAAAACGTCACCAGTCGTGTTTGCTACACCTTCACCGCAGAAGGTAAAAAAGTAAGAATGCTGAAAAAAACAGGTGAAATTCTCGATAAATAAAGAATCAGCCAATAGATGTGCCATTTTAGCTTCTTGACTAAGCATTCAGCACTCAGCATTTAAAACAGTTTCCCTGACCAAGACCAGGGAGAAGGACAAAAAAACTATGGCGACAACAAGACTCAAAACCTTATACCAAGAGACAATTGTCCCCAAACTGACGAATCAGTTTCAATACACTAACATTCATCAAGTACCGAAGTTAGTCAAGATTACTATTAACCGAGGTTTGGGGGAAGCGGCTCAAAATGCGAAGGCGCTAGAAGCGTCTTTAAATGAAATTGCGCTGATCACTGGACAAAAACCAGTAGTAACGCGGGCGAAAAAGGCGATCGCTGGCTTTAAAATTCGTCAGGGTATGCCTGTTGGCATTATGGTGACCCTCAGAAGCGAACGGATGTATGCTTTTCTCGACAGACTAATTAGTTTGTCACTACCTAGAATCCGCGACTTTCGGGGCATTAGTCCTAAAAGCTTCGACGGTCGCGGTAACTATACTCTGGGTGTGAGAGAACAACTCATTTTTCCAGAGGTCGAGTACGACAGTATCGACCAAATCCGTGGTCTGGATATTTCTATCATCACTACAGCGAAAACCGACGAAGAGGGCCGCGCCTTACTTAAAGAGATGGGAATGCCCTTTCGCGATCAATAAGTTCATCTAAAGAGGGAACGATGGCGGCTAACGACACAGTTGCAGATATGCTGACGCGCATCCGCAATGCCAACCTGGCAAGGCATCAAACTACAAACGTGCCAGCCACAAAAATGACTCGTAGTATTGCAAAAGTACTACAAGAGGAAGGCTTTATTGCTGAATTTTCCGAAGCAGAAGAAGGGGTGAAACGTAACCTAGTTATTTCCCTGAAATACAAAGGTAAGAATCGTCAGCCTTTAATTACTGCCTTGAAGCGAGTGAGTAAACCAGGTTTGCGTGTTTACTCCAATAGAAAAGAATTACCCAGGGTACTAGGTGGCATCGGCATTGCCATTATTTCCACATCCAGTGGCATCATGACTGACCGTGAAGCACGGCGTCAAAGCTTGGGTGGTGAAGTACTTTGCTATGTTTGGTAGTTATTAGTCCTTCGGCTACGCTCAGGATAAATCCTTAGCACTCAGGACTCAAGATAAAGGACAAAAAGTCATGTCTCGTATTGGTAAACGTCCAATTACTATCCCCGCCAAAGTGCAAGTGACAATTGATGGCACAAAGGTAATGGTGAAAGGCCCTAAAGGTGAACTTTCTCGTGACCTACCTGCCAATGTCATTGTCTCCCAAGAAGGAGAAATCTTACAGGTAACCCGTCGAGATGACACCCGTGTTTCTCGACAAATGCACGGTTTGAGCCGTACCTTGGTCGCCAATATGGTCGAGGGAGTTTCCCAAGGCTTTCAACGTCGTTTGGAAATCCAAGGCGTAGGTTACCGGGCACAAGTTCAAGGGCGGAATCTAGTGTTGAACATGGGTTTCAGCCACCAAGTGCAAATTGTTCCCCCAGAAGGCGTGCAATTTGCCGTGGAAAATAACACTAACGTCATCGTTACTGGCTACGACAAAGAAATAGTAGGCAACACAGCAGCCAAAATTCGTGCCGTACGTCCACCAGAACCTTACAAAGGTAAAGGTATTCGCTATGCCGGTGAAGTAGTCAGACGCAAAGCTGGTAAGACTGGTAAGAGTGGTAAGAAGTAAAAATGAAACTTACTCGTAGAGAATCAAAACAGCGTCGCCATCGACGCGTTCGTGGGAAAGTTAACGGCTCTCCAGAACGTCCCCGTTTAGCTGTATTTCGTTCCAACGAACACATTTATGCCCAGGTAATCGATGATACACAGCAACACACCTTAGTAGCAGCTTCAACTATTGAACCAGAGTTGAAGTCCAGTTTAGCTACAGGCGCTACTTGTGAAGCATCAGCGCAAGTTGGCAAGTTGATAGCCGTACGATTGCTAGAAAAAGGAATCACCAAAGTAGTCTTTGATCGTGGTGGTAACTTATATCATGGTCGTGTCAAAGCCTTAGCTGATGCCGCACGCGAGGCTGGTTTAGATTTCTAAAGTCATTAGTCATTAGTCATTGGTCATTAGTCATTGGCTAAAGACAAAAGACGAATGACAAAAGACAAAAGACAACTGACTAATAGAGAGCATTTGATTATGGCAACTGGTCGTCGTAAAGCTAACCGCACAAAAAAAGAAGAAACCAACTGGCAAGAGCGCGTCATCCAAATCCGCCGGGTAAGTAAGGTCGTTAAAGGAGGTAAAAAACTCAGCTTCCGTGCGATCGTGGTCGTCGGTAATGAACGTGGCCAAGTTGGCGTAGGAGTAGGCAAAGCCTCAGATGTTATTGGTGCTGTGAAAAAAGGCGTAGCCGATGGGAAAAAACATCTGATTGATATCCCCATGACTAAATCCAACTCCATCCCCCATCCCATTGATGGTATTGGTGGCGGTGCTAAGGTAATTATGCGTCCAGCCGCACCTGGTACTGGGGTAATTGCAGGTGGTGCTGTCCGGACTGTACTGGAATTGGCAGGAGTGCGTAACGTCTTGGCTAAGCAACTTGGCTCCAATAATCCGCTTAACAATGCTAGAGCCGCAGTTAACGCTTTATCTACATTACGGACTCTTTCGGAAGTAGCCGAAGACCGGGGCATTCCTATTGAAAGACTCTACATCTAGTAGCTGTTATGAACTGCGTACATCAAATAACGCATGAAAAAAGGATTAGAGGCTAAAGGCTAGAATTCTGACTCAGCACTTAGCACTTTCAAGTCAGAGCTTTTGTGTAAACAAGTACTAATTACATCATGAGACTCAACGATGTTAAGCCCCAAAAAGGCTCAAAAAAACGCCGTCGCCGTGTAGCCAGGGGTATTTCCGCAGGTCAAGGCGCTAGCGCTGGTCTAGGTATGAGAGGTCAAAAATCTCGTTCTGGTAGCAGTACCAGACCTGGTTTTGAAGGAGGTCAACAACCTTTGTATCGTCGTGTACCGAAGCTTAAGGGCTTTCCGATTGTGAATCGGAAAATTTACACTACGATTAATGTAGAGAAGCTAGCCTCCCTTCCTGCCAATACAGAAGTAACTTTGACCTCCCTCAAAGACGCAGGTATTATTACTGCTGCCAAAGGTCCATTGAAAATTTTGGGCAATGGGGAATTGAGCATTCCGCTCAAGGTGCAAGCGGCAGCTTTCACAAGACAAGCTCAAAGCAAAATTGAGGCAGCTGGTGGCAGTTGCGAAGTCTTAGAGTGAGCCAGAAAAGCGCACTTTGCAAGCCCACTCGCTGCCAGCGCCTGGTTCACTATAAAGGTAGCATTCTATGATCAGTCGAGAAAAAGCCCCCACGGCTCAAGAAACTTTTATGCAGATGGCGCAAGCAGCTGGACTGAGAGGTAGGCTGCTTGTCACCGTCGGTATTTTAATTTTGGTTCGCCTAGGCATATTTTTGCCAGTACCAGGAATTGATAGAGCGAGGTTTGCCGAAGCTATATCGGGAAATAATGCTGTTTTCGGTTTATTGGATATATTTTCTGGACGTGGACTTTCGACCTTGGGAGTCTTTGCTTTGGGAATTTTGCCCTTTATTAATGCGTCCATTATCATCCAGTTGCTGACTGCGGCAATTCCATCTTTAGAAAATTTACAGAAAAATGAAGGTGAAGCAGGTCGGCGGAAAATTTCGCAAATCACCCGCTATGTCACTGTAGTTTGGGCGACTATTCAAAGTGTGGCTTTTTCGGCATTCTTTCTTCAGCAATTTGCTTTAAACCCAGGTTTAGTATTTGTAGCTGAAACAGCGATCGCGCTCACGGCTGGTTCTATGTTTGTGATGTGGGCATCAGAACTAATTACAGAGCGGGGAATCGGCAATGGAGCATCATTGCTAATTTTTGTCAACATCGTCGCTTCATTACCAAAAGCCTTAGGCGATACCATTGACTTAGTGCAAGTTGGTGGTAGAGAAATCGTTGGTCGCGTGATCGTTCTCATCTTGGTATTCTTAGCCACAATTGTGGGTATTGTTTTTGTTCAAGAAGGCATCCGCCGTATCCCCATTATTTCAGCACGTCGCCAAGTAGGTCGCAGAGTTTTGGCAGAACAACGCAGTTATTTACCCCTGCGGCTAAATTCTGGTGGTGTCATGCCGATTATTTTTGCAGCTGCCATTTTGAGTCTGCCATTGTTAATTGCCAATTTCACCAGAAATCCGGAAATAGCTAACATTGTCAACACTTATCTTAGTCCTGGAGGATCTGGGGCTTGGGTTTATGCTTTAGTCTACTTGGTCTCGATTATTTTCTTCAGTTACTTCTATTCTTCATTGATTGTCAATCCAGTTGATGTAGCACAAAACTTGAAGAAAATGGGATCTAGTATTCCTGGTATACGTCCAGGAAAGGCTACAAGCGAATATATCGAGCGTGTGATCAATCGACTCACTTTTTTGGGCGCGATCTTTCTGGGTTTTGTCGCTATTATCCCCACAGCCGTGGAAAGTGCATTAGGAGTTCCCACCTTTAGAGGATTGGGTGCTACCTCTTTGCTGATTTTAGTCGGTGTGGCGATTGATACAGCTAAACAAGTCCAAACTTATGTTATCTCACAGCGCTATGAAGGAATGGTGAAACAATAGTGACACGATTAATCTTCTTGGGACCACCTGGATCTGGTAAAGGAACTCAAGCTCAAATATTGGCTCAAGACTTGAATATTCCCCATATTTCTACAGGGGAAATATTAAGACAAGCTATGCAAGAGCAAACCCCTTTGGGAATTAAAGCTCAATATTATGTCAATAGCGGCGAATTAGTTCCCGATGAGCTAGTACAGGACTTGGTACAGGAGCGCCTTAGTCAACCAGATACTCAATCTGGCTGGATTCTCGATGGTTTTCCCCGCAAAGTAACACAAGCAGTTTTTCTGGAAAAATTACTAGCAGAAACTGATCAAAATGGTGAAAGGGTAGTTAACCTAGATGCTCCAGATGACGTTGTAGTAGCACGTTTACTGGCTAGAGGGCGAAAAGATGATACCGAAGAGGTGATTCGGCGTCGCCTAGAAGTTTACCGTGCGGAAACTGCACCTTTGATTGACTATTACCGCGATCGCCAAAAACTCCTGACGGTCAATGGTGATCAGCCTCAAGAAGAAGTCACTCAGGAACTGAGAGATTTAATTGCTTCATAGCATTGAACAAAGGGAGTAGAAAATACACCACTGACTACTCCCGTACCCTTCGGGACGCTTCACGAACGACTATGCTCACGGCAAGCCCATTCCTCCTCCCAGTAGGATGAAGTCCAATTTTAGCTAAGATATATTAAGAAACTGTTGATATATTTCGTAAATTGTGTTCTTTTGCAGATGAAGTGCTGCAACTGACCAAATAGGAGATTGTTGAGTTGAGGAAAATACAAATTGTCTAAGCAAGATTTGATTGAAATGGAAGGCACTGTTACAGAGTCCTTGCCCAATGCGATGTTTCGCGTTGACCTAGATAATGGCTTTAATGTCTTAGCACATATTTCTGGCAAGATTCGCCGTAATTACATCAAGATTTTACCTGGCGATCGCGTCAAAGTAGAGTTAACTCCCTATGACTTGACAAAAGGTAGAATTACTTATCGACTGCGGAAAAAATAGTTATATGCAGAGAATATTAACATAAAACCATTTTTTTTAGGTTCTACCGAGTTACTTAATTGAATTAATTTCCCTAAAAATGCTATAATTTACTATTTGGAGTCAATTGAAAAAGGCATGAAAGTCCGAGCCTCAGTCAAGAAAATTTGTGAAAAGTGTAACGTGATCCGCCGTCGCGGTCGCGTCATGGTGATTTGTGTCAATCCTAAGCACAAGCAACGTCAAGGATAGGACTCTGACACATCCAAGAGTGATTTGTCACACATAGTTTTACCATCAAACGCTACAAAGGCGATTAATCACGCTTTTCTAACAGCAATTGCGATAACAATAGGGAGAAATTCATTGTGGCACGTATTTCCGGAGTAGACCTTCCACGCGATAAGCGTGTCGAAATCGGTCTGACTTATATCTACGGAATTGGGTTAACAAGGTCGCTGGAAATATTAGCAGCTACAGGTGTAAACCCAGATACCCGCGTTAAAGACTTAAGTGATGCTGACATTGCAGCCCTACGCGGCGAAATAGAAAGCAACTATCAAGTTGAAGGTGACTTACGGCGCTTAGAAGCCATGAACATCAAGCGCTTGGTTGACATTGGTTGCTACCGAGGTCGGCGTCACCGCATGGGCTTACCAGTTAGAGGTCAAAGAACTCGCACTAATGCTAGAACCCGTCGTGGGAGAAGGCAGACAGTGGCCGGTAAGAAGAAGGCTCCAGGCAAATAAACTTTCAACACTTGCTCGTGTGGGCAAGTTTAACCTTAAATTAACTAAACAAATATGGCGAGACAACCAACTAAAAAGGGCGGGAGCAAAAAGCAGAAGCGGAATGTACCCAACGGGATGGCTTACATCCAGTCTACTTTCAACAATAGCATTGTCACCATTACCGATCAAAATGGTGATGTGATTTCCTGGGCTAGTGCAGGCTCTAGCGGTTTTAAAGGAGCAAAAAAGGGAACTCCCTTTGCCGCCCAAACCGCCGCCGAAAGTGCAGCCCGTCGAGCAATTGACCAAGGAATGCGTCAAATTGAGGTTATGGTAAGTGGCCCTGGAGCAGGTAGAGAAACCGCTATCCGCGCGCTCCAAGGAGCAGGACTGGAAATTACACTGATTCGGGACATCACCCCAATTCCTCATAATGGTTGCCGTCCACCCAAGCGCCGCCGAGTCTAGATAGATGCAACCTGTTCAGTGTTTGGTCTACGAACTTTTTCTGATAACTTGAGCGACTAGAAGCCAGTCAGCTCTTCCTGTCGGGAGGGCTGCTAAACTTCAGACCACCCAAATTAAATAATTGATGTCCGCTCCTGAATAGGGATATCGAACCATACTGCCATTAAATGCTGGCAGTTTAATCTACCTAGAGAAACCTAGGGAACCAAAAGTAAATTCGGGAGGCAATTGATTTGCCTGCTAGCAGCACCTTAAAGAAGGGAGGCTAATCCGTGGCGCAGTTTCAAATTGAATGTGTAGAGTCTAATACTGAAGAAAGTCGGAGCCATTACAGTAAATTTGTGCTGGAACCTCTAGAGCGTGGTCAAGGAACAACAGTTGGCAACGCGCTGCGGCGGGTTTTACTGTCGAATCTAGAGGGGACAGCAGTTACAGCAGTAAGAATTGCAGGCGTTACACACGAGTTTGCTACAGTTCCGGGTGTGCGAGAAGACGTACTGGAAATCCTCATGAAAATGAAGGAAGTCATCCTCAGAAGCTATTCTGCTCAACCCCAGATCGGTAGATTACTCGTTAACGGGCCAGCAACAGTCACGGTGGCACATTTTGATTTGCCCAGTGAAGTAGAAGTAATCGATCCGACCCAGTATGTAGCCACCCTAGCTGAAGGTGGAAAACTGGAAATGGAATTTCGGATTGAGAAAGGCAAAGGCTATCGCACCGTAGAGCGAGGACGTGAGGAAGCCACATCTTTGGACTTTCTGCAAATTGACTCGGTATTTATGCCAGTGCGGAAAGTTAACTATAGCGTCGAAGAAGCTCGCGGGGATGGCTCAATTACCAAAGACCGACTGCTGTTAGAAGTTTGGACAAATGGCAGTATCTCCCCCCAAGAAGCACTATCTTCAGCTGCTGGTATTCTGGTAGATTTGTTCAATCCGTTGAAAGATATCTCACTGGAGCCAACGGACACAGGTGCGGAAATTCCAGATGACCCAACCGCTCAAATCCCCATTGAAGAGTTGCAACTTTCTGTGCGGGCTTATAACTGTCTCAAACGCGCACAAGTTAACTCTGTCGCCGACTTATTGGATTTTACCCAAGAAGACCTGTTAGAAATTAAAAACTTTGGACAGAAGTCAGCAGAAGAGGTAGTTGAAGCTTTACAACGCCGCTTAGGTATTACTTTGCCCCAAGAACGAGGCTCTAAACACCCATAAGCCAATTTTTACTAAATTCATAGTGCATTATTATGCGTCACCGTTGTCGAGTTAAAAAACTCAGTAAACCAGCTGACCAGCGTCGCGCCCTCTTGCGTGCGCTGACCACAGAACTGATCCGTCATGGTCGGATCACCACAACTTTAATCCGAGCGAAAGTTGTCCGCAGCGAAGTAGATAAAATGATTACCCTAGCCAAAGATGGTTCTTTATCAGCCCGTCGGGAAGCTTTGGGCTATATCTACGACAAGCAACTAGTTCATGCTTTATTTGAACAAGCTCCTAATCGGTATGCTAATCGCCAAGGTGGTTATACCCGCATCCTGCATACTGTCCCTCGTCGGGGAGATAAGGCGGAAATGGCAATAATTGAGCTGGTTTAAATTTAGTCATTGGTCATTGGTCATTAGTGAATGACAGATGGCAAAAGACAGAATCTGTATGTTAGAAAGCCACCAGCCTCCACAAACCCATCGAGTAGCCCTAGTAATTCAATACTTGGGCACTCACTTTCATGGCTGGCAACGTCAAAAACAACATCGGACAGTTCAAGAAGAGATAGAAACAGCGATCGCGACAATTCTGGGTTATCATGTCACGCTACATGGTGCCGGGCGAACCGATGCTGGAGTCCATGCTGCCGCTCAAGTAGCCCATTTTGAAGCCACGGGTTTAATACCGCCACACAAATGGGCAACAGTCCTTAACAGTTATCTGCCCCCAGATATACTAATTAGGGCTTCAGCTAGTGTCGATCACCGTTGGCACGCTCGCTTTAGTGCTACCTATCGACGATATCGCTACACGATATACACTGAAGATCGACCGAACTTGTTCGTCAGACCCTTCAGTTGGCATTATTATTATGCACCCCTGGATGAATGCTTAATCCAAGCTGCCCTCACACCCCTGATGGGGAGGCATCATTTGGCTGCATTTCACCGTGCAGGGTCAAAGCGATCGCATTCTTGGGTGGAGGTGCAAGCAGCAGAATGTCATCGCAGTGGGCCATTTCTTCATATTGAAATTCAGGCAAATGGATTTTTGTATGGCATGGTACGGCTGTTAGTAGGAATGCTGGTACAAGTAGGCTCTGGCCAGCGTTCACTTGCCAGTTTCACCGAACTCTGGAAAGAACAACGCCGGGAAGAAGTCAAACACGCCGCCCCTCCCCAGGGTTTGTGTTTATTAAGAGTTGGCTATCCAGATTTTCCCTTTCCCCCAGAGATTTGGTACGAAACCCTGCCTAAGTTGGTTTTTCCTACAAATAATCTAGGGGAATACCCACACCCAAATTGGGATATAACTCCCCCTAAGGAAACCGTTTATTTCAATTCCACACCAGCAAGTAAAGCAAAACCCCAATGAGCAAAACATACCTTCCTCCTCAAGCATCCCTTGAGCGTGAGTGGTACGTAGTAGACGCCACCGATAAACGCCTCGGCCGCCTCGCCAGTGAAATCGCTATGATCCTCAGAGGTAAAAAGAAAGCCGAATATACTCCTCACCTAGATACAGGTGACTTCGTGATTGTCGTCAATGCTGAAAAAGTAGCAGTCACAGGTAAAAAGCGCAGCCAAAAACTTTACCGTCGTCATTCAGGCCGTCCCGGCGGTATGAAAACAGAAACCTTCGCGAAACTGCAACAGCGCTTACCAGAACGGATAGTAGAACACGCCGTCAAAGGAATGCTACCGAAAAATAGCCTGGGCAAGCAGTTGTTTACCAAATTAAAAGTCTATGCTGGGCCTACTCATCCCCATGAGGCTCAAAAACCCAAAGAACTAAACATTAATACAATTCCTGGAGCAGAAAATTAATGGTAGTAGCAGATGCAAATAGCGGTCGCGCCGTGTACTGGGGTACAGGCCGACGTAAGTCCGCAGTAGCACGGGTCAGATTGGTTCCCGGTGAAGGTAAGCTGATTGTCAACGGTAAGCCTGGAGAATTGTACTTCCAATTCAACGCCAACTATCTGGGAGTAATTAGAAACCCTCTAGAAACTCTAGGTTTGGAAAACGAGTATGACATTTTGGTAAAAGCTGAAGGTGGCGGACTGACCGGACAGGCAGATTCCATTCGCCTAGGAGTTGCTCGCGCCTTGTGTCAACTAGATCCAGAAAATCGCCCACCTCTAAAAATTGAGGGCTACCTAACTCGTGATCCCCGGGCCAAAGAACGGAAAAAATATGGTTTGCACAAAGCCCGGAAAGCTCCTCAGTACTCCAAGCGTTAATTGAGTGCTTCCTTCCTGAGTGCTGAGTGCTGAGTAAGAGTACTCAGTTCTCAGTGATGCAAGATTAAGAGTTAAAGCTAAAATTAAGTTGTGTGAAAAAGAGAAATACCAATGGCAAAATCTGATATTCATCCCCAGTGGTATCCAGAAGCTAAAGTTTACTGTAACGGTCAAGTTGTGATGACTGTTGGCTCTACTAAGCCAGAATTACACGTAGATGTTTGGTCTGGAAATCACCCTTTTTATACTGGTACCCAGAAACTGATCGACACTGAAGGTCGAGTAGAACGCTTCCTGCGGAAATATGGTATGAGCAGCACTCAAGCCTCTGGCGAAGAACAAGACAAAAAGTAGCGGATTGGCTCTGCTGTTAACGACGACCCTGCGTCTGCTGGGTCGATTGTCATTTTTTGCTGAGCCAACTTGTTATTTTTAAGGAGCGTTGCATTCGTCATGGCTGAAACATATCTGCTGGAGAAACTCAAATCCGTCGAACAAACTTTTAATGAATTAACCCGTCGTCTGGCTGACCCTGATACTGCTCAAAATCCTGATGAGTATCAAAAAATCGCCAAGTCACGCTCATCTTTGGAAGAGGTAGTAAATACCTACGAAACTTGGAAAACTGCTACTGAAGAATTGGCAGGGGTGCGTCAGGTACTCAAAGAGGCGAACGGCGACCCGGAGTTGCATGAAATGGCAGCTTTGGAAGTAAATGAATTAGAGGAAAAATTAGAATACCTAGAAACTCGTTTGAAGGTTTTACTGTTACCCCGCGACCCCAATGATGATAAAAATATCATGTTGGAAATTCGTGCTGGTACTGGTGGCGATGAAGCGAGTATCTGGGCGGGAGATTTATTGCGGATGTACTCCCGTTATGCTGATCTCCAAGGTTGGAGAGTGAAACTAGTGAGCGAGTCACTGGGTGAAATGGGCGGTTTTAAAGAAGTAATCCTGGAAATTCAGGGTGACAACGTTTACAGTAAGCTGAAGTTTGAAGCCGGAGTCCATCGTGTGCAGCGTGTACCCGCAACTGAAGCTGGGGGAAGAGTTCACACTTCTACTGCCACAGTAGCGATCATGCCAGAAGTGGATGATGTGGAAATTCACATTGACCCCAAAGATATTGAAATGAGTACAGCTCGTTCTGGTGGCGCTGGTGGACAAAACGTCAACAAGGTAGAAACTGCGGCTGACTTATTTCACAAACCCACTGGTATCCGGATTTTCTGTACAGAAGAACGTAGCCAGTTGCAAAACAAAGAACGGGCGCTGCAAATTCTGCGGGCAAAACTGTACGAAATGAAGTTACGCGAACAACAAGAAGCTGTTACTTCTATGAGGCGATCGCAAGTTGGTACAGGATCGCGATCGGAAAAAATTCGCACTTACAACTATAAAGATAATCGCGTGACCGACCACCGTCTAGGACAGAATTATTCTCTTAACCCTGTCTTGGAAGGTGATTTAGAGACCGTTATTCAATCTTGCATCTCTCAAGACCAGCAGGAACGTCTGGCAGAGTTAGCAACTTCTGGTGCTACCTAATTTTTGTGATTTAAAGAAGTGGAAAACCGCCTTTTGTGCTGTATCTTTTAATACAGATAGGCGGTTTTTTTAATGTCGTGTTTAGTACATCTTCCATTTCAATACGATAATAGTAATGTGCCCTTGATTGAGCAACAGAACAAATTTGTATTGACTCTGAAAGACTGTGAGAACCTAATGCCCCATACCCCATGCCTAAAAAACAGAAATTTCCTTACTTAGTTGGTTCTAAGTGGACAGCACAGAAAAAAGTTGACGGATGGAGACACTTCCAAGTAGTCAATCGTAAAAATCAAAGTAAGTGGGTGTACGCCGAAATGGTTGCAGCCTGTGACCCCAATGTCCGCTTTTGGATAAATGCCAAACTATTACAAGACAGCTCTCAGTGGCAAGCTGGCTGGCAATCATTACAGGAAATCGAATCCCGCAAATCTGATTTATTCTAATTCACCTAAGTTTTAGCCTTCTCAAACAGGCAACATTTTAAAATTAATAATTTATTACAAATAAATCCGTAACTTTTCAAAAGCAGAACTTAACTAGTCTTGGCAGTAACTTACACTTAACAATAATCTCTGCTTATTGAAAGTTGGAGTATTATTTTCAGCCTTGGGCGACTAATCTCTCTCTTCAACCCTAAGATTAAGCCCATTTTGCTGGGTATTAAATTGCCTGAAGGTAACTAAATCCATGAAAATTATATACAAAAGTACATATATTTTTTTGTTTTTTGTAACTATTTTACTTATAATTTTTTATAAATAACAAGATATTGGTTTAATTAGCCAAATAAAAGCTTTTTTAAAAGATTTAAATTCAAATAAATCCTAAAAAGCTTTAATAAACTTTTTTATTTCGTTTTTCATATTTCAACCCTCTTTCTTTTCTGTGTAAATTCGACAATAATGACAATCACATAGCTCACACATCGCCATCTACGGCTAGGTGAAGGCAAAAGCTTGAGCCACGAGTTTGACAAAAAACGATAAGAGGCAAACAACAGTGAAACTAGCAGTTTACGGAAAAGGTGGTATTGGTAAATCCACAACTAGCTGTAATATATCCGTCGCCCTAGCCAAACGCGGCAAGAAAGTTCTGCAAATTGGTTGTGACCCCAAACATGACAGCACCTTTACTCTCACTGGGTTTTTGATTCCTACAATTATCGATACCCTGCAAGAAAAGGACTACCACTACGAAGATGTTTGGCCAGAAGACGTAATTTACAAAGGCTATGGCGGTGTAGATTGCGTAGAAGCAGGTGGTCCGCCGGCGGGTGCTGGTTGTGGCGGCTACGTAGTTGGTGAAACAGTAAAATTACTGAAAGAACTCAACGCCTTTGATGAATACGATGTGATTCTGTTTGATGTCCTGGGTGACGTTGTTTGTGGTGGTTTTGCCGCCCCACTCAACTATGCAGATTACTGCTTGATTGTTACCGACAATGGCTTTGATGCTTTGTTCGCTGCCAATCGAATTGCTGCATCGGTAAGAGAAAAAGCCCGGACTCACCCACTGCGTCTAGCTGGTCTAATTGGTAACCGCACTTCTAAACGCGACTTGATTGAGAAATATATAGAATCAGTTCCCATGCCAGTTTTGGAAGTATTACCTTTAATTGAAGATATTCGTGTTTCTCGCGTTAAAGGTAAAACTTTATTTGAAATGGCAGAATCTGACCCATCTTTGAGCTACGTTTGCGATTACTATCTCAATATCGCTGACCAAATTTTGGCACGCCCAGAAGGTGTGGTGCCTAATGACGCTCCAGATCGGGAATTGTTCTCTTTGTTATCCGATTTTTATCTAAATCCGGGTAAACCCCAGGTTCCTAATTCAGAAGAGGCACTAGACTTGATGATTGTATAACATCATCTAGTTCTCAGGATGAGGAGCAATATGGCTTTCTTTAATAGCTTTACAGATTCAATAAGACAAAAGTGGTTGCAATTTTTCCAGGCAAATCGTGAATGGATTACTCTGCACATGAAAGCAGAGTCAGTGTACACACCTGATGGTGGGAAGCGACCACCTTCATACCTCATCCTGGGCGTTGTCAACGCGCTGGAACCGAAGTTAGCGCAGTTAATGATGCCTTTTTCCAGATTAAATCCTGATGCCGATACCCTGATTGAAGTACTGGATTTGCATTTTGACCCAGATATTGCTCTCGGAAACCGTTTCATTCCTCCAGTCGAAACAGAAGAAATCAATCAATATCAGTCAGCCGTTACCGTGGATGAAAATTCCGAAGATGAAACTTTGGCGATTTCTCATACCAGTGGCTTTGGCATAGATTCGGATCTGCAAAATTTAGTAGTTGGCGAATCCCAAGAAAGCCGAAATGGCATGAGTGATCAATCCCATCAAATGTCCAGTATGGAAGCAGATGAATTTGGCGAGATTTCCTTTGAAGCCCCAAATGCAACTGAAGCCCAGCTGAATGAGCAAATGCTGGATGATCTGAATACACCAGACGAGAACGCCTTTAGAGACGTATTGTCAGATGTCTGGGGTGATGAAACAGCATTGCAAAAAAGTGAAGACAATAACGATTTATTAGGGGAAGAACTGCCATCTGGAGTTTTTGATGAATCAGAGATTGCCCGTCTCTTCCCCAACGCTTAATGATTGCCGTTCCTGTTGAATATAGGGATTGCTAGCTGGTGTCATGTGCCACAAACCACGGTATTAAGGGGGGAAAATCGTCTCCCCCTGATGCCTGTCCCATATTCACCTGCCGTTAAATATCAAGGGGAGAAAATTAAAATGACTATCGCTCAACAACCAGAAGCTTTAAACTTTGAGTGTGAAACTGGGAATTACCACACCTTTTGCCCAATTAGCTGCGTGGCGTGGTTGTACCAAAAAATCGAAGACAGCTTCTTTTTGGTGATTGGCACCAAGACTTGTGGGTACTTCCTACAAAACGCGATGGGGGTAATGATTTTTGCTGAACCTCGCTATGCAATGGCAGAGTTGGAAGAGGGAGATATTTCGGCACAGCTAAATGATTATGAAGAATTAAAGCGATTGTGTTTGCAAATTAAGCGCGATCGCAACCCTAGTGTAATTGTCTGGATTGGTACTTGCACCACCGAAATTATTAAAACTGATTTGGAAGGTTTAGCACCCAAGCTGGAATCAGAAATTGGGATTCCCATTGTTGTAGCGCGCGCTAATGGTCTAGATTACGCCTTTACCCAAGGAGAAGACACCGTATTAGCAGCAATGGCTAATCGTTGTCCTGATAAAGCTCCTGCGGCGGAAACGGAAACAGACAAGAATGAACGCAACGCCATTCAAAAGTTGCTCAACTTCGGGAAGAAGAAAGAAGAAGTGGTGCAAGATGAATCTGAGTATGTCGATCATCCACCATTAGTTCTCTTCGGCTCTTTACCTGATCCTGTTGTCACTCAGTTAACCTTGGAGTTGAAGAAACAAGGAATTAGGGTTTCCGGCTGGCTACCTGCGAAGCGCTTCACGGAACTGCCGGTGATTGAAGAAGGGTATTATGTCGCTGGTGTTAACCCCTTCCTCAGTCGTACTGCGACTACCTTAATGCGCCGCCGTAAGTGTAAGCTGATTGGCGCACCCTTCCCCATTGGCCCTGATGGTACTCGCGCTTGGATTGAGAAAATCTGCTCTGTTTTTGGCATTACTCCCCAAGGATTGGATGAGCGCGAGGCGCAAATTTGGGAAAGCATAGAAGATTACGTGAAACTGATTCGCGGCAAATCAGTGTTCTTCATGGGTGATAACTTGTTGGAAATCTCCCAAGCACGGTTTTTGGTACGCTGCGGGATGACGGTTCACGAAATCGGCATTCCCTACATGGATAAGCGTTATCAAGCTGCTGAGTTGGCGCTGTTGGAGAAGACTTGTCACGAAATGGGTGTACCTCTGCCGAAGATTGTTGAGAAGCCGGATAATTACAACCAATTGCAACGGATTTATGAATTGAAGCCAGATTTGGTAATTACTGGTATGGCTCATGCTAATCCGTTGGAAGCACGCGGTATTAATACTAAGTGGTCTGTAGAGTTTACTTTTGCTCAAATTCACGGTTTTACTAATGCGCGTGACATTCTAGAGTTGGTGACTCGTCCGCTACGCCGGAATAATAATTTGAAGGACTTGGGTTGGGATAAGTTGGTGAGAGAAGAAGCGAAGATTTAAACTTTGGGTTTTAATCGAGCAACACTAAATATTTATAATTAGGCGAACAAATGTTCGCCTTTTTTAAACATAACCACGAAGGCACGTTCACGAAGTGTCTCGTAAAGCCCTGACGGGCATAGCTACGCTTACCGCGTCAGCGTCTCCGAAGGAGAAGAGAAGAACGCGAAGGAAAGAGAGACTTCAACTAGATGGTGAGGAACGACTTGCCATCAACTATCTTATTAGAGACAATTTCTAAATTCCATACTAAGTTTTCATGCGCTGGGCAAGAAAGCAAAAAATTCCTGAAGTTTCGTCAAAGCTAGGAAGTAACTCTACACAAGTAAAACCATTACTTATCAAAGCTTCTTTAACTTGTTCTGGCGTGTAGAGTGCAAAATCATGTTGATCAAGACCAGATTTCCGCAAATTTTCTGCGTGTGAAAATCCGACTACTAGAGTGCCGCCAGGAATCAATACCCTAGCTATTTCCTTAAATCCACTACTGAGATTGGACCAGAAGTAAATTGTATTAACTGTACAGGCTTTGGTAAAGAAATTATTTTCAAACGGAAGTGATTCAACTTGACCAATATGAAGATGACAGAAGCCTTGCTGAATATAAGAATGAAATCGAAGTCTTGCTCTACTGACCATTGCTGGAGATAAATCTACTCCAGCAACATAACCGTCTCTCACCTGCTTAGTAATTTTTCCAAGTAAATAACCACCTCCAAAGCCAACTTCCAGGACTTTATCTGTAGGGCTAAGATTTAAGTTTTGAAGGACAAGTTCATTCGCCGCAATGTTACCACGGTTTAACAGTCCTCCCATGAAAAGCCAACCAAAAAATCCAGTAGGTTTTCGTAGTTGTTGTGCTATAAAACTAGAGATTGCCATAACTGTAAAACTAACCGTTATTCAGTGCCATTAACGATAATTCTTCATGAGAATAAAGCCATTTCTCAAAATTTTCTTGACACCGTAACCACTCTTTATATGTCATTGCAAACCAATCAGTATCTCTGTTTCTTCCACGCACGAACATATGTTGTCGAAAACGACCTTCAAAAATAAATCCCATTCTCGTGGCAGTAGTCCTACTCGCATGGTTTAAAGAATCGCATTTCCATTGAACCCGACGATAATGATGGTGATTAAAAAGAAGTTGCAATAGTAAAAACTGTGATTCTGTATTGACTTTACTTTTGTGAACTGCGGGAGTAAACCAGACATGACCGATTTCAGCACGACCGTGGTTTGGAGCGATCGCCAGCAATGCCACAATTCCTACTTGAGTATTTGTTGAATTCTGAAATACTGTCCAAGTAAGAGGATCGGATTTACCTACCATTTCCCTTTCCATCCAGTCTTTCATAGTGGAAGGGTTGTCAAATGGGCCATAAAATAAGTAATTCCATATTGCTTCATTTTGAGGGCTGCCATGCGAAGCGGCATATAAAGCTTCCACATCTCTTTCTGGAACAAGAGGTTTGAGGGTCACAAATTGACCGTTGAGTTGAGAAAATTCAGGTGAGTGCCAAGTTTGGTGCTGCATTATTTTTTGCTTGCTCACAGACAAATAATCTCATATTTTTGCCTTTGCTAAAATTGATATTGTATTTAAAAAATTCGATAAATTTACCCCTTTCCAGGCTGGAACGAGAAAGAGGTAAATCCAAAAAATAAAAAGAATTATTTAACTTTGACTTTTCAAAACCCCTGGTTCTTGCTGTATTGGCAAGACATCTAAAATATCGGTTTGGGCACAATATTTTAAATCTTCATGACATTCAAGGCGTAATAACCTTTTGCCGTGACTAGCTTGGTGGAATAATCCCAATAGGTCATCCTGCCACTGTGAGTAAAGCGTGATCGCACTAATTAGTTCATCATTCCCAGCTATTTCCTCTTGTGAGAACTGGGATTGTTGTACAAGACTATGAGCGATCGCCCCTGCACAAACTGTATCTTCTAAAGAAAAACTGCCTTCCCATCCCGAACCAACAATCCACACTGTCTGTGGTTGTTTTTCTAGGAGATATTGCACCACTGCCGCCCGATTAATCAAGGCTGCTGCTAAGACACTTGGGGAATGTTGTATCCGTTGTAAGGCGCGAGTTCCATTGGTGGTACTGATGAACAAACGACGCCCCTTGACTACATCTGGTGTGCAGTCGAGGGGAGAGTTACCCAATTCAAAGCCAGGTACTTTAGCGCCGCCGCGTTCTCCGGCTCGTAGTCGTTTTTCCGGTGGCCATTTTTCGCTGACTGCAATTAATTGATCTAAATCACTGAAGGCTTGCACAGCTTCACCTCCAGATGCCAAGACAGTCGCTATTGTGCTAGTAGCCCGCAAAACATCGACTGCGATCGCACAGTCTGGGGTTTTGTCTGTTGGAGTCAATTCCGGAGTGTGGTATATGAATAGCTTCACGCGCTGGATACACCTGCTCTAAATACTGTTACCGAGATTACATTCTAATTGGTGTCATCAACCAAAATCACAATTAAAACCAGAGTATTTCTGAATCTTCAGGCAAGAGTATTCATTATCTTAAAATTACAAAGTTTATGCCCATGAACTAAACAACGGTAAGCTGAAAAAAGAATAGACTTCAGCGCAAACGTCCGTTACTGGCAATATAGAGAGGAACTCTTTGCATCTAATTTGCTCATCCAACCTCTAAAATCGGCTTTTAATTCAATATGGCACCTTTACCCGAATACCGCCCTAAACAACTGTCTGTAGGCCCATTGGAAGCAGAAATTTTAAATATTATCTGGGAACTGGGTTCAGTTACAGTCAAGGATGTACACGATCGCATTCTCTCTGACCCTAACCGAGAATTAGCTTATACTTCTGTAACTACAGTTCTGCGCCGCCTCACTGATAAAGGCTGGTTAGCTTGTGACAAACAAGGGCGGGCTTTCTATTGGCGACCAAAGCTGACAAAGCAGCAAGCGCAGGTAATCAAGGCACACGACCAATTACAACGCTTTTTAGCGGTGGGCAACCCTGATGTGATTGCTGCCTTTGCTGATAGTCTAGATGAAGCCGCCAGCGAGCAATTAGAAGCGATCGCTCAACGCATTCAAGCCGCACGCCAAGCTAGGGAGGAACAATAATGCATCTAATGATGATTTTGACTGCTTTGACAGTTGCTTGGAGTTTAAGATGCTCTTTTCATCATCTCCCAGGTAGCTGGGATGTCCGGTGGCGGCGATCGCTATTTTTATTTCTCTTCCCTCCATTATTAATTTTCATGACAGCGATCGCTGTGCTGTTTATGGGGCCCCAAGGAAGAATGGGCGGTGTACATACTGGTTGGTTGAGTTATGAACTAGCATTAATTTTTCTAGGATTCTTTGCCATTTTGTGTATTGCCTTAGCTTTCCAAGGTTGGCAATCAGTAGAATCTGCCCGAAAATCTCCCCTAGTCAGTCTTGGGGGTAAGCAAGTTAGGTTACTCAACACAGAGGCGCTGTTTGCTGGTCAAATTGGCTTTTGGCAACCAGAATTAGTAGTTAGCCAAGGATTACTGCAAACTCTCTCTCCAGCGCATTTAGATAGTGTTTTAGCCCATGAACAGGGACATTACCATTACCGCGACACATTTTGGTTTTTCTGGCTGGGTTGGGTACGCGCTTGTACAGCTTGGCTACCCAATACAGATTCTTTGTGGGAAGAACTGTTAGCTTTACGGGAATTACGTGCTGATAGTTACGCTGCATCACAGGTAGACCCGCTTTTGCTAGCAGAATCATTACTGATGGTAGTGAGTAACAGCAGTGTATCATCAGAAATTTGCTGCGCGGCTCTAGAGTCTAGCGGAGGCGATGCCTACGGCGGCAAGCTACGCTTAGAACAAAGAATAGAAGCTTTATTAGCGCCACCAAAACCTACACCGGAAACTAACTGGCATTACTGGAATAGTTTTCTTTTAGCATTTCTACCGCTAGTGAGTGTGCTTTTTCATACTTAAATAGGCAAAGGGGTTACACATCAATCACCCATTTACCCATCAACAAGATTTTTAAAGTTACAGCAGATTTCATGTGGATGAGGTAGATTCCCCTAGCCTCAGCATCCCTCATCTCTCACCCCTTTCTTTTTGAAAAGTGTACTGCTCCCAACTGAGAAACACTGTTAAGATAGCAACAAAATACTATGGTATCCAGAGATACTCAATATTAGGTTGACCGTTGATTTTATTTATTGACAACCTTCTCACTTGAAAACCATGCTTTTCGTAAAATGCACGGGCTTGCATATTCTGTTGTAAAGTGTGAAGCTTGAGTCCTTGTGGGCAAATTGCTTTGGCTTTATCGAGTAACATTGAACCTATACCCTGATTTTGGTAAGCTGTATCTACGAAAATCTGCTCTAAGCATTGTTCCTCTGGGATAACTACGATAAAACCCACAATGCGATTTTCCAGTTTAGCCAGCCAAATATGACCTTTAATAGCAAGTTCATCACGAAAGCGAGACTTCCATTCAAGATATGATTGCGGGTGTTGAATGTAGGGAAATGTCTGATGCCAAGTACAGTACCAAAGTTGGACAGTATTTTCTAAATCCTCTGGCTGATAAGAATTAATCGTTAGATTCATGAGGATTATTTGGTAAGACTTGAGGCTGTTCGAGTGGCACTAATTGTTCTTGTATCAGCTGCTGTTGAGGACTAATTTTTAGAGGTGTATCTACAGGAGAACGGCTTTTATTGAGCAAAAGTTGAATTTCTCTCTCAAATTGTTCTCTTCCCCGTGTAAAAAAGTTTGGCTCTCTAGGGTTAATTGCATCGTTGAATACTGGCTGACTGGTAGCAACAACTGGTAAGCTGACTAATAAAAATGTCAGTGTCAGCATTGTGACTATATTCAGGCAAGGAAATAGATTATCTAAAATTCTGTTCATAGTGTTTTAGTGGCTAACTTAGCAAAAGTCGTGAAGCGGAATAAAGCAATCACCAATCCGTGTGATGCTTTGCTAGCAATGACATATCATTAGTAATTTTTCATTCACGATACATAAAACTAAAAGCCTAAAGTTGGAAAAAGCATTTCCACCCTTTAGACTTTAGATTTTAACTATTTTTTCAACTCCCCAGGCTGGATTCGAACCAGCGACCAATCGATTAACAGTCGATCGCTCTACCGCTGAGCTACTGAGGAACGCTCACGATTTATTATCTTAAACCTAACACATAAGATTTGGCAAGTACTTTTCCCAACTTTTTTTCGTCAATGCTGAATAACTAGAAATATTGCAACCAAAACCCTCCCTGGAGTCTGGTTAGAGACTTTTGGATGCTAATATCTACTGTAATCCCATACGCAATTGTGCTAGTCGCTGCCGTGCTTTCGCGTCAATAGAGTTGGCTAAAAACCTACTCTTAGATTGATTGCGTTTTTGATACTTGTGTCGCATCCGACAAACTGTACTTTCTACCTCGCCACACAATTGTTGTGCCGACAACCATTCAGCGCCATATCCCTGGACCATTAACTGCTGTGCCCGGTCTGAGGTGGCCACAATCACGCGAGTAATTAAAGATTGCGCTATTTGATAACGCAAAGATGCACAGGCTTTTTCAATATAAGTATCTGCGGTTTGCCCAAAATCAGTGTAATGAACTGATAAAAGTTCTGTAATAATTTCTTGATTACTAGACGCTTTATGATATTGGGCATCAAAAATTATTTGAGTATCATAACCTTGAAATGAGCTGTAATTAGTCATTGCTTCAACCAATTCCCAGCGTGCTGCCTCTAATCCTGCGTGATCACGGGTTTTTTTCAGGCAAGGCCAAGCGCCAATTATGTTGTAGCCGTCTACTAACAAGACGGCTTGGAGTAAGGAACGAGGCATGGTTTTTAATCACAGTTATCTAGAGTTAACAAAATCCATTCATAATTTTTATAGTAATTGAAGCATTGCTTGTAACACTATGTTACAAAAGAGGAAAAAAGGTGATGTGAGCACAAAATTAGACGAGAAAAAGCTTTAACAAATGGAAACGCGCCTGTTCTAGGCGCGCTGTAGTTGTTAGTAATTATTGATTAATTAGCTGAAGGAAAAAGGTTATTTAAGCGCGTCCGACAGGCGGCGCGCCACTCGCTACGAATGAAAGCAACACCTGTTTGTTGATGATGGACTGTTGTGTTTCTACTCCTAACTCAGCACTCTTTCTTAAAAGGCTTTATCCTCCACTGTCATCAAACGTTGTTTAAGACGCTGAGGTTCACCTCTATCAACCAAAGAGCCTTTTTCTAATAAAAAAGCGCCATCACAGTAATTTAACTCATCTAAGCGATGAGTTACCCACAGGGCAGTAATACCGCGACTTTTGACTAAACGACGGACACCGGCGACTAAATCTAGTTGGCTATCCGGATCGAGTAAGGCAGTGGGTTCATCTAATAATAAGATTTCACAGCGACGGGCGATCGCACCCGCGATCGCGACTCGTTGTTTTTGTCCTCCACTCAAAGCATAGATAGGGCGTAGTTGTAGGGCAGACAAATTCACTGCCCCTAGCGCCTCTTCAACTCTTGCCTTGACCGTAGCAGGCGGTAATTTTTCTTCCACCAGTCCAAAAGCCACGTCAGCACCAACTGTTGGCATCACTAGTTGATGATCAGGATTTTGAAAAACAAAGCCAACGGGATGTAAAACTCGAATTTCACCGGACTGGGGAGCTAATAGCCCAGCCAGCAGTCGAAGTAATGTTGATTTACCACTACCATTTGTACCCAAAAGCATCCAAAATTCACCCATAGGTACTTCTAGAGTGCAAGATTGAATTGCTGTCTCGCCATTAGGCCAACTAAAGCGTAAATCTTTGACCTCGATGCCCACTTCTGCCATTTGTATACCTTAGTTATTCAGCAGTTACGGCAAAAAAGCCAGGTGGTCTACCGCTACTTGTGGTTGCACCATCTTTTTGCATAATCTGTATCCCAGAAATTTCACTAGCACGGACAGCAATTTTCTTTTCTGTCTTACCCTCACACTTAAGTTCTACAATGTCAGGGTTACCAGAGCGCATTGCTGCCAAAATTAGCTGATAGATAGCCTCAGCATCCTCTGCTGACTTACGTTGTACTGATATAGGGAAGGCAGTGTTTCTGAGACTTAAGTCGATGGTAAACATTTAGGATTAATCAAAACATAACTGTAGGAATCATTTTAGCGTCAGGGGATTGGGAATTGGGGATTAGGGATTAGGGATCAGAGATTAGGGAGAAATCTTTTTAGTCCCCACTCCCTTTTTCTGTATTCAAAAATTAAATTAAATGATAAGGCTACTGGAAAAATTAGCGATTTGCACTTAGAATTATGAAAGTCGGTAAAAAATTGTAAACTAGATTGACAATCTAGTTAGTTATCTGTTTACAGACGGCGGTAAAACGCAGATCTAGATGCAGACCTGTACTTATAAAACATTTGGAGATTTGTTCTAATGACCATCGCAGTAGGACGCGCCCCCAGCACAAGAGGGTGGTTTGACGTACTAGACGACTGGTTAAAGCGCGATCGCTTCGTATTTGTAGGCTGGTCAGGAGTATTATTATTCCCCTGCGCCTAC
>JADEXK010000047.1 GCA_015207155.1 Nostocales cyanobacterium LEGE 11386 | reverse complement strand
GACCTGAAGCCAGATTCTCACGCGTTACTCACCCGTCCGCCACTGAATCCTAAGATTCCGTTCGACTTGCATGTGTTAAGCATACCGCCAGCGTTCATCCTGAGCCAGGATCAAACTCTCCGTTTTGTTGTGCTTAGAGTTTGAGGTTCCGAACAAATTATTATTTTCGGAATCCTGTATAATTTTTGATTAGTCTCTTGAGTCTCACCCAAGAACAAATCTTTTTGACGAGGATTGGTATTCTTTAAGCTTTCAAAGTATTATCTTTTCGCGGTTCAGGTGCCAAGTCTTTCTCTTCGGCACTTATCTAATATAGCGATTCCTTTTTGGTTCGTCAAGGGGTAAAACAAATTTTTTTTTGAGCGGTAAAACTATGGTTCATTTGCCATGCCTACAGTCGTTGTTGCAGGATATTGGGTGTTCCACCTTATATATAGAAGATATAGTTGCTATGGCGATATAGGCAGTGTTGCAAGGATTTAGACTGAATGGCACATTTTCCAGTTATGTTTAAACAATTTTGTTTAGCTGGAGTTTATTGGGGGTTTGACATTAATAAGAGGGATGCTTTGTCTAGAGTTCACATGAGGCTGACACGATGAAGAACTACGACTGGATTGTGGTTGGTGCTGGAATTACAGGTGCGGCTCTTGCCTACGAATTAGTGAAAACAGGCTTTTCCGTACTTTTGCTAGAGCAACATGGAAAGCTACAGAATGCAACTCGTTATAGTTATGGTGGTCTTGCCTATTGGTCTGGTAATACGCCATTAACTCGCCAATTGTGTAAAGAAGCGATCGCCCGTTACCAAAATCTGGCTGAAGAATTAGATGCTGCGACTCAGTTGCGGGAATTAGACTTATTGCTAACTATTGCAGCTGATAGAGACCCAGATGTAACTGCTGCATCCTATGCTCATGTTGCCATACCACCGCGTTTACTTAGTGTCAAAGAAGCTTGTGAGTTGGAACCTCTACTAAATCGAGATGCGATCGCAGGTGCATTAACTGTTAAGCATGGTCATATCAATCCAGAAAAAACACTGCAAGGCTATATTCAAGGGTTTGTACGTGCTGGAGGTGAATGGCAAATAGCTCAAGTCCTGGATTTGCAAACTACCTCATCTTCTAAAAACGAGATGAAGTTGACGGGTGTCAAAACAAATATTGCCACCTACCACAGTGCTAATGTTGTAATTTGCGCGGGTGGCTTGAGCCGACAGCTACTCAAATTGGCTGGTATTCCTATCAAACTGTATTTTACTCATGCAGAGGTGATTGAAACCCCACCTGTTGAGTTAAGTTTACGCACTTTGGTAATGCCAGCAAATCTGCAAAGGTTTCAGTTAGAAGCAGAATCTACTAAACTCGATGAATTATGGGAAGATACAGGTAACGAACCAGTACCGCCGATTTTAGATGTGGGTGCGATTCAATTTCCAGATGGTAGTTTGCGTTTGGGTCAAATTAGTCGTGTCCTCACAAATCCTGATGCTAAGGTCAACTCTGAGGAAAGTGAAAAGTGGCTGCGAACAAATATTCAGCAAGTCTTACCAAAATTAGCGAATTTACCGGGAACTTGGCATCATTGCTTGGTAGCTTTTAGTCGCAACAGCTTGCCTTTGATTGGTGCTATCCCAGAATTTGAAGGTGTTTATATTTTTTCTGGTTTTAGCAATCCTCTAGTAATTGTACCACCTTTGGCACAGCGCTTTGCTAATTTTGTTGCTGGCGAGGGGGATGAAATTATTGCTCAATTATCACCTGCGCTTCATTAATGGTGGGTGTGTGTCACGCAGAGACAAGGCAGCACGGTCTTGGGGGTTTTCCCCATAAGCGACTGCCGCGCAGAGGCGCAAAGAGAACAAGAGGAATGGTTGAGAATTGCTACATCTCTATTTTTACTTGTTTAATTTTTAATTCCATGTTTTCTGTAGCCATCAAATCTGTGGCTTCTTGTAAAAGTTCTTGTTGTTCTTTTTGAAGTGCTTCTAAACGGTTAGAGATTTCTGCTAATCGCTGGTGTTTTTTTTGATAAATACTTTGATTGTTTATGGGCAAAACTGCTAGTGTGTTACTTGTTTTAGCATCTGTCACTGGTTGAACGGCAAAACCTTTAAATTTAGTTAAGTAAACAAAGATAACTTTAATAACAGCCCAGATTAATTTAAGTGGAATTTGGAGTATTGACCAACTAGCTGTTTCAATCAGGCGGATAATTACTTTGATAATACTCCAAATCAGAGCAATGCCAAAAAGCAGAATGACTAGGCTGATAATAGGATGTTCAGCCGTCCAGCCGAGGATATGAAATAACCGCAGAAATGCAGGATGTTCGTTCAGCCAATCATTTACAGAGGAAGTAACAGCAGTTTGCCAAGTTTGTTCTATGGAACCTTTAGCTTGTTCTAGGGTAGTCGTAACTGTATCCAGTGCTTGATCGGTCGTTGTATTGGCTGTTTCCTTTAAAGACTGGCCAAACTGCTGTGCTGAGTTAGTTATTGATTTAACGGTTTGGTTAACAACATTTTTTGCTGTTTGCCAACGTTGTAAAACTTCTGCGGACAAATTTATGTCTATTTGAGAAGCCATAGCACATCTCACAAAGGCTGAAAGCAAACCCGCAACCCATCTTTCGGATGATTAGTAGGAATCCTTACCGGATCTAAACTTTGATGAGGTAAGATTTCCCAATGATAACTGCGTAGCAGATGGGCAGCAACAATCTTCATTTCCATTTTGGCAAAGGCTATGCCAATACAGATGCGTGGCCCGCCACCAAAACCAATTAAACTGAAAGGATACTGTTTGTGTTCTTGGCGTTGGGGACTGAAACGATCTGGATCAAACCGCTCTGGGTTAGGGTAAATTTCCTCTAGGCTGTGAGTTACAAATATGGAGTACAGTACCTGCCAACCAACGGGAACATGAAACCCATTAAATTCAAATTCTTTGACAACACCTCGAAAGCCCCCGCCAACTGGTGGATGAAGTCTTTCGACTTCGCATAAAATCTGCTCTAAATAAGGCATTTGCCCCAATTGTTCTAAATTTAAAGCACCTTTATTTACCAGTTGTAATTGTTCTTCTCTAGCGCGTTGTAATATTTCTGGATGACGGGCTAATTCTACACATAGCCAAGTCAGCATTGAGGTTGTGGTTTCATGTCCTGCAAAGAGTAATAATACTGCTTGGGCAATAAGTTCTGTTTCACTTAAGCTGTTACCATCTTCATCTTTGGCTTGGACTAACAAACTAATAGCGTCTTTAGTAGGATGTTGCTGACGTTCTTTAACAACCTCCGCCAAATGCTCTAGAATCTGATCGCGAGCTGCTATAGCTTTACCCAATGTAGTAAATGGTAAAGGTATTGGGTTAATGGCAAAAAGTCCATTTGTAAGTTGTGTAAATAACTGACTCAAGCGGCTGTTTTCGGAACCAGAATTAGTACCTAATAGTAGCTGGCTAGCAATATCAAACGTTAGTTGTTTAAATTCTTGAAACCAGGTGAACTCCTGTTTTTTTTCCCACTTTTTCAGATAATGGTGTGTGATTTCTGCCATCGTGGTTATATAGTTTGTTAAAGCTGGGCCATGTAGCGCTGGCATGATGAGGCGGCGATTTCTGCGGTGTTCCTCTCCATCTTGTAAAAAAAGTGACTTACCCAACAATTTTTTGAAATTCTGAGGCCATCCCTCACGCCAAGAAAAATATTCCATGTGACTGGAAAGCAGGAACTCAATCGCTTCTGGCCCTACCATGACTACAGTTGGTCTGCCCAAAATATTAGTTTTAAATATAGATCCATGTTGGCGATAGCGCTTGTTGACAAAATTGTAGGGATCAAGAACAAAGGAAAATGTTTCACCTATGATAGGTAAGCCAAAATTTCCAGGAGGATTTTGAGTGTCTTTCATTGACTAATATATAGGCATGGATTTAGTAGATGAGTCGGTTTAAAGACACCGCTCATCTGTAAATATTTAATGGCTAATCATTAAATAAGTCTAAATCAGTGACTGCACCGACACTACTAGAAGATACCAACTTGGCATATTTAGCTAGTACACCTTTGGTGTAACGTGGTGGACGGGGTTGCCAATTGGCACGACGACGGGCTAGTTCTTCATCGGAGATGTTCATCTGTAATAAACGAGCTGGGGCATCAATGGTGATACTATCACCTTCCTCGACAAGAGCGATCGCACCGCCAACGGCTGCCTCTGGGGCCACATGACCAACTACCATGCCGTAAGTACCGCCAGAAAAGCGCCCATCAGTAATTAAGCCCACTGCATCACCTAATCCAGCCCCAATAATTGCTGAAGTGGGCGCCAACATTTCGCGCATTCCCGGGCCACCTTTGGGGCCTTCGTAACGAATAACGAGAATATCACCTGCTGTAATCTGGCCTGCTAAAATTGCATCTAAACAAGATTCTTCAGATTCAAACACTCGTGCTGGGCCAGTAATCACGGGATTTTTCACACCAGTAATTTTAGCTACAGCCCCTTCTGTGGCGAGATTACCTTTGAGGATAGCTAAATGTC
The DNA here is from genome assembly GCA_015207155.1 of Nostocales cyanobacterium LEGE 11386. Lineage (GTDB taxonomy): Bacteria > Cyanobacteriota > Cyanobacteriia > Cyanobacteriales > Nostocaceae > LEGE-11386. The sequence continues at coordinate 42,815 of JADEXK010000047.1, read as the reverse complement.
CTTGGGAATACATTGGCTTATCCCAAGGACGGATGACATCTTGGTCGGTGCGTGGTTCTGTGGGGATGTCTGCTAATATTTCCGCTACTGTTTGACCAGTAATAGTTAGGCAATCACCATGTAGTAAATCATGTACCAGTAGCATTTTCATAACTTGGGGAATACCGCCGGCTTTGTGCAAGTCTGTAGCGACATATCTACCACTGGGTTTTAAATCGCAGATAACAGGGACACGACCACGGATAGTTTCAAAGTCGTCTATGGTAAGTTCGACACCAGCAGCGCGAGCGATCGCTAAAAAGTGTAATACTGCATTTGTAGAACCACCCACAGCCATAATGACCGAAATGGCATTTTCTATAGATTTACGAGTGATAATTTGGCGCGGTAAAATTTGCTTGCGGATGGCTTCTACCAAGACAAACGCCGATTTTTCTGTACTATCGGCTTTTTCAGCGTCTTCAGCTGCCATTGTGGAAGAATAAGGTAAACTCATGCCCAGTGCTTCAAAGGCGGAAGACATGGTATTAGCTGTAAACATACCGCCGCAGGAACCAGCACCAGGACAAGCTTGACGTTCTACCGCTAAGAGTTCATCACCGTCAATTTTGCCAGCGCTGTATTGACCCACTGCTTCAAAGGAACTAACGACGGTTAAATCTTTACCATTGTGGTGACCAGGTTTAATTGTGCCACCATACACAAAAATAGCAGGGATATTCATCCGAGCCATTGCCAGCATTGCCCCTGGCATATTTTTATCACAGCCACCAATCGCCAATACGCCATCCATACTTTGCCCAGTACAGGCGGTTTCAATAGCATCAGCAATCACTTCCCGTGATACTAGGGAATATTTCATCCCCTCAGTTCCCATGGAAATCCCATCACTAATGGTAATAGTACCGAACATTTGCGGCATTGCTCCAGCGTTTTTTACGCCACTTTCCGCCCTTTGCGCCAGTTGATTAATCCCCATATTGCAGGGAGTAATAGTACTGTAGCCATTAGCAATGCCTACAATGGCCTTATTAAAGTCTTCATCTTTAAAACCAACTGCACGCAGCATAGCTCGATTAGGCGATCGCTGCACCCCTTGCGTTACAACTTGGCTTCTCAAATTCTCCGACATCTTTTTTCCTTCCGTGCCATCATCGCTTGTATGGCGATTGTATTATCTGATTTTCCCATGTAATTGATAATGTGAGAGCTACAGAGCCGAATCAAAAATCTGCTGTGCGGTAAGTTTCAGTTCTGGGAAACAGGGAGAAACGATTCGGTCGTTTCCTCTAAATAGAGTTTTGACGTATTCGCCATCAACTAACTTGCAGACAAAAATAGCGGGTTGTTTAGGATTTCCGATAAAATCACGACCTCCCAAACCTGCATAATCGACAATCCAATATTCAAGAATGCCTTTTTTTTCGTAGTCAGCATATTTTTTGTAGTAGTCATCACGCCAGTTGGTACTTACTACCTCTATCACTAAAGGAATTGATTCTGGCTGCTGTACAGTAGAATATTTTTCCCATAGCTCCTCATTTTTTAAGTTTGTGCGATCAAGAACTAGGACGTCTGGACAGTAAGCAAAGTCGGTTTCTTCATCTGAAAACGCTACTAATCCGGTTTTTGGGATGTTGTAAGGATGGTTTAATCGGGTAAATTCAACCCCTATCTGAACACTTAAAAAACCTGTTACGTTTTCATGCTTGCCTGAAGGCTGGGCCATCTCGATAATTATCCCATGATGAAGTTCATAGCGATTTCCTTCTGGCTTTTGCTCCAAAAATTCTTGAATGGTTAATAGTTTTTGTTGTGGTAGTACTTGAGTCATGTTTATTCCTCGTCATACTGAGAACGCAACTTTTGCCAATATTCCAGAGATACTTCTTCAGCATTTTAGTTAATACTTGTAAGCAAAAGTATTTGGGTGCGGCTCTGGTGAAAAATCCGGGTTTAGTACTTAAGAATTACTAAAGGCATTTTGAAAAAAATCTAACTCACAAAACATGGCATAACGGTAAGTTGAGTGAATTATGGAACTAGAAGTAACATATTTTTCTACCAAACTTTCTAATTGTTGTGTCAGGGGTTGAAAATCTGCACTGCTGTAAGTCCGAATCCAATCAGCATATTGATGATGAGGAATACCATCACATGCTAACTGTTGTCCCAAAAAAGCATAAAGACGCATACAAGGAGACATCGCCGCAGCTGTGACACCAACATCCCTACTCCAAGCGGTAGCTAGCAAAAAATCAGTATAGCGACGGGTAGCAGTTCCAGGTTCAACAGAACGCAAATCAACCCCCCATTGGGTAGCATAGCCTTCATGTAGCCGCAGTTCTGCTAAAACTCCATCAGCCAGAGAGTGAAATGTATTAAAACCTTGCCAATCTGGGGCTTTCGCTGCGGCAATACTATATGCACGGGCAAAAGCTTCTAAGAAAAAAGCATCTTGTCCCACATAGTAAGCAAACTTCGCTGTTTCCAAACTACCATCACCAATGCCTTGAACAAAAGGATGCTCCAGACAAGCCTGTGCTAAATCTTGATTTGCTACCCACAGTTCAGTAGATAAAGTCATGGGGATTGGGGATTAATATTTTTTACTCAATACTCCTTACTACTAACTTCCTACTTAGCACTCCCCTTCGAATTCGCTCAGGGGAAGCGCACTCAGCACTTAGAAAGGTAAAAACTGAAGCAAAACTGAGCCAAGACTACCTACAAAGTCGAAAAAGCTGGGTTTACCAGTACTCACTTTATCAGAGTAGGGTGTTTGCAGTTCTGTCATAAAAGCTTGTGCTGTTTCTACTCCCGACTCATTGTTTTGGGATTTAAACATTTTTTCAGCAATCTGAGCATCTTGAAATGCAGCTTGTCGATCTAACATTTGGTAACGAGCAACACCACGGGCTAAGTAAGCACCTGCATATTCTGGTTGAGAGGCGATCGCTTGATTAAAATAATTGATGGCTTGCTGTTGATTGCCTTTTTGTGCTTCGGCCACACCCAAGGCATAAAATTCTTCTGGTGTCGCAATTTGCACAGGTATACCAATTGCACCTTGAAAGTTAGCACCGTTAAGGTAAGCATCCTGAAATTCTGTATTGGCTAAGTAGGTGCTTCTCAAATCTGCACCCGCTAAGTTCGCCCCACTCAGTCTAGCTTCGCTGAGGTTTGCACCAAATAAACCAGCACCGCTTAAATTTGCACCCCGCAAATCAGCACCGCTTAAATTCGCACGGCTGAGGTTAGCACCTGCAAGATTAGCACCACTTAAATTGGCTCCAGATAAGTCAGCCATAACTAAACCTGCATTACTCAAGTTACAGTTTTGACATTCTTTAGTTGATAATAACTTTTGAACGTGTGTAAAATTGGCTGCTTGGGCAATTGTTGCCAGGCTAATGGTAGTTAAAAATACACCTGTAGCTAAAATTTGGCTTTTCATACTTGCTCGTAATATCTCCTACTCAATACACAAGCCTAAGTTATAGATTTATACTTGAGCCTATGATATGAGTAACCTGAGTGATTTGCCATCTGTAGTTCTTCACATTACACCCCAACAGAGGCGATCGCCTACTTACGGTACAACGTTAACAGAACCAAATTGACGGAAGTGATGATCAAATGCAAAAGCTTGAGTTAACCTCAGTTTTTGAATCACAACCTTACTGGAACAATCTGTAAAACTCCAGTTTTTATCAGAAAATTGATGAAAAATTTGCCAGGTTTGTTGAATATCTTCCTCAGTCAGATAGTAAATAGTAGCCAGATTAAGTAGAACAGGGTAAATAATTAAAGGTTTGTAGTGAGAACTTTAGTTCTCAAATCAGGACTAAAGTCCTGACTACGAACTGAATTTCAACATCTTTACATTACTTTACATAGTTTGGTTTTTTCCAGTCGTTCTACTTACCAGCAAAGAAAACATTTCCTAAAATCATTGCTCTTTGCCCTTCCCTACGAGTTTTCAAGAGAGTGAGTGTTTGTCCACTACATAATCTGTTGTTAATAATGGTTGGGTATTCTGACTAAGCCATGTAGACGCTTTGCTGTGATCTGAGTCGGAAGGAACTACACTAGCAAACCGTGCACCTGTATCTACAAAAACCATGATGCGTTTTGCTAAGAGTAGAGAATTTTGTCATAATCTCGACCAGAAAATTCATCATGATTAGCTTCTAAAGGCATAGCTGCTATTTCAGCCAGAATTTCTGCTGGATTTTTTTCTAAAGACTGAGATTCTTTAGTAATAACAATTACTTCAACATGAGTACCTTCTTCTAGCAATATAGGTTCTGTAAGTCGAAGTACTCCTTGTTCATAAATTGCTTGAACGGTGATTGTCATTGCTTGTTTTCTCTGAATCACTCTTCTTATGATACAAGAGCTACTTACCAAAGCGATGTCTATTACAGGCTATGCCTACACACAAATTATTTAACTTTAGGAATTATGGACTAGGATTACAGGTATAGAACTAGCTTCTAAAACGGCTTGAGATACAGAACCAATTAGTACATCCTCCCAAGGTTGATGACCACGTTTCCCGATGATAATTGCAGTAGCTTTATGCTCTTGAGCGATGCGAATAATTTCCTCTGGAACAGCACCTGATACAGTTAAAAATTTATATCTAATATCAGCTAGCAATTGTTGGCTTTGCTGTTTCAGTTGTTCAATTTCTTGCTGATTAGGCAGATTAACTACATGCAAAACGATCGCCTCACCGTTACTGCGTCGTGCTAAATCTGCTACCTTGGTTAAAACTGCTGTCGCTAAACCAGAAGTATCAACTGCTGCTACTAATAAGGTACGACTCGCAACTGTCACTTTTGTGGGATCAACTTCTCCTCTTGCTAATAACTTAGGAGCAAAGGTCATAGTAGCCCAAGCGCCTAAGGGTGCTGTAACTAAAATTGATAAAGCTGCGATCGCTAAAATTATCTCACCTCCAGCAATCCCTTGAGCGAGAGGAATCGCCCCAATAGCGGCTTGTACTGTGGCTTTGGGTGAGTTTCCTGGTAATAAAAATAGTTTTTCGCGCCAATTCCAATTACTACCTAATGTGGAAAGATACCAACCCAGCATCCGACCAATAAGTAAACCAATGGCTAGAATTGCTAAACCGGGGAAGAAAATTTTCTCTAATACTTGTAGTTGAATAGTTGCACCCAATAAAACAAACAAAAAAATCTCAGCTACTATCCATAAACTGTCAAACCCGCCGCGCAATCTCCTAGCTAGGGGAGCATCTAATTCTATTAAGAAAAAACCCATCGACATGGCTGCTAAATAACCAGAAAAATAAGGTAACCAATGAGCAGTAATGACTAGAAATAAAGCGATACTGGCAGCAATTACAGTATCTTGAACGGCGTTTTGAGTCCAGTTTTGCTTGACTAGTAAAATAACTAATAACCTAGCTGCTAAGTAACCTAACAGCACGCCGAGGACAATTTGCATGATAATTTGCAACGGTAGTAATTGCAGAGGAGTCAAAGTCAACCCACCAGGTAAGACAATTTGCTCAATGCCGCCATCACCTAAGAAACTCAGTAATAAACTAAAAACTAGCAATAGCAGCACATCCGATAAAGCACTACCAGTCAAAATTGCATCAGGGATACCTTTAGTCACACCCCAACCTAAACTTTTGAGCCGCAGCATACTGGGGACAATTACAGCTGGAGATTCTGCACCAATAACACAGCCCAAAAGTAACCCAGTAAAAAAATCAAACTTAAAAATTACCATAGCAGCAAAAGCAATGGCGATCGCTTCGGTTGTCGCTGGTAAAAATCCTAACCGCAGCGTTACGGTTCCCTGTTGAGCTAATTTTTCTCTATCTAGCCCCAGTCCTGCTTTCATCAGAATAATCATCACCGCCAATGTTCGCAAATCATCAGCAGCATTTAACACATCTGGATTAATCACATTCAGCACTTGGGGGCCAAGAATAATTCCCACTACAATCATGCCAATTAAAGGGGGAGCACCCAAACGACGAGCAAGTTGACCAACAAAAAAGCCCATCATTAAAATCCACAAAACACTGGCTAGCATTTCCCTGACTCCTTGAAGTGCGATTTGTAGACAGATATTTGCTACAGGAGAGTCAGATAATGCATAAAACAAAGCCCTACTCTCCCGTAGCCAAACGGAAAAGTAGGAGCCATCAGCCTGAAAAACGGCGGTTTTGGCGAGCTCCATCGCCATTAATAATTAACAATACCATGTATGTACAAATTTAAAGCTTGCGCGATCGCATCAACACGTTTGGGCAAACCTGATCTAACAGTACGTTTACAATAAACAATAATTTATGAATAATGGTTTTATAACTTGGCAAACTATCAGCTAATTACATATTGCTATTCACGATACTAATAATAATATTCGCTTCGGTTGCATGAAAAAAATAATTTATCAATCGCTAAATAGATTAACAATTTATATGTTATGCTGCGTATAGGAATCAAAAGAGTAAAAGCAGAAAAAGACTTTAAAATAATTGAGATAAGCTCAATAAAGTTTTTTTTCTCTGGTAAATCCACTTCAATTCGTTATCGCTTTTTGTAACGAATAGGTAAAATCAGGCTAGGTAGGATAGTAACTTTCATCACGACTGAAAGTCAATCACAATTTGCCTTGGTATGAGCCGACAAAGTTAGCTAACCTAGTTAGTATTACCCGCCAGATGCAATTAAACTTAGAGTCTGGGAAGAAAGACTTTTAGTAAAACTTGGCAATTCAATAGAAATCAGAACAGTTACTGACTTAGTACAAGCGGGAAAAAATATTTTCAACTGCGAACTAGGTTATAGCAGTCTTTTTTGTGGAAATGAAAACTTCGAGCAGGTCTGATACTGTTTCACAATATCCAGGAATTGAGCCATATTGGCAAACATCACCAAAAAATTGCCGATGCAGTAGTGACACTTTTAGGCTGAGATTTATCGCTAGTGCAATTAATTAGAAATTCTTGGCATCCATAACATAAGTAACATCAGGAAATTTGTAGTGAACATCAAGAGTAGATTGCAATGATTGGTTGGTTATCTAGTTCAGGAATGTATTCTACATTAACTGGAATTCCTGCTGTAATTACTCTTGAGGTTTGAGCAACCAACTTGCTACAACAACCGATAATGCTTGAGTCAAGTTTTTCATAGATGCGTCATAGGTGCATCTGGTAACACTGGTAATATCTCTTGAGCGATGTCTTAAAAATTTACTCTGCATCTATGCAACTTCTTGGCTGAGGTGATGTGTGGATGAGAACTTGCTGCATACCAGATGACTAACTGTTTTTAGGTTGTCGATTGCAAGCTTCTCAACTGGAAGGAGGTAACAGTGTTCGTAATGCTTTGACTATACCTAACCAAGCCTGAAAGTTTGACAGAAACGTCCACATCCATCAACAAAAAAATTGTAGGAAAACATTAATCATGACTGACGAAAAAATTAGACAGATAGCTTTCTACGGTAAAGGCGGTATCGGTAAATCTACCACCTCTCAAAACACCCTGGCAGCTATGGCAGAAATGGGTCAGCGCATTCTCATTGTCGGTTGTGACCCTAAAGCTGACTCCACCCGTTTGATGCTGCATAGTAAAGCCCAAACAAGTGTTCTACAATTGGCTGCTGAAAGAGGCGCTGTTGAAGATATCGAACTTGAAGAAGTAATGCTGACCGGCTTCCGGGATGTACGTTGTGTGGAGTCTGGTGGCCCAGAACCCGGCGTAGGTTGCGCTGGTCGGGGTATCATCACCGCCATCAACTTCTTGGAAGAAAACGGTGCATACCAAGATGTTGACTTCGTATCTTACGACGTACTAGGTGACGTTGTGTGTGGTGGTTTTGCCATGCCTATCCGTGAAGGTAAAGCACAAGAAATCTACATCGTTACTTCTGGTGAAATGATGGCGATGTACGCAGCTAACAACATCGCTCGCGGTGTTCTTAAGTATGCTCACACTGGTGGTGTGCGTTTAGGTGGTCTGATTTGTAACAGCCGTAACGTTGACCGGGAAGTCGAATTGATTGAAACCCTGGCAAAACGTTTAAACACCCAGATGATTCACTTCGTACCTCGTGACAACATCGTGCAACACGCTGAGTTGCGCCGGATGACCGTGAACGAGTACGCACCTGACAGCAACCAAAGTAACGAATATCGGACATTAGCTAAGAAAATTATCAACAACGATAAGCTTTCTATTCCCACACCCATTGAGATGGAAGAGTTAGAAGAATTGTTGATTGAATTTGGTATCCTCGAAAGTGAGGAAAATGCTGCCATGTTGATTGGCAAGACATCTACTGAAGTACCCGTAAGTAAGTAATGCTTGAGGGTGGGTGCTACCCACCCCAAACATCCTTAACATATATCTTGCATCAGTTACCTGATTGCAAGTATTGAGAATAAGACAAGATATTAACTAACTTTAAACAGGGGTCTGAGGATTATCCTGGAGACTACTCACACAATAATTAATGTGAGAGCGGATGGCTCGTTCATAAACTATTGTCTGCTTTGTGCGTATCCCTATAGGCTGATATATCAAGTTAATTTCTGGAAAGTCGCACCAATACATTAAAAAAACATCTTTGGCTGGAGTAATAATTTCATAATTATTCTCTTGTTTTTTCTTCTTCAGCTTACAATTATTTAATTTTAATTTCTGTCTAAATAATGTTTCAAATTCGGGAATTAAATTTGAACTATTTTGCATTATCTGTACACGTTTAAGCGTGCTGTTTGGTTAAACATTATCTTGTGATATTACTAAGTATGGTACTTTAGCTACTATCACAAGGTAGTGTATCATATTATGCACGAATAATTGCTTATAATAAAAAAGGGAGAATAAGTATGAGAAATGCCGAAAAGAATTAAGGTAGAGCCGTATCTCAGTATTGAACTGTTAACGTGCTTCTCCAATTAAACTGAATGCTGCCCAATCTCTGGGATTGGGGTGTTCTTTCATAGTTGCTAACATAGCATTACGCAAAGCTTGGGCTTTATGAGGATTCTGTTGTAAGTGACGATAAAACTCAGTAGTAAACGCAGATGTGGGAATATCAGGTGTTGCCCATTGGGAGATAATTATACTAGGAATACCAGCATGAATCAGTGCTAAAGTTAAACCCAGCACACCCTTACCAGTGCTGTTATTACCAGTTTCACCTGCACTGAGAAAGGCTAAATTAGCGCGTAAACGCTTTCCTTTGGGTTGGGTATACAAATTGAGAATTTCGCTGGCGGTGAGTAGTCCGTTAGTATCACCAGCACTAGCTAGGGCGATCGCGCCTGGTATGCCTTGTCTGTTAACATCATCTAATATGCCGTAAGTTGCTAAATGAATGGTTTTGGCATTTGGTAACAAAGGCACAATTGCGGATTTCGTTGCTTGATTACCAATTAAAGCGGTAGTTTTGAAGAAATCGGCAATTTCTAATGCTTCTTGTTCAGCATTGACTAATGATGGTAATAGCTGCGGTGTTTCATTAATTGATTGGGCAATTGCAGGCATGGTAGGATTACCCACTACTACAACTTTACTACCACCAGTTCTGTTACGGCGCTCTTTAGTTAAATTAAGGATTTGAATCGCTGGTATTGTGGTAATTGTGTGTTTTTCAATCAAGTATTGGCCATAAATATCAACCAAAGCCGGGAAGGGAATCAACCATAATTCATCTTGGGGAATAAAAATTACCTGTTCTGTAGGATTTTTTGGTAATAAGTCGGCAATTGGTTTGATTAATAGCTGATTGAGTTGTAGTAAAGGTTTAGCATTATTATTTGATATTTTTTCCTGATTTGGTAAACCCAAAGATGCAGGAATACTGGCAATAACTTCGGTGATGGAATTAATAGGAGAAATTGTATTTTCTGATTTGGAGTTAATTTGCCTAAATGTAATTTTACCTGTTGGTTGAATCACCCAAACATAAATTTCCTCATCTGAAATAATTGCATATTTAACTAAAGTAGCTTTTCGCTCTTGAGCAACTGTTTGAATATTTTTAATTGTTGGTAATATAATTTGCTTGGGTGCAACTTTTAAATTAGTGCCGACTGATTCATCAGCTAACCGCATTCCCAGTAAATTTAAAAATGATATTATGCTACCTTGTTCAGCAATTTCTAAAGCAGCTTCCGGTTTCTCTTGAGCAATAAATACTTGTTGTAATAGACGATAGGTGTTAGCTTGTTCAAAAGTAAAATCATTTGTATTGCCTAAATCAGCACGGAGAGATTGCCAAATTTTGATGCTCTTTTGCAGATGTGCCTCAGCCTCGGTAAATTCACCAGATTTTAGGCTAAAAAATGCTAAATTGTTTAAAGCTATTCCCTCTGTAAAAATATCTTTGGTAGCTTTGGCGGATGTTAATTGTTCTTGATAAAGTGATAGCGCTTTTTCGTATTCTTTTAAAGAAGTATAAGCACGTCCTAATTGTTGAATTAAAGCAGCTTTGATAATATAATCAGATTTTTCTATCAGTGTTAACTGCTGCTGATAAAAAGCGATCGCCTGATGAAAATCTCCTTGTAATTCATAAGTTTGGGCTAATTGATTTAAAATGTTACTTGCCAAAGAAACATCACCCAACTGATTAGCAATTTCTAAGCCTTGCTGATAGAAAGCGATCGCCTGGGGAAATTCCCTTAATTGTCGATAAGCGAAGGCGATATTTTGTAACGAATAAATTTGCAATTGACGATTATTGGTTTCCTGAGAAACTTTTAGCTGCTGAGAATGAAACGCAATACTTTGTTGATATTCACCTACTGTTTGATGTCCCAAACCAACATTACTTAAAAACGCCGCTTCTTGATGGGGATTAGCAATTTCCCGTCTCAATACGACAGCTTTTTCTTGAAATTCTTTAGCTAACTCTTGCTCACCAATATGTAAGTATGTATTACTGAGATGTTCAAAAATTTGGGCTATACTTGGTTGATTACCCAATGCTTGCATAATTTCTAAACTTTGTTGATATAAAGAAATCGCCCGTTGATACTTACCAAGAGTAAAATGAGTTTCGCCTAAGCGTAATAAAGTATTAGCTTCCCCCGTGCGATCGCCTATTTCTTGATAAAGCTGCATAGACTCTTGCAAAGTCGCTAAAGCCGCCGCAAATTGTCCTGTAGTTAATTGTCTATTACCTAAATTTAACAGTAGATTAGCACGATATTGACGAGCTTCTAGAGTTTGATTTGGCGTTGATGCAGATAAAGGTAAACAAGTAAAAGTTAACCCAAAACTATAACTTAACAGTAGGATATTTCTAGCCAAAAAATAAGACTTTAATTTCATATTTTTATTTACACAATAAAACTCTTTATTTCTCCTAACTCCGTGTTCTCTGCATCTCTGTGGTTCGTCCAATTAATCAAACCCTGGCGGTAATTCTAAAGGCGAAAGTTTTCCTGGTTGGGAAGGTGCAGGTGAACCAGGAGTTGGAGTCGGCGGAGAACTAGAAGCAGGGGATGGTGTAGCTTGAGTATCACCCGTATTACCAGGAGTTTGTGTAGATTGTCCGGGTAGAGGTGATGGAATTACAGGAGGTATATTTGATGGTGCAATTGTTGGCGGAACAGGTGGGAGAAAAGTTTCAATAATGACTGAGCGACTAATTATTTCACCAGCAGGATTAGTCACTTGTAAAGTAATTTTTTCACTACCGGGTTGTTGACTAATGGGATATTCAATAGTACCTGTGCGGCTAACATCTCCTGGAGCCGGTAATAGTTCAACTTTGAGATTTCTACTACCTTCCACTTGCCAAGATAAATTAATAGCTTGACTGGATTGATTAGGATTAATTAAAATTGAATATTTAGGCGGTGGACTTGCACCATTAATAGTGAATGTTGCAATATTACTAATAAGTGGTTGGACTTGAATAACATCTGTTTTTTGCGACGCTGTTGGTTCAGCATTATCAGTTGGGGAAAATAGCTGAAGTTCAAACATATACTTTCCCGGCTCACGATTATTCGCAGGGACATTTTGACAACTGAGTTGATTTTGCTTTTGTTGGCAAAAAGCACTAAGTTGATTGGGAATACCTTGACTGAAATTATAAGTTTGGAGTTGACTGTTAACTATTCCTTCAGGCGATCGCCCAATTACTCGTAATTCTTTTATTTTGGCTAAATCATTAATTTTCCAATTCAAACGAATTGTATCTGGTCTAATTCCAGTATTATTTGCTAAATTTACTGGCGCTTCTCGATATACAGGCAAGGTAGAGGCAAACTCCAAAATTTTGGGCGGGGGAACAGGAGAAGTTGGAGTAATTTTAATAGTATTAGTTTTCACCAAATCAGTTGCTGTTTCGGGATTTCTTTTATTAAACGCTTGCAGTTCAAAAATGTAATCTCCAGGTTTACGAGCATCTGTGGGTACATAAGAACAAGTTAATACTGCTCCCATCTGACAAAATTGCTGGAGTTCATCGGGAATTCCATGATTAAAGTTATAAATAATTGGTTGCACTGCTGTAGTACCATCAGCAAACAAACCATTTAGAGATAAACTTTGCAGTGTTTTAGGGTTGTGAATTTGCCAACTCAAACGAATAAAGTCATTATTAGCTTGTTGATATGCAGTATCTGGCGAATTAAATTGTCGAATTTTCGGGGGTGCAGGCGATCGCAATAACCACCATAGCAAAAAGGCGATCGCTACTAAAGTTCCCAAACCCGTTAGCAACACCAAAATAAATTGCCACCAAGGGCGTGGTTCCCAAATTAAAGTTCCTGGTAGGGAATTATAAGATAAAGGCAATTGTTGTTGGTCTGCCAATTCAAGGCGAAAACTCAGCAATCTTCCGGCCCCAAAAATCGGCCGACGCCACCATTGAACTGGTGTCACTGTCAATTGTGAATTAGCTTTTTCTCCTGGTAACAAACGCATCTGTGCCGGAGAAATGGTATAAGTACAGCATTTATCTTCATCAGCTGCAATCGGCTGACAAATAATTTCCCGTGCAGTGTTACCCGCATTCATCAACTTGACTGCAAACACCCCGCCGTTGCGTCTCACCCTACCCACAACCGTCATTAGTTCCACGTTCAGCAGATAGGATGGCAAAATTTCCAAATACACCACATCCAACAGCGCCAAGTCTGGACTGTTGGCAGAGTGTAACTGGATCGTAGGATAATAAAGACCAGCGATCGCACTTATCGGCGGATTAAACAGCAGTATAATTTCACCCTTCTCATCAGGATTCAGATTCAAACCCATATTAGGGATAATCAATCCCGCCCTTTCCAAACCTTCTGGGTAACGAACACTCAACCAACTTTCATCAAAATCCAGACAACTCAAACGAAAACGGTCTACTCGGTCAGAACGGTTGTGGACATTGACACTAACTTGTAGCATACCTCCTGGTGGAATTGGTGCAGGCGATCGCGAACTAGTCGGTGGTAGCAGTGTAAATGTCGGATCACTAACGCGCACAACCGTTTCAATTGCAGGCAAAACCTGAAGCCGCGACTGATGACGAATCGGTGTATGCTCTGGATAATGCAGAGGTGCATCAACAATTATCAAATAATTGTAAGTACTAGGGATTGCCGTTACAGGCACATCAAACTGAAAAAATATTTCACCTAATGAGTTAGGCCCTAATGCCAATCTTTGGTGAGGTGCATCACACCATTGAATTAATTGAGGGGATAACTCATCAATAAAAACATCAATTAATGCACTTTCAACACCTTTATTTGTTACCGTTACAGAAATTTCAAACCGAGAACCAGCCTGCACAGCATAATCCCCAGAAGGATTAAAAATTATTGCCAGGGGATTACCAGGAGCCAAACTTTGTTGGATATTTTGTTGTTGAATTCCTCGTTTAGCAGCAAGATTAATGCGATATTTCACCTCACCAGAAGTTAAAACTTCCTGCACAAAACCTTGCTCAACCAACTCATCCAACAAATCCAGAGTAGCTTGTTGATTCAAATCGATCTCAAAAGACGCTTCAGCTAAAGTTACAGCTTCAGGCGACCTCTTGATCATCCACTGCACCAGCTTACGTTGTTGAGGCGGTAGCGTCAGCACCTCTAACATACTCAAACCAGGTCTTGAATTTGTAGTAGTCATGCTGATCCCCCTAGAAAAAATTAAATTAACAACCTAAATTATGCAATTTCTTGGTGTCTAAAGCCTTATCTGCAACAATACCAAGGGCAAACGGCGAATAAATAAAAAATATCCTATAAAAACTAACGCAATAAACCTCTCCATTTCTTAATTCTCCGTGCCCTCCGTGTCTCTGTGGTTTGTTTATTTCAATAATTTATCTCTTGAAAATCCTCATAAAAGGCAGTTCAGTCATATTCCACACTGCGAATTTTGGTCTGGCTTCACATCCACCCTCACATGATTATTATCATTAGCACTAATAATCAAAACACGTTGATTAACCACTTTAATATCAACACTATTAAATTTTTGAGCAGCAGAACGTACTAATTGACCATTCGGAACAGCTCGAACACCTGCCGTTGTTAACGGCCATAACATCACACGATTATCATCTCCCCCACTTGCCAAATAACAACCATCATTACTAATAGCAACCGAGCGTACCGCCTTACCACCATGACCACTAGACCAGCGATCAATAACTTCACATTGACCATTATTATTACTCACACATGATTGCATATCCCACAAAGTAATTTGCCCATTATTGTCAGCCGTAACTAACCGATTAGGTTTGTATTCTGCACTATCTACACCGACAATATAATCATTTTGTCCTCCTGGAGGATTATATTGTATTGGTATTAAATTATCCTGTGACCGATTCCACATGACTAAATTATTGTATCTACCTCCTATTAATAAATTTTGTCTCTCTTGCCCAATAAGCGCAAAACCATAAATAGCAAAATCAACTTGCTGTGTCTTTAAAGGTTGATTAATCATCACAGGTTGTTGAACACTTGTGGAACTACGTAAAAGAGCATCATTCATATCCCACTGCACAACCAAACCACTGCCATGACCACTAAATAAAGAGCGTGAACTTTGGCTAAACTCCAGAGCTAAGACACGATCATCTTTATTAATAGATAAACTAGCTTTGTAATTATTAGTGCCTCCAAGAACATTCCAAAGTTGGATTTCACCATTTTCCAAACCTGCCGCCACCACATCATTATCTACAGGTTTATAGCGGACAACTCTTACAGATTTGCCAGCATCTTTGGACATCTTTCCATCGTGTTGATTGATGAAGGGATTAGTGAAACCAGCAACACGCCATCTGATTATACTTTGGTCTTGAGAGCCACTTACAGCTTTATCACCAACTCCATTGAACTGCACAGAATTTACAGAACGCTGATGCCCGAAAAAAGGGCTATTGGGGTTGAGCCATGATGCAGCCCAGAGTAAAGAAAGCAGCAAAATTAATAATATCAATTGTAGCCAGGGATGAAGCACAGGATGAATAGTCAGCCTTAAAAATTGGTTTTCATTGGTAACATTCATACGCTGGTCTGATACAATAGCTTTAACTATAAAAGAAAGTTTTTGAGCTAGACCGAACCACCGTCGCCGCTTACTCACCAATAACTGAAAATTCTCTGTATTACCTGGATTTAATTCTACTATTTCTGGTGTAATTTCCCAGAAGCATTTTGGCTGGTCTTCATCACCTTTCTTGAATTCAATATGTACCTGTTCGCTTAAATTGCTGGCATTATGACACTCAAGAATATAAGTAGTCGAGTTAGTGCGCCACTGGGGTAACCAAGTGCGAGATGCGGGTATTCGTTGCTTTTCAGGAATGCACTGAAAATCGATAAATCCCCCTGGTAGCACTTTAATTAACCCTTCGGGACTAGAAGATGGGTAACCGTTGAGATGGGTAGCTTCAATAGTGAAAGGATATGTCTTACTGGCAACTTCTTCAGGAACTGGTAATTGGCACAAAAAAGATGTTTCAGCTTTAGCACCCGCCACAATTTGTAATTGTTGTTCAACACCATCTAGCAGCCATTTTGGTTCTAACCCACAAAATCGCAGCGTAACACTAGCAGGAAGTTGACTAGGATTAGTAACGCGGACTGGTATTTCAATTAGTGTTTGTGGTAATGCCGAAAATTCTCGCACAGGTAACTCCACGTGCATGGGTATAGAACCCGTTCCCGGCTCGATCATCAAACGCAATAGTTGTCTATCTTCATCCCCCAGTTCTAATGAAAAAATCCGCACAATGACGTTCATTTTGCCGACAAAACCAGCAATAGGTGTATCGGTAATAGTCACGTAAAATTTTGTCATATCTCCAGGTGGATTTTTGGTACTAACTGCGGGGGTAATATCATACCAATTAGAACCCAAACTAGAGCTACTACCTGCGGCGATGATTTCTAATTGAAAAGAAGCAAACTGATTACTTTCATTAACAACACTTACTTCAAAAGATGCTGGTGAACTACCTGGTTTAAAGTGAAGTACTTTTGTAGAAATATTGGTATTTATAAGTTTTACTGGCATAAGTGAGTGCTGAGTGCTGAGTGAGTAGAAACGTGATGAATTATTTAAGTGGGGAGTTATTGTTCTAATTTGTTAAAGACGTTTCTTAAAGCGTCGGGTTTGGCTGGTGTGGTTGATGTTGATGCAGTAAAAGTAGTCTGTCGTTGTAACTGGGTCATTTGTCGTCTAGCCCAGGCAAAATGTAAAATGTTAACTCCTAATTCTTGTGCAGTGCGAATCGTTTCTCGTGGTAAAGATAGGTTTTCATCTAATCCCCAAGCGGCTGATAAATCACCAATTACTACAACAATGCCGCCTGCAATTAACATTTGAATGGGCTTTTGGTTAAAGGTGGGGAGGGCTGCAAATAAAAATGGTTGTGTCCGCATGGGGTGATGGCGGTCTAATCGGCGCAAATCTTCTAAAGGCGTATCTAATTTTTCGGTGAGATCCAAAATACTATCTAGTCGGTCGATAGCATCAGTGGGGGATTCTATCAGCAGGACTCCGCCAGTATCTAAATAGCTTTTGAGGTCAGTTAATTCTTGTATATCTAGAGATATTGGCTGACGACCAGTGGTGAAGAGCAAATCATAGGCGATCGCTCTAGTAATATCCTGTAGAGGAAAGGCTAGTCGATCAATTTGCTCGGCTCCCTGGAAGGTACTGGTAAGATTGCCTGTAGATTTGAGTAAGTAAGAGAGATTAGCAAAACTGTTGGGGTTTTGTGCTGGGACGGTTTCCAGGTGAGCGACACTGACGATCGCACTAGGACGCGATCGCGCTATTGGACGATGGCGGAAGTCCAAACAATTCAGACCTGGATAAAATACATCTTGGGGATTTTTAAGATTAACTAATCCCGATTGCAGCAAAATCCGGCACAATTCCACCTCCATAGCATCTGGAGGCGTGGTTTTTTCATCAATGCGAAAAGTTTCCGGCTCAAACTCTTTTACTTGCTGACGTTGCAAGTTTTCCGGGTCTACATAACTCACCACAATATAAATGAGGCGGGGTTTTTCTTCTGTAATATCCGCCGCTATGCGAAAATCTATCGGTTGTGAGACAACAATCGGGTTACCAACTACATCAATGGCGATCCCTGGCTGAATCTGCAACCATCGCTGATCATTGTATTGCGAGGGGACATCTTTGGGAGCAGGAATCAAACTCACACCCAAACCACAAACAATCCCCGGTTGATTGAGCGACTGATAATGAATATTTTGACGCTGACGATGGTAATCATGCGATCGCTTCCATCGTTCCGCATTGACCAGTAAACCATCTTGAATTTGCAAACGTTCTAAAGGTTGAATTTGGGGTGGGGGATACATAGGTGACAGGTGACAGGGGACAGGGGATAAATAATTCTTTACTCAGCACGGGCTAAACGCCCCGCTACCGCTAACAGCACCTACGAACTCTATATAGAGTTCGTAGGTGCAGAAGGCGGGTTTTTGTTGGTCGATGATGTGACGTACTAGTTGTTCATCTACTTGGTCTGGGCGATCGGGGCGCAGGCGGACAATAAAATGATAGGGGCGACCACCGCCAATCATTGCGTCTTGTCCTAGGTGGGTTTTGCCGAGAACAAAGCCTTGACCGAGGATTTCTTCAATACAAATGTGTTTGTCTGTTTCTACGGTTATATGATCATCTAGGGGTAAGTCTGTATAAAGATGTATGTATAAACGTAAACCTCTCCGAGTCCCGCGCCAGCGATAAAGCTCAACAGCAGAACTAATCAGATAGCGTTGTCGCTCTACCGTCCAACGATTTTCTATTGGCCAAGCTACCCAGTGAGCAAGAAAAGGCAGTAATGCTTGTGGTGCAGTCATGGGGTCTAGGTAAGCCCAAAGGACATCCATTGTCTGCACTGCGGGTTCAAAAGCCTGCTCGAAAATTTTCAAGAAGCGACCTATAAAGTCTACTTCTCGATACAGTACTGGTAAAAAGTTCAGGTATAAACTGCGGGGACGAACATATAAGTTCACACCTGCTGTTTCTACTAATTGTCTACCTGTATCCTCCTCTGTGTAATAAACATAAATTAAGCTGTGATAATCCAACATCAAGGATTGACCTAATCCCAAAGATGCTTGATTTTCAAAAAAATCAGCGGGAATTTGGAAGTATAACACTGCATCCATCCGCGATCGCGGAGTTAGTTCATAACCTTCCATCCCAATACGACACCATTCTGAGGGAAAGTTACCCTCAATTTGCACGTTTAACCGCAGATTACGACTTCCCAGGTTTTCTAGCTGCAAAATTATTTCGCTGGGTTCTTGGGGATGAATGAATAAAGTGCTGAGTGCTGAGTGCTGAGTGCTGAGTGCTTCTAAAAGTGGTGAGTGGTGAGTGGTGAGTGCTGTTTGTTTGAAGTCAACTGCACCTTGCGCGATCGCTGATGGTTGTACTGCATCAGATAATTGCATTGGTGTAAGTTGGAGGTGCAGAGTTTGACTCGTCATAAAAAAAAGTGCTTCCTTCCTGAGTGAGGAGTAAAAAGTCAAGAGTTAAATAATAGAGTTGTTATTCGTTTCTGTTTCTGTCAATAGATGCACGGAGACCACCAATAATTTTGCCAACTTCTTGTGCTTGATTTAAAATTTGGTTGAATTCGCTTTGTTGAATATAGTTAATATCTAAGGCTACGTAAAGTTGAGAACGTAGTTCAGCACAAGAGGCTTTGGCAATAGAAAGAAACTGATGAAATTCACCAGGTCTGTTACGCTCAAAACCTTCAGCAATATTAGACATTATGGATACGGTTGCTCTTTGCATTTGTCCCGAAAGTCCAAAATCTTTCTTAAATTTTTCCTGTTGAGTAATTTGATAAATTACCTGAGTTAAAATCCTCGCTTTTTGCCAAGCAATCAAATCCTCAAAGTGCTCTACTTTACTCAATTTACTCACCTCCATAACTCTTTACTCAGCACTCAGCACTCAGCACTCAGCACTTAGAAAAGCACTCAGCACTTACTGTATAAGATTAACGACATGACCGGAGCGTAAACGATTGTTTTGCCAGGAACAAATGAGTCCGAGGGAACCTGGATCGATGACTGGATTTTGTGGTAGTGTTCTTACCCAGGTTTGTCCGGTGTACCGCAGTTCAAATAGCTGTACTACTCCTAAATAGCGCACAGCCGGAAATTGTTGGAATAAAGTGACAATATCTGAAGGATACACAGGACGACCAAAAGGCCAACCTTTACCTTCATGTCCACCAGTAATCGGGTTGAGAAAACGATAGAGGGCGATTCGCAATTTCCAGAGCATTTCTTGTTGGGCGGTGGGGTTGTTGTACTCTGGCTCTAGGGCTACTTCTGTTTGTACTGCTACCCCCACATATTCGGGTGCTTGCAGTTTTACTTGTACTCCTAGTAACCGTCGTTCGTCTAAGTAAGCCAAAATCTGGCTGCGTAGTTGGGGACTCAGGTTTAATAGTTCTGGCTCCATACCTTCACCACGCGATAACACATCTGTATTGGCGGCGGGTACAACTAGTAATCGGATTGTCCCGGCTTCTTTTGTCGATGTGGGTGGTAAGCAACGCACACGGGAAACTGCTCCCATCCCAGCCTGTAAAGTCAGCACTTCAAAGTCTTCTGGGGTGACGGCGCGATCGCGGGTGCGGAGCATTGCTGGGACTCTGATCACTGCGTCTTCTAAGGATTCGGCATCTGAGCCGTTACGTGCTGGTGTATGGTTGATTAATCTAGCAACGTAGGGAATTGCTGTTTTGGCAACTGTAATAGTTCCTGTTTGCACATTACCTTTCCGTCCTCCACCTGTGCGATATGCTACCATCCGTATCACTGAACCTCGTTGTGGTACGGCTCCATATTGACGCTCTAACTCATTACTAAGTGCGGGATTTTGTAACATGCTGTGAGTTATGCCTGTTTGTGCGAACCCCCGAAACTGAGTTTGGTGCTGGAGTTGGGCAGGTTCTCGAATCAGTGGGCCAAACTGCACAGTCCCCGTGCGTGAATCAATGGTGTAGTGCAAATCCTGGGGGCCAGAATTGGCAAAATCGTTGACTTCTTGCCATCTTTGGGGAATTCCGCCAGGGGGTGAAATCAGTAAATATTCATCATCTCGCCGACTCAATAACGGTACACCTTGTAATTGAAAGGTTTGCCCAGGTGTACCATCGCTTTCTCCGACAATTTCATTGCGAATCAGTTCACTTTGACTAGCGCCTACAGTACCGCCGATCGCTCTGACAGACAAACCCACAATCCGGGGAGAGCTACTGTATCCAGGTTGATAAGATTGCGGTGAGGTGTAAATACAGCGTAACCAACGTCCTTGGTAAGCAGTAAAGGTAGTTACAGGCCAAGATTGCGGCAAATGCAGCACTACATCTGCACCTTGGAGGGGATTGATACCTTGGGCAGCCAATTCACTAAAACTGAAACCTTTGGTACTATCGTCAGACTCCCTCAGCAGCACTGACACCCATTCCACGCCATTCCAAGCTTCCCAGCGCCGGGGGGGAGCATCGGGATTAATACCTGTGGCGGTGGCAGCTTCCCCCTTTAATTGCAGTGCTAATACATTACCTTCACACTCGCCATCAAACACTAGATAAAAGCTGTTTCCTGGTTGGGGTTGCTCGTCAAAAAACGCTAATTCCCTGCCATACCAATCACCTTCAGAGCGCATAGTCCACAAATTGGTAAAGCGATCGCGCAGTATTTGCGGTATCTGATCTACGGTTGGGGATGTGAGAAAGTGGCGAATGTAGGGTTTATCAATTACCAAAGGACGATCTGTAGTAAAGGCGATCGCTTCTTCTGTTTCGGTTCGCACTGTTGCGACTTCCACGCCTACGGGAATTGTGTAGGTATTGGGTAAAGCTGCACTGAGATAAAAAGTAATATCTACCATAGCGGGAGTAGGCGCTTGTAACCTGACTCCCAGCATTTCCAAAAAGGTAATGTAATTACGCTTCGGTACTTGGTTAAACCGCAGCAGCATTTGGTCTGTTAACCAAGCAAATAGCTCAATGAGTGTGATCCCCGGATCACTAGGATTGTAATTTGTCCATTCTGGACAGTAGCGGGGAATCCTGAGAATACATTCATCTACTAAGTCTTTAAAAGTGCGATCGTCTAGATCAGGTTTTGGTAATTTCGGTAAAAAATCAAATTCCACGGCTTTTTCTAAGTGCTGAGTACTGAGTAAAGAGTTATGAAGTAAGAAAGTAGTTTACGCGATGTGCGACTTATTCTTAGAACCCCTCTCCAAACCTCTCCCCGAAGCGGAGAGAGGCTTTTAATCTTGCTCCCCTTCCCTACTAGGGAAGGGGTTGGGGGTTAGGTTTGAGAGAAAGTTGCACACCGCGTTAGTTTTTATTATGCTTTTTTCGCTTGTTTACTCTTGATTTTCTCTGCCGTTGAGATAAAAAGGAAAAACTAAACTGCGAGAATCGTGAGTACCTTTAGGATGATATTCGATGAGAATATCTACCCGACCTCGCAATGGATCAGGGTCAGCACGCACTGCATCTAAAACAATGCGCGGCTCCCACATTTCCAAAGCTTCTTGGACGTGGAGACGCAACAGCAATAAAGTTTGGGTGTTCATCGGTGCAAAAGTCAACTCAGATAACCGCGAACCAAAATTAGGTCGATATACTCGCTCACCCAAATCTGTACGTAGAATCAGAAGCATCGACTCTTCAATATTTCGCTCTGCTATACTGAGTTGCAAATTTCCCTGTACATTCACCCTTAGCGGAAAAGACCAACCTGTACCCAGGTGGCCACTTTGCCGATTTTGATTAAGTTCTGGCATGGCAAGTAAATTTTGACGAGCTTGCGTCTCTACGCTACTTTACGCTCACATGTCAAACTAATACCATTCGCCAAAAGTCGAGCTTAGAGCGATCGCACCGCAAACTACAAATATACACACCAAATTACAATTGCTACCAGAACGTCATTACTAATGTTTAAGCAGCCATCGACCCAAAACATAAATGAATATGATGCACACAATCAATCCTAGGGTTGAAGCTACGTTGAAAGCTCCATCGAGAAATGTTGCTGTTATCGATAGAGAGAAAACACCCGCCGTGTATGAATAGCCGACGAGCATTCCTAAACAAGCTAACTTGGGTCTAGGTACGAAGGCTGCGGTAATCAGAATAATACCTAGCACAATATCGGCAACTCCGAATAAGTCTACATTTTGGGTCAACCCCAAAATAATGAAGATAATGGTGATTGCCCCAACCAAAATTGCAAAGGTGCGAGACATGAGTACAGTTGTGTCTTTCACTTTTCCTCACTCCTGAGACTTCTCTAGCACCAGTAGACTAAACTATGGAGTAACTCTAAAGTCAAGACAGGGTTATGCTAATTCACGAAGTTGCTGAACGTTTCGGCATTACAGCCGATACAGTCAGATACTATGAGAAGCAAGGATTGCTAACTGAAAAGCATGTCCGTCGCCGACCAAACGGCTACCGCGAGTATACTGAAGCTGCACTGGAACGCATTCGCCTGATCCGGCTTGGACAAATTGCCAACTTCAGTCTTGCTGAATTGCGCGCTGGCATTGAGTTATGGGAATCAGGAAAGCTGAGTGATGAGCAGAAAGCTGAAATCTGGCTTCAGCAACTAGAACGCCTTGACAGACAGGTCAAGGCATTGCAAGAGTCTCGAAACTTTATCATGAGTAAACTTCAACAGTTACAGAAATTGTCATAAAATCGCTTGCGGAATTTTGGGACAATTACAGAAGAATACACCCTCTCAGGAACTCTTCTTATGAGTATCCCAATCCGAAAGTGGCCAGTGAATATCCATATTCTAAAAGTAATTTACCCACCAATTAACACAGTTGGCGCACCTACCCCAACCACTGTAGTTAATGGTACGCCAGTCACCGTATTTGCTCCCGCTACTTGAGATGTCACCCGCGCTGCTGGCCGTCCACCAATAAAGACAGTGAAAGAACCCATAACAATACTTCCAGTAATCACAGGCCCCGCCACTAAATCGCCTACGCAAGCTGCTGGTAAACCCATAATTAGTACATTGGGCATTCCTGGTCCCGTTATGGGGTCGCCTGTAACAGTTAAATCAGTAAGTCGTGCTGCTGGAAACATAATCAAAACTTCTTCTATTAATCAGTGCTAATTGATAAATTAATTTCTTAACTATTGAGCAATTACTTATGCTCAATTCAATCTAATTATTGGTGATGCAATTCCCACCGAAGCACCAGCATTAATACTAATTGTTGCACCAGCATTAGCGCTCAAGGAACCCCCAGCATTAGCGCTCAAGGAACCCCCAGATTGAACACTAATTGAACTACCAGCTTGCACACTCAATGTGCCACCAGTTCTAATAGTAATACCATTGGGAGTTAATTCTATAGTACTGGAACCAACAGTTAAAGTGATTTTTTGAGTGGCAGTCAAAGCAATTTCGCCACCATTAATACTAATTTTGTTAACTGTTCCAGTTGTTCCAGATTTAACATTAATATCACCAGTTGAAGTTAAACTAATAGTTTTATTACTATCATCACAGCGAAACTTATGACCTCCAGTAGTTTCTAATTCGGCAAACTTATCACTATCATTCATGCGTAAATTGTGACCATCCGTAGTTTGGAGATATGCACCTTTTTTAGTACCTTTATCTTCTTCTACAAATTGTAATTTATGCCCCACACGGGTTTTAAAAGTCCGTAAACGTACTTTCCCACCAACAACACTATCATCCACTTTTTCCGATGGTGCATCTGTGCCATTCCATACACCACCAATCACATAAGGTCGATGGATATCACCATGTTCAAAGGCTACTAACACTTCATCATTAACTTCTGGCAAACAATCAAATCCTCTATTAGGGCCAGCTCCCACACTGACGACTCTCGCCCAGTTACTTTCATGCTCTTCGGTCAGAGTAGGAAATTTAACTCTGACACGACCCCAGCCTTGAGGATCTTTGTTATTACTGACAATTCCCACTAAAAGAGTTTGCCCTGGCTGCAAATGAGTTTGGGGTGATAAAGTAGCGAAAAGGTCTCCACCGCGCAAGCCACGGACACTAAACTCCGTAGTATATTTTCGTTCATGGAATAAATGACGTGTTTCAGTGACGTAATAACTACCACTGTAATTGCCCATCTCTGTGAGCTTCACCACCCGTCCCGGTCTAATTTCAGGATTACCTTCACCTTTAGCATCAGCATAAACAAATTCTCCCCCAAGTTCATTACACAGAGCTTGAGCCATTTTCTCGGCTTCATTAGCACTGAAAACAGGTTGATCCACTACTATCATTTTTGGTTGAACGCTAAATTTAGTGCTGGATTGACTACCCTTACCATTATCTGTCTTGGTAATTACCTGCTCTGTTGATGCTGTGGATACAATTGGTTGTTTTTTGCTGTAATCCCAACCCCGCACCTCAACCGAACTTACCTGTTCAGCGCTGGTAACTCGAACACGGAAATTGTGAATGTCTTCCAACCACTTGAGAGTTAGTGCTTGGTCTTGTGCGGGTTGGCGGAAATTTAACTTAGCATCTTGCACATACAGTTCAAAGCCAAGACGGGCCGCCCTTTCCCGCAAGAATTCCATATTGGTCTGATTTTCTTGAAAGACGTATTTATGAACAATACTAGTAGAAGTGACACTACCAGCTGCTATGCTAGCTTCACCAATAATTTGGTTCACAACGTCACTATCTGTCACATCTTGAAAAGAACGGTTATAACGTCCCCGGTGTAAACGGTGGGAAATATCGTAACCACGAATCACTATGGGAGCCTGCGACTCACTAGTAAACTCAGTTTCTATGGCTGTAATTTCTCCTTCTAAGACGTACCCCTGCTCTGCATTTTCAAAGTCTGCATTTTCTGTGGTACTGGAGATGAACCCTATTTTAATTTTCTTGCCAATTGCAAATAAGTTCTGGTGTTGCCAAGTTTGCTGCTGTTGCTGTGAACGTCCGGGAAAGTAGTCGTTTTGGATAACTAAAGTAAACATTCCCGGTAGGTGAAGGCTCTCTTCTACCGAGATTTGCAGAATATCATCGAGCAAATCTTTGGGCGCATCACTACCATCAATTTGCAATAGTGGCTCTGGTATGTAAAGAACAGCCATACATATTGTGAAGGGTTAATTTTTAATAGCCTATGGGGACACTGGATTATGGAGTATTCCCCAAAGGTCGAATTAACTCCGACTGGATCGGCTATCACCACTGCGGTTTACACTGGCAGGAGTACCCATACCTGGTTGGGTAATAGATTCATCTACTTCCTCAAGCGTCAGGTTGACTTTCGCCCGGACTGGTGTGCCATCAGGCAAAAACAAGGTAAGGCTATAGTTGAGCGACTGCACAAAGCAACGTATATATTGTTGATCACCCCAAGTAAATACATAAATTGGTGGACGTTTTTCTCTACCTTCTCCGGCTTCGGCAAAGTTAACGGCTTTTTCAAATTTTTTAAGGTGTGTGAGAACGCTAGTACTTTCTTCGTAGGTATCAAAGATGATGTTATTGATAGTTAATTTACAAGGCTCTGGATAGGCGAAACTAACTTTAGGTAATCCTCTACCAGTACGAGCGCCACTACTTTTGGTTAAGTTAATTTGCTGTGCAAAGTCCAATTGAGTTGGGTTAAACATAAACTCAATATCTGGCGCGGCTTGTTCTGTAGCAATCAGTTTTGCTTTTACTAAACGAGTTGTATTCATATCTGGTTTCTATGAGTTATTTAAGTATTAATAGAAATTGATATAACTTTATTATCTCAATTAAAAATCATTATTTCTGTATTTTTCATATGTTTTCACCAAGGTAAACGACCTAAATAATTATTACCTCGCCGCTCTCGTTCTATATTCACTCGATATTGGAGAAGTTTGTAAATTTCTTGTGCAAGAATTTCCAGGTTTTCTAGTTCGTCTTCCGATAACTGTTTATTAGTAGATACTTCAGTATAAGTATCCTCAGTTTCTTTTAATGGCAACGAATTTGCAGGATTAGTATATGCCTGAATTACTTTATTTAAATTACTAAATTTTGGAGAATTAACTGTTGGTTGTAATTTACTATACTGCGGCATAGTGGACGTCTGAGGTGTAGATTCATTGTTCCATCTCCTTTCATCTGGGAGGGGTTTTACAACAGTATTGGTGCTAGTATTTACGGCAGTACTTTCACCCAGTAATTCAGCAATACTAGACCATGCATTGGGTAAGTCTTGAGTGGATGATTTTTGGATATGGCGAGAAGGAGATGCGGAGACAGAAGTAGGGGGAGATATATCTATTAAGGTTGTTTCATCTACAAAATTGCTGGTTAGCAAATCTGATGCTTGAGGCAAGGGGCTGAAAACAGAGATGTTTTTCAACACTTGAGGTAATTGAGGAATTTCTGTATTTGCTTGAAAAGATTGTGTTTCTCCGCTTTCAAGTTGAGCTTGAATAACTGTTGGTTCTACTTGCGGATTTGTTGGTGTCGTGGAAGGGGCAATAAGTTCTTTGGGTATGGGTGTGCTTATTACTTGGTTTTGCAATGTAGTTTCTACACTTTCAAGTTGCGGTTGAATAACTGTTGGTTCTATTTGCGGATTTTTGGGTGTGATTGAAGGAGCGATCGCCTCTTCAGACATGGCTGCGCTGACCACAGTGTTTTCCGACGTAGTTTCTGCACTTTTAACTTGTGGTTGAATAGCTGTGGGTTCTATTTGCAGATTTTTGGGTGTGATTGAAGGAGCGATCGCCTCTTCAGACAAGGGTGTGCTTACCACAGTATTTTCCGACGCAGTTTCTCTACTTTCTCGTTGAGCTTGAATAACTGTGGGTTCTATTTGCGGATTTTTGGGTGTGGTGGAAGGAGCGATCGCCTCTTCAGACATGGCTGCGCTGACCACAGTGTTTTCCGACGTAGTTTCTGCACTTTTAACTTGTGGTTGAATAGCTGTGGGTTCTATTTGCAGATTTTTGGGTGTGATTGAAGGAGCGATCGCCTCTTCAGACAAGGGTGTGCTTACCACAGTATTTTCCGACGCAGTTTCTCTACTTTCAAGTTGAGCTTGAATAGCTGTTGGTTCTGCTTGCGGATTTTTGGGTGTGCTTGAAGGAGTGATGAGTTCTTTGGGTATGGCTGTGCTGTCAGCAATATTCTCTAATGTAGTTTCTGCACTTTCAAGTTGTGGTTGAATAGCTGTTGGTTCTGCTTGCGGATTTTTGGGTGTGCTTGAAGGAGTGATGAGTTCTTTGGGTATGGCTGTGCTGTCAGCAATATTCTCTAATGCAGTTTCTGCACTTTCAAGTTGTGGTTGAATAGCTGTTGGTTCTGCTTGCGGATTTTTTGGTGTGCTTGAAGGAGTGATGAGTTCTTCGGACATAGCTGCGCTAACTGATGTGTTTTCCGGCGCAGTTTCTCTGCTTTCTCGTTGTGCTTGAATTGCAGGTGTAGTCGCAGAGACGATCGCCCCTTTGGATATGGCTGCGCTGACCACAGTATTTTCCGACGCAGTTTCTCTACTTTCAAGTTGAGTTTGAATAACTGTGGGTTCTATTTGCGGATTTTTTGGTGTGGTTGAAAGAGCGATCGCCTCTTCAGACACGGGTGTGCTGACCACAGTATTTTCCGATACAGTTTCTACACTTTCTCGTTGTGGTTGAATAACTGTTGGTTCTATTTGCAGATTTTTTGATGTGGTTGAAGGAGCGATCGCCTCTTCAGACACGGGTGTGCTTACTGATGTATTTTCCGACGCAGTTTCTCTGCTTTCTCGTTGTGGTTGAATAACTGTTGGTTCTATTTGCAGAGTTTTTGATGTGGTTGAAGGAGCGATCGCCTCTTCAGACACGGGTGTGCTTACTGATGTATTTTCCGACGCAGTTTCTCTGCTTTCTCGTTGTGGTTGAATAACTGTGGGTTCTATTTGCGGATTTTTGGGTGTGATTAAAGGAGCGATCGCCTTTTCAGACACGGGTGTGCTTACTGATGTATTTTCCGATACAGTTTCTCCGCCTTCAAGTTGAGCTTGAATAACTGTGGGTTCTATTTGCGGATTTTTTGGTGTGGTTGAAGGAGCGATCGCCTCTTCAGATGCGGGTGTGCTTACTGATGTATTTTCCGATACAGTTTCTAAACTTTCAAGTTGTGGTTGAATAACTGTGGGTTCTATTTGCAGATTTTTGGGTGTGATTAAAGGAGCGATCGCCTCTTCAGTCATAGGTGTGCTTACTGATGTATTTTCCGACGTAGTTTCTCTACTTTCAAGTTGAGCTTGAATAACTGTGGGTTTTATTTGCAGATTTTTTGATGTGCTTGAAGGAGCGATCGCCTCTTCAAACATGGGTGTGCTGACCACAGTATTTTCCGATACAGTTTCTCTACTTTCAAGTTGTGGTTGAATAACTGTGGGTTCTATTTGCGGATTTTTTGGTGTGGTTGAAGGACTGATCATCCCTTCGGATATGACTGCGCTTATTGCTTGGTTTTGTGATGCAGTTTCTCCGCTTTCAAGTTGTGGTTGAATAGCTGTGGGTTCTATTTGCGGATTTTTGGGTGTGATTAAAGGAGCGATCGCCTCTTCAAACATGGGTGTGCTGACCACAGTATTTTCCGATACAGTTTCTCTACTTTCAAGTTGTGGTTGAATAACTGTGGGTTCTATTTGCGGATTTTTTGGTGTGGTTGAAGGACTGATCATCCCTTCGGATATGACTGCGCTTATTGCTTGGTTTTGTGATGCAGTTTCTCCGCCTTCAAGTTGAGCTTGAATAACTGTGGGTTCTATTTGCGGATTTTTGGGTGTGCTTGAAGGAGCGATCGCCTCTTCAGACAAGGGTGTGCTTACCACAGTATTTTCCGACGTAGTTTCTGCACTTTTAACTTGTGGTTGAATAGCTGTGGGTTCTATTTGCAGATTTTTGGGTGTGATTGAAGGAGCGATCGCCTTTTCAGACACGGGTGTGCTGACCACAGTATTTTCCGACGCAGTTTCTCTACTTTCAAGTTGTGCTTGAATAATTGTTAGTTCTACTTGAGGACTTATTGGTGTATTTGAAGTGGCAAATTTTTTATTTTCAGGGAAAAGAGGTTGAGTTTGTTGCACTAGATTCTCAGCTACAATTCCTTCTGGAAATGTTGAGTTTGGAGAGATAGAGGATTGACTTTCCAGTTGTGGTTGAATTGTAGATTGAGTATTGTTTAAATGCATGACACTGGGTGTCGGTGCTGCGGATATGTTCGATTTACTTAACTGCTGTGATTGATATTCAGAAAAAAATGGTGAATCTTGAAATGAATTATCTGACAAAGTATAATCAGAATATTCTGGTGCATAAAAAATTGCAGGATCAAAATTTGATAATGCTTTAGATCCTAATGGCGACAAAAATTTGGGGCTGAGTAATTTTTGACCTAAAGGTTGATGAGCAAGTAATGGTTTTTTTATCCCCAGGTCTAAGGATGTTATTTCTCCTTCTGGAGGATTGAAACTAGAACCTGTTTCTAGATTTTCTGCCATACACTATTAATTACTAGAAAAATATCCCGAACTGTCGCGTCCTGAAAGAATTGATGCACCGCCTGATCTTGTTTTATCAATTTTTAATCCTTCGTAGGTTAAAGTCAATTCTTCAATAGCAACTGTGCTGGAATCTGCACTTAAGCTTGGGGCTTTCCATGAGATAGGAACAGCACCAATTAGTGTCCAGCATTGCATTGTTTCTCCTGCTTGATTAAAAACTAAAATATTGACGTTGCGACGTTCTTTTGTACTGCTCAAAATTTTACTAATCCAATTCCAGAATGTTAAATCGTTGGTCATACCACGCTTGAGTGTTACATCCGAAAACTCTGCTGGATTTAATAGAACTCTTTGTTGATCGTTAACACCACCTTCAGAAAACTTTTCAGTTTTTATATTCACCCCTAAGCCTTGACATTCACAGAAGCAAGCAGTGAGGCTACTTTCTATTTCTACATAAAAACGATTGGCTGTAACGTAGTTCAACTCACGGCTAGAATTAGCCATTATGACAATCTCCCATAATTATGACTGCGTTCTTTTTGGTGATGCAAGTCGTCCTGCATTAATTGATAAACCTTATCACTCAGTATCACCATCAGTTGGCGATCGCGCATAACTTTAGCAGCTAATTTTGCAACTGCTTTATGGTCATTTTTACTATTTCTGGAAGTAATCATCATCAAAACTCATAAAATAGTTTTCATCTTAACAAGCAATTTTAAATAATTACCATTAGCCAAAAGTCTAATTTTTAATTTTTTGTAGTGGTACTAACCCAGCTTTTTCTAAGAGTTGCTGTACTTCTTCGGTTTTCAGCATCTCAGCAAATTTTTGACCAATGGGAGGACGATTATTGTCGCCTGGATAAACTACGACTATTGGATATCCTAAGGGATAACTTCCTGTTTTAAATACTTGAATATTGGGACTATACTTACCTTTGTTATTACATAAATCTGTGTTTGGATCTATTGAATTGCCATTGTCTTGAATTAAAGTTTGTACGGCAGGTTTATGATCATCTACTAAAGCTAAAGGATAAACAGAACATTGACCAAAAACTTGGCTGAATGTGGCAAATCCAATACTACCAGTATTGTTTTGCTCAAAGTCTTGTAAGACTCGCCGCAGCATTTCTAAGGTAGGAAGGCTGGTAATTTCTATAATTGAATCTGGAGTAAATGTACTTGACTGTTGATTTTGATTCTGCAAGGCTTTAAATGCCGCGATCGCTCTTTCTTCTTTAAGTACCCGTTGTTCAAAAATTTTTAATACTTCCGCTTCAGGTGGTATATAAAGTTTTACTGGTAAATTAGGTAAATTAGCACCTGGCAATTGATTCCAATATTTGATTTTACCTGTATATAAATCTCGTAATTGTTCAAGACTAATCTGTCCGTTTAATGCTTTTGGTAGACCTTGCTCACGTTTTGAGTAACTAAAAGCTACAAATACAACTAAGCCATCATAGGCAAATTCTTTATGTCTCAGTTGAGGTGCTAATTGATTAACTAAATTAGTAACACCAAAGTCAAATTTTCCTGATTCTATATGATTAATTACTGTTGTAAATGAATCTTCTGGCTGATAAATTATTTCTAGCTTGGGCTGACTTGCTTGGAGCTTTTCTTCCAGGCTTTTGTCCTGTAAGATTAAATTTCTTTGTCCGCGTATATAACTCCAAGTTCCATCTTTTTCGCCAGTGTAAATATATTTACCGGGAGGAACACCAGGTACATCTTTCAGACAACAAACTGTCACTTCTTCAGAAGAAATCTCCTGATTTTGAAACCTTTGAATCAAAAACCATATTAGTGAGCCTAGCAATATCAAACCAAGTATACCGAAAATGAGCAAATAAGGGCGACGCAGTTTAGGTTTTTCTACTTCAGGTTGCCCCGTAATTATTAAAATTTCCTGGGGTAGAAGTGGCGGTAATTGCAAGAGTATTTGTCTTGCTTCTTCAGCACTAGTAAATGGTGTGTTTAGTTCTAAAAGTCGCAGAATAAATGACTTAAGTGCAGGTGTTACTGATGTCCAATACTGCGCTAATTTGGGGTCAAGAGGCTGATGAGTAACTGGGTCTACTTCACTTCCTGCTAATAGGTAAAAGGCAACATATCCCAAACCTATCAAGTCTTGGGCAAATGTGGGAATTACTGTTTTTGTGGTTGGCAGATCAAACAGATTTTCCCAAAGTTCTAAATCACTGATATGGATAAAAAATGCCTTGGCATCTGCAACAATTAGTAGGCTATCAAGACTAATATTGCCGTGTGCTATTCCTTGCTGTATTTGACCAGAAGGCAGACTAAATTTTTGGGTGTGGAGAAATTGCAGAGTTTGCAGTACTTGGTTGAGAAAGCGGCGTACTTCCCCCTCTGTCATCGCGCCATTGATAGCAAGATAAGATCTGAGGGTGGGATATGCATCTTGATTACCGTTGGTTATTAGATAACAGCGTTCTTCTACGGGATCAGAAATCGCATCTCGAGGCGAATTTAAACGAATATCCTGAATTCTGCCATCTGCTAAACTCAACCCCGCAATGTGTTCAAAAAGTTGTTTTCGGTTTCTAGTTTCCTCTGGGTTAAAACAAACATTGGGTAAAAGATATTCTTTAATAACTACAGGCTGCTGATCTGCAACCTGAATTCCCTGGTACAAACGCCCCATTCCTCGGTGTCCCAAAAAGCTATCTATGCAATATCGGCCACGATATCCGCGAATTTCAGTTTTGGGGGGCAGAATTGTCGGAAAACCACATTGCAGACATTTCTTAGCTGTGGGATTTTGCTGTAATGTTTTTTGCGTCCACTCACAGGCTAAAGTATTGCCATTCCAGCAGTGATACTTTCTGTAAATTGAATCAACCCCAGGGGAAACTGGTGGTGGCAAAGTAATTGCCTTGGGATTAGACTCAGGATCTGCAATGACTGGGTTTTGTGCTTTTTGAAAAAATCTCTTAGGTAGCTTGGCTTTAATACCTTCGGCGAGGGGGACAGTTTTTTCTCGAACTATGGGGACAACCCAGCTGAATTTTTGCACCCAACGGAATCTTGTTGGTACTCTAACCCTAGAGCGCACTTGCTGTTGAGCCTGCTGGGTGATAGCTTCTCGTTGCCAGGCTTCTTGAACTATTTGTTTACCAGTTTCTTTGACCACAGCTCAAACCTTTGGCGATCGCTTTCATTGCCGCATCCTACAATGATTCTGAGGCTGAGAGCATTAGACTTTCCGCTAAAAGGTGGAATCAAGCACCCATCTTTAACCATCCAAAAACTTGATTGACAGTTAACTTCAAGTCAATTTCTGGTAAGACAGGCAAAGAATCTTCTCCTTGAAACAGTATTGGCTGTTGTTCTGGTAGAAACACTAAAATACTTAGGTCATCAGGGTCAAGAAACCACCCCAAACGACTACCATACTTGAGACAGTGGAGAATATTACCAATTACTTTGTTGGGTTTTTGTTCAGGTGAAAGAATCTCAATTGTCCAATCTGGTGGTAGTTCAAAGTTATCAGGAACTTTTTTCTCAATGGTGAATGGTATCCGTCCCCACTGAAATACAGCTACATCGGGTACAGTGGAACGCCCTCCAAAAGTACAACGTAATTCGGGAAACGCATAGGCAATTTTATGATCCTCGGCTACTTGATTAATAGCAGCACAGAGTTTACCTTGCAGGCGGCTATGTCTCCCTTTTGGCATTGGTTTTTGTACAATTTCACCGTTAATATATTCGCTGGCTGGCTTAGTTTCTGGGAGCTTGAGAAACTCTTCTAGAGTCAGTGATGGGGTAGTTGTGGCGCTCATGGCTCCTGAATCCTGCGAAGATGTGTTTTTAGTCTAACAGGCTGAAATGAGGCTTGATCAGGCTTTCCCCATCAACAAAATCAACAGGCGATCGCTTTCATTGCCGCATCCTACAATGATTTTGAAGCTGAGAGCATTAGACTTTCCGCTAAAAGATGGAATGCAGGGGTTTATGTAAAAGAATTCAGTAGAGGCTATCAGTAAAAGAGTGAGAATAGTCTTGGTAAGAGGACGCTTTGCATCTTATGGCGCAGTTCCTTGGTATTGTTATGAACATCGATTATGTCCACATCTCAGTCTAATTAAGAATCATGTGATTATTTCTGACTTTTCCGACGAACAGAATGTAATGCGTTTTTGGTTAAGCTAATCGCTTTATACAGTGACTCTAGCATCTCCTTGCTGCTATCTTTATTAATCTCAGAAGCTAACACTTGTTTACTTTCTTCTAGTTGAATAAATTCTTTCTCTACTAATGTTTTATCAACTTCCTGTAGCGCTTTTTCCAATTTATTATGAACCTTTTTCAACCGTAAAATTGCATTCTCTATATACGGTTCTGGGTTATATTTAGAGGTAGGATCTAAGGGTGTAATTTTTGCAGGTACCTCCTTGGCTATAACTTCTTTGTAAAAATTATCAACTTGATTATCATTAATCTCATATTTCACCCCTGGTTGGTTAATGTCATTGAGCGTCATCACTTTATTTGGGGCACTAAAACCAAGATTTGATTCTTGTGGGCCACTCTTGTTTATTTTCCAATCTCGCCAAGCTTCTTTATTCAGGCAAAACTCGATCATAATCATTTTTTTATTAAAGGTAGAGGTAAAATAACTTGCATGATCAGGTTGTCCAACACTAAAGTTAAAAGGAGCAGAAAGACCTGTCACTTTACCCTGTCCCACTTTTCTTTCAATCAGATGGGAGTTATTAATAGAAATACGGGATGCGAGAATAGTACCTCCGGTTAAGCCAGTATTTAATGTATTCGCCACTTCATTTGTATTATTTATTATTGTCGATGGCAATGTTTGTAATTTTAGTTGTTTAGCTTTTTTATCCCATTTTTTCTCCTTAAGTGCTTTACCTTTATCTTTATCTTTCAAATTAGCAAAAGTTTGCCAATCTTCTTTCAAAGCTACTTGTTGTTTATCTGTCAGATTTTCAATTTCATTTAATACTTTATCTATGGCTACTTCCGGGACTAATTTTTGAATACCAGCAAGTTGCATCTCACTTTTCGGCTCACCTTCAACACGAAAGGCGCGAATAGTTTCGCTGGAACTTTTTTTTGTTTTTTCTTCTTTAGTTGATAGGCTTAAATGTTCCTTAACCCATTGTGCTGCATCACTGGAATCCTTGAACGAAATATCTTGCTCATTAAGGAATTCAGCGAAAGCTTGAATCACATCTTCTGCGGTACAATTAGTATTTGAGAGATATGTTTTAACCAAATCTTCCGCCAAAAAATTAATATTGTTGTTATCGTACCCTGCCATACCTTGTTTCCCGATGATTACGGCTTCTTCTTGGTTGGAATCAAAAGTTACAAATCTCTGAATACTTGGCGAAACACTATCTTTACTAGAAATACCCTGCATCATTGGTTGCATTTGCAATTCGTCTTTGTCTTGCGGCATTTCCTGATGCTGAATCCTTTGATTCTCAGGCATATTAAGCCTCTGCAATACATCACCTGCTACCTGATCTGCCTCTTGCTCATACTTATCTCCTGGCTGACCAATGGTAAGTTTCATCTGTATTGGTGGTGGCGATGTTGGTGGGGAGTTACTAAATATAGGTAGATTGAGTAAATTATGATTAGACTGTTCTAGCATTACCGATTGGGCTTGTAAATCGGGATGTTGGGGTGTCTGCTCAACTTGCGGCTGAACGACAAAGCGGCGTGGTGCAAATTGATTTGGTGCTGGTGCATCACAGTCATTTGAACGGATTTTAGCTGTTTTGTATTGTCTGCTATGCATTTACTCCTCCAGATATTTTTGTGTCAGCTTGAAAGTTTCTACGGCATTTCCGCAGATGTGCAGCAGGATAAAACTTTACCAATTGTGGGGAGATAATTTATTTGGGTTTTGATTGTTCCATGCCATTACGGCCTGTCTCAAAGTTGCCGTACCTCCTGGTATCAACCAAGATGTAGGCTGCACTACATTACCAGCATCTGAACCTGCACTTCTCTTCACGTGAAGAAAGTTGTTGCTAGTTGGCACTGGGTGATAGTGGGTTTCAATATTGTATGTGTTTACCTGTGGGTATTCTTTGACTGTTGTGTCAGGTGTACTTACTGTTGCATAGATGTAGACAGTATCTTCACTCACAAATATCTCACCTAGGGTGATTGTTGCTGAAGAAGGTTTTGATGTAATCCAACCCTGAATCAGGGTATTGGTAGCAGGCTTTTGTACGTAGACAGTTTCTTGCTTAGTCGCTGAAGTATTAGAGAAAAACTGAGCAGAGAAATCTTGTTGCGGTTTATTTTTTTTAGTTTTCTTTTTCTTTGCGCTCTTTGTAACAGTTGTAGAAACTGGTGTGGAAATTGTGACAGCCTTTGGTTCTGTGGCTACTGCTTCAGTGGATTTTTCTTCGGCTGTTGTCTTTTTAGCCTCTGCTTTCTTTATAGCCGCGTTGATCAAGTCTTCGAGATGAGATAAGTCGTTTGCTTTCTCGAAATAAAAACTGAAATATTCTTCAGCATATTCGTAAAGATCCCCAGAAGCTCCGAGACGCTGATTATACAACTTCTGGAGGCGCTCTTTCTCCTTTTTCTTAGGTTTTGTGTCTATATCCTCGTCGTTAAGTCTTTGAACCACTGCCATCGGTTGCGCCCGTTGTACTTTACCACTACTTTGCTGCACCACATGAGTTAATTCATGGGCTATCAACTCCTGACCTCCCCGACTCCCTGGATTGTATGCCTCTTGGCGAAAAAAGATATCTTGACCAGTTGTAAATGCTTTCGCCTGAATTGATTGATTCAACTGGTCTGACTGAGAATCAGTGTGAACCTTTACCCCACTAAAATCAGCCCCAAATGCTTGTTCCATTGGTTGGCGAATACTCTCTGCTAATGGCTGTCCAGTACCCCGTGCTTGTTGAATTGATGCTTCTAAATTTGGTGTTGCAGCCATGCCACCCTCAGCCGGCAGACGTTGTACCATTGGCTTCATTTGCAGTTCTTCGTCTTCCGGTATTTCCTGACGCTGAACTCTTTCACTTTCAGGTGCATTAATTCGCTGCACTACATCTGCGGCTACTCTATCGGCTTCCTGCTCATACTTATCCCCTGGCTGACCAATAGTCAGTTTCATTTGTATTGGTGGTGGCGATGTTGGTGGGGAGTTACTAAATATAGGTAGATTGAGTAAACTATCTGCTGATTGAGCTTGTAAATCAGGATGTTGGGGTGTCTGTGCAGCTTGCGGTTGGATGACAAAGCGGCGCGGTGCGAACTGATTCAAGACTGGTGTATCAGATTTATTGGCAGAACTTTTCGCTGTTTTGTATTGTCTGCTATACATTTACTCAATCCTCTATTTTGTTGTTATGCCAGCATAGAAGCTTTTAAGGCATTGTGATAAATTTTGCCCTAGCTTTGGGGAATTAAGTAGCGATCGCCACTATATATTTACATATCAGAGTTAAAGTCGCGATCGTCTTTATATTTCATCAATAATCACTGTTTTCACCCCGCACCTTATTTCTTAACTAAATGTGAATTCGGCGGAACCTAACCCTCAACCCATTCCCTACAAGGGATATTTTCTCCAATTTCAAATGAGCTTATTCACTATTGCTACGAACAAAGAAAGCCTCTGCTCAGACTCCTCGAATAGGGATGGCAATTATAAACTCTGCACCCTGTCCCGGTGATGAAATGCAACGTAACGAACCACCATGTTTTTCAGTAATGATCTGGTAGCTAATTGATAACCCCATACCAGTACCTTTACCAACTGGTTTTGTCGTGAAGAAGGGGTCAAATAGATGAGACTGGATTGCTTCTGGAATTCCTGTGCCATTATCAGCAATATGAATAACGATACTTTCATTCACCTGACCTGAAGAAATCCGAATTATAGGTTCTGGACAAAAACCATTTTGAAAAGCTTCTTCTAAAGCATCAATGGCATTTGCCAAGATGTTCATAAATACTTGATTTAATTGTCCTGCAAAGCACTGAATTTTAGGAATGTTACCATATTCTTTGATCACTGTGATTTGAGGGCGATGTCTATTAACAAGCCTCTTGGCATCTACACTTTGAGATTTGAAACGATGTTGTAAAATTAACAGAGTGCTATCAATTCCTTCATGGAGATCGGCAATTTTAAACTCGGCTTCATCCAAACGAGAAAAGATTCGTAAACTGAGGACAATTTCCCGTATGCGATTGGCTCCAATCTTCATTGAAGTTAATATTTTAGGCAAATCTTCGGTTAAATATTCAATATCAGCTTCTTGTTGAGCATTTTGAATTTCTGGTTCTGGGTAAGGGTGATGTTTTTGATAAAGCTGAAGTAACCACAATAACTGTTGAGTGTAATCTTCAGTATGCTTGATATTGCCATAGATGAAATTAACTGGATTGTTGATTTCATGAGCAATGCCAGCAATCAATTGTCCCAAAGAAGACATTTTTTCGTTTTGGATTAATTGAGACTGGGTACGGCCGAGTTCCTGTAAAGTGTGGTTGAGGTCGATATTTTTTTGCCGCAGTGCTTGCGTTCGTTCTTCTACTTTTTTTTCTAGTGTTTGGCTGTAAACCTCTAGCTTTTGGTTAGCTTCATATTGTTCTGTTAGCAGTTGCTTTACTTGTTGAATTAACTTGTTAAAAGAAATGGCTAATATCCCAACCTCGTCTTGAGTTTTTACGGGAGCTTGAAGATCAAAATTAGATTCTTGGGTGACTTGTTGTGCAACCTGTGTAACAACTTGTAGGGGACGAGTAATTGTTCGCGCAGTTAAAAATCCGGAGACCACCACAATAGCACTGCCCAAAACATACAAAAACCCCAAATGTTCCCATAGTCTCCATTGCGCCACTTCTAGTAGTGATATGGGATACAACACTGTAGTGGTCAAAGCCTGACTATCTCCAGAAAATAAGATACTTTTGGCTAAATAGTTCTTGTTATCAACCATAATTTGTGTCACTGGCAATTCAGGAGAGGGAAATTGCCAATTACCATTCTGCGCCGCCAATAAGGTTGTTGCTACTATATGATTGTTTCTTCGAGTAATCAGGTGTTTGGAAGAACCGGCAGCAATTTTTTTGAGTAAGTTATTATCTACTAAGTTACCAATAATGATTCCTCCTAACACTTTTGATGGCGATTTGATTCCATGAGTCACACTCTGGAGAATTTGTTGCCCACCTTCCACATCTACGAGGTCAGTTAATTGTGCTCCACGGCTGGTAGCACTGCTAATGACTTGATCAAATAGTCTCATTTGAGATAGTGAATTACTACGCAAGTCTGTGAGGACTTTGCCTTGAGCGTCAACTACCTTCAGCCAATCTAATCTTAATACTGTCTTCAGTGGCAATAATATCTGTAAAAGTAACCCTTGGTCTTGTTGCTCAACAGCTTGGCGAAGCTGATCTTGA
This sequence comes from Nostocales cyanobacterium LEGE 11386, assembly GCA_015207155.1. Classification (GTDB taxonomy): domain Bacteria; phylum Cyanobacteriota; class Cyanobacteriia; order Cyanobacteriales; family Nostocaceae; genus LEGE-11386. The sequence goes on along the minus strand of JADEXK010000047.1, from coordinate 3,283 downwards.
TAGGCAATCAGTTCGATTTTAGTGTGTAGAGTTTGCTGTTCATACTGAAAATCCTGATAAACTCGTTCAGTAAATTTCTCCACATCTTGACGAAAATTCTGCTCTAAGCTCTCCGTAAACGAATTTCCTATCACTCCTAAGCTCAACATGAATATGCTCAGGTAAACTATGAGTAGTGGTATGATAATTTTTTTGCTCAGACTCAGCTGCCTAAAATATCTCTGCATAGTACGTTATTCAATTAATTAGTTCGGGACAAAACCATTCTTTTGGATAATTTTCCTACCTTCATCGCTGAAGATAAAATTAATAAAATTCTGAGTAGTGGTTAAAGGTTTTTTATCCCAAATCAGTCCGATGTGACGTACCATTTGGTATTTTCCACTGGTGAAATTTTCTACTGTGGGAGCAACACCATTGAGACTGAGGCGATTGACTGGTAATTGATTGATCACAGAATATGCTGAAGAAAAAGTACCAATAGAATTAGGTGTATTCTGTAAGGTTTCGATTAATTCTCCTTCTTTATTCAAAATTACGGCTTTAGTTGTAGTTTTATCCTCTTTCAAATAGTATTTTCGCAATAATTTTTTTGCTGACTCATCTTCAGGTCTATCTAACAAAATAATATTTGCATTGGCTCCACCCAATTCTTGCCAATTGATGATTTCACCTTGATAAATGGCTTTTAATTGCTTAGTGGATAAATTAGTAACACCTTTAACGCTGTTATTTGTAGCAACTAATAATAAGTCTTTTGCCAATTCACGCTCTTGAATCTGACCATTATTTTCTTCTTTTTTGAGTTGGTGACTACTACCAGCAATATCAATGATGTTGTTTTTTAAAGCAGCGATCGCTCCTTCAGACTGGTTATTAGAGATAAACTCAATTTTGACATTGTTGTTTCGGTCTTGATAAGCTTGTGCTAACAATTTTAAAACTGTTACCGTGGAACTGGAACCACCAATTTTGATGAGTTTTTGGTCTGGAGGATTTGTAGGACTAGCAAATTGACTAGAGGCTGTTGGCGTAGTTGACTTGATTGACGTGCAACTGCACAACCCTAAAAGTATAAATCCGATGATCATTGAGTTAGCAATCTTTTTCATGGGTGAGTTTCCAAATATCTCTAAACCGAATATTCGTGTCTAAACATTCACACATTAATATTCCCGAATTCTCATCAGAAGTAACATTATTCAAGGTTTACATTTATGAATAATTTAAAAGTTTGTCATCAGGACTTAAATCCTGATGACGAGCTAATTTGTACCTGTGCAAGTTGCTCTCTTAGTTCGTCTGGTACATCAATAGTAATTTGCACAGAACCACCTTTAATTACCAGATATCAAGTTTAATTTAGCGTATCCCACGTTCGTTTCACAGCCGAGTTTTTCACCAGAAAGTACTTCTTTTAAATCCAGCCTTTCACTTCTGTATCTGTCAAAGGTCTTTCCAATTTGGCGTATTCACTCTTAGCCGCTTGTAAAATATGTTTCATTTCTACAGCTTCCCCAGCGTCGGCTGCCAAAAAAGCGGCATTCAAGGCAATGTTACGAATATTACCACCAGATACATTTAACTTGGCCAACTTACTGGGGTCTAAATCTTGAGTTGGTGTTTGCTTGGGGAAAATGCGCTGCCAAATCTCCGTGCGCTGGTGGATATCTGGGAAGGAGAACTGCACAATAAACCGAATTCGGCGCAGAAATGCTTGATCTAAAGAACCTTTTAAATTAGTGGTCAAAATTGCTAAACCCCGATAGGACTCCATCCGTTGCAATAGATAACCAACTTCAATATTGGCATGACGGTCATGGCTATCTTTGACTTCGCTACGCTTGCCAAATAAAGCATCAGCTTCATCAAAAAGCAAAATTGCTCCTCCTGTTTCCGCCGCATCAAACACCCGGCGCAAGTTTTTCTCTGTTTCGCCGATATACTTACTAACAACAGAACTTAAATCGATGCGGTATAAATCTAAACGCAACTCATCAGCAATTACCTCTGCTGCCATGGTTTTACCTGTGCCACTAGCACCTGCAAATAAAGCGCTGATGCCTAAACCACGTCCTCCTTTATTGCCAAATCCCCATTGTTCATAGACTTTTGCTCGTTGACGGACATGAGCAGCAATATCTCGTAAAACTTGGCGCTGTAACTCAGGTAATACCAAATCATCCCAGGTAGCACCCGGTTCAATGGGTTGCGCTAATTCATCTAAACGCGGACGCGCCTGAGAACGGCAAGTATCCCATAAAAGAGTGCTGAGTGCTGAGTGGTTTATTCCCTCCATCTGTCCATCTCCCCATTTCCCCCTGGCTTCGGTACAGACGGTGTGAATGGTGGCAGCATTGAGGTTGAAGTGAGAAACTAAGGTGTCTATGTGACCGTTGAGGCTGGTGGCGGCTTCGCCGAGGGCATTTTGCCAAATCATCCTTTGCTCGGCGACACTGGGCTTGTGGACTGCGATGGTGATGAGGGGGCGTTGGGGCGATCGCCTTCTGTGACGACTGCTGATAATTAAGGGACTTGGGATATTTTCAATTAAATGAGCGATCGCATTTTCTCTGGCTGGATCTGTATTGTCAAGTTCATCACAATCCAGTAACAACGCGCTATTCATTAACCTATATTCGCGTTCCCACAAATGCAATAAGTCATTGATTTCGCTATGACGTAGGCTGGAAATTGCCCCGGCTGACATGATATGTAAGTTGATATTAAGTAGCTTACAGGCTGTAGAGGCGATTGCTCTTTTGCTGGCTACTTCATCCCCACATAACTGGATAACTGATATGACTGCTGCTGTTTGTGCCCATGTGGTTGCTAATTGTTCAGCTAGTCGTTGATGAGAAGGCACATCTGCATGATGTTGCACTACTAATGGTTCAATCACACCTCGTAGCCTTTGATCAAGATCAGCAAAACCCATGAGATAGTGTAATACCCGTTCATCAATTCTCAGTGGACTCAAGTTAAGAGCAGCACCTTCTGTGATGTGAATTAGTTGCCATTTCCGCAATGGTGAGGTGGGTGTGAAAGCTTGCCAAAAAGCAGTTGGTAAAACTGTTATAGCTAAACTGAAGGTGGGATAAGGTTGTTTTGGGTGACTACCTTTGGCATTAGCGCATAAAAAACCCCAATTTGCATCTGTTTCCATGCCCAAACACAGTAGCAATATATCTCTTTCAAAGTCTGATAAACCGCAGATTTGGCAGAGAGTGGTGAGTGCTGGTGGGGGAAGATGGGATGGGTAAGTGGGGGGATGGGAGGAATT
>JADEXK010000046.1 GCA_015207155.1 Nostocales cyanobacterium LEGE 11386 | reverse complement strand
TCGTCAAGGAAGTTCTGTTATTGACTTTTTTGACCAAGCTATCAAAGCAATGGTTCACCCTAATGTGCAGACTCCTTCTTTAATTCCTCAAATCTAGAATTCCTCAAATCTAGACCTGAATCCTTACATTTTGGAAAAACAATATGCAAATCTTACTCTAGCAGGGCTTTCTACACTAACATCTAAAATTCTGTTACCGCCAATTTGAGCGATCGCATCTTCAAAACTACTGACACCGCGACTTTCATCAGGAGTTGTAGTTAAGTTATCTTTTAAGAATTTCAAGCAGCTAATAAAGTTACTTTTACCTGAACCATTCGCACCTATAAAGATATTGAGTTTCTGTAGTTCGATTACCTTATCTAAAGACAAATTCTTATAATTTTTAGTAGACAAAAAGCGCAGCAGTGGTTGATTCATAAAACTAAAAATAAATTTATGTCAGTTTCTAACTAGAAATAATATTTTTCAATTTTACACATTGATGACTAATAGCAAACAAGAAAATCTCTATTGAGACAATTTGCAACAAAAATAATTTAGAAGCCACCTTTAGATATATTTGCGCCATATTCAAAACGTTTATCCTAAAGAGGATGGTTAACTATAGGAAATTCTATGGAGACGCTTAAGTATTTTCTTCCCCAGGTATGGTTTGTAATTTTAGCTCTCTTTCTCTTCCTCTACGTGATGCTAGATGGATTTGACTTAGGGGTGGGGATATTATCTCTCACCTCCTCTGATGAGGAACGTCGGGGCATTTTGATGACCAGCTTGAGTAATATTTGGGATGCCAATGAAACCTGGTTAGTACTGATGGCAGGAGGTTTATTTGGTGCATTTCCTCTAGCTTATGGCACGATTTTGAATGCCCTCTACATTCCTATTATTGTGATGGTGTTTGGCTTCATTTTTCGAGCTGTAGCATTTGAGTTTCGCGAATTAGCAAACCGCAAATTCTTTTGGAACTTTGCTTTTGGTGCTGGGAGTTTTACCGCCGCACTTGGTCAAGGTTTTGCCCTTGGTGCGGTGTTGAAGGGTATTAATGTTGATGAGGCGGGACACTTTATTGGTACAACTTGGGATTGGTTGAGTATTCCATCAGTGTTAGTGGCTTTGACGTTAATTCAAGCATACGTGCTAATTGGCTCCACTTATCTGGTGTGGAAAACTACAGGGGAATTACAGACTACTCACTTTAAGACTGCCAAAATTGCGGCTTGGACAACTTTAATCGGTGCAATTTTTATCACAATTACAACACCAATAATTTATGAAAGTGCTAGGTCTCGCTTATTTCAACAACCTCTAGTTTACATCTTTGCGGTGATTCCCGTGTTGGGAGTAGTATTAATTTGGCAACTCATCAACAGTCTCAATCGCGAAGAAGAAAGAGCGCCTTTTGTTTGGACAATTCTGCTGTTCGTGTTGACATTTCTGGGATTAGGATTGATTGTTTTTCCCTACATCATTCCCAGGCAGATTACTATTTATGAGGCAGCTGCTGATCCAAGTTCATTGGTGATTATGATTATTTTTATTGGCTTCCTCATTCCAGTGATGTTGTTTTATAACATTTACCAGTACATTGTTTTCCGAGGTAAGGTAACTGGCGGTCAATATGGAGAATAGATCCCACTGTGCAATCATAGTTAGTCACATAAAGTCAGCTTGTGTTTTAGTGAAAAACATTGAGTAAATTTCTGTATTGTGCAGCTTTTTGGTTATGAAAGTAGCTGATTTACCCACATCGGTAATTGAAGAATTAATCACCAGCGAATATTGGCGAATTGATATTGACCCTGGTCTTGATGCAAAACATGAGTTTTTCATACGCTGGGAATATTTACTACCAAACCCGCATACTGCAAATTATGAACCAGGGGAGCTAGCAGAGGTTGTTAACTTTAACGGCTATGATATACTCCTGCCAATTGGACAGAACCACCACCCGCACTTGAATTTGCTGCGGTTAAATGTTAGTGCAGATGAGACTTCATTAACGCTATTTCTCTTTGATACTTATCACGGTAGTTGGTTTGACAATATACATGCTGCCCGTTACGGTTTTTTAGCAGTTGCCGATCGCTATCAAAAATATGGGTGTAACTTTTTTATCGCCTCTTACTACCATTTCTCTTATCTAGTGGGGCAAGATTACGAAAATGCCCGCCTCATTATGCAGCAAAAGTTAGGTGTTTAAGATTTAGTGAATTACCTGGTAAACATCCTTGCATCTCAAATTAACTAATAAAATCACGGAACGTAGCCAAGCGATCGTCTGACCTCACACTACTCATCTACAATAGGAATAGAATTTGTTGAGATTTGTATATTTAGGGGTTAAGCTGTCATGGCTCCCGCCGTTTTAATTGAAAATCTACAAAAGAGCTACGGTACAGTAGTCGCTGTCAAAGATGTTTCCTTTCAGGTAGAACCAGGAGAAATCTTTGGTTTACTCGGCCCTAACGGTGCTGGGAAAACTACGACTCTACGTGCCTTGTGTACTTTGACTACACCGGATGCTGGCAAAATCACAGTATCTGGCATCTCAGTTATAGATAACCCCAGAATCGCCAGACAAAAGCTGGGCTATGTGGCTCAAGAAGTCGCACCAGATAAGGTGCTGACTGGAAAAGAATTGCTGCAACTGCAAGCGGCACTTTATCATATTCCGGGAGCAGTAGCCAAACAGCGTATTGACATGGTTCTCGATTTACTCGGTTTGCAGGAATACGCTCATAAAAAGACAGGAACCTACTCTGGTGGTTTACGCAAGCGCCTTGACTTGGCAGCTGGTTTGCTCCATGCGCCAGATGTTTTAGTATTGGATGAACCAACGGTGGGGCTTGACATAGAAAGTCGTTTTGTGGTGTGGGATTTCTTGCGGCAGCTACGCGCCTCTGGCACAACAGTACTGATTACTAGCCATTATTTAGAAGAAATTGATGCCCTAGCCGATCGCGTGGCAATTATTGACCGTGGGACTGTGATTGCGGCTGGTACACCTTCACAATTAAAAGATAAAGTCGGAGGCGATCGCATCACATTGCGAATCCGCGAGTTTTCCCCACTTGAGGAAGCCGAAAAAGCCAAACACCTCTTGCAAGATTTGCCCTTTGTGCAAGAAGTAATCATCAACAGCGCTCAAGGTAATTCCCTCAACTTGGTGGTGACACCCCAAAATGATGCCCTAATTACCATCCAGCAATCACTGAACACCGTCGGCTTGCCTATATTTGGTATTGCTCAATCTCGCCCCAGCTTGGATGACGTTTACCTCGCTGCCACGGGACGCACCTTGCTAGATGCAGAACTTGCAGCAATTGCTAATCGTGACCCTAAAGCAGAGAAAAAGCAGAATATGAGGTAATTCGTAATTACCTAGTCCCTAGTCCCTAAATTCCTATGACTACTACTCCTAATAAATCAGAAATGAATTGGCAACAATTGGCATCACCGCCAACAGATATGAATACTCAGCCCAATTTTTTGGGTGAATTAGTACAAGAGACACTGGCTTTAACTCGCCGTTTGTTTATTCAATTACAACGCCGTCCCTCGACGTTAGTTGCAGGAATTATTCAGCCTGTGATGTGGTTAGTGCTATTTGGCGCTTTATTCCAAAATGCCCCTAAGGGTTTGTTTGGAACTACGACAAATTACGGTCAATTTCTGGCTGCTGGTGTAATTGTATTTACAGCTTTTGCTGGGGCGTTAAATGCTGGTTTACCTGTAATGTTTGATCGTGAGTTTGGCTTTTTAAATCGTTTACTGGTAGCACCTTTAGCATCACGCTTTTCCATTGTCTTTGCTTCGGCAATCTTTATTATTAGCCAAAGTTTATTACAAGCAGCCGTAATTGTGGCAGCAGCAGCCTTTTTAGGTGCGGGGTTACCGGATGCAGTAGGCTTAGGTGCGATCGCTTTAATTGTCTTTCTGCTAGCTTTGGGTGTAACCGCCATCTCCCTCGGTTTAGCTTTTGCCTTACCCGGTCACATCGAATTAATTGCGGTAATTTTTGTCACTAACCTGCCATTGTTGTTTGCAAGTACCGCCTTAGCTCCTCTATCTTTCATGCCTCAATGGTTGCAGGTTGTCGCTACTTTAAATCCTCTCAGCTATGCCATTGAACCAATACGCTATCTTTATCTTCACAGTGATTGGGGATTAGATAGTGTAGTGATGCAAGCGCCTTGGGGTAATGTTACCTTTGGTGGAGCGCTGCTGGTGTTGTTTGGCTTTGCTCTAATTGCTTTGTTGAGCATTCAACCCCGACTACGGCGGACTCTTGCTTAAAATGAAAACTTGATTGGTTAAAGCAATTTAAGGGTTAAAACTCCATGAAAACATCATTTTCCCCTGTGACTACACTTTCTGTCGCCACCGCAGTAGGAATTAGCCTTGCTTCTTTATTCATAACTCAACCAAGCTTGGCTCAATTCAACAATTCAGTGGATCGTGGTACAAACCAAAATACTGATCCGTTTGCTCGTCCGGATTCCGGTGATTTGAATGTATTTGACCTAATTCATCAGGCGAATTTTGGCAATATTAACTGGAATCCTTCTCAACAGCAAGAACAACTGAACTCAGAAGCAGAAAGATTCAGAGCCGCACAACAAAAAGCTTATGAAGAAAGACAGCAGAAGTTAAATACAAATTCGCCATCGAGTGCACCTGAAGAAACTCAATTGCCTTAGATTTCAACTCAAAACCTCAACTCTCACCTTAAGGATGAAAGTTGAGGTCAAGCAAAATAACTAAAAACTACAGACCTAGTGCAGCTAAAACATCACTAGCATGGGTAGTGGTGTTCACGCTGGCATCAACATGAACAATTTTGCCATTAGGGTCAATTACGTAAGTGACGCGTTTAGCATAACCACCACCATCAACATCGTAAGCTTTGATTAAACTTTGGTTGGTGTCAGCTAGTAGAGGAAAATTGAGATTATATTTTTGGGTGAATGCCTGATGAGAAGCTTCATCATCTGCACTGACTCCCAACACGACAACATCTTTACCTTGATAATCAGGTTGGGCATCCCGGAAGCTACAAGCTTGTTTAGTGCAGCCTGGGGTGTCATCTTTGGGGTAGAAATATAAAACAACTGTCTTCCCAGCAAAATCAGATAACGAAACGGTATTGCCGTTAGTATCTTTAACGGTAAATGCAGGTGCATCCGTACCAACTGCTAGAGGCATAATGACCCTTTCCTGTTTTAGATTGATGACTTTGAAATTTTACAATAATTAAATAATTTACCAAAGAACCTGGGAATAGGGACTGGGAAAATTAAACCAATGCCCAATACCCAATGCCCAATGCCCAATGCCCAATACCCAATGCCCAAAATCCAAAATGCCTACTGTGAATTCTCAAAACCCAAAAACATTTTCCTATACCCGTAGCACAGTAGAAAGAGCTGAACGATCGCTTGTCTGTTCTCCCTTTAATATTGCTTTGTTTGCAGCAATGCGTCACCAGAGTGTGCCATTGGGGGCGATCGCCTTAGAAAATGGTGTTATGCATGGCTACACTAAACGCCCTTTGTCAGAATTGGCGTGCGATAATGCTTTGGGCTGGCTGATCCAAGTCGGTGTGCTGCGGCGAGAAGTTGACGGCCAAGGAATTACGGATAGTTTTCGCCTCACTCCTCTAGGTCACCAGCTACTAGAACAATACCAGGGAAAAAATTGGCCTACTCCTTCATGGCGCGATCGCTTGTATAATGCGGTGATTTACTGGTTCAGACTACCTTTCTAGAATCAAAAACCCCAGAGTTAGGATGAGGTAGTCAACGGGAACAATATATACGGAGAACCATCACACCTCTTAATAAAGTCTTTACCATGATTATCTAACTGATTTATGAGGTTTTGGTAAAGGTGATAGAAAAGATGATGAGGTCTATCTTGTTTCCGGGACACAGCTTCACGGCTTTCTATAGCAAAGTGCTGAGTGCTGAGTGCTGAGTGCTGAGTACAAACCCAGTTGCTTCAAAGCTTTGAGCAATTAACACTGTCCTAACCTATGTAACTACGGCTATAACTGTTGACGAGCAGATTGCCATATTACCGTTTACCCCTGACTTGAAAAATTGATAGTGACCTATGAAAGCAATTATGGTAGTGGGAACAACATCCCACGCAGGGAAATCACTGATTACTACAGCTATTTGTCGCATTTTGTCGCGGCGTGGTTGGCGAGTGGCTCCCTTCAAAGGTCAAAATATGGCTTTGAATGCTTATGTCACTGCCAATGGGGGAGAAATTGGCTATGCTCAAGCAGTACAGGCTTGGGCCGCAGGTGTTGTTCCCTGGGTAGAAATGAACCCAATTTTACTCAAACCCCAAGGGGATATGACATCCCAAGTCATTATCAAAGGTAGACCTGTAGGCAAAGTTAGAGCTTCAGATTATTACGAACAATATTTTGATTTGGGTTGGCAAGCAATTGAAGAATCTTTGAAACATTTATCCACAGAATTTGATTTGCTAGTCTGTGAAGGCGCAGGTAGTCCGGCGGAGATTAATCTCAAGCACCGCGACTTGACTAATATGCGAATAGCCAAGTATTTAAATGCACCAACAATATTAGTAGTTGATATTGATCGTGGTGGAGCTTTTGCCCATGTAGTCGGGACTCTAGAGTTACTAGAACCAGACGAACGCGAATTAATTAAAGGTATAGTAATTAACAAATTCCGAGGACAGCGATCGCTCTTGGAACCGGGGATAAAATGGTTGGAAGAACGTATTGGTATCCCCGTTGTTGGTGTTATACCTTATTTTCAAGAAGTATTTCCCGCAGAAGATTCCCTTGATCTGTTGGAACGTAAATCTTACAAATCCAACACTGACCTGAATATCGCCGTTATTCGTTTACCTAGAATTGCCAACTTTACCGACTTTGACCCCTTGGAATCAGAACCAACGGTGTCAGTAAAATTCCTTAGCCCCAAGCAAGATTTAGGACATCCCGATGCCGTAATTATCCCAGGGACGAAAACCACAATCACTGATTTACTACTACTGCAAAAAACCGGGATGGCAGAAGCGATTCAACATTATGCCGCTTCTGGTGGTACAGTCTTGGGTATTTGTGGTGGCTTCCAAATGCTGGGGCAAATGATCGCCGATCCTGAAGGAGTAGAAGGACAAGCAGGCAGATTTCAAGGATTAAATCTCCTACCCATTAGAACTGTAATTACAGGACAAAAAATTGCCCGCCAGCGCCAAGTTAGCTCGAATTATCCCCAGATGGGTTTACCAGTGAATGGCTTTGAAATCCACCAAGGGCGATCGCGCATCGAACAACAAGGAGATAGCCAAGCTTACCAACCTTTATTTGATGATGTTAATTTAGGTTTAGTGGATAGCTGTCAATCCGTTTGGGGTACATATCTCCACGGGCTGTTTGACAATGGCCCTTGGCGGCGCGCTTGGTTAAATCGCCTGCGTCAACAACGAGGTTTAAAATCTTTGCCAACTGGTGTTGCCAACTACCGAGAACAGCGAGAACAGATTTTAGACTCCCTCGCCACTGAAATTGAAAATCACTTGGATTTAACGCCTTTTTTGTCTTAGCTAAACTAGTGTTTCATGAGTATTCGTGTCCGCTTTTTGCCAGATGATATTACTGTAGATGCCGAAGTGGGAGAAGCCCTTTTGGATGTAGCTGAACGGGCTGGGGTATTTATTCCCACTGGTTGTCTCATGGGGTCTTGTCACGCTTGCACAGTAGAACTTGAAGATGGCGAAGTTATCCGCGCTTGTATTTCCGCAGTTCCCCCAGGACAACCAGAAATGACGATCAATTTATACAGTGACCCAACCTGGTAATTTTCTCAGCCCTGGCCATAGATGAAAAACTTTTTTGTATCTTGAAAGAGATGCGACCGCGCAAGGAAGTTTCGCAGCATTGGCTATAGTCAAATCTTAATAAATAGAACTTTTGAGCTAAGTAACAAAATTTTTACTTAATTGGGTTTCTTATTTTAGTGTTGAGAGGTAGTAGATAACCAATGAGTTTTACTAATATTCTCATCCTCTCTAATGCAGTGTTAATCTGCTTATTTTAGAATGAAGCACTGGCTACCTCATCAGACACAGCAAAATACTCACGTGTAAATTCAATAGCTCCTTGCTGATCAAAACCTTTACAGGTATAAATCACTATCGAGAAAAACTTGGCGTTACTCCAAATATATGCTGAAATCCCAGAATCAATCAGAGGTACAAAGGCATCATATCCTGAGTTTTCTTCCTTACCCATACCTGAAGCAGGCACAAAAATGATAGGCTCACCATACGTCCGAAGATTTAGATGTGCTGCAACATTGATAAGATATTTTTCCAATACCTCCTTGTCTAAATCAATAGTGTAAAAACCTTCAATGAGCAGTCTCTGCCGAAAAATGTTTGGTGCGAGGTTTTTCATATGTGTTTCGGTTAATTTAACCCTGTTTTATCACTTCCGGAAAACAATAATCGAGATGAAACTCTGAAACTTTGATTTCATCAAGCTTTGAGTCTTTCTTTTCTAAAAAAACGTGAGTTCGACAAATATCAAAAACCCCTCTCAAAACCTCTCCCCTGCCAGGAGAGAGGCTTTAAAAGCCTAATTTTTCGTGGTATTTTCAGCCCCTCTCCGGCGCGGAGAGGGGTTGGGGTGAGGTTCATCGAATTCACGTTAAATAAGGGCTTTAAGAGCTAAAGCCCTGACTAAAAACTTTTTTTATTGCACTACTTTCCAGTTACCGTGGAAACTGTGGGGAATAACGCTAGGTAATCCTAGCCTGCAAACCGGTTTTTCATCTAGGCGATCGCTATCAAATACCCAAACTTCGCTACTATGAGAATTACCATCGTAAATTACTGTTAAAACCCAACTTTGGTGAGGGTTTTGGGTATCTTGCACAGGTAGAGGTTCGCTAGGATAGCGATTTTCTCCTAAGTCTGCTTCGGTGAGAGTTTCAGTATTGTGGTCGAAACGAGCGATCGCGTTTAATAGTTCTTGACTAATATCTGTTCCTTGGCGGAATAGAGACATATATGTGTAACGCGAAACTTGTCCCAAATTTTGCGGCGGTACATTGGGAAATTCACAACTTCTGTCGCAGAGTTGCTGAATCGATGTGATTTTACCTGTTTGGGGCTGAAGATGAACTCGCGTTAGTGTGCATTTTGCTGGGGTATGAGTTTCTCCTGTAGCTACTTCCTGGAGATATTGATTTGTTTGAAAGTCTTGATATCGAGCAATATCTACAACTACTAAATTATTAGCATCCACATAACCATTGGCAAAATGCCATTGAAACCAAGGTTCAGTTTCTCCACGACTCACCAAAGATAGAGTTTCGCGGTCAATCACCACAATCTGAGTTCCCGCTTGAGGCTGCCACTCCAGTGAACCACTGTAACTGCTGATACCTACAAGGGCAGGGAAAAGATTTAAGCGCACCGCAGGAGCAAAAAATATCAGATATTGTCCTGCCAAAACAAAATCATGTATGAGGGGAACACCCTCTAGTGTGAACTGGGCTTTTTGGATAATCTTGCCAGTAAAGTCACTTTTGTAAACATTTAGCGTGGCGTTGAATGCAACACTGATACCAAAGTTAAAAATCTCTTTAGTTTGGTAATCAACTTTGGGATGTGCCGAATAGGGTAATCCCTGTCTCAGACCATCTAAATTATCTAAACCCCACGTTTCTAAAGTTTCCAGGTCAAGAGCATGGGGATTAGCACCTTCCCAAAGTGCCAGCAATTTATCAGGTAAAGCCAGCACCGAAGTATTAGCCGCATTTTTAACTGGTTTAAGCCATTGATTCCAAATTGGCCCTGGTGCTGTCATACCGTAATTACCGTAAAGCAATTTACCTGCTGCGGCTTCTTCTTGATAGCCAGCAGTTTGCACATAACGATAAAGTGCAGTCACACCTGCATCGGTAAAATTAACCGCCAGTACTGCCCCATCGCCATCAAACCAGTGTCCTGCATGGATACCACCACGTTCTAGCCGTCCAGGCCCATTGCGATATAGTGTACCGCGCAAGCCATCAGGAACTTTACCCGCAAGGATTGGCAATTGAGTCACAGGAAATTCCTTCGCTGGTTCCGCGATCGCACCAGCCCAAGCTTTCCGAGTTAATGGTTGAATAGTATGTGTCATGCTTTTAGTATATTTGCTGCTAATGGGCATGGGGCATGGGGAATAGGGCATTAGTTATTCCCCTTGTCCCCCACTCAGCACTTAGCACGGGCTATAAGCGCAGCTATGCCCGCAGGGCTTTACGCCCCGCTACCGCTCTAAGCGTAGCCATGCTCGCAGGGCTTTACAGCACTCAGCACTTTTAAAACCCCTGCAACGGGGCATTTAAGGCTTTCTCAATGCGATCGCGGGTTTCTAGTAAGTGCGCTTTAGTGTAATCATCTTGAGAAGATGTCTGCTTGAGTTTGTCACGTAGTTGTCTAAGGTTATACCAAGCCAAAGTACGAGCATCTTCTGGTACTTGTTCTTTGCGTAACACCATAGCAATCAATATATCCAGGTATTCACGCTGTAAGCCCCGCCGTAAACTGTTAATTTTTAGTGATCTAGTTTTTGGTTTGATGACCTCTGTCCAAATACCAGTTTGTAAAGTATTAAAAAGTTCAGGCATTGTCAGTGCTTCCCCTGGTTGAGTTTTGAGTTCAATATCCTTAATTCGGGAGAGGCGATCGCCTGAGAGTAAATCCCTCAAAACCCCACCCTGCATGAATAAAACTAAATCATGAATTGGATAATCTAAACGACCAATCCGAGGATAACTTCCCCAATGCCACCAACGAGAGGGTGCTAATTTATTCAGTAGTTCTGGAGAGAAATTCATGGCATCTTCAGCAAACACATATTTTTGTAGCGTCTTTAATGCCTGACGTTGTTTTTCGATACTGACTGGTGCAAATGGTAATCGGCGCGGTTTCTCACTAGCGTGAAGTCGGTAAAATGACTGCCCACCAATGTACTTGTACTTACTGGCATAGTATACGTGCTGAAAATAGTTACCTAAAACTGTGCTAAAACGTTCACTCAAATCGCTGTAACTTTCGCCAGTCATGGGATAGCGTTTGTTGAGACGTTCCCACATCAACCGCGAATTATCTAATTGCCACTGTGAGTAAAGCAACACATTATTACTATTATCCCAAGCATCGGCAGTTGGGTCGAGGTCATAAATATCCTCATCTGTGGAATAACTCAACTCTGGTTTGTCAGATTTACTAGCAATTTCCTGCAAAATTGGTTTTTCAGCTATGGGAGTTTTAGCACCAGTGGATATGTAACCATATTGAATTGCCCACTGATCATATGCTCCTACCATACTAGGAAAATAATCACCCTGTTTTGTCCCTTGAGGAGCAATGTTGGGGGGAAGATAATCCATAACTGAGGTCGTCATCCCTCGATTTTGGGTAACTTTTGGATTGTTCATCTCCTCTGGTGATAGTAGGGTACTACCCCGGAAGTTATGACGTAAACCTAAAGTATGTCCAACTTCGTGAGCAATAATTAAGCGTAAATACTGGTGAATATACTTTTTCATTTGGTCTTGGCTGGGTGGAGTGTCTTGCAGCAGTGACATCGCCAGAGAACCATAGGCAAATTGATTAGCAGCTTCCATGCCGTAACATAAATCATACTCACCAGCTAGTTTAGATAGACGGTTCAACAATCCCTGAGGCTTGTGGGAATTGTCATTAACTTTCGGGGCTGAACTATGAGTGCAAAGAAAGCGATTTTGTACCCACGCCGATAAGGAAGTGCGGTTTGATTTTTGGTTGGGTTGGACAATTTTGCGATATTCACTCTTGAGTACACGCACAAAACTGGCATCAACAAGAATGTCTGCGTCCAAAATTTCCCCAGTTAAGGGGTTAACACGAGATGGCCCCATAGCAAAATAACCATCTATTGTGTTAATCCAACGAATTGTGTTGTAACGGATATCAGCCGGGTCCCATGTAGCATTATTCGGCATTTGCTGAACTGCGATCGCCTCTTTAAATCCCGCTTTTTCAAAGGCTTGATTCCACATCAGTACACCTTCTTTAATGGCATCGCGGTACTCAAAAGGCACGGCATTATCAACCCAGAACACAATCTGTTTTTGAGGCGGAGATATTGCTGCTTGGGGGTCTTGTTTTACCAAATGCCAGCGATTGATGTAGCGGACAAAAGGATCACCGCGATCGTCTTTGGTTAAATCTTGGTAGGCAGTGATAAAATAGCCTACACGTTCATCAGCCAAACGCGGACGGTAATTGTTATTTGGTAGTTGAGAAAGGCTGTAGTGAACTCTCAGGGTGAAACCTCGGCTGTCAGCAAGTGCCTCGAAATGCTGCATTTCACTCTCGCTGCTGCTATCACTATCGCCACTAGAGAAATTTAAAACTGATTCAACTTCTAAGTTGTGGGGAAAGGCTTTGGCATTACCAAAATAAGATTGGTCTGTACTTAAGGAAAGCCCCAAACTCAAAGATAGTCCAGCTAAATCTGCCAGTAGCAAATCACCCAAATCGATGAGAATAGTTTTGCGTTCTGGATGAATGCTTTTAATAGCAATGGTGTAAAGAACAGAATCGCTAAAAGACCGGGCTAGCGATCGCGCTTGCGGATCTCCTTCCCTGGTGCGAAAATTCACATTACGAACCACAAAATGTATATTATTACCCACTCGTTGGAAATAAAACAAAAAATCCTGCAAAGGCATCCCACTGTAAATACCGCGTTCACCAATTCCTGATTCCAGTGTTGTCGTAGCTAGGTAATTTTGATTGAGCTGCTCTGGTTTAATTTCTAAATAAATTTTATGCTTTTCTTTATTGTGATAGAGATTGAATAAGCCTGTTAAATTTTCAGTATCTTTAATTACTTCGTTAAACGGCTCTAGCTCATGATCTGATGGTTTCTCACTATTATTAGACTTATTTGCGGATTTATCAGTTTGTAAAAATGGTTGCTGTCCTGCTGCGTTTGTATTTTTAACTACCCAAGCAAAAGGTTTATTTTGTACTTGTTGGTTCTGATTAATCACCCACACCTTTGCAGAACTTTCCAGCGACTTAGCGCTAGCTGTTGGTATTCCCAAAAACAAACCATGCAACAAAATTAGATAAAAAGTTACTCTATTCATCCAGTTATTACCTTGAAAGTGTTTCTTTAGTGCTGAGTGCGCTTCTTGCCCTGAGCGAAGTCGAAGGGGAGTACTGAGTAAGAGGGAGTAGAAAAGATGACTATGCCTCTTTTCCCCCATTCACCCCGATATCAAAAGGCAAAATTTGCAATTTAGGTTGAATTCTTAATTTTTCATTTATATTGCGCTGTTTTACTGTAGTATTTTTCCTAACCATTGCAGTTGTAACAAACAGTACGTATTATTTGGGCATTTGATTAGTAAATATGCGGCTATAAATCCCAGATTTTAGCTAAAATGCCTTATTTGTAGCAAAAGCTCAATTGCTATCATCGCGAGACAGTGCCATTGATGTGTGGTTTAGTTGTTAACCACACAACTTGAAGCAAAATACATAAATTAATTTATACTTTTACATTTAGTGTTCACAAAGTAACCAAGCTAACAGAAATATTGCCTAAAGGTTGAATATAACAGTATTAATTGAGTAATAAAGGATACAAAGATGTCACAATTATCTCAAGTTTGGCAGCTTTTGAAAAATTATATAAGTAGTGCGAAGTCACCAGAAGCACCAAAAACCAAAGCTTTAGCAGCAGAAGCATATTTGCCTATGGGAAAAATCTTGAACAAACCAGGCAAAATTATGAAATTTTCTCAAGATAATTTTCAGAAAGGTTTATTAATTAAAAGATTACAAAAAAGCTTGGAGGAATGGACAAAACCAGAAAATAATTGCACGTTGAATACAAGCAAGCTACCCTCCTCTTTAAGCTCTACCAACGGGAACATTTACTCTAGCCAAGCAATTGGTAACGGTTATTGTAATAATCGGCAACGGCTGCGCCGAACAATTTCTGCGGTACAGTGTAGCGAACAGCAACGGCTACCCCACGCTTATCCTGTGAGAGATACAGAGCGAACGGGTTCTACTATCAAGTACGATCATGCTTGCCGCGATCGCCAATTGCATGAAGAGATTTATGATTTACTAGGCAATGGAGCGTTGACACCAGAAATAGTCAAACAAGTCATGGACTTTCTCCGATTTGAGAATAAATTCCAACCAGTGCTATTGTTTCAGCGTTTAGAAAATTTCTATAGTCGCTGGTGTCGAGGAGAATTTATTGATGCCTTACCGAGTGATAACTTGCCTCAAAAAAAAATGATGGCGCTTTTAGCACAAAATATTACCATCGGCTTAAGACAGGTAGATATATATACAGGACTTAACGTACTAATTTTACTCTTAGAATTACACAGCTACGCACAAGCGCAAGAACAGCTACAACAACAAATTATCTTCTATCCATCCACTAAACCAGATACAAACAATTTTTTTACCTCTCAACTGCTGCGGGTGATTAACTACAGTGATGCCCTGGAAATTGGCAATTTTAGTAGTATAGTCGGGGAATTTCTCAAGGGAGGTAACTTTCAGGGTGCTTACCTCGGTGATGCCAACTTAACTGGGGTCAACTTTAGCGGTGCCAATCTTAGCGGTGCTTACCTTGGTGATGCTAATCTCACAGGTGCCAACTTTAGCAACGCCAACCTAGCTGGGGCAAACTTCGGTGATGCCAATCTCAGTGGTGCTAACTTCAGCAATGCCGACCTCAGCAATGCTGACCTCAGTAGTGCCAACCTCAGTGGCGCCAACATCAAAGATGCCAACCTCTACCGCGCCAATCTTAGCAGTACCGACCTTAGTAGCAGTAACCTCAAAGATGCTGACCTTTGTCACGCCGACCTCAGTAGCGCCAACATCAAAGATGCCAACCTCAGTAACGCCAACTTCACAAACGCTATCATCTTTGGTGCTAACCTGAGTGACGCTAACCTTAATGGCATTAACCTCAGCCATGCGGACCTCTGTCGCGCCGACCTCAGTGGTGCTGACCTCAGTCACGCAATACTTAATGGCACTAACCTCAGCGATACTATTCTCTTTAGTACCAACCTGAGTGATGCTAATCTCAGCAATGCTGACCTCAGCTATGCCAAACTCAACGGTGCTGACCTAAGTGATACTAACCTCAACTATGCCATTCTTGGCGGTGCTGATTTTAGTGATACCAACTTAAAAGCAATGATATGGGATGAAAAGCAGCAATGGGAAGGTGTCCAGGGATTAGAAACGGCAGTTAATGTGCCGACAGCACTGAAGCAGCAGTTGGGGTTGGTTTGAGATAGGAAGAAGGGAATAATGACAAAATGGACAAAAGTTTAGCTTGTACTACTTGTAACAATTAGCGCTAACTCAATTTGCTCTTCCCCAACCTGGGTGATTTTTACTTCTACTCCAGGGCCAAAATATTTGGTCATTTTTTCCTGCTTTTCCTGCCAAGCATGAATGGGAATCAACGGTGAATCAAATTCTAAAATTAAGGTATAGGCCCCATCAATTACTGTTTCTCTTAAACCTGTAACTATTGGTCGTTCTTCATCTGTAGGACTCAAACCCAGATAAGAGAGTGCAGCATCTAAATGAGCGTCTTGACCATAGCAATATCGGGTGATATCTTTACGAATTTTATTTTGAGTGACAGTTGCTTGCTGCTCCCGCAATAGTAATACTGATGGCGTAGTATTTTGACTAAAGGGTATGGGCTTAATTTCATTGGCTTTAAGTGCCAATCCTCCCAGTAAGAGAGGAAACCCGTAAAAAAATCCCACAAGATTGAGTGTGGCATTGTCAGCAGCATAGGCGACAAAACCAACAATGGTTAATATGCTGCCGATGGTCAAACCGATTGTTCCCAAAGAAATTTGGCGTAACATGAGCTTAGATAGGATAAATTCTTAACACCTCAGTTTTATTATCATCGGCTATGAGTAACAAATTAGGAAAGAGAGTAGAGAAATGAGGAAGATTTGCCACGACATCATTTCCCCTTGTTCTCTATTCTCTTCCACTTGCTACTCCTTTTTGAGCTAACTTTAAATTTGAAGGTATATCTAAAACTGGAAGTAAATAATGGATTTGCAGACTATAAAAGAACGAATTGCCGTAGTTCAAAGTAAACGCGAGTACTTACTGAGCCTTTTAGAGCAGCCAAATTTGGGAACTCTGAGAATTGATGTCAATCAGGCTTTGGAAGAACTGGATGAGTTAATTGATGAATTTAGACGCACTATTCCGGAAACAGAAAATAATTAAGGTGAACTAAATAGCATAAACAATACACAACAGCGTCAGTATAACCACTAAATCACGGCTATACTGACGCTGCTTGTTCATAAATATTTTCCAGTCCCCAGAATTGAGTTAAGCCTGGGGTAATCCACCGGCAAATACTCAGCATGATTTATTTTCTCACTTAACCATCTCCTGCACGTTGACCTAACTGCTTCACCAAAGCAATTAGTTCATTCGTAGGTACATCTTTTTTACAAACATCGTCAAAATTCGGCGTTGCTTTGTTTCCCAGAAAATTTGCATCTTCCACAGAGGAATAAGCCAGTATCTGAGTATTGGGAGAAATCGCTTTAATCTGACTAGAAGCACTCCAACCATCCATGACTGGCATTTGTAAGTCTAGAACAATTACATCAGGATGGCAGCTTTTAACCATTTCTATAGCTTCTTGACCATTGCAAGCTAACCCGACTACTTGAAGATTTTCTTGAGCCGAAAAAGCTAATTGCAGGGTTAAACGAGTCAGTTCGTGATCATCAACCACTAGAACACGTAAGGTAGAAGACTCACAGGAAAACATTAACATTCAAAGTAAGAAAAAACTAGAAACAACAGTTCTTACAGTTTATGGTAATAATCACCAGTAATCACTCTATCTTACGGTTGAATAAATTGCATTTACCTACAGCGATTTATTAGATAAATTGGTAAAAATTAAAGTTTGCTTAAAGAAACTCAGTTGATTTAATTATCAATATAAAAAGAACTCTTTTTTGGATCAATTAGGTTTGAGGTTATACTTGTTGACCGTAATGCCATATTCATGAGAGTTTTTTGTGAGTTAGTTTCTGAACAATCCTCACAGGGACGGCGTTGAATATAACTACCATCAGGTTGTAACTCCCAAGCTTGACGATTATCGGCTAACATAATTCCCAAAATTTCCTGCAAATCTTTGGCAATATCTGGGTCTTTAATCGGCGTAATTACTTCGACTCGGCGATCTAAATTGCGGCGCATCCAATCAGCGCTGCCAATATAAATTTCCTCTTGTCCATTGTTATGGAAATAGTAAATGCGAGAGTGTTCTAAAAAGCGCCCGATAATGCTGAGGACACGAATATTTTCACTAATGTCTTTAAGTTGCGGACGCAAACAACAAATACCCCGAATAATCAGGTCAATTTGCACGCCAGCGCGGGAAGCTTCATACAAAGTGGTGATGATTTGCGGATCTACCAGGGAATTCATTTTGGCAACAATGCGCCCGGAAAAACCGTTTTGGACATTTTCAATTTCGCGATGAATTAATGCCAAAAAGCGATCGCGCATATTTACAGGTGCTACCAACACCTCTCGATAAGATTTTTGCCGGGAATAGCCTGTTAAAAAATTAAATAAATCTGTAACATCAGCACCTAATTCTTCACGGCAGCTAAACAATCCCAAATCTGTATAAAGCCGCGCTGTTTTGGGATTATAGTTGCCAGTGCCAATATGTACGTAGCGTCGCATCCGGTCTTTTTCTCGTCGCACTACCATGACGGTTTTACAATGGGTTTTTAGCCCTACTAGACCATAGACAACATGCACACCAACTCTTTCTAAACTTCTGGCCCAATAAATATTATTTTCTTCATCAAACCGTGCCTTTAATTCCACCAATACAGACACTTGCTTACCATTTTCCGCCGCCGCAATTAGAGCTTTGACTATGGGTGAGTCCCCAGAAGTGCGGTAAAGGGTCATTTTGATAGCCAGCACATTCGGATCATGAGCGGCGTGGGTAATAAAGCGCACCACTGTTGACGAAAAGGATTGATAGGGATGGTGTACTAGTAAATCCTTTTCTCGAATTACCGCAAAAAAGTCTTGTCCTTCTTCTAATTCCAAAGCATCTGAGGTTAAACTCGGTTCTCTCAATCTTTGCAGACGGGAAGGTACTACAGATTGGCGTGGTGGTTCTTTGAGTTCGGGTAATGGCAATGCCATAAAATACATTAAATCCCGTAGTCCCAGAAGACCATCAACTTCGTAAACATCGCTTTCTGTTAAGTCCAAATCTTGCAACAACCGAGAACGTATGGGGTCAGGCGTTTGGGATTTAATTTCTAGTCTGACGGTTGTCCCACCCATGCGCCGTTTTCGCAGTTCCTGTTCAATAGCTAACAGCAAGTCATCTGCTTCATCTTCTTCTAGCGCTAGATCGGCATCACGGGTAATGCGAAAAGGATGATATTCTTGGATATTCATTCCTGGAAATAAAAATTCCAGGTTGTGAGCGATCGCCTGTTCTAAAGGTACACCAGCCCAGTGTACAGGTTGTTCAGTTTCGGAAACACCCAACTCCGGTGGTAAAGGCAAAAATCGCGGTAGCACGTTGGGGACTTTGACCCTCGCAAAAAATTCTTCTTCTGTATCTGGGTTTTTGACCACAACTGCCAAATTCAAGCTGAGATTGGAAATGAAGGGAAAAGGATGGCTAGGGTCAACAGCCAGGGGAGTCAGAACCGGAAAGATTTGTTCTTCAAAGTAGTTGTCTAAATAAGTTCGCTGTTTTTGATTTAAATCGATGTAATCCAAAATATGGATGCCATGACCGACTAGCAGAGGTTGCAGCACTTGCTCAAACTGCTGGTGCTGTTTTGTTACCAGAGGACTGAGAGTCGATCTAATATCGTCTAGCTGTTGTTGTGGTGTGCGACCATCGGGAGTTAGCTGACCAACTTTCGCTTCTACCTGTTGTTTCAAGGCCGCAACACGCACCATAAAGAACTCATCTAAATTGGCACTAAAGATTGCCAAAAATTTTAGCCGTTCCAAAAGCAGCGTTCGCGAGTCACAGGCTTCGTGCAGTACTCTACTGTTAAATTCTAACCAGCTTAACTCGCGGTTAATGTAATATTGCGGATCGTTCAAATCAATGGGATTGGTGCTCTTCTTTGATTTCGGCATGACGATCTCAGGGTAGCCAGATGAGCTAATACAGCTGGGGGACAATAAATATAGTAGATGAAATTGGCACACGAAGTAAGGGGATAGGGGGACAAGAGGAGATTATGAAAGTGATATTTCCCTACGCAATTATTCTCTAATTAGCCAGAAAGAAGGATTGTTAATCATATTTACTAAACCACCTAAAATTCGATTGTATGTGGCGTAAATTTCTCTACCCAGAGAAACTTCTAAGTAATTGCATTTAACAGCAAATTTGAGCCATGTTTGAGTTTCAGCAGCTTCAGCTTGTCTACGACACGCTCCGCGAACACAATCATTCAATTTAGCCACAAACGCTGCTTTATAACGTCTTTTTCGCCAAGCCTCAGCTAGATTTGCACATACTGAACGTGATGACCGACGAATCTGATCAGTCAAAGCATATTTTTCTTCTACAGGAAATTTTTTAGAGAGTTCAAAAATTTGCATTGCCATATCAAAAGCCATTTGATAAACTTCCAAATCTTCATGACTCTTGATAAATTCTCTTCCTATCCCCTTATCCCCCCATCAATCCTTAATAGTTTCCTTAGCTGCGGCAGCAATTGGTAATTGTAGATTTTGGTCATAAATAAAATCTTTGTTAATTGCTACCTCTAGTTTGGGGAGGGTCAAGCTGTTAGCAATACCATCTTGGTTAGGAATCAGCAATGTGTAATTGCCAACTGGTACTCCATCTAGACGATAAAGACCAAATTGGTCAGTTACCGTTGATAAAACACGTGCGCCAGCAGGATTGATGAGTTCCACTCGCACTTGTGCCATTGGCTGACCTGTGACATCTGTGATTCGTCCTGCTAAACCATATTCTTCTCTCACAGGGAAATTTAAATTAGTGATTGCCGCACCTGCAACCTCAGCTACTATGCTGGTTCTATCTAAAGAAAGTTCAATTGGCAATCTATCCGGGTCTAGTTCAATGATATAAACACCTTCTTTGAGGTTGCCAACAAAGAAATTTCCTAACGAGTCAGTTTTGGCAGCACCAACTCGATTATTGCGATTATCTATTACCCTAACGTTAGCTCCACCCAAATCAAAGCCTCTTCTTCCGCCTGCAACCTCAATTTTTCCAGAGATCGCACCACGTTCTTTTCCTAAACCATAAGACCTAGCTGGAGCAACACCACCCCCGGCAAAAGACAAATCTGATACTAGTAGAACTGTGAGGCGTTCGTCGCCAAATCCGCCTAAAACGTTCCTACTTCTCGAAGGAATACCTTGATATTCCAGCCGACCAAATAAGCCAGGAAGCAACTGCATACTAGCACCAACGATTGGCCCGACATTACCGTCGCTGAAAGCCGCTCCTAGTCTCCAACTCAGTCCGTTGAGGTTCCGAGAATTATAATTTAGCGTTGTAGAATAACGCGGAGCTAAATCAGCACCAAATTCACCACCCAAAGACACTTGGTACTCTCTATTTAACCTGTAGGTGAAATCTGAAGTGTATATATCACCAAAGGTGTTGAAAGCCAGTCTCATTGAGCGATTAGGGACATATAAAGTACTAAATAAATATCTCCCGTCTAAATCTGGTCTACCCCTCATAGATAAGCCAGAAAAAGGATTGAAGGCAAAAGTCGGCAATATGTAATCAGCGCTTCTGGATTCATCTTGACGACTGCGAGCAATGACCCCCACATTGAAATTATTACTGAAACGATATTTTGCTTCTAGACTATGATTAAAGCGATCGCGTGACTGTCTAGTTGAGTTATATCCAGAAGGAAATAACTGGGAATTACCCAGGATTTCAAATTGACCTAAATTAATATCTAAATCGGTTGTGTAGCCTAGTTGACCGCGAGACATCCCCAAACTGGTAGCGAGAACCGCCGGGTTTGCTAGTCGCCAAATAAAGCCAGCTTGTGTCTGTAAAGTACCAGGAATCGATTGTACAGAACCTTCAAACGTTAAATTTTCAGACAGTCCTTGGCGTAATTGGTAAAACCCAACTAATCTACCTGCTTCTGAGCCGAAATCTCCAAATAAAGAATCCTGGACTAAATTACCGCTTAATCCTAAGCCACCTAGTTGGACATTACCGCCTGCGGGGAGCAACAAATCAGAAGCATTTAATCTCAACGAGCGAATTTCAATTGGGATGTTAATGTTGTTGCGATCGTAGACCAACAGTTCTATTTCATTATTGTTACCACTAGGTAAATTAACATCAATAAATTCATAGATGCCATTGAGTCCAACTTGCTGCTGTGCAACTATAATTCCACTAACTCTTAGCTGCACAAAACTTGCTGGTGGTACTTCACCCTGGAATGTTTGTAAAGGTCTAGAGCGTCTAGGTAACAATTCAGCCGCGCTATATTGTTGAGCAAATCTATCAACGGGCAAATTGCTAAAACCAAATTGCGCTCCTGTCAAATTCATCCCATTTAGTAGGGGATGTAAACCTATTTGTTGCCTACCTAGTTGATAGCGAAATTGATTCTCGCGTTTATAGAAAAAGTATTCGGAAACATCTGGTTGATTAACAAAGGTGTTATTTAGCCGCACTCGCCAATTACCGCCTGCTAGTCTTCCTCCTAAAAGTGTAGAACTGCGTAAGCGTGTATTTCCAGCAAAGTTGGTAACCTGTAATTCTTGTCTTAAATTAGAAAGGGCAGTGCTAGGAGGGAGAAATTCAGGCTGTAATTCTGCTGCCGCTTGTCTGGGTGAGTTGCCGCCTCGCCGCCAAGGTAAGTCAACAATTAAGGCTAAATTAGCAGAATTGAAATTTATAGATGTAGATAATTTTTCTTGAAGCTTGGTATCATTGATGTAGATTGTATTATTGATTTGTTTTACTTCACTTGGTAATAAATTAGCTACACCTAGAGGTGTTTTTAATTGAATATTACCTTCAATATTTTCAATAGTAATGCCAGCAATTTCTGCAAATGCTTGTAAAGGGACTAAAATTGAATTGGCATCAATCCGAATATCTAATGTACCAACTTCCCGATTGTTAATAATTACCCCAACCAGGAAATTTCCGTCATTAGCTTTTATATTTTGGGTAATAGTAGATGTACCTGGATTTACAGGTGTAGAAATACTACTATTATTGTCTATCGGTTTACTATCACTAGCAGATTTTGTAGTAGACGCAGGAGTATCGACAGCTACAGTAGTAGAATTTTCTGCTGGTTGCTCACCTGGTTTTACTTCTACAGGAAGATTAGCAAGTACTTTAATTTCTAAATCAGGCTTAGTAGATGGACTTTGTAAAGCCGCTTCACTAGTCGAGAATTCAGGTGCAAACCCTTGAGGTTCGGTAGGTGTAGCAGTTACAGATGTTAAATTTTGTCGCTGTACTACAACCTTTGCAGAATCTAAAGTTTGTACATTCGCTAATGTAGCATTACCACCATTTTCTAAGTCAGATTCCTTGCTTTTCAGTTTTTCTAGAAGAGTTAGTTGCTTCTCGTTCCAAACCTTATCAACAAGGCTTTCTGTCTGTGTGGTGATAACAATAATAGGTGGTGTAGGTGGTAAAGCTAAATGCAGCATATTTAATTAAGTACAAAAGTTAGGTGAAATTGGGAAAGTAAGCGAAAATTCACTGCCTAAATAATCCGTTGCAGCAAATAAAATCAGGCGTAGTAAAAACCAACTTCGCCTGAGAGGATGTTTTAGAAATTACAAAAAATACTCAAAGACCTCTCGCCAACCTTCTCTCCTACAAAGAAAGAAGCTTTAATTATTTGATTTTTCCCCCATTCCCGCAATAGGCTTTGCTAATAAAGTGCAAGAGTTTAGGGTATTAGGTTTGAGAGCTTTGATGTTCAACAAGATACTTTCCAAACAACCCCTGATAAGTTCAGCTGACAATTCAGCAAAAGCTATTTTGGACGCAGACGATTTCTCAGATTACGAGCAGTAGCAGGCCGAGGTTTAGTTGAACTGGATGTAGTAGCAGTAGCTTCTGGAACAACAAAGGGAATACCACGCTCAATTTTTACCCCATTTAACTCGCCGTTAATATCTAAAACATATTTACCGGGAGCTAATTTTTGAGTAATAGGCAACTGAAGGCGGCGACGAGTATCAGGTAATACGGGTAACAAAGGTAATTTACCCGCACCTAATAAATTTTCTGGTAGTTTTTGTCCAGGCTTTTCTACATTGGGTATGGGTTTTGTAGATTCAGCACCCGGATATTGAGCAGCCGGCCAGATGGCATATTGACCATCTAAACGGACGTAACCATTACCTTGACTGGAAACATCAAAGTTCGCTGTCACACCATTAGGTTGAGGATCTACAGTAATTGAATTGAGTACACCAACTCGTTTGATGTCTCCTACATAACCATAGATGACAACTCCCATACGTCCTACTGAACGGACAGTGTTGGTTTGGTCACTAGCAGAGGGAAGTTCTTCAAAATAAATTACAGCGCGATGCTCACCCGGTTTAGGTTCAACTCTGGGACGAATGGCAAAACGTAAAGTCTGCGCGCTGCGAGCGGGGACGGTAAATTGAGAAGGCGTAAACACAACCCACTGATCTAAGGATTCCGCAGTGGGGGGAACCTCGACAAATTTATTGTCCTCACTGATTTTCCAAGTCCGGACGTAGGCCTTAATTTCAACCGGTTTAGAAGAAAAATTAAGTACACGAATTGCTTGTGTCCGGGTTTTCCGATTGATTTCTAGCTCAATTCGGGATGGGCTGACACCAATATTGAGAGCTTCAGCACTTGGTATCCCTAGGGCAAGTAACCCTACTAAACTTAAGGCTAAATTAGCGGCTCTGCGAAACATTTGTGATAAAGTTTTAACCTTTAGATACTCGTTAGTTGATAAGTACTACTAAGCAACTAACGTTGATTTACCGTTACTGTAATTACGCCCCCATAGGCTCCCGCAGTGCGTGCATTTGCCAGGTCAAACTGCAACAGTGCGCCCCCTTGAACTAAAGCGGTAGTTTCATCGCGGGAAATTTCGATAATAGGTAAAGGTTCAATAGCAACGTTCACTGTTTGCTCAGAACGATGATGGCTGCTAAACCTATTACTTTGTCCATTCCCAGCCTTGAGTTCATAAGTGGCGTAGAGAGAACCCACTTGATCTATGGGAACCCGCATCTGCCAAAGTGCTGGCAACTCGCGAGCAATCACTGTATTAAATTGCACAGGAGCTAGCAAGTCTTGATTGTCTCTGACTGTCTCACTGATAGGAGCAGGTATCATCTCTCCTGGCTGTTGGCGAGGAATAGTCAGTTGTTGAGGGGTTGATAGCTGATAGATGCGGGTTGGCTCTGGCAAATCTAGGGGTTGAGCTAAAGCCTGAGATAGGGGCCAAGCCAGCAACCCCATTAAGATACCCAGGCCATATTTAAACTTGCGTTGGCAACTAATTGTCTGATTGTTGTCCATGTGACTGGATTTTTTAAGTTATTCTGGCTGTAATTATTTTTTTGTACCGGGAAAGGCATCCTGCTAGCTTAATTAAAGCAGCAGGCAAGATGCCTGCACCCATTAATGATGAAACTACGGAGCTTCGACGCTAACAGTAATAACACCACCAGTGTAAGTACCAGATGCGGTAGAAGTACCCAAGTTAAATTCTATGTCTGCTCCACCAACAACAGGTATATCTAAACCAGGTGCAGCAGCAGTAGGTGTATCGGGGGTAGCACTAACGATGGTTGCAGTACCACCATTAGCACCTGTAAGACCAGGAGTAAGAACACTCAAGCCGATAGTAACACCACCAGGCCTGGGGCTATTAGACCAAACTGCGTACAATTCATCAACTGTTTTTGTGATGCTGCCACCTGTTAAACCAGTAAATGGGCTGGTTTGATCGATAAGAGTAGTACCATCTGAGATGGGGTTGATGGTGTCAAAATCTTGTCCAAGTCCACCTGTTGTTACTGCTGTACCTCCAGCCAAGTCAGCCTCAGTAATACTCAAAGAAACTGTCTCAAAAGTCCGCAAAAAAAGTACTTCTGGTACTTCAAGTTCAACGTTTACGTCTTGGTCAATTGGTCCTAGTTGAGCGTGAGCTGGTGCGGAGAACAAAGTGCTACCTACAGCAGCGATGCCAGCTGCGGCGAAAATGGCTAGAAATTTGTTTTTCATGTTGAAATTCTTCCCTGGTTGTATCTGTGTGAATTCGGTTACTTGTCAATTTCCCGGCTTTTGCGCTGGGGTTGGAAACTGCGATTTTGTGAGTCACTTTTGAGGAGTGATTTCCCAATTGTTCGAGAGTTGCTTAAAATGTAAACAAAGATTTTTACTTAGTTAATCAGTTATAAACATCACCTCCTTTATAAAACCCATAATTCTGTACCATCCGTCCCGTTGGTGGCAGTGAAGAACAGTTGTGTACCAACGACAGTCAGCTTGGCAGGGTTAGCATCGCCTGTTCCAGGATTAATGTTGCTAACTCTGCGCGTACCTAAAGCTGTGCCGTCACTGCTCCACACTTCTCTACCGTTGGTAGGCTCAGAAGCCGCAAAGTAGAGAGTGCCATTGAAGTTAACGAGACTAGTAGGAATACTGTTGTTCGGGTCTGCACCTACCCAAATATCCTTGACTAGAACTGTGCCTGTATCTGTACCATCAGACTTCCATAGTTCTAATCCTGTGCTGCTGTCGCTAGCTGTAAAGTAGAGAGTGTTGCCGACAGCCGTCATATTCAGGGGGCCAAAACCAGTGTTGGGGGCTGCATTCAGGTCATTTTTGACCCGTCCTACACCATTACCATCAATCTTCCACAGTTCTTGCTGGAAGTCATTATTGCTATCTGTGACAAAGTATAGGGTGTTACCGACGGCGGTGAGTTGACTTGGCCCAAAACCGCCCGTACCAGGGGTAATATTTTGGACAAGACTGGTTCCGGCTGTAGTACCGTCACTCTGCCAAAGTTCAATACCGTTAATGCCATCATTAGCTGTGAAGTAAAGGGTGTTGTTAACGACTGTGAGTTTAGCTGGAGCCGAACTCAAACCACCAGAGCGAATATCTTTGACTAGGGTTGTGCCGGCTGTGGTGCCGTTGCTTGTCCACAGTTCAGTGCCGTTAATGCCATCATTAGCTGTGAAATAAAGCTTGTTGTTAAACGCAACGAGGTTATTGGGATTAGAACCTGTAGCACCAGAGTAAACATCTTTGACCAGACTAACTGTGGTACCGTTGTAAACCCACAATTCCTTGCCACTAACACCGTTATCAGCAGTAAAGAAGACTTGGCTGCCAACAACAGTTAAGTTACTGGGGTTAGAACTAGCACCAGCATTGATGTTACTCACCATCGTGGCTGTCGTGCCATTGTAAGTCCATAATTCTCTACCGTTGACACCATCATCAGCAGTAAAGAGCAAGTTGCTACCAAAGACGGTGAGATTTTCTGGGTTAAAGTTGCCAGGATTAATGTTGGTGATAGAAGTTGCTGAGGTGCCGTCACTCTGCCATAGTTGCACCCCATTAACCGCATCGCTGGCAGTAAAGTACAACGTGCTTCCTAGTGTCGTGAGATGATTAGGGTTAGAACTACCCGCACCTGGGGAAATTTCTAACATCTCAATTTGAGTTTCGGCAGATAAACTTAAGTTGTAGAAAGTTTCCGCAGAACTAATAGGCTTAACACGAACGAAATAAGTACCTGCTAGTAAGGTGGTGTTGATATTTTCGTCGGCATTACCAGCTAGGTTGGAACTTTGAATTAACCCACCGCTACTATTAAGTAATTCCACATCGGCATTGCCAGATAAACCACTCAGGTTGAGGTCGAAAATACTTCTGTGAGCTAAATCAAATTGGTAATAATCATTTGTATCGATACTGCCGACAAAATCGCTAAAGTTCTGAGAGCCAATCAGCGTACCAATATTGTTAGCAGATCCTCTGGAATTAGGGGCTATGTCAGGGGCAATGGGAGTAGCAGAGACACTTAAATCGTAGTTAGTTGCAGCACCAGAAACGGGCAACACTCGAATATAGTATGTACCTGCATTTAAGCTGCGTCTGATAGTATCTGGATCAATACCAGTTTGACTAGAACTGACTATTGTCGTACCAGCACTGTTGAGTAATCGGACATCAGCATTTGCGGTTTCTGGTGTTAATGTCAGGTCAATGAGAGCGCTTGATGCTAAATCAAAGCGGTAATAATCATTAGTGTCGAGACTATTAACAAAGTCTGTGAAAATTGAAGGAGTGGAGCTTAAAGTATTGATATTACGGGCTGTCGCCAGTGTATTTCCTGCAAAGTCTTCTGGGTCGGCGGTAAAGGCAAGATTTAGGTCGTAGTTAGTGGCACCTATCCCACCAGGAAACACCCGCACATAATATGTACCACTAGCAAGACTTTGACTGATGGACTCAGAATTAGTATCTGGTTGAGTGGAAGAGGCAATCCTTGTACCACCGCTATTGAGCAATTCGACATTGGCATTGCCACCTAGACCATCCAGAGTTAAGTTGAATACTCCGTTACTGGCTAAGTCAAATCTATAATAGTCATTGTCGTCAAGGACAACTCCCCGATTACCGACATAATCAGTGGTAGTATAACTGCTGCTGAGACTACCAATATTTAGTGCTGCACCCAGTGCATTCCCAGAACCGTTATCTATGGGGATTTCGTTAGCTGAAAGGCTGAGATTATAACTAGTGCTTGCACCACTAACTGAGCCAACACGAACAAAATAAACGCCTGGATTTAAACTGCGAGTGAGTAATTCTGGTGTTGTACCGCTAGCATTGGCCGTTTGGAGAGTATTACCAACTTCGTCATACAGTATTAAACTTGCATTATCACTCAAGCCATCTAATCGCAGTGTCACAACGCTATCGGGGTCACTGCTGCTAGCACCAATCCGAAATCTGTAAAAATCGCTAGTATCAGAACTACCAGTAACGGAGTCTTGAAAAATATGAGGAGAACTGGTGAGAGGACCGCCAATATATGTTGCAGATGTTGTATCTAAAGCTGTATTTCTACTACTTCCTGGATCTGGAAATCCTGAAAAGGTCGTCATAATTTTTCTCTAAAATTTCGGCGATTATCGTGACTGCAAGTTACTGACGGCGAGGCTTAATGCATCAATTTAAAACAAATTTTATAGACTATGGATAAACATTAATTCTGAAGAATAATGGCTTATCTATAAATACACAACCTGACGGGGAAGGTGATTTTGATTTTCGTAATTTAAATGATTGTATGAGGCTGGGTAAATGCAAAGTTTTCAAATCGTAAATCTAGCAAGGGGCTAGAGAAATGCCTAGTAAAGGAGAAATAAACAGTAAAATTCAGATGTATTAATCAGACTTTGTTATTTCTTATTTCGGGAATAAAGCATGATGAATCGGTTGATAATTTCACGCTAAAACTTTTCCACTTCTTAGATTAGAAATTAAACTTGTCTGGATTTCATATTATTTAAGGTCTCTCCATCAACCTTTACTGCAAATTGAATTTAACTCCTATAGAAAATGGGTTGCCTCCGTAAAAATACTTAAAAATCAAATATTAAGTAATTGAATAATTAAGTAAATATATAAAAAACGTGAGAATAAAGATATGCTGTATATTGCCAGATTCCGCTCAGGAAGATGGTTAGAGCAATTTGTCATCAAAGATGATATCTGAGATATGCGGGGATAGGTAACGTAAAGTTTCTACAAATAGACTTGCTATTTGATGTGCGATCGCTTCATATACTTTCATCTAGCAATCTGCTTTCTCTGAACTCACTCGCACTTGTGGGGATGGAGAGTAGGGTAAGATAGAGCAATCACCCTAAAATATTGTATTGATGGGATGAAATGTTTGCCTGAGAAATATACAATTTTTTCAGGAAAACAGTTGACTAAGTAACTCATCCCGATTCAAGCCAAAATGGTCAGCAACATCCCGTAATATAGCACTCAGCGTACCAACCTTGAGTGGGTTATGGGCGGGAACTGTAATATGATGCTCCCCGTTCATCTGGGTTGTTAAACGAATATGACTTCCTGTTTGCCTATCCACCACATACCCGAAGCAAGCTAAGGCTTTAGCCAAATCCTCACCCGATAAATCTCGTGGTAATTTCACGAAGCAATCACCTCATCTCGGACAATGTGCAGCCTAATCACTTTTGGTCGGTCTGCTTCATCAGGAAAATGACAGCGCACTGCATCACGTAACATTTCTTTCAAGCTAGCAATATCATCAGCTTGCGTAAAAATCGATTCCCCCAAAGCTTTTGCTGTGTAACCACCCTCTGGGTCTTCTTCAATTAAAAATACAATTTCCGTCCCTGTATTGTTCACTATTTCTTAACTGTCATCAACTTATTTACTCAACCATAATTTAACATTCAAAAAGAATAACATCAGATTTTTTCTGCATTGCCAAATGTTCCAAGCTACTCGCCGCCGTCTTGCTATCTGGTACACTGCCGTTACGGCTGTCTTACTTCTACTATTTGCCAGTGGTGTATATTTATATGTGCGCAGTACCTTAATTGAACGTATCGATGATACCCTCAACCATGTAGTGGAAATTGTTGAGCGATCGCTTGTGATTGAGCCAGTCAATACAGATGCTGAACAATTTCGCATTAATGTAGAAGCTAGTTTTCGTGATAATGCCGAAACTGTAGAAGATGACCACATCGACTTAGAATGGTTTAGTCCCACAGGCGAATTAATCTGGTCAACTCTATCCGAACCCCTCAATATTCCCATTCATGGCAATCGCCTCGGTGAAACTGTCCGTGTAGTTAAAGAAGCAAAGCCGAGAGATGAGGAGACTCAAAACTCAGCACTCAGCACTCAGCACTCAGCACTTTTATTGCGCCAAGTGACACAGCGTGTAGAAGTGGGACGACAAGTATTAGGATATCTGCGCGTTAGTCACCCCTGGTTTGAAGTTACTAAACCTAGTCGCCAGTTAATTATTGATTTGGCATTGGGTACCTGGTTTATGGTGCTTTCTGTAGCAGCAAGTGGCTGGTTTCTTTCGGGTAAAGCCATGGAACCAGTGGGCGAATCTTACCAACGTCTCAAACAATTTACAGCTGATGCTTCTCACGAACTCAGAAGTCCCATTACTTTAATTCAAACTAATGTGCAAGTTGCCCTTGCTGATTTGGAGTTAGCCGAGACGGAAGCTACTACTTCTTTGAACTATCGCCAACAATTAAAGGTGGTGGAACGGCTAACACAGCGCTTGGGTAAGTTAGTTAATGATTTATTATTCTTAGCACGACAGGATAGTGGTATTAGCAAAGATGTTTTTTCGCCTTGTCCCCTAGATGCTTTGCTGATGGAAGTGGTAGAAGAACAACAACTATTGGCTGTTGAAAAAGAAATTACTTTAACTCTCGACTTGGTTGATCCTAGCACCTCGGAAACTAGCCCAGAATTACTAGAAAATTGGTTCACACTGATAGGCAAATGGGATCAACTCGTGCGACTGTTTATAAATTTGATTGGTAATGCCTTGCAATATACCCCATCAGGTGGACGAGTGAATGTAGAATTAGTGCGTTTAGAGGGAAGCAACCGCGTATCTAAAATTCGTTATAGCACCGCCCAATTGCAAATTAAGGTGAGTGATACCGGGATTGGTATTCCAGCAGAAGCTTTACCACGCTTATTTGATCGCTTTTATCGGGTAGATCCGGCGCGTACCCATAAAACTAAGAATACAGCTACCGAAAGTACTACAGGTTCAGGATTAGGACTAGCGATCGCTTTAGCTATTGTCGAACATCATCAAGGTCAAATTCAAGTTGAAAGCAATCTTGGCAGAGGTACTAGTTTTACTGTTACTTTACCAATAACTCTTGAGTCTTAAATCTGCAATCAACATTTGTCTCCTGTGATAGATGAAAAACTACAACTTTACATACTAAATTTAGATAACAAAGCTGGCAATTGCCACATGCTATCTAAGGCACGCTACTCAAACAAACTAGAAGTTTAG
Source organism: Nostocales cyanobacterium LEGE 11386 (assembly GCA_015207155.1). Taxonomy (GTDB): domain Bacteria; phylum Cyanobacteriota; class Cyanobacteriia; order Cyanobacteriales; family Nostocaceae; genus LEGE-11386. The sequence continues at coordinate 16,329 of JADEXK010000046.1, read as the reverse complement.
GACTAAATCAACCATAAACTAAGTCCGCGCAGATAAACTTAATGTAACCTGTGAAAGCAGGTTTAGTCTGCATGATATTTCTGCTAGTGGGTGAATATTGCCCATTCTTATACATTGTTGAGTAGTTGTATTAACTGCTGGCTTTAGCATAGCTAAATACTGATATTACGAAATTTTTGGAGGATTAGATGCCAATTAGTATTAGAAAAGATGTTGCTTACCTTTTACTCAAAAAGATTAATGATACTGGGCAAGGAATGCACGAAGTTAGGTTTAATGAAGTTGATTTAGCAGGTCGAGAATTAACACCAGCCGAATTTTTAGGTCATTTAGATTATTTGAATCAACAGGATTATATTAATGCCGAGTTTACAGGCAATGCTTACGCAAACCAGAACGATGTGCCTGATTTCATTAATCCACAAGAATTTGACATGAGAATTGCCAATACTTATGGTGCAGAAGATGGGCCTTTACCACATTTAATTACCTTTAAAAAGGCAGAATTGACGGAAAAAGGTCAAAAAATGCTAGAAAAGTTGGAAGAAAATCCACCTGAAGCTTTAAAAGCAGGATCATCAGTTCCTATCGCTACGAAAGATATGCCCTTTTTAGAAAAAGTCATGGTGAAGAGTGGCTTGGCTGATATCTTCGATGCTAGAGATATCACAGTAGTAGTATACCGGGTGATGCGTGACCTGATGACTACGGAGGCTGCTGACAGAGTTGAAAGTGAACTACATAAACCTGCTGAAGTTACTGATAATAAATCACTGCAACTGGAAATTGCCCAATTGTGGCATGATACAAATCCGATTGTGGGATTTTTGAGTCGGGTACGTCCACCTTGGCAAGGTCCTGGTATCTTTAAAATTGATAGCGATCGCTTTCTATTTAGAGTAGCAAATGAAGGTGGAATGCCAGCAAATGCAAATCGTGAACAGGTTGTTAAAGCGGTGTTTTCTGCTACTAAAGATGAATTATCATCAGAACGAATTCAAGAGATTGCTAGCTGGTTACCAGATCAGGTTCGCCAACTGTGGGAAGAAGCTTAAAGCTAGTCAATGAATAAAAAGATCCCTGACTTCTGGAAGAAGTCAGGGATCTGAATCTCTTAAATCTTAGAATATATACTGATTAGTTTTTATAATTTCGACTAATTAATTTACCAATTATTTAAATATCTCATCCTGGAGAAGGAAATATTTATTTCATTTTAAATCCTATAGTTAGATATGAAAAATTAAACTAATAGCTAGATTAAAGATACTCAATAAATTGAGATATCAAGACAAAATATATTCAATTCAAATAATAACGTAATTTTTGGCGATTTACTGAACTTAATTGAAATTATTGAGAAGTTATTAAGGCAATAAAAGACGACATTATTTAGGAGAAAATGAATGAATAGCCAAACTCGCAAAATTCGCAAATATCTTGGGTTATTTGGTGCTATTGGCGGCGGATTACTAATTAGTACACCAGCAATTTCTCAAACACCAAGAGCGCCACAACCTACTTCCCAGGTTAACCCTTGTCCTAGTATTTACTACGAAGAACCACACAATAATCGGGTTGTAGTACCCCAGGGATGTCCTCCCAATGCGCTAACCAGAAAACTAGAGACTCAAGGACTTCTTCCTACTCCTACTGTCCCTACTACACCAACACCTGATCAGAGGCTGGGTGTTGGTGGTGAAGCACCCGGTTCTGGCCCTCTCGGACTCAATCCTTGCCCTCGTATTTACTATGAAGAACCTTTCAACACTAGAAATGTAGTACCTCAAGGATGTCCACCGAATGCTATTACCCAACAACTACAAGCACAAGGAATTCCGCCTACTCAAGCTGTGCCAGCACGTCCACCAGTTACCGGGATTCAACCACCTCTACCAGAACAACAACAAGCACCTAGCACTAAAATTGCTTTAGCTAATGGTAGAGTGAACGTCAGACTGGTCAATGAAACTGGAGCTAATGTAACTTATGAAGTGATTGGCGATACACCACCGCGATCGCTCAAAGGTCAGTCAGATGAAATGCTGCAAGGTTTAAGTGCGCCAGTAACGATGACATTCTTCCGTGAAGATGGCGGCTTGCTGCAAGTAACTTCCCAGCCTGCTGCGGAACCAGGAATGTTAGAGGTCAGGTTAGATGAAACAACTGATGTAGGTCAGGATAAAAATACAGTGCGGATTCAAGATGACGGTACAGTATTTTTGAATTAATTTGACATACTCCCCCGAAGAGAATTCCTACAGTGTACACACAAGTCGGAAAACCTGATGCATATTGGCTGAAATCTGGTAGGGTGCGTTATGGAGATTAGGGCGTTGCTGAATAAAGATATGAATTTGTCTCACGCAAAGTCGCAAAGGCGCAAAGTTACAAAGAAAAAGAAAAGTAATTTTGGCATTTCATATTCCAATTCAGCAATGCCGAGATTAGTCTATAAGGCACCGACGGATGAAGAATTACCGCTTCAGCATTTGAGTTAGTCTATCAATCAATAGCACTTCCTGCTTACTATCTGCGAGTGTTCGTGCCAGTGTAATGGCTCTTTCATAAAAATTACGGGCAGTTGGGTAATTACCTAACTGTTCATAAAGTTGAGCATAAGACTCAAACGACTTTAACTCTTCTCGGAGATTTTGTAATTCTTGTGCAAGTATTAAGCGCTGTTCCAGTAAATCAAAAGCACGCTGATAACGGCCTACTGTGCTGTGCGCTGTGACTAAACCGTCAATTGCTCGTAATTGATTGTTGCGATCGCGGCTAGTTTTAGCCATTCGCATAGCTGCCCCATAAGTACCAATTGTATCTGGATAATTGCCCGCAGCTAAATAGGCATCACCCAAATTATTTAGGGTATTGGCTTCACCCAGGACATTACCAGTTTGACGGCGGAAACTTAAAGCAGTTTCATAAAGTTTAATTGCCTTGTTGTAATCTCCCAGCCTAGCAGCTACCAAACCCAAATTACTCAAAGATAATCCTTCACCTTCAATATTTTTCACATGACGAGCAATTGTGAGTGCTTCTGCCACAGTTTGACCTGCGGCTGAGGCTTCACCTTGTTGTAGTAGCAAGGTGCTAATATTGTTTAACGCAAAAATTTGAGATGCAAAGTCTTTCGTATCACGAGCGATCGCTAACCTTCGACGTAAGGCATTTTCCCCTTCTTTAAAGCGATTTAGCTGGATATAAGCTTTCGCCATCAAATCATAAGTCAAACCTTGGGCTTTGAGATCGCCAATTGAGTGATAAATCTCTAGCGCCTCCAGACAAGAATCAACTGCTTTATCAGCAAATCCTGCGGCATATTGTTGTTCACCGATACGCAGCAATGTGTCTGCTTCTTCTCTAGATTGCCGCCAACTCGAATTACTTAAAGGACGGTGCAGTTGTTGTGTAATATCAACACCACGCGCCACTGTAGGATTTAGTAGAACAATAAAAAGTAAAACGTAACATCCAGGTAATAAATGCCGTTGTTTCATAAAATTCACCAGTGAAATTTCGGCTTTAAGTAGAAGGTTTAAGAAAAAGTTTTATTTTCTTAGGACTAATACCAAGAGATTACGTATTATTACTTGGTTTAAATTTGATTAAAATCTTCTCCCAAGTAGATAGAGCGGATGTCTGCTGGTAATTTGTCCTCTAGCATACGATAGCCTTCCTGGAGAAAATTGGCTACTTCCAGAGGCGAAATTTTTTCTCCTTCGGCTTGTAGGTAAGCAGCAATTCTAGTTTCACTCCAGTGAAAAGTTTGAGACATTAAAACCATCAATCGCAAAATTGGTGGTAGTTGATCTAATGCCTGTTCGACATAGCACCATAGCGGCGGCGAAGTTGCCTGAAGAGAATAATGAATTGCTTCTGTTGGGGGTAATTTAATCTCGTTGATACAGAAAGCAGTGATATTAATTAGCCAATTTTGCAGAGTTAAAGCTTCTGGGGTGGATTGGGGATCAGCTAAATTGAGTCCACCGAGTTCATAATAGATGTGCCGCCAAGTTAAGGCAAATAAATAATCTGCCTGCACAGGCGATCGCGCTGAATGCTGAATCAAGGTGTAGACTATGGGGCTATAGCGGCAAAAAATCACTGTAAAGTACTTACCAGCATCTGGATAGCTCTGAAACAGATTCAGCAGTTCTTGGTCACTATGATGAAACAGCGACTTTACTAGCGGGTGATTAGTTTCGGGAAAATGGGGAATTTGCATAGGCTTGGGGGTGGATAGTAGTTAAAATAGGATTTGTCATGACAATCTTGGCATTAGTCTATTGCGTTGCTAAGACTCAGACTACTTTAGTATTGATAAAGTAAGAGCAAGGACTTAAATTTAGTTCTTATCGACAATCATAAAAGCGGCTCCCTTATATAATCTTTGGTTTGTTCATGGTTATAGCAGCTAATATAATGGCTTTCCTGCTCGCCCCTTTGACTTTAGGATCTTTTTTACCTTCCCTACCCTTGGATAGCTTATTCTCCACCCAAGGCATTATGGTGATGCTACTGGCAGCTTATGCAGGCGCTATGTGGATGTTTCTCACCAGTGCCCCAAAGGTACACACCGTTATGGTGTCTGACTTGGAGATTGCCCGACAGTTATATGAAGGGTTGCTAGATTTGCCAGCAGCTGAAGTGCCTTTGCACTACTACTACAACTACGAACAAACATTAGGCGCAACTGGAATTGATCCTCTGTATATGTCTACTAGCCCCAGTTGGTCTAACAAGGTGATGAATAATACTAATGATGGGCTGTGGTATCAATTGAAGAAAAATACCCAGCTACATGTGATTGGCGGAGCTAGTTTGGGTAGCAAAAATCAGCAACGTCACGTTTGCTTCGACCGCGATTGCCTAGATATGATTTTATTGCGAGTAGAAATGCGCGGTTTAAAATTCAAAATTCGCAGTCAAAAGCCTTTAAATTTTCTAGTTAAAGATTATGAAGGGCGGGTTATTGAAATGGCGGAAGTAGCAAATTAGTCCGGTTGCGTCAGTAGGTGGATTATTGCCAAAATAACCCACCTAGCCAAACATTTGACAAACTTACGAGTTGGCAAAAACTTAATCTTCGTCCAGCGCCGGAAACACCTCTTCAAACCGCCACAATTCATCTTTATTATCAAGGAACCAGATCCGAGTTTCGGCAGTTAATTGGCTCCAAATGATATCACTGGGAATGTGAGGAGATGCATATTGGTATTGCTGACCAAGCGCTTTCAGATTTTTCTCTACATTATGGGGAATGCCAAAATTTTGCCAGTCAACTTCTATATGTCTGCCTGAGAGTCCCGCAGTAGGATCGAAAATCAACTGTGCAGCTCTAATTAAATCAGCAAAGTGTTTTGGTTTAAGACTAGCTATCTGCTGAATATTGAGAGATTCGTTATGCTCTTGAGACATTGTTACTGGAGTGGTAAAAATTTGTCGTCTATTGAACCTATTGCCAGAGATTTTTACCCCAATGCCTTTAGTTTAGCGCAGAGCCGCTCTGGTGGATAGTTTGTCCAGAACTTAAGTGTTTTGCTTTTTAACCACTAAGACACTAAGACACCAAGAAAAATATATTACCCCTTGAAAGGGCTGGTCTATATAAGATAAATTTTTGTTCGTACTGAGCAATTTAGCGCTTTCTTACGAGGCTACTTCGTATCTATATTTTTGCATGAGTTTACATAACTCATGAAAGTTTAGTATCACGGTTGTTAAAGAGCTAATAAAACCGTAAATAAATCACTAAAAAACATTTTTAACTTCATATTATGATTCTACTTTTGGTCTATTGCAAGATATAGATGCAAGCCATTACATCTTTTATAGTATGTGTACTAGACTTAATTTAAAGCTGTTGTATCTGTCATAAAAGACATTTTTAAAAGAATTTATTCTGTCTTTTTATTTTAGCTAAATCACCTATTGGATAGATAAAAAGCCATATTGTTTTAGCGGTATTAGTTATTTAATAGGGAGGCAATTTTTTATTGCTTCAATTTACCTGTTCTGCAACTGAAAAATAAAATTGGAGGAAAGGTTATGGCAAGGTTTGGCTATCACGCCTCCCATGAGCAACTTAAGCCGAGCGCTCTCTTAAAATACGTACAAGCCGCTCATCAGGCTGGATTTAGTTGCATATCTTGTTCTGATCACTTTCATCCGTGGAGCGATCGCCAAGGTGAAAGCGGCTATGCTTGGTCTTGGTTAGGTGCAGCAATGCAGTCCACACCTCTGAATTTCGGAGTAGTTTGCGCCCCCGGACAGCGCTATCACCCGGCAATTATTGCCCAAGCGGCGGCTACCCTAGCCGAAATGTTTCCCCAGCGCTTTTGGGTAGCACTGGGCAGTGGTCAGGCACTGAATGAGATGATTACAGGCGATCGCTGGCCTGTGAAAGCTATACGCAACGCCCGCCTCAAAGAGTGCGCTGACGTGATCCGCGCCCTCTGGAGAGGAGAAACTGTCACTCACTATGGTTTGGTATGTGTAGAGGAAGCAAAGCTTTATACCCGACCACCAGTAGCACCATTAATCATTGGCGCAGCAATCACACCGCCAACTGCCGAGTGGCTGGGAAGTTGGGCAGATGGATTAATCACCATCTCTCACCCTCATGAAAAACTCAAACAAGTCGTAGAAGCGTTCCGTCGGGGTGGTGGACAAGGAAAGCCAATGTATCTCAAAGTACAGCTTTCCTATGCGGCAGATGAAGACACAGCCCTCCAAGGAGCCTTCGATCAGTGGCGGACAAATATCTTTCAAAGTCCTGTGTTAGCTGACCTCCGGCATCCAAAGCAATTTGATGCGATCGCTGAATTTGTCAAACCGATGGATATGTATAAATACGTGCGTATCTCTGCCGATTCTCAACAGCATATTGAATGGCTTAAGCAAGATATCGAACTCGGCTTTAACGAAATTTACTTACATAACGTTAACCGTGAACAACAGACTTTCATTGAAGTTTTTGGCAAACAGGTAATCCCAGCACTTGAAGGAGTAAAAAGTTAATTATGCGAGTAACTGTTGGCCCACCAATTCTGATGATTAATCATGGCAGTACCTTTATGGCAACTGACTTGAGCGGAGAAATCAATCCCCACAGTCACCTCGGTATTTTTTCAGATGATACCCGCTTTTTAAGCCACTATGCCTGCTACGTGAATAGTAACTCTTGGATTCGTCTAACTTCGACAACGACAAGATATTATGCAGCGCGGGTTTACCTGACAAATCCTCAGTTCACATTCAGGCATGGCACAGTTGCTCAAGGTGACTTGTCCCTGATCATTAGCCGGACTGTAGAACAGGGCATTCATGAGGATATCGACATCACCAATCATGGTCTCAAATCTGTCAGCTTTAATCTAGAAATTGCCCTGCGTTCAGACTTTGCCGATATCTTCGAGGTGGAGTCACAGCAATTTGTGCGTCGAGGGCATATCGAAACTCGATGGCATGAAGCACAGAATCAGTTAGAAACTAGCTATGAAAATGACAATTTTTATCGATGCTTGATTTATAAGCCCTGTAACTACTCATCTGCACCTCAATATGCTAACGGTCGCGTCACCTTTGAGGTGGCACTAGAACCGGGTGAAAGTTGGCACGCCTGCTGTAAATATAATCTGATTGATCATGAACACGTTCGTGAGGCTGTTGATTATTGTTATCAAACAATGGTAGACCTCACTATCATCAATACAGAAATTGAAAGGCTGCATTGTCAATGGCGTGATTCTGTAACCGGGATTGTCTGTGCTAATGAAGATGTGGTGCGAATATACCGCCAATCAGTTGAGGACTTGGGATCACTGCGACTATATGACTACGATTTTGAGCCAGATGTTTGGCTACCGGCAGCAGGTGTACCCAAGTTTGTGACGTTGTTCGGTCGTGATAGCTTGACTATCAGCCTGCAAAATATGATTGTCCATCCAGGTTTTGCCCGTGGCGCACTGCAAAAACTCGGACAGTTGCAAGCTAAAGAGTTAGACGATTGGCGTGATGCCCAACCTGGTAAGATTCTCCATGAAGTCCGCCAGGGTGAATTAGCACATTTTCAACACATACCCCATACACCCTATTACGGTACTGCTGATGCGACGCCATTGTTTTTAATTACATTACATGAAACCTGGAAGTGGTTGGGAGATAATTCACTGTTGCAGAATAATCGGGATGTGGCTCTGCGCTGTCTGGAGTGGATTGACCATTATGGAGACTTGGACGGCGATGGCTTTCAAGAGTACCAAACCAAATCTTCAAAAGGAATTGAAAATCAAGGTTGGAAAGATTCCGGAAATGCGATTGTTTATCCTGATGGGAGTCAGGTAAAAGCACCAAAGGCATTATGTGAATTACAAGGCTATGTTTTTGATGCTTGGATGCGAATGGCAGAGGTATTTGATGTACTGGGTGAGAGTAATTTTGCTCAAGAGTTACGTACCAAGGCAGCTAAACTCCAAGTACGCTTTGAGGAAAAGTTTTGGAGTGATGATTTAGACTGTTATGTTTTTACTTTAGATCCAGATAAACAACCAGTGCGATCGCTTACTTCCAATGCAGGTCATTGTCTGTGGAGTGGTATTGCCAGTCCTGAACATGCAGCTCGTGTGGTCAAGCGGCTGATGCAACCAGATATGTGGAGTGGCTGGGGCATTCGTACCTTAAGCACCAAAAACCCTGCCTACAATCCTTACTCTTATCACCTAGGTTCGGTTTGGCCTCATGATAACGGCATTATTGCTTTGGGATTTAAACGTTATGGTTTTGCTACTGAAGCCGCCCAGGTTGCTTACGGTATTTTTGATGCCGCCAAATATTTTGCTAGCTATCGCCTACCAGAACTATTTGCTGGTATTCAACGCGAACCAGGAGCTTTTCCTGTTCCTTACATAGAGGCAAACGTGCCCCAAGGCTGGGCAGCTGCATCAGTTTTCCAGCTAATCCAAGCCATGCTGGGTTTACAAGCTGATGCCCCGAATCAGTTGCTTTACGTTGACCCACACTTACCAGAATGGCTACCTGAACTCGAACTCCAGCACGTAGAAATTGGCAATGCTCGTGTGGATTTACAGTTTTGGCGGGAAGGCCAGATCACCCACTGGGATGCTGTTGTCAAATCTGGTACTGTGGAAATTAAACAGCAAGTTTGGCAACCCTGGCACAGTACAGCTTCGTTAGTGAAAGACTTAAGCTAACCATAACTATTCTCGCTGTCAATGACGACACAGCATTTTCCACAAATAGGCAAAGCGAACATGATCAATTGGGCGAAGATCGAAGGGTAACTTGACGATAAAATTACTACCTTTTGTGAATTCACTCTGTACATTTATACTGCCGTGGTGCGCGTGAACAATTGCTTGCGCGATCGCTAATCCTAATCCAGAACCACCAGTCATACGGGAGCGATCGCTATGCACTCGGTAGAAGCGATCAAAAATGCGCAAAATTTCCTGTTGTGGAATGCCAATGCCTGTATCTTGCACCTGAATTACAGCATAATTGTCACTGCGGTCTAAGAAAATTGTGACTTTTCCGCCTTGTGGTGTGTATTGAATGGCATTAACAATTAAGTTGGAAAACAAACGATAAAGTTGGTCTTCATTACCAATCACATTCAGAGGCGTAGACACCCGTACTGAAGATGTCAGCACTACACCTGATGCGATCGCCAACGCGGCAAATTCTTCTCTTAAGTCGTCAATAATATCATTTAAGGAACAAATGTCACTTTGTCTTGGCAGAGGTTGCCGATCTAAGCGAGTTAGTAGCAGCAAATCTGTCACTAGGGTTGTAAGTCGCTGATTCTGACGTTGTATGGTTCGGAGAATCTCGCCCGCCTCTGTTGGTTTCTGTTGTGACATCAAAAGTGCTGATTCTACCGTCGCTTGAGTTGCGGCTAATGGTGTCCGTAATTCATGGGCGGCATCTGCTGTAAACTGTTGAATTTGTTTGTATGAACGATAAATCGGCTGCATTGCTAATCCTGCTAACCACCAACTAGCAAGACCAATTAAACCCAGTGAGATGGGCAATCCCAATACGAAAGTGAGTTTTATCGCGTCCAGATAACTAGTAAAATCTGCAAGACTCCGCCCTACTTGGATGTAACCCCAATCACGATGATCTTGGGTATGCAAAACAAACGAAATTTGGTGGTAAAGGTTACCTTTGTTGTCTTTAAGAGTTTGCCAAGGTTCGTTGTTAAAGTCTAAAGATAATCCATTTGGATGAGCGCCTGCTATAGCCATCAAGCGCCCAGAATTATCGAAAAACCGCACATAGTAATCACTTTGGTTGATGGCACTTAAAACATGGCGCGGGGAACTTGATAACTCTTGAATACAGCTTTTTCCCACTACACAAATATTGGGTAAGAGTTGCTGTATTACAGGTTCTAATTTACCAGGTTGTTGTAGTTTTAGTTCAATACTGTCGTGCAGTGTTCCCGCTACAGATTCCAGTTCTCGGTCTAATGTTAGCCAATGAACATGGGAAACCACTCTGTAAATACTATATCCGCACAAGCTTAAAATTACAGCCATAACCAGCGCATACCACAGTGTCAAATGCAGGCGGGTTTGTTGAAAGAGTCTATTCTGATTCATAACAAGATATCATTGGCAGCTATACAGCTTGAGTCTGTGGTTACCCAGCAATGATCTGATGTGGTTTTCAATGAAGTTAGAAGTCAGAGGGAAGACGGAAGAAGAATGATCATCCTCCTGACTCCAAACTTCTTCCTTCTTGTTCAATAACGGGGATTTTCAACAATGAAATTGAACCGATATCCCATCCCATGCAAAGTTTCAATCATGTTTTCGCAACCACTATTCGCTAATTTACGACGCAATAAGCGCATTTGTGCTGCTACCACATTACTAATCGGTTCTGCGCTCACTTCCCAAAGCTGATTGCGAATTTGTTCAGTAGTCAAAATTTGGTTTGGGTGCTTCATAAAATACTCTAGTAACTGAAATTCTTTATTAGTCAGAGGAATTACCTGTTTATTCCCCGCAGTATTTTGACTAATAACTATATTGTTACCGTAATCTAGAGTTAAGTTGCCAACAGTTAATTCTTGTGGTTGAAATTGCGGCGATCGCCTCTGCAATGCCCGCAACCTGGCTAATAATTCCGCCATGCCAAAAGGTTTGACCAAGTAGTCATCTGCACCTGCATCCAAACCAGCAACTTTATCTTCCATTCTGTCTTTAGCAGTCAGCATTAACACAGGCAAGGGATTTTTGTGGTGACGTAGCTGTTTGCATAACTCTAGTCCTGATATTTCTGGTAACATCCAATCAAAAATAGCTAGAGTATATTGTGTCCAACTATATTCTAAATATGCCCATGCCTCACTTCCATTTAGTACCCAGTCAACTAAATACTTTTGCTGCGTTAGAGTTTGCTTAATCGCCGCACCTAAATCTGGTTCGTCCTCGACTAATAACACCCTCATATAATTTATTTGTTAATTACAAATTTTGAATGTTTAATAACTCTTTTAAAAGAATATTTTTCTTATGTCTGAATCATTGCTTTTTTCATGTAAAAAAATTTTAAATTTATTTCCTAAAATTGTCAAAATCTCCTCATTTATTGACCCAAAATTCAGTTTCCGGTTTGAATGCCACCGTTTATTTGAGTTCTAGACAACAAGTAGTCACGTATCCTTTTATACTATGCATTAACATTTTTGTGATTGAGTATAATAAAAAAATAACTGTGTTGTGACTAACATTATCCTAATTACTTTGCCTGACAGATTAGAGAAATAAAAATTTCTTTAGCAAACATTTAGCCAATGGGTAGATGTAAGTCATAGAACTAATCGGGGGTAGTAGCAATGATGGAAATATTTTGGTTTTCGGTTTGCTTTTTTCTGTTACTGATTGGCTTAAGTCTGGTAGCAGAAACTTGGTTTTATGAAGAAGAACAACAGATATCACGTTAAGCATTGTAAAACAAAGCCTACAGTTGTGTTCTAGTAAATTTTTGGTGTGCAAGTTAAATTAAAATTTCTAGCTAGGGCGTGAGTTTATTTTTGAGCAAAAGTACCTTACAGCTTTGTCAGTGATAATGAGTGAGAAGTGGCAGATTTTCAGGAGGTAGTTGTGGGGCGTAAACGCTTGATTATCGAAATGGGAATGGGAATAGACCAGCATGGACAAGAGCCAACAGTAGCAGCAGCCAGGGCTGTACGTAATGCGATCGCTCACAACGCCTTACCTGGTGTTTGGGAGGTTGCTGGTTTGCATGATCCCAATGAAATGATTGTGGAAGTCCAAGTAGCGGTTCCCTATCCAGAACAAGTTAAGGAACAAGAAGTACTAGCTGTACTCCCATTTGGCCGCAAAACTCTGACTGTAGAATCTGGTGGGATGGTAGTTCAAGGACGAGCTATTGCCTCTCTAAATGATAAAAATGACGAAATGTTGATAGCTGTTGCCTCTGTTACAGTTTTAATTGACGATTAATCATGCTGCTTCACCACGCAAGGGTCATCCTTTGGCGTCAGGCTAGTTCATGTTTTCAATCAGTAATGCCCAAACTATTTATTGCAGTTCCTCTTTTTGCAATAATCGATCCAGCTTATTCTCAATTGCTGCAAGTTTCTTGAGAATAGTGGGGCGATCGCCATCGAGAGAAATTAGTAAGTTGACTATTGTCTCGTGTACATTCGTTAATCGTGCCACTGCATTCTGAAGTTGTATCATTCCTTCCCGGAGTTCTTGCCGTTCCTGTCGAGCATCAGCTATTTCATCCAACATCGCTTGGGCTGTTTTAGCATTACTCTCCATTAGTTGTTTGATTTCTTTGTCAGTCATTGCAATTAAGCTGCGAGATTGGGGTTGTTACTTATCATAAAAATTACCATATCCACGGCTACTATACACTTTAAAGACCATCATCAATGGCACACGGAAAACTATTCATTTGATTAATATCTTGATGAAAGAGTCTAATAATCAAATCAACCAACTCAGAAATTCCGATTAATTTTTAGAAAGGAAACAATTAATCCCTAATTGATTCTCAAGTATCCTGGTAATGACGAATTTAAACATGTGCGATCGCCTCTTAAAAGGTTTGCACTGCATTGAAGTAGATACTATCAAATCTCCTGAGTACCTCTGCGTTGCTTATGTGTTAAAAAATTGGCGTTGCTGAATCATGACTTTTTACATCCTTTCCAATACCGGAATTCCCAGTAAAAATAATCCTAGTTTCAGAGTTTTAGCTGTCAAATCACACAGAACTAAACGAGATGTTCGCAGTGGTTCCTCAGCCTCAAGCACCCGCACTCCTTGGTTACGGTCGTAAAACTGATTAAACTTTTTACTCAGTTCATACAAATATTCACATAAACGATTGGGTAGCAAATCTTGCTCTACAGTACTAATAACTTCATCTAATTGCAGTAAATACTTAGCCAATGCTAATTCTGTTTCGTGCTGCAACAAGATTTTGACATTATCTCCCAACTCTTCAAAATTAATCCCGCCTTTGCGGCTAATACCTTGAATCCGCGCATAAGCATACAGCATGTAGGGCGCAGTATTACCCTTGAGATCCAGCATTTTGTCGTAGCTAAAAATGTAATTACTGGTGCGGTTTTGACTTAAATCAGCATATTTAACCGCACTAATACCAACTACCTCAGCGACATTATTAATGAATTCTGCGGTTTCTTGGCGTTCTTCTTCTTTTAATCTGGCTTCTAAATCTGCACGCGCGCGAATAACGGCTTCATCTAATAAATCCCGCAGCCTGACAGTATCACCAGAACGAGTTTTAAATTTTTTCCCATCTTCCCCTAATACCAAACCAAAGGGAACATGAACAAGTTCCACATCATCAGGAATCCATCCAGCTTTACGTGCTACTTGGAAGAATTGGGCAAAGTGGTTTCCTTGTCCAGCATCTGTTACATAAATTATGCGCTTTGCCTCATCCTGTTGAATTCGGTAACGCAGGGATGCTAAGTCTGTAGTAGCGTAATTATAGCCACCGTCAGATTTTTGTACAATTAAGGGTAGAGGTTCACCTTCTCTGTTAGTAAAACCTTCTAAGAAAACACACTTTGCGCCTTGATTTTCTACCAGTAAACCGGATTTCTCCAAATCTTCCACGACTGCTGGTAGTAGAGGATTATAAAAAGATTCTCCACGTTCAATGATTTGCACATCCAGCAAATTATAAATGACCTGAAACTCCCGCCTTGACTGTTCACACAGCAATTCCCAAGCATGGAGTGTATCTTCTGCCCCTGCTTGTAATCTTACGACTTCCTGGCGTGCTGTCTCTTGAAAAGCTTCGTCTTCATCAAACCGCTTTTTAGCTTTGCGGTAGAAACTGACTAAATCTCCAATATTTAAAGCATTAGCAGTTGTTAGCGCTTCCGGGTAAACTTCTCGCAAGTAGGTGATTAACATCCCAAATTGCGTACCCCAATCACCTACATGATTTAATCGTAGGACATCATGTCCCTGAAATTCCAAAATTCGAGCAATGGAATCACCAATAATTGTGGAACGCAAGTGTCCGACATGCATTTCTTTGGCAATATTCGGACTAGAAAAATCCACAATTTCCCGTTTTGGTGTTTTTGCCTTTGGGACTCCTAGTCTAGAATCTAACTGAATAGCATTTAGTTGCGTTTCTAAGTATGCTGTTTTCAGCTTCAGGTTAATAAATCCTGGCCCAGCAATCTCCGGTGTTTCGCAAATATTAGATACATCTAGTTTGTCAACGATAGCAGAAGCGATCGCCCTTGGTTGCTGTCCTAATTTTTTACTCAACGATAAAGCCACATTCGCCTGATAATCACCAAATTTAGGATTACTCGCAGCCACCAGAATCGGATCTACTCCGGCGTATTCGGCGCCAAAAGCAGCCACTAAAGCCTGCTCAAGTTTTACTTTTAGTTGTTCTTGTGTAGCGTTCATATATAAATGTTATCTATTTAAGAGGGAAATTATAGAGGTAATTATCATATATCCTTTTCACCCATCCTCATGCTCAAATCCAACCACTTTGACTGAGTAATCGGCGCACTACTAGATATATAGTCAACACCAGTTTCTGCCACAGCACGAATAGTTTCCAAAGTCACATTTCCCGAAGCCTCAATCTTTACCCGACTATCCTGCTGGCGAATCAATTGTACAGCCTCCCGCATCATCTCCAGAGGCATATTGTCCAACATAATAATGTCAACTTTGTGCTGTAACGCTGCTTGCACCTGCTCTAAACTTTCCGTTTCTACCTCAATTGTCAGAGGATAAGGTATTTGAGAACGAATTTGGGTAATAGCTGCGGCAATTCCCCCAGCCGCCACAATATGATTATCCTTAATCATCACAGCATCATCCAAACCCATGCGGTGATTCGTCGCCCCACCTACCGCAGTCGCGTACTTCTCCAACAATCTTAGCCCTGGCGTAGTCTTGCGCGTATCCACTAATTGCGCAGGTAAATCAGCAATTTGCTCTACATATATATGTGTGAGCGTAGCAATCCCACTCAACCGCATAGCCAAATTGAGCGCTACCCGTTCCCCCATCAGCAGCGCATCTAGGGAACCATGAATTTCTGCTATTACCTGTCCCGGCTCACACCTTGCACCGTCAGCCACAACAGCCGCAAAACTCATTTTTTCATTTAAAAGCTGAAACACCCTAGCGGCAACTGGTAAGCCAGCAATTATCCCTGATGCTTTGGCGACCCATTGAGCTGTTCCTAGGGTGGTATCTTCTACTAATAGGCTATTCGTAGTGCGATCGCCCCGACCAATATCCTCTAACAACCAGCCACGCAACAAGGGATCTAACACCAGCCAAGGCGGCAAAACACCAAATTTGCTCACAACTTAATTTGTCTCTTTGTGAATTTCAGGAATACTATAGCCTAAAACTCTTACCAGATAAGACTTTTATTAGACGCAAAAAATTTTTCCAAAAATAATGGGAAAAAGAGTTGACAAACTTATGAGCGCTCGATATATTAGATAAGTGCCTGAGAGGCGAGCGCGAGGAAGCGGCGCCCAAGGGACACCGAACCTTGAAAATATTATAGTTTGAAAGCCATTATACAGCAAGTGGAAAGCGTCAAGTAAATAAAATAACTAGACTGAAGTTAAAAAAGAGCAGTCAAAAGAGCTAAAACAAACAAACCAAAACGGAGAGTTTGATCCTGGCTCAGGATGAACGCTGGCGGTATGCTTAACACATGCAAGTCGAACGGAATCTTAGGATTCAGTGGCGGACGGGTGAGTAACGCGTGAGAATCTGGCTTCAGGTC
>JADEXK010000200.1 GCA_015207155.1 Nostocales cyanobacterium LEGE 11386 | reverse complement strand
AATTCAGCCCAGTAATCTTGCTTGATAACCTCATACTCCTGGGCCACACTCAAATAATCTTGCCAGCTACACCCAGGCTTGGACAGCACCCGCCGAATCTCACTAACCGCCACAGGCAGCAACTGCAATTGTTCAGCCCGATATGAGATCGCCTGCGGTGTTGGTTCACTCCCCAGAATCAGAGCCGCAGCTTGGAGTGCTTGAGTATTATTCATGGCACTGGCAAGATTGCTCAAAGCCATGCCCATCAGCCGTAAGCATTCGGTGGCATTCTCTTTGGGTGGTTCCTCAGCCAACAGTCGTAAATCAATGGTTTTCTCAATTGAGCGCTTGACTTCCTTGTTTAATGCCTTGATGGCCTGCTTGGTCAGAGTATTGCCCCACTGTTGGCTAGGATGTTCCTGTACAGCGTGTTCTAACTCCTGGATACGCTGTTGGAGTTGCTGGTTCTCAAACTCCAATTGCCGCAATGCTTCCATTTCATCCAGCTGTTGCTGCAACTGAATATTTTGCTCTTTCTGCTGCTGGAGTAAGTTTTGGTATGCCTCCAGTTGCTCCTTGATTTGTGCTTCTGCTCTGGCATTAGCTTCCGTTTGCAAGCCAATCCTCAATTCCTGTTCTAGTCGCTCTAACTCTTGTTTGTGCTGTTCTTCAAGTGCGGCAATGGCTTCGGAATATTCTGGAGGGTACGTGCGCTCATGACTAAATAACACAATTGCGTCATTACTCAAGTTCGTCAAATCAGCATTATTAACCAACAGTCTTTCACCATCAGCAAAGGTGGCAATCTGCTGTCGGTGATTGGGTGCGTCTGCTTCAATCACTCCCTCATCGCCATAACGGGGATGTGATTGTGATGAAACTCTGACTTTAAGATTTTCAAGAACCAATGGTTCCTCAACAGAACGTTGTTTTCTTACAGGTGGAGGAACCACTTGTTTAGCTGCGGCCGCAAAGTCTGATTCACTGGGAGACGGATTTTCCTCAAGTGCGATCGCTACGGCTTGCTTTAATTTTTCTGGTTCCTTGACTAAGCGCAGTAACGGACGAGCCTGACGCTCATTTTTGATGTGTCCGCCTAATTCGCCAACTGTATCAATGACTTTCTTCGCTCCTAGCAGTTGGTTGATTCTCCTGTAGCCACCCCAAGCAGATAATTCAGCTTGGCAGTATTGCTCGAAGGTTTTGTAGCCACCTTCGCGGTAAATCTGCTGTTCTCGCATTTGGAGGATTTCATCTACCGCTTGCCACTCGAACCGGTCAATGGCGGCGAAGGTTTCTTGGATACTGTGATTGAGATTGCTGTAGTCG
>JADEXK010000045.1 GCA_015207155.1 Nostocales cyanobacterium LEGE 11386 | reverse complement strand
CCCCCACTCCCTCACTCCCCCACTCCCTCACTCCCATGAAAAAAGCCCGAAACCTTTAAGTTCCGGGCGTGTTCTGATTCATCAGCATGACACTACTCACCCGGAACTTGCTCTGGGCCAAAAGTAAAAGCCATAAAACCAACTGCTATGGCAGGGGACAGGGAACAGGGGACAGGGAACAGACTGGAAAATCTCTTGGTGTCCAGGTTTGATGATTAGTTTATGTCCTAAGCTATGTGGCATCTGCTATAAAATAGGTCATTACGATGAAAGGCTGCTCCTTAAAACACAAAAACCGCAGAGTTTGCTCTGCGGTTCACTGGGCGGTTTCCATAAGGAAACTTAATTCACTCCCAGTGAACCGCCTTAAACCAAAAATAAAAGTAGTGATTGCTGCTGAACATTTGTGGGGCGTTAAGTTAGAACTTGAATGTACACCTTTAATAAGGTCACATTAACAGAAGGTGTCGGCAGCGTCAAGACCCACAAAACACCCAAAAAAGCGATAAACTCATTACAACTGTGGAAGTAAACGCTGGTTGCTTGTTTGTTGGCACAGACACAAGCAGCTAATACAAGACATCACCAGATGTGCATAAATTTAATCAAGCCTCTACCCTAGGAGATGCTTTGCTAATGCTCCTAATGGGCGAAAATCCCTTGTATTACAGGTTAGGTTGAAACCCCACCTCTTGAAGGCAGTCTTTTAACTCAGCACTCAGCACTCTTCATTATGCCCAGTTCTAAACTCTTAACCACGTCTTTCGACTTTCAAGGAGTTTACCCCTGCCCAGTTTGTCGGATAGGTAAGATTTCTCATATGCCAATGATGGAGACTATGGCTTGTGACTTCTGCCATGAGATTTTTACTGTTAACCTAGAACAACAACAAATCAAGATGCCTTCTCGGCAACCTCCCCTGATTTGGCGCTGGAATGGCTTTAACTGGACAGAAGCCCAGTTAGAGGGCGTTGAGTTAGGCTGGGGTTATGGGCTAGCAGCAATTACTTTTGTAGTGCTTCCCACCATTTTGATTGGTATAGTAGCTTATTATTTTCCCCCTACTGCCGATGCTCCCATTACGTGGCTACCATACATCTGGACAATACTCACTTTTTTGTCACATTTATCAATTATCGTGTGGATTTTTGTTGAGGTTTATCAAATTCCAGTTGTTGCATATTTAAGAGCCATAAATCGGTGGAGAAATGGTGTAATGGGGAGGTAGTAAGTCAAAAGGTAAAACTAAAAACTCAAAAGGGAAAAAATCAGAGTTAAATGCCAAGTTTTCTTGAGTACTTGTTCTGCATGAAAACAATATTTATATAGCTTGGAAAAAGTGGGCAAAAGGTTGACTATCAACAACCTAAATCTACACAAAACTACACGTTAGATGTGGCGATCGCGATGTAATTTCGGTGTATACCAAGAAGGTATAGTATTTTTGGGTATATCAACCAAAAGGTTATTGATGGACTGAGTTATTTAAGATACGTATGTATAATAGCTAAATGCCAGTACAAAACTGCCCAGTCCTAATTTGTTAGGTTGGGAACAACCAAAATATCTTATGAGCGAGATGGAGCAGTATTATAGAGTCTTGGAAATAGAACCTGGAGCAACACTTGAGGAAGTAAACCAGGCTTATAAAGACTTGGTTTTCGTGTGGCATCCTGATCGTATTCCGCAAGAAAATCTTCGCTTACAAAAGAAAGCTCAAGAGAAGCTGAAAGCAATTAATGAAGCGCGGGAAAAATTGCGTTCTTTAAATGGTAAGCATACAACTATTCATCACTCTCCACCATCTTATGAGAAGAAACCACCTCAAAGTACTTATAAACCACCAAGACAAAATCCCGATTTAAGTGGCAAAGACTTCAGTGGATCTAATTTAAGCAACAAAGATTTATCTGGCAGAAACATGAGTTACGCTAACTTGAGCGGCGCTAATCTCAGTGATACTTTTATGCATAAAGTTAACCTCAGGGGTGCAGATTTGTCAGAAGCAAATTTGTTTAGAGCTAACTTACTTTTAGCTGATCTTAGAGAAGCAAACTTGCGTTCTGCTAACTTGATTGGTGCGGATCTTAGTGGAGCAGATTTGCGGGGAGCCGACTTAACAGGAGCGCGAATTCGTTCAGGCGATCGCCTGATGGTAAAATTAATTGGCGCTAACTTGGCTGGTGCAATTATGCCTGATGGTGTCGTCCATAGTTAACATAAATACGCAAAGAATTGTTAATGTAAAACTACGTACTATTGACTCTAAAAATCACTTTTATTTATGAACATTGCCATTATTGGTTGTGGTTACGTTGGTTGTGCAGTTGCTGAATATTGGCAACAAAAGATGACTTTTCTCATCACCGCTACCACAACTACCCCTGAGCGGATACCCACTCTACAAAGTGTAGCCCAAAAGGTTATAGTCACCCAAGGAAATGATTCAGAAAAACTAAAATATGTATTGCAAAATCAAGATGTAGTGCTGCTGAGTGTTGGTGCAAAAGCAGCAAATTTATATAAAGAAACTTATTTAAATACTGCCAAAACTTTAGTTGAACTTTTGCAGAATATTCCTAGTATAAAACAATTAATATATACAGGTAGTTATGCAGTTTATGGTAACCAAAATGGGGCTTGGGTAGATGAAGAAATGCCATCTGTACCAACCCATGAAAATGGCAAGATTCTTAAAGAAACTGAAGAAATATTACTAGCAGCATCTCGGAAAAATCTCCGCGTTTGTGTTTTAAGGTTGGGAGGTATTTATGGTCCTAACAGAGAATTGGTGAAAATATTTAGTAGAGTTCCAGGTACAACCCGTCCTGGTAATGGTGAGGATATAACCAATTGGATTCACTTGGATGATATCGTTGGGGCTATAGAATTTGTGCGTCAACAGCACTTACAAGGTATTTATAATCTGGTAGATGATGCTCATCTTACTAGTCGAGAATTACTTGATCGCTTATTTGAAAAATACAACTTAGCTAAAGTAACATGGGATGCTTCTAGCAAGAGTAACCGTCCATATAATGCTAGAGTATCCAATCAAAAAATCAAAGCAGCCGGATACAAATTAATTCAACCACAGATCATTTTTTAATATATATTAAATAATTTATATGGCTAATACACTCAATATTAGAATATCTCCTACCCAGTTTTACACCTGGACAAAATACCGTTGTGCCTACGAATTACATCAACCAAATAATTCTCCCAGCGCAGGCATTCCTTTATTATTAATTCATCCTATTGGTGTGGGATTATCGCGGCAATTTTGGCAGAGATTTAGCTCCCAATGGTATACAGTTGGTCACCGCAATCTTATTTATAATCCTGATTTACTAGGATGTGGTGAAAGTGATATGCCTCATGTACCTTATACTCCCACAGATTGGGCAGAGCAGTTACATTACTTTTTACAAACCGTGGTGCAGAAACCTGTAGTATTAGTGGTGCAAGGTGCTTTATTACCAGTTGCTATTGAATTAGTTCAAAAAGAATCAAATTTAATTTCTGGACTTATCCTAGCCGGCCCGCCAGCTTGGCCAGTGATTACAAAAGAATCATCAGCATGGCAACAAAAACTAGCTTGGAATGTTTTTGATTCACCTTTGGGTAATGCGTTTTATCGCTATGCACGTACTACTAAATTTTTACGCTCTTTCTCAATTCGCCAACTTTTCGCCTCAGAAAATGCTGTAGATGCAGAGTGGTTAAATATGCTGGTTGCAGGTGCAGAAAATCCTGCCAGTCGCCATGCTGTGTTTTCATTTTTGGCTGGATTTTGGCGACAAAATTATAGTAGCTATCTTGCTTCTATTCAGCAGCCAACATTGGTAGTTGTGGGAGAAACAGCATCAAGTATTAGCAAAGAAGGTAAACAAGAAACTCCAGATGAACGCTTGGTTGATTATCTGGCTTGTTTACCTCAAGGGCGTGGTATTAAATTACCGGGTCGAAACGTGTTACCTTATGAATCAACTGCGGAATTTGTAGAAGCGATCGCACCATTTATCAATGAATTTTCCTAATTACTTATGAATGAGTTTTTAGTGGGGGTTGAAGCTCAATTTCTTGAAGAGATGGACAATAGTATCCAGCAATTTCTTTAGCGATCGCATCTGGTCGAGAAATTTTATCTAAATTGCAAAATATAATCACGGTAATCATATCATCAATGAAGCGGGTAATGTTACTAGCGAAACCTAAAATTGAACCATTATGACCAACTACTCGGCGATCTTCATAATTTAGTACCCACCAACCTAAACCCGCTACACATTTTAACTTCTGCCAATCATC
Organism: Nostocales cyanobacterium LEGE 11386; assembly: GCA_015207155.1. GTDB lineage: Bacteria > Cyanobacteriota > Cyanobacteriia > Cyanobacteriales > Nostocaceae > LEGE-11386. The sequence continues at coordinate 43,567 of JADEXK010000045.1, read as the reverse complement.
ACCTTGATTTGGTGGATGTGAAGTCCACATCATATCCAGAGTGGATGACTTCAACAGAGTCGCATTGTAAAGTGCCTGTTCCCACTTCACCATATCTTCGACACTGGAGATTTGACCTCCTGCTGAGTAAGTGACTGAAGGGCTGTAGTAGGGTTTGTTAATTAGCTGAGTGTTTGGCAAGCGGTAGCCAGCAGCCCGATGCAGCACAATATCTCTGGGATGATTCATCACGGTTGCATTCATTGCCAAAGGAGTAAAAATGCGTTCTTGCAATAAATCTCCATAGGACTGTCCTGTGACCTTTTCCAGCATCAAGCCCAGCAGATAATAGCCTGTGTTGTCATAGGCACTAAATTCACCTGGTGAGAATTTGAGGGGTAAATCAGTAACTAGAGCCAAAATTTCCGGTTTGGATAAATCAAGACGAGTAATTTCCCAGTAGTTTGGGACATCAGTATAACTGGGAATTCCCGATTGGTGAGACAAGATATGTTTGATTGTGACACTTTGCCAAGCCAATGGTGGATGATTGAGATAGTCTGTGATGGGTTTATCTATCGAGATCACCTCTTCTTCTACCAACATCATTGTGACCGTAGCAGTAAATGTTTTACCCACAGAGGCAATTTCATAAACTGTGTGTTCAGTAGCTGGAACGGAGTGTTCAAGATTCGCCAGTCCATAACCCTTAACCAAAACTGGTTCCCCTTCTTGCACTACTGCAACAGAGAGTCCAGGTATTTGGTTTTTAGTCATTGTAGTTTGGATATACTCGTCAATCATGACTGATTAAAAAATAAGCTAATCTAATAAAAATATTGTAGGGTGGACATCTTGCCCACCCTACAATAACCAATTAAATGTAGAAAAACTTGCTCAAGAATAAGACAATCAATCCTGATTTCTTGTCGAATAGGCAGCAGTATCTTCCTCAAGATAATCTGTTTCTAGTTGCATTTGATGGCGGTTAGGTTTGATAAAACGCTCTGTAGTTGTTTTAATCACGATGTACAAAATCGGTACCACAAACAGACTTAAGAAAGTAGCAATTAACATGCCACCAAATACCGTTGTTCCCAAAGATTGACGACTTCCCGCGCCGGCACCTGTGGCAATAGTTAAGGGAAAAATCCCCAAAAGTGTAGACAAGGCTGTCATCAAAATGGGTCGTAAACGCTCTTGTGCAGCTTCAATTGCGGCCTTAGTAATTGAAAGCCCTTCTTCTCGCAATTGGTTAGCAAATTCCACAATCAAAATAGCATTCTTACTAGCCAAACCAATCAACATTACTAGACCGATTTGACAGTAAACATCATTAGCAAAACCCCGTATTGATTGAGCTACCAGCGCACCAAAAATTGCTAAAGGAACTGCTAGTAAGATAATCAAGGGGTCTATGTAGTTCTCGTACTGAGCAGCTAAGACTAAAAAGACAAAGACAATTCCTAGACCAAAAATTATGGGTGCTAAACCGCCAGATTCTATTTCTTCCAATGAAGTTCCTGACCACTCGTAACCAAAACCCGGTGGTAAAACTTCTTGAGCTAGCCTCTCCATTGTCCTGATAGCGTTGCCAGAACTAGAACCGGGAGCAGGAGAGCCATTGATTTCAATTGAGCGGAATAGATTATAGTGATTAATCGTTTGCGCTCCCACAATAGAGGTAGTACTAATTAAGTTACTCAAAGGAATCATTTGATTGGTTTGAGAACGCACATATAGTTGATTTATATCCTGGGGGTTCGAGCGAAACTGTTGATCCGCCTGAACGTAAACTCGGTAATTACGTTGTTGGAGATTGAAATCATTTACATATTGAGACCCTAAAGCAGTTTGTAAAGTGCCGAAGATATCATCTATGGAAACTTGTAATGCTTTAGCTTTGTCCCGGTCTACTTCTACCAGCATTTGTGGTGTTTGCGCCGCAAAAGTAGTAAATACAGCTTGTAACCCTGGTGTTTGATTGGCGCGACCAAGCAACTGACCCATCGATTGCACCAAACTGTCTAAGCCACTACTACCTCTACGGTCTTGCAGTTGAAACTCAAAGCCGCCAAAGTTACCTAACCCTTGAATAGGTGGTGGATTAACTGGAAAAATTCTGGCTTCGGGGATGGCGAATAGTTTCCCTCGCAGCTGACCAATAATTGCTTGTACTGATTGGTCTGGTTTTGAGCGTTCCGCCCAAGGTTTTAAAGTTGTAAAAATAATCCCGTTATTGGCTGTACTTCCACTGAAACTAAAGCCACCAACAGCGAATGTTCCCACTACTTCTGGAATTTGTAGGATTTCTTTTTCTACTTGGGCGATGACATCACTAGTATATTGCAGTGAAACTCCTTGTGGCCCTTGGAGTAGCGTAATGAAAAAGCCCTCGTCTTCTTCTGGGAGAAAGGCTGTAGGTACTGCGGTGTAGAGCCAAGCCGTCATTCCCAAGGAAACGACGAATAGCCCCATAATAATGCTTTTGAAGCGGACTAGAAAGTTAAGCGATCGCTGATAACGTCTTTGTACCGAGTCAATACAGTGATTAATCCACGCAAACACTCGACCCAGCCAGCATGAAGGTTTTTGTCCTTGACGTAGCAATAACGCGCATAAAGAAGGTGTTAAAGTCAACGCCAAAAAAGTAGAAATCACAATAGAAAAGGCAATGGTCAGGGCAAATTGGCGATACAGCGCCCCAGTGGTTCCTGGAAAAAATGCCACTGGGATAAACACTGCCATCAGCACCAAAGAAGTGGCAATAACTGCACCAAATAATTCAGCCATTGACTCACTAGCCGCCCGGCGGGGACTCATGCCTTTATCTTGAATAAAACGGCTGATTTGCTCCACTACCACGATCGCATCATCTACGACCATCCCAGATGCTAAAGTTAATCCAAATAAAGTCAAACTATTGATGGAAAAGTCAAAAACTCTAGCGAAAATAAATGTCCCAATCAGAGATAGCGGTACAGTCAGCGCCGGAATTAAAGTAGTGCGCCAGTCCTGCAAAAACACAAAAATGACAATTACAACTAGCACAACGGCAGCAAAGAGAGTCTTAATCACCTCCGTCATCGACTCTTCTACAAATGATGTTGTGTCAAAGGCTAATTCATACTTAATTCCTGGCGGAAAACTTGATGCCAGTCGCGCCATTTCTTCCTTAACTCCCCGCGCCACATCCAAGGCATTACTACCAGGCAGCTGATAAATACCCAAGCCGACAGCATCCTGAGCGCGATATCGCAGAAATGTATCGTAATTTTCTGCCCCTAGCTCGGCTCTACCGACATCTTTGAGCTTAACTAAAGCACCATTATTGCCAGTTTTTAACACAATTTCTTCAAATTCTGACACTTCTTGCAATCTGCTAGAAGCACGCACATCAATTTGAAACCTTTGCCCTGGGGGAGCAGGTTCTTGTCCAATTCTCCCTGCACCAACTTGGATGTTTTGTTCAGATAAGGCATTGACTACATCTCTTGTGGTTAAACCCCGGCTAGCAAGCCGATTTGGGTCTAACCACAGACGCATGGCGTAACGGCGTTCGCCAAAAATTTGGACATTGCCCACACCTTTAACTCTTTTTAAGGCATCTCCCAAGTAAAGGTCGGCATAGTTGCTTAAAAATACATTATCGTACTCATCATTTTCAGCAAATAAACCAAAGCCTAAGAGAATATTGTTAGCTTGTTTGGTAACCCTAACACCCGTGCGCTGCACAGAATCTGGTAGTTGTGGTTGGGCAACAGAAACACGGTTTTGGATGTCTACAGCTGCAATATCTGGGTCTCTTGATGAATCAAAGGTAGCTGTAATAGTACTAGAACCATCGTTACTGCTGCTGGAGGTAATGTATCTAATACCCTCAATCCCGTTAATTTGCCTTTCTAAGATGTTCGTCACACCATTTTCTACGTCCTCGGCACTTGCTCCGCTATAGTTGGCAGTAACGTTGATTTGGGTGGGAGCAATGTCTGGGAAACGAGCGATTGGCAGTGTGGGAATACAAATCAATCCCAATAGCAGCACAATCAAGGCACAGACCGTAGAAAAAACTGGTCGTTTGATAAAAAAATCAATAAACATAGGAAAATTGGGTCATTGGGGTAGCCTTATTTCTGCTTCGTGTCTTGGTGGTGTATGTTAACCACAAAGACACCAAGATACCAAGTAAAATCACTAGCAAAGGGAATAACAGCAGATTTTTTGGCGTTGCTGAATCATGGGATGAAATTTGATGTATTAAAATCTTAAACTCTTGATTCTCTCTGCGCGGCAGTCGCTACAAGTCGGGAGACCCGCCCAACGCAGTGGCTCCTCTGCGTGAGATCAATCATCCCGCAATTATGCAACGCCGATTTTTTTATCTACTTTGCACCCGTTTCTGCTGGCGCAGGGATAATAGGCGCACCATTGGTAAGATTGAGAATGCCAGCAACCACGATTTGCTCACCAACCTCTAGTCCTTCGAGAACTTGATAATTGCTGCCTTCAATGGCTCCCAACTGCACGGGTTTTTGTTGAGCTACCAGATTTGGCATTCCTGGTTTGGTTTCTGCTGGTGTTTGGGCTACAAACACAAAATTTTGCCCACCCATGCGAGAAATTGCTTCAGTGGGAATTAAAATTCCTGGACGTTCATCCCAAATTATCCTGGTTGGTACATACTGACGATTGAGTAGTTGGTTCTGGGAATTAGCAAAGGTGGCTTTAACTAAGACAGTCTGTGTATTATTATCTGTAACATTGGGCGAGATAAAACTCACCTGACCCTTGGCTTGGGGATTCCCTTGGTCATCAAGCATTTCTACAGGTAATCCTATTTGCAACTTTTCTGCTTGAGTCATAGAAACATTTATATTCAGTTCCAAAGAATCATTTGTGTTGAGTGTCGAGAGTTGATCTCCTTTGTTGACAAATTCTCCCACCCTCACGGGAATATCACCGAGAATACCAGTCAAAGGGGCAACAACGTTGGTGTATTGCTGTTGGACTTCTGCTACTTGGACTTGGGCGGCGGCTTCACTCACTTGAGAACGGGCTTGGGCAATTTCTTCTGCACGGGGGCCGTTTTCTAATTGCCTGACATTTTGCCTTTCTAGTTCCACAGCCGCCGCTAGCTCATTAATATCAGAGCTTCTGCTTTTGCGGAGTTGCGCTAATCGTCGTTGAGCTTCTTGCAGCCTAGCTTCGGCACTGCGCTGTTCTCTAATAAATCCATCTAGTTGGTCTTGGGAAATAGCCCCTTCTTTGGCTAATTGTTCGTTGCGCTGCGCTCGTGACTGTGCCAATTCCACATCGGATTTAGCCGCGACAATTTGAGCTTCAGCCTGAGCAATTTCTTCTGGTCTAGCTCCTGCTTGGGCATTTTGCAAGCGGGTTTCGGCTTGAGCTAATCTAGCTTTGGCTTGGGCAATTTCTTCTGGACGTGTACCTGCTTTGAGTTCTGCCAGACGTGCTTGGGTGCGTTCTAATGAGGCTTTAGCTTGTCTGAAGCGGGCTTGGGCATCGTCACTTTCGAGGCGAATGATCACTTGCCCTTGTTGGACGCGATCGCCTTGACGAAATAAAATTTGGCTAATTCGTCCATCGATCTCTGGTCTGAGTGACACTGAGCGTGGTGCTTCCAATTCACCCGGAAATACCGAAGCTTCCTGGATGGTTCCAGTTTCTACAGTAGCTAACTTTACAGGAATTCCCATCGGTTGACCAGCAGCAGCTGTATCGCCCATAGGTGCATTACTAGCAAAGCGATTTTGCCACCAGATCCAACCAAAGCCACTACCTGTCAGTAACAGGAGAATACCCAAAATTAGCGGCCAACGGCGTTGGTGATTAGGCTTAGATGTTTGTTCTTGCTGTTCAATTTCAGCAGAAACTAAGGACTCAGAGGATTCAGAATGGGACATCTGTGTTTTCTCATCTTTATATAAACAGATTTAGACTTTCCGAAGTCCTTCGCCGAACTCTGGCGATGCACTGAGGAGTTCGACAGGCTCACCGTATCACTTGTCACAATGTTGAAGTGTGGGCAGAATCTTAAATTATGGGAAAAAGGTTAATACCCCTTCAGCGATTCTCCTGGTATATTGAAAAATCTCTAAAACCTGATATTCGCGTATAAAAACCGTTGTTTAGTGCTATTTAGGAAGTAAGAGTTAATCATCAGTCTAGGATCTCAAAGCTGAATTATCTGTGTTTATTGGCAAAGTGCTAATCCCGCGTACAAACAAATCGACACAGGTGTCAATGTAACATCTACGACTGTATTCTAGTGTGTCAGGGGTATCACTAAAACGCAGCATCCCGTGAAGCAACATACCCACAAAACTATCTACAGAGGCTCTTAAATCTAATTCTGGACGGACTTTACCCTTTTCTTGACTTTTCTTTAAGTACGCAATTAGCTGTTGGCGCAACGATTTGTCAGTCTCGTATAAAATCAGACGCGCGGCTTCAGGATGTCGCTTGGATTCCCCAATAAATGTCCGAATTAAAGCTTCATTTTCTGCCATCATCCGACTGGAAAGTCTTGCATAATGCGTCAGGTCGATGTGGAGATTTTGAGTCCACTCGTCCTGATGGGCTAAAGCTTCCGCTTGTAAAGCTATGGCTTGCTGAATTACGGCGGATAGTAATTGCTCTTTGCTTTGAAAATGGCGAAACAGCGTTACCTCATTGACTCCAGCGACACGTGCAATTTCACGTGTTGTGGCTCCTATTAAACCTGCATTTGCAAATACCTTGGTTGCCGCTTCTATTAATCTGGCGCGAGTTTGTGCAGTCCTTGATGCTAAATTATTCATAAAATTATGTAAGCACTTACTTGCAAATGCAAGTACTTGCTTGCATTATATACATAAGCTGAGAAAATTTGTTTAAAAGAAAGTTTTTTCATAGCGATCGCCCAAAAACATGGTTTCAGCAGGCAATCAGTGCAATTAAGCAGCAAAACAATAAGTTTTGATTATTTAAATTATGCATAAAAGCGGGAAATTAGGAATTTTACATAAATAAAAACTATGACTTAGCTGGCTAGTACGGTCAAGACTTATTATCTGTGCTAGTTGCCACTCTGCATGTAACACTTATTCATAAAGTGATTAATTACAAGTAGGAGTGGTGGAAATGGATGTCAGTTTGATCGTGTCTAACATCTTAAATCCACCTGTGTTAGCTTTCTTTTTAGGAATGCTGGCGGTATTTCTGAGGTCGGATCTGGAAATTCCTGCACCTCTTCCTAAATTGTTTTCGCTTTATTTATTATTTGCTATCGGATTTAAGGGTGGTGTGGAACTGGTAAAAAGTGGTGTTGGCCAGGAAGTTATCCTCACGCTTGTAGCAGCAATATTAATGGCATGTATTGTCCCAATTTATACATTTTTTCTTTTGAGGCTCAAACTTGATGCTTACAATGCAGCTGCGATCGCCTCAACATACGGTTCCATCAGTGCAGTCACCTTTATTACAGCTGGCTCATTCCTCACTCAATTGGGAATTGACTTTGATGGCTATATGGTAGCAGCCCTAGCTTTGATGGAATCTCCAGCGATTATTGTGGGTTTAATTTTAGTCAATATTTTCACAGCTAATCAAGACAAGCGAGAGTTTATTTGGTCAGAAGTAATACGAGAAGCTTGCCTCAATAGTTCCGTGTATCTTTTAGTTGGCAGCCTCATCATGGGCGTACTAACAGGAGAACATGGTGCAGAGGTGTTAAAACCTTTTACCCAGGATTTGTTTTATGGTGTCCTCTCCTTCTTTTTGTTAGATATGGGACTGCTAGCCGCCAAAAGAATCAAAGATTTGCAAAAAACAGGCGCTTTCCTGATCTTGTTTGCAATCCTCACACCAATTGTTAATGCTGGCATTGCTTTAGTCATGGCCAAATTGATTGGTCTGTCACAAGGGGACACCCTATTATTTTCTGTATTGTGTGCTAGTGCTTCATATATTGCTGTACCAGCAGCCATGCGGCTAAGTGTTCCAGAAGCCAATCCCAGCTTATATATTTCTACTGCCCTAGCTGTGACATTCCCTTTTAACATTATTGTGGGTATACCACTGTATTTATACGGTATAAATTTATTTTGGAGATGAGATCATGCAGCCGATGAAACGGATAGAAATCTTTGCCAATTATGTCGAACTCGGTAAAATTTTAGAGGTTTTAGAACAGGCTGGTGTCCCAGGTCATACAGTGATTAAAAATGTCGCTGGTAAAGGTACAAGAGGAAAAGTAACTGATGATTTAGCAATGACCTTGCTAGACAATATTTACATCATCGCTTTCTTTCCTCCTGAAAAACTACCTTTAGTAGAGGTAAATCTCACAGCAGTTCTCAATAAATTTGGGGGAACTTGTTTCATTTCTGATGCCATGGAAATGCAAACAACTAAGTGTGTTGGTTAACAGGATTAAACGGCAAAGCGGTGAAACTGATTAGAATAATCAAGGTTAAATTTTATTACTGCCTCTATCACTCATGGAAAACTTTGTTTTTTACAACCCAGTCAAAATTCTGTTTGGCAAAGGTCAAATTGCCAAGATTGCTGCCGAAATTCCTGCTGATGCCAGAATTTTGGTGACTTATGGTGGAGGTAGCATCAAAACTAATGGTGTTTATGACCAAGTTAAGTTGGTGTTAGCTGGACGTAATGTAACTGAGTTTGGCGGAATCGAACCTAATCCCCACCTGGAAACCCTCTTAAAAGCAGTTGAAGTGGTGCGGAAAGAAGGTATTGATTTTTTACTAGCTGTGGGTGGAGGTTCAGTACTTGATGGGACAAAATTTATTGCAGCTGCGGTTCCCTTTGTCGGCGATCCTTGGGATATCCTCGCTAAACAAGCATCTGTAACTGCTGCTGTACCTTTCGGTGCAGTTTTAACTTTACCAGCAACCGGTTCAGAAATGAATACAAACTCGGTTGTCACTAAATGGGAAACCCAAGAAAAACTATATTTTAGCAGTCCTTTAGTATTTCCTCGCTTTTCTGTTCTCGATCCAGAAACAACTTTTTCCCTACCTCCTCGACAAATTAGCAATGGTATTGTCGATGCTTACACCCATGTCATGGAACAGTACTTGACCTATCCAGTGAATGCACCATTGCAAGATAGGATGGCTGAATCGATTTTAAAAACTCTGATTGAGGAGGGGCCAAAAACTTTCGCTAATCCTCAAGACTACGATGCACGAGCTAATATCATGTGGTGTGCCACCATGGCACTGAATGGGTTAATTGGTGTAGGAGTACCCCAAGATTGGGCCACCCACATGATTGGTCATGAGTTGACGGCACTGCACGGTTTAGATCATGCTCAAACTTTGGCGATTGTATTACCCAGTACTCTAACAATTAGGCGCGATCGCAAATGGCAAAAACTTTTACAATATGCTGAGCGCGTTTGGGGTATCGTCGATGGTTCTGAGGAAACAAGAATTACAGATGCGATCGCTCAAACTCGCAACTTCTTTGAATCTGTGGGTGTACGCACTCGCTTGGCTGACTATGGTGTAGGGTTAGATACTATCCCTGTAATTATTGACCGCTTTGAAAAGCGTGGTTTTGTAGCTTTAGGTGAACACCAGGATGTTAACCCTGAGGTTGTCGAGAAGATTTTAGCCCTTTCTTTATAGGGCTTAGAGGGGATGAGGGCAATTTTACCCAATGCCCAATCCCCTGGATGAATTGACTACCAAATATTTATCATGCTAGTCTGAATCAGACCAATCGGTCTTTGAAATTTTTATGTCTAAGGGCGAAGAAACAAAAACCAGAATTCTCCAACAAGCAGCCGAACTATTTAACCAACAGGGATATGCTGGCTCATCTATTTCTGACATCATGCGTGTAACTGGATTACAGAAAGGAGGAATTTATAATCACTTCCAAAGCAAAGATGAGCTAGCGCTACAGGCTTTTGACTTTGCGATCGCCTGCGTTAGTAAGCATTATAGGGCGGCATTGCGAAACAAGCGTCATGCAGTTGAGCGTTTGCAAGCAATTATTGGCGTATTTAGTAATTTTGCAGAGAATCCACCCATCCCAGGAGGCTGTCCCCTGCTGAATACTGCTATTGAGAGTGATGATGCTCATCCTGCACTCCGGGAACGTACTCAACAGGCGATGAACTCTTGGATGCATTTGATTCGTCGAATTATTGAAACGGGAATTGAAAAAGGTGAAATTCGCCCTGAAGTAAATGCTGACGAAATTGCCACCATTATAACTGCCACCTTGGAAGGAGCGATTATGATGAGCAAACTTTACGGAAATTCAATTTATATGCAACGAGCAGTTAGTCATTTAAATCAGTATATCGATAGTCAATTTTAAATCTATATATATTCCAGATAATAGAAAAATTTTGCTCAATAACCGACCGAACGGTCTTAAAAATTCAAAACCTCAAACAACACCATGCTAGTAACTAATCATCCACGTAGACCACTAGAAGTAAAACTCACAATATCTGTCAAGACATATGATATTGATTTTGCAGGCATTGTGAGCAACATTGTTTATATCAGATGGCTAGAGGATTTACGCTTAAAATGCTTAGATGAATATTTACCACTTGATAAACTAATTGAACAAGGATATGTGCCAATATTATCAGGAACCGAAATAGAGTATAAGCGTGCCATCAAACTTGCTGACAAAGTAGAAGGGCGTTTATGGCTGAGTAGTATGGGACGTTTAAAGTTGACGGCTCAAGCTGAAATTTTATCTAACGATCAGTTGGCAGCAGTGGCAATACAAAAGGGTGCATTTGTCAATTTGCAAAATGGTCGCCCTGTGCCGATTCCCCAAGAATTGCAGCAAAAATATTTAGAGTATCAACAAGTTAGTTAAATCATTTAAATTACTCAAAATCAACCATGTATACCTCTCTATTATCTCAATAAAAACCCTTCCGTTTGATTACTATTCCTGTCAGTCATTATTGTGAAAGGGTACGATGGACGCTGAACAAACTGCAAATTACTTATAGTGTCTTGATGTCTTAGTGGTTAAAAAAATCACTTTTGAACCACAAAGGCACAAAGGTAGAAAGCCTAAAATTGGACAAAATTTTAGACAATTTCTACCCACCTTGAAAGCGTTGATCCTAGAATAGAGTAAATTTTTTGGATATTAACAAACCTTTCGGTCTTTTTAGCGACTTTTGCAGGAAATTAACTATGCTGACGTTTTACTACAATCGTCAATCACCTATTGCTCGTCGTGTATGGCTCGCCTTATTAGAAAAGGGTATTGCCTTTGAGTCTGTAGTGCTGAAGTTGGATGATGATCAGTTCCAACCAGATTTTTTAGAAATCAACCCATTTCATCATATCCCAGTGATAGTTGATGATGGGTTTTCAGTACTAGAATCTATAGCAATTTTAGACTACTTAGAAAGTAAATACCCTACACCTGCTTTATTACCAACTGAACCTCAAGCTTTAGCAACTGTGCGAATGATACAAATGGTGACTACTAACGAACTATTTCCCAAAGCAATTTCCCTAATTTATGAAAACGAAGATTTACCAAAATTTGTGAAGATAAAGGAACATATAGATAAGGTATTACATTTTTTCACAAAAGCTTTGGGCGATCGCCCTTTTTTTGGCAGCGAACAGTTAACCTTAGCAGATATTGTTGCTGGAACTATTGTACCTTTCTTGCCGAAGTTGGGTTTTTTTCTGAGTAATTACCCCAAGTTAAATGACTGGTCTGAACGCTTGATGCAGCGTCCAGCATGGCAAAAGACGGCACTGAGTGCAGAGGAATTTGCAGAATTCAAGCGGCGAGTTAGAGTTTTGGTGAAGTTGCACAAGCGTGAGAATAGCTGGGGAAAGCAAGCAAATTAGCTAAAATCTATCTTTCATTCCCCGCAAACGAGCAAATGTTTGAACTGGATCACGACTGTTGACAGCTAATTGTAATGCTGGTTGTTCCCAACGTAAAAAGGGATTGGTGCGTTTTTCTATTGCCAATAATGAAGGAACAGTAGCTTCTTTGCGGCTACGGTAGGTCTTCACTTCGGTGTAGCGCCTTTGTAATTCAGCATTATCACTATCTACAGTGAGAGCAAATTGCAGATTTTTTAAGGTGTATTCATGGGCGCACCAAACACGAGTATTATCTGGGAGAGAGCGAAGTTTACCCAAGGATGCCACCATTTGTGTGGGTGTTCCTTCAAATAAGCGACCACAACCGCCAGCAAACATGGTATCACCACAGAATAACTCGCCTGGTTCATCAGAGGTTGCGGGGGGGAAGTAGTAAGCGATATGAGCGCGGGTATGTCCAGGAACGAAGAGAACTTCGGCGGTGCGGTGAGCAAACAGGACGCGATCGCCTTGTTGTAAAAATACTTGTTGTCCGGGAATTCTGCCTTGATCCTCAGATCCGCCATACACGATTACTTGGGGGAAGTGCTTGATTAATTGCTGGTTTCCACCCACATGGTCATGATGGTGGTGGGTGTTGAAAATCGCTACCAACTCTGCTTTGAGTTCTGCAAGCTTCCTTAATACTGGTTCAGCTACTGCTGGATCAACAACAGCAGCAATATTTTGTTGGCTATCGTGCAGCAAGAATATGTAGTTGTCTGAGAGTGCCTCAAGACGAATTACCTGCATTCCTTCTGCCTCCCTCGTCATGTGGATGTTTGATATATATCAGCTATCTTGGTATCTCAGTGACTTACTGAGGTACTTGCACAAAAGTACTCAACTATCTATATTTTTTATTATAGCTGTCATATTTCATAAATAATGATAGTATACAACCGTACTTACACTTAGATAATACTAAAATTTGTCAAAGGTTATCTTTATTTATCAGTAAAATTTCCCTGGGAGAAAGTTTAAATTCAAAGTTAGATTTATTCTGTAATTTTTTGTTAAAAAATCAAAAAAATCGCTAATTACAACTTGCAATATTTTGTCTTCTAAGTCTTAGATTATAGCCAATTCACTGATATTTTTTAGTAAGTATTAACCAAAGTAAAATCATTGTGAGTTTACAGCCAAGCCAAACTCAATTAAAAGTTTCCATACTGGTCAGCGATTTATCGAGCGCTGGAGCCGGGAGATGGGGAGGTGGAGGTGTGCGATCGTTTTTACTAGCTCAAGCACTCCAAAAACTGAATTATCGAGTGGAAATTTTAGGATTTGTTTTCGGTGATGAACCACCAGTAATTCCCCAATCGGAAATTCCAGTTAGTTATATTAATGGCTATAACTACCCGCAATTTATACTGTCAGCCTCTCAGTTTCTCCAAAAAATTGATGGTGATATTATTTATGCGATGAGACCGAAGCCTACCACCTTCGGTTTATCTATGTTGAAAAAGTTAAAAAGTCGGCAACCAATAATTTTAGATATAGATGATTGGGAATTAAGTTGGTATGGTGGCGAAAAATGGCGGTATCGTCCCTCCCCTAAGAAAATTTTTAGAGATTTTTTTAAAGCAGATGGTGCTTTGAGATATCCAGATCATCCGCTTTATTTAAAATGGGTTGAAGGCATGACAAAAAATGCCAATGCCATTACAATTCACACTCAATTTTTAAAAGAGCGATTTGGTGGTGTTTATTTGCCCAACGGCAAAGATACTGATCTGTTTAATCCTGATCATTATGATCCTGAAGAAAGTAGAGCGCGTTATGGGCTTTCTGGATATCGAATTTTAATGTTTCCTGGTGCGCCAAGGCCATACAAAGGAGTTGAAGATATATTAATGGCGTTGGAACAATTAAATCAGCCTGATTTAAGACTAGTGATTGTGGGTGGTAGTCCTTATGATGACTATGATGCTCAACTCATGGAAAAATGGGGGCGTTGGATGATCAAGCTGCCAAAATATCCATCACAAGAAATGCCGCAAATTGTCGCAGCAGCCCATGTTGTTGTTGTCCCACAGCGTAATACTCCAGCCGCTTTAGCTCAGTTTCCCCTGAAATTAACTGATGGGATGGCAATGGCAAAACCTGTTTTGGCAACACGAGTAGGAGATATTCCCGAAATTCTCGGCGAAAACGGTTATTTAGTCGAGCCTAGTTGTCCAGAACAAATAGCTGAGAAAATTCAATGGATTTTCCAAAATTTAGATGAGGCAAATGCAAAAGGTCAGATGGCAAGAGAAAGATGTGTTAAACATTATAGTGTTGATACTATGGCAGCAATATTATCTCAAGTATTTGCTAATTTATCAACATAACTAGTAACATTCTTTGTTTTTTTAGTTTGCTGAACAAAAAATCAAATTTATCTATGTCTAATCTGAAGCAGCTTATAAAATTTACTAAACCTTACCCAGGTAGAATTATTTTGACAATACTCCTGGGATTTTCAGGAGCTTTATTTAATGGCATTAGTACAGCAATGATTGTGCCAATCGTTTTAAAAATCGTTGGACAAGAAATAGATTTAACTAATGCTCCACGGATTATTAGAGCTATTATGTCGCCATTTGATGATTTTCCCGAAAATTATCGCTTGGGAATGATGGCAGGAGCAATCATATTTATAATTTTTTTAAAAAATGCCGCTAGCTATGCCAGTTCTTTGGCATCTAGTTCTGTAGCTCGTACACTCACATCAGATATGCGCAAGGCAGGTGTACAGTTATTACTAGATATCGACATCAATTATTACACCAAGATGAAACTTGGTGATTTAATGAATCATCTGAATGGAGAAATTCCCCGTGCTTCAGCTTCTGTAAATAATATAATTAAATTGATTATAGATATTATTACAATTTTCGTTTTTATATTTCTTTTATTATCAATTTCCTGGCAACTAACAATATTATCTACCGTCTTACTATCTTTCGTTACCTTAGTAAATCAGTATGCTATTTCTCGCTCAAGATATTTTGGCAAGATGCTTACCGAAATGTCTAAAAGACTCACAAATAATCTGATAGAAACTTTGAGTGGAATTCGCCTAGTTAAGGCAACTGCACATGAAGAAGCAACATATCAAAAGATTAACGAGCTAATTCATGCGCGCGAAACAGCAGAGTTTAGGTCTCAGGTGAATTCCAATATTATTGGGCCAACTAGTGAAGTTGCTGGTCTTATATCATTAATAATGATTGTCTTTCTAGGACGAATGTTATTTGCAGAGCAAGTTGCTACACTTTCAGCAGTTCTGCTTACATATTTATTAGTGCTACTGCGACTGCTACCTTTTGTCTCGCAATTAAATACTCTTCGTAGTAGCTTTGCTAATAACTCAGCCAGTGTGGATATGGTGGCTGACTTTTTACGGCGGGATAATAAGCCTTTTATGCCCAATGGTAATTTAGCTTACACAAAATTACACGAGGGAATACATTTCAATAATATATCTTTTGCCTACCCTGGTAATGATAAGTTGGTGCTGAAGGATGTAGATTTATATTTACCACGAGGTACTACTCTCGCTTTGGTGGGTAGTTCTGGTGCGGGTAAATCAACGCTGGCGGATCTTTTACCCAGATTTTATGATCCCATATCTGGCTATATTACTATCGATGGCATTGAGCTAGGCAAGTTTGATTTAAGATCTCTGCGGAAAGCGATGGGTATCGTTAGTCAAGATACTTTTCTCTTCAATGATTCAGTAAAAAATAATATCGCCTATGGAAAACCCGATGCTAGCGATGAAGAAATTATGACAGCTAGCAAGCGCGCAAATGCCTATGAATTTATTTGTAAATTGCCGCAGGAATTTGACACAATGATTGGCGATCGCGGTGTCATGTTATCTGGTGGACAGCGCCAGCGTCTAGCCATAGCGCGTGCTTTATTGCAAAATCCAGAAATTCTCATATTAGATGAAGCTACCTCAGCTTTAGATACTGTTTCTGAGCGTTTAGTGCAAGCCGCCATAGATAATCTCAGCCGCGATCGCACAACCTTAGTAATTGCCCACCGCCTTTCTACTGTCCAAAAAGCTGATCAAATTGCCGTATTCGATCAAGGACGTGTGGTGGAACTGGGAACCCATGACGAACTTTTACAAAAAGGTGGTTATTATTCGCGTCTCTATTCGATGCAATTTGGCGAATCCGCAGAAACTAATGGCAAATCCAATCAAGTCTTGATTCGTGTATCTTACGAAATTCGTACCCGATTGAACTCGATGATTGGTTGCCTAAGATTATTAACTGATGGCATAGTAGATGATACCAAAGAACGCCAAGAATTATTGAATGAAGCATACAAATCAGTTTTGAGAATTATCGCGAATATCGAAGTTTTCCAAGAAAGTATTAAACTACAAAATGACTTACACTCAACGTCATTTACAGAGAAAAATGACAACTTAATGCAAATATTTGATGAACTCCAGAGAAAACTCAATCATCTACTTAATGTCCTAGTTTCACTTGCAGATGGTTTAGTAGATAATGCTGAATCAGAACATGAGTTAATTGCTGACTCTTACCATTTGGCTATTTATTTGTTAGATAAGATGGAAACATTAGAAAAAATAAAAGTATAAGACAACAGTTATTTTTAGGGTAAAATGCAAAAATTAATTTTCTTGATTTTATTTACACTTAACAAGAAATCACAGCCTATTTAATTCATCTAGTATAAATTGTATTGACGACTATATCTGTTCATAGCTAAGATAAATATCAGAAAAATATAGAGTATTTAATTATGAAAAAGGTAGCCATTTATTACCCGTGTTTTATGGGTGGCGGTGCGGAAGCAGTGGGATTATGGATTCTTCAAGCGTTGAAAGATAAATATGATCTAACATTATTTACTCTTGGAGATATTGACATTAAAGAACTAAATTCCATGTATGGAACAAGTATATCAAATGAAGATGTAAAAGTTAAAACTATTATTCCCAAACTTTTGACCGTTATTTGCTATTTTATGATGGTTAAAAATAAAGATGCCAGAATGTTATTTTTTCATCTTTTAATTCGGGATTTTAAGCGACATTGCCATGAATATGACTTAGTTATGTCTGCATATAATGCGATGGACATGGGTCGAATAGGAATTCAATACATACATTGGGTTAGAGTTCTTGAGGGTACACCTCTTTATAGAAAAATATCTGGTTTTTCACTAGAACAAATATCCCAAAATATCTCAATAGCAAATTCTGATTGTGTTGCTAATACGACAAGAAAACACTACAAAGTTAATTCAAATGTGGTGTATCCTCCCGTTGTTATAGATACACCAGATATACCTTGGATTGACAAAGAAGACGCATTCATCTGTAGTGGCAGAATAGTCAAAGCCAAAGAACCTCATAGAGTCATCAAAATACTCAAGCTGGTTCGTGAGCGAGGCTTTGATATTAAATTATATATGACAGGTGGTGGTGGTAGTGTTTATGAATGGCAATATACTAATTCCATCAAAAAGATGGTAGAAGAAAATTCATCTTGGATTACCTTACATGAAAATCTTCCCTATGAGGAGTATATTAAAGTTTTAGTTAAATGTAAGTATGGTATTCACTTTAAAAGAGAACCTTTTGGTATTTCTATTGCCGAAATGGTAAAAGCTGGTGCTATTCCTTTTGTGAGAAGTGATGGCGGACAAGTGGAAATTGTAGGTGAACATAATGATGAATTATTTTTTAATACCGAAGAAGAAGCTGTAGAAAAAATTATTGAAGTTTTAAATGACTCTACTAAACAAAGCAAACTACTTCAATCGTTGACTGCACAAAAGAACTTATTTTCTACCCAAAGATTTATGTCTGAAATAAATGATGTTGTTAGTTCCTACTTTGAATCCAAGGTAGAAATACCGACTTGTTAATTTACCAGAAATTTGGGGTAAAAAATATATGATTCAAAATGATAGGACAGCCTGACAAAAACCAACACTATTTTTGGGTTAAATATCCCTGGACTAATGAAATCAATTATTAATTACCATGTTATTGACCCCACAAACATTGGAGATTTATTCTCCGCTCCCACAAAATATTTTGCTTTTCCTGGATATACTGTGGAACAAGCCGATATCCGCACAATAAACATTG
Organism: Nostocales cyanobacterium LEGE 11386; assembly: GCA_015207155.1. Lineage (GTDB taxonomy): Bacteria > Cyanobacteriota > Cyanobacteriia > Cyanobacteriales > Nostocaceae > LEGE-11386. Next base: position 25,555 of record JADEXK010000045.1, on the reverse strand, counting down.
ATGACATAAGAGGTAAACATATTATTGTGGGTGGAGGTGGACTTTTATACTCTCCATTTTTACATTCATTCTCTCAACTTATTGCCTCTAAAGCAGATACAAAGTTAATTGCTTGGGGAATTGGTCAGCAAATTTATGGCAATTCTTTTGCACTACAAAAATTACAAGATTTTGACTATTCTCAATATCTGCATAATTTTGACTTAGTTGGTATTCGAGATTTTAACTATAGTTCTCATTGGGTTCCTTGCGCTAGCTGTATGCACCCAGCATTTGACAAAAAGCGAGAAATCAAACATGAATTTGTAGTTTTTTCGCATAAAAAATTCCAGATAAAAATTGGTAGTTTTCCGCAAATGACTAATAATAATCAAGATATTGAGGAAATTTTAGATTTTCTTGGTGCAGGTGAAACAATATTAACCAGTTCTTATCATGGAGCATACTGGGGTACGCTACTGGGGAGAAAAGTTTTATCTTTTCCCTTTAGTAGCAAGTTTTGGACTCTGAAACATACTCCTGGTATTTTTCCCATTCAAAAGTGGTTACAGCACAAATTCAAATTGTCACTATTCAAAAAAACCTTTTTTGAGTTTCGTTATCAAAATAAGTTTTCCTGTAAAATTGATAATTGGCAGCATTATCTAAAAGACTGTAAGGCTTACCCTGAAAGCCTTAATGAGAATCGTGAACGTAATCATTGGTACTACTCTCAGATATTGAATATGTTATCTGATACAGGAACTTAAGATTAAGTAATATGAAAAATCCGAGTTTCAAGAAACATTATATTTTCTTTGTTCAAGAAGAATTACCAAAGCCAGAAGCTCATTTAGTTCAATCTACAAATGCGGCAAATGGTGCGGCAAACTTAGGATATTCAGCAGTTTTAGTATATCCTGATAAAAAATTAAATTATATTAATCCAGCTAATTTATATCGTCCTTTTCAACCGAGAAAAATACCTGAAGAACTTGTTAAATATTACAATCTCCAAGATAAATTAAAAGTGGCTCCTTTGCCAATGCCTTGGCCGATTGATCGTTTTCCAAGCAAATTGACTAACTCCAACACTATCTTTGCCAAATATTATTTTCCCTTTCATATATTTCCCACGACAAAGCTTGTTCACAGTCGTAACTGGAATTTAGTAAAAGCTGCCATTAAAAATGGTGTTCCGGCAATTTACGAACATCATCACCATGAAGATAAACACTTTGAGCCAGAAATCGTTAGAAGTTCATTATTACAACTTGCTGTAACAGTCGTAGATACTATTCGCGACAGCATGATCAAAAATGGTATGCCATCGGAAAAAGTGATTACCCTACATAATGGTTATAATCGCTTGTTTATGACTAGACAACCAGACAAAGCAGCAGAATGGCGCGAAAAGCTGCTGATAAATGGGCGATCGCATCTGGTAGTATACGCAGGAGCGTTACAGCGATTTAAAGGTATTGATGTACTCATTGATGTTGCTGCCAAAATGCCAAATGTGCAATTTGCCTGTGCAGGCGGAAAGACAACAGAAGTAGAACATTATCAGCAATTAGCTAAAGAAAAACAGGTAGACAACATTATATTTTTAGGCTACGTTTTGCATGATCAATTAGCATCTTTACTACAAGCAGCCGATATTTTAGCTCATCCTCATTGTTCTGGAAAAGCGGCAACTTTTACATCTCCCTTAAAGTTATTTGATTATTTGGCTTCTGGAAATCCCATTGTCGCGACGGAAATTCCCTCGTTAATGGAATTTAAAAATACTCAGGCGATCGCCGCTTGGTGTGAACCTGATAACCCCACTAAATTTGCCGCATCTTTGAAATATGTTTTAGAAAATCGTCCTAGAAAAATAGAAGGTTACGCAGATAATATCGAATTTGTAAAGCAATTTTCTTGGGAGAATCGAGCAGCAAAAATCCTGAGTTACGTTGATGAAAATCTCCGTCCTCAACTTATAAATTAAGCTAAATTATTAAATAATAAATATTAACTCATGATGGATAGAAAAACAGTTGGCATGATTAGCAGCTATCGAGGTTTGGACAAAAGAGCCGATTGGCTTTGGCAACAAACCCCCAATCAGCTTGGCATTTGGGATAATATCCAAATGCAGGCATTAGCATCAAAACCCGACTTTTTGCTGATGTATCAGTTTGACTTTCCAGAACTTCCTCAGCAGCAATCCTGGTGGGAAAAGTTAAGTCAAAAACGACAAAAACCAGAATTTGATGTTAATTCTATCCTTAAAGGTGTTCCCCAAGAGCGGGTGATTTATCTTTTACGCGAACCACCATTAACTGAAGTTGTGGAAAGAAATAAACGCAATTATCTAGAAGCACAAAAGTATTGCGGTTATACTTCCGGCCCTGATGATTTTGCCCCCACACCTGATTACATGCCGGCGATTTGGTACCATACCAACTCGTTTCGCGAATTAAATGAAATGCCACCCCCTGAAAAAGTTTCTCCTTGTAGTTGGATTACTTCGGGAATTAGTCGCACAGCCAACCATCGCCAGAGGTTAGACTTTTTACAGTCTTTACAATCGAGTGACATTAAATTTGATTTGTATGGGCGTGATTTACCTACATGGGCCACAAAATCAGGGGAATTAGGTAACAAATGGCATGGTATGGCACCTTACTATTACAATCTGGCAATTGAAAATTATGCCGAAAATAATTGGTATGTAAGTGAGAAATTATGGGATGCTTTGTTGGCATGGTGTTTACCAATTTACTATGGTGGCCCAGCCGCCGATAAATTACTACCATCTGGTAGTTTTTTGCGGTTGCCTAGTTTAGATGCCAAAGGTATTGCCTACATCCAAGAAGTGACGGCTACTCCTGATGCTTGGTATGCTGCTAAAGATGCGATCGCCGAAGCTAGACAAATTATTTTACATCAATTAAATCTACTTAACTGGTTATCAGAATTTGTCGCTAAATTCTCTTGCTAAATTTGGGATTTTTATATGGATGGTATTTGTACCCTTGCCAACGACCGAGTTTATGACCAACTTGTTGCTTTACTTAACAGTATAGAAGCAATTTATGGGCAAGATATGCCTGTTTGTATCTATCCTTATGATGATAATACAGCACAAATTGCTGCGGAAATTGCTCATCGCCCCAATGTGCAAATTTACGATAATCAAGAGTCAATGCAGCAATGGGATGAATTTGTTTGCAATATTTGGGATGTTCACCCCACCGCCCAAGCACATTGGTTGAAATTTGGAAGTAACAAATATCATCGAGTTGGTACTCATAGACGTTATGGTGCATTTGATGGGCCTTTTGACCGCTTTGTCTATATGGATGCTGATACTTTATTAATGAGTTCATTAACAGAAGTATTTAGACAACTAAATCATAATGACTGGGTAGTGTATGACTTTCAGTACACAGATTTGTCTCATGTTTATAATCCATCTTCGCCAAAATTGACAGAGATATTTTCAGCAAAACAACTACAAACAGAAATATTTTGCTCTGGATTTTATGGTTCTAAAAAAGGGATTTTTAATGCTCAAAACCGAGAATTATTACTAGATAAATTGCGCCAAGGCGAAGCAGAAATTCTCTATGATATGGCTCCTGACCAAACCATTCTTAACTACATGGTTATGCGCTCAGGTATTTCTAGCTATAACTTTGCTCATCATCTATCTCAAAGTGAAAGAACAGGCTGTTGTGTGACTTCTACACATTTTGAAGCACAAGAAAATATTTTATATGACAAAGGTCAACGATTAACTTATATTCACTATATTGGTTTATCTTCTCAATTATTTAGGCAAGTATGTGAGGGAGAAAACATTGACTTTCCCTACAGGGATATTTTCTTGCATTATCGCTATCTGCATGAACCAGATAAGCGACCACAGTTCACAACTCAACCGAAAAATCAAAAAGCTAACTCAGGTTTAGCTACAAAAGTTTTAAGAAAATTAGGATTAACAAATTGAGGTGGATAATATGAGTCGGGGATTTTACATTATTGCCAATGACAAGGTGATGGACCATGCGATCGCCTTACTTAATAGTATCCGATTGCATGATGCAGATACACCAATTATCATGATTCCTTATGATGATAATTATCACAAAATCGCAGATACACTCCATAAATATTATGGGGTGCAAGTCTACGAAGATTTAGAATTTATTGAGCGACTTTCTCAGAATTTACATCAAACCTTTGGGGGTCAGTTTTTCGCCCGTCCTAATCAATTTCGGAAACAGGCTTGTTGGTTTGGCCCGTTTGATGAGTTTTTGTATATTGATACCGATATTGTTGTCTTTGAAAAAATAATTGATAACCTGAATTACCTAGCTACAAACGACTTTATTTGTTGTGATTATCAACATTTAGGGGGAATTAGAAATGTTTTTAGTTCCAAAGTTTTAGAAGACAAAGTATTTACTGAAACTGAAATCAAAGATATTTTCAATGGCGGATTTTGGGGGTCAAAGAAAAACTTAATTTCGGAAAATGATTTGTATGAAACTTTTGCTGAGTGTGCTGCTCATCCAGAGTATTTTGACTTTTCTGAAAAAACTTCTGACCAACCGATTATTAATTATATGCTGCTCAAGCGCATTCCGCGCCGCTTCAATGTAGTGCGTAGAGAGGGTAAAGCACCAGGTAATTGGGGCGGGACTCACCACTTTCAGACTCAAGGCAAAATTCTTTTTGATCCTACTGTCAATCAACCTCTACAATATCTTCACTGGGCGGGTATTCGGATTCAACCCGGTTGTCCCTACTGGGAAATTTGGCAACACTATCGTCATCTCAATCCAGCGTTACCTGTGGCAAATATCCCTGCTCCAGTCGAAAAAACTCAGTTGCAAGAAACCTTAGATAAAGTTAAAAATCAAGTCCGTAAAATCAAGAAAGGCGTTTAAGGAAGCTTAGTGCCATTCGATTTCCAGCCATTGGCCATCGCAACTTGATTTTTTCATTACCAAATAGTTGCGATCGCACCCTACGATTCGCTAGGATCTGTAAGCTTTGGGGTACAAGCAAAGCTGCTGGGGATAAAGCTACACTCATGTGAGCTATCCTGCTGAAACCCAAATTAATCAGATTTTACAGGAAAAACGAAACCGATGGCGAAACGTGTGCAGTTAGTTTTAAATCAAGATATTAGCAAGTTGGGTAAATCTGGCGACTTAGTAGATGTAGCTCCCGGCTATGCTCGTAACTATCTAATTCCCCAGAATTTGGCAACCCATGCCACTCCCGGTATTCTCAAGCAGGTAGAACGCCGCCGTGAGCAAGAACGTCAACGGCAGTTAGAACTCCGTCAACAAGCGCTAGAACAAAAAGCCGCTTTGGAAAAAATTGGCAGCTTGCAAATTGCCAAACAACTGGGTGAAAACGAAGCAATTTTCGGTACAGTCACCACCCAAGATGTGGCAGAGGCAATTCAAGCAGCTACCAGCCAAGAAATTGATCGGCGGGGAATTACCATTCCCGATATTAACCATCTGGGTACTTACAAAGCTGAAATTAAGCTGCATTCCGATGTTACAGCCCAAATCAATATTGAAGTTGTAGCCAGCTAAATTTTAGGAGTGCTTCCTTTCTGAGTGCTGAGTCAGAAGAAAGAACAAGAATTTTCTTGATCAAGTACCGTCAATGCTTTTCCCCTACTCAACACTTAACAGTTTGTTGGGTAGGTGACAAGAATATGTTGTGAATAAAATTGCCTCTACAGCATTCTCCCCGAGATTTTGGACTATAAGGGTAATAGTGAACCCCCAAGCTCAAATCCAAAATCTCGCAACTAAAATCGTTTATGGCTGAAGAACTGAGTTTTCAAGGCGATGGTAGCGATCGCCTGCCACCCCAAAACATTGAGGCAGAAGAAGCGATTTTGGGGGGAATTTTACTAGATCCAGAAGCAATTGGTCGAGTTAGCGATCGCCTGATTCCTGAAGCATTTTATATCAGCGCTCACAAAGATATCTATCAAGCAGCGCTGCGCCTCCATGCTCAAGGTAAACCCACAGACTTACTCTCAGTCACAAGTTGGCTAGCTGATAACGATATCCTCGCCCGCATTGGTGGTAGAAATAAATTAGCCACTCTCGTAGACCGTACAGTTTCAGCCGTTAACATCGATGCTTTAGCAGGGTTGGTCGTGGAAAAATACCTGCGGCGGCGATTAATTAAAGCTGGCAACGAAATTGTGCATTTGGGTTACGAGACAGAAACAGAATTACCAACAGTTTTAGACAAAGCAGAACAGCAAGTTTTCGGCGTTACTCAAGAACGTCCCCAATCAGGTCTAATTCACATTTCTGATACCCTAATTAATACCTTCCAAGATATTGAAACTCGTCATCAAGGCATTGCCCTACCTGGGATTCCTTGCGGCTTCTATGATTTAGATTCCATGACCAGTGGCTTTCAGCGTTCTGATTTGATTATTATCGCCGGCAGGCCATCAATGGGAAAAACAGCATTTTGCCTCAATCTCGCTCACAATATCGCCGCAGGTTATAAATTACCAGTTGCTGTTTTTAGTTTAGAAATGTCCAAAGAACAGCTAGTACAGAGGCTATTAGCTAGCGAAGCCGGAATTGAATCAGGTTATCTCCGCAGTGGGCGTATCAGTCAAACCCAATGGGAACCTTTAAGTCGCGCTATTGGGATGCTTTCGGAAATGCCCATATTTATTGACGACACACCGAATATTACCGTTACTCAAATGCGGAGTCAGTCCAGGCGACTGCAAGCAGAACAAGGCATGGAACTAGGATTAGTAGTGATAGATTATCTGCAATTAATGGAAGGTGCAGGTGATAATCGCGTCCAAGAATTATCGAGGATTACCCGTTCTCTTAAAGGTTTAGCTCGTGAATTATCTGTACCAGTGATTGCCCTATCTCAGTTGAGTCGAGGAGTAGAAGCGCGTACCAATAAGCGCCCGATGTTGTCAGATTTAAGAGAAAGTGGAAGTATCGAGCAAGACGCGGATTTAGTCATCATGTTATACCGCGATGATTACTATAACAGCGATAGTCCCGATCGCGGAATTGCCGAGGCGATCGTCGCTAAACATCGTAATGGCCCGACAGGCACTGTTAAACTCTTATTCGACCCGCAATTTACAAAGTTTAAAAACTTAGCCAGACCAGGTAATTTTTCGTAATTCAACATAAAACCCGCCATGCAAGATCCCCGACTTCTTTAAGAAGTCGGGGATCTGTGTTTCTTTCGACAAAAACGTGTTTGACTGTATAATCACTGAAATCAGCATTAATATTAGGCTGTTTTCGGCTAAATTGTTATGCAACTGAATTTAAAGAAGTTTTCTCAGGCTTGCAACCCCAGCAAGACACTGGTAATAAGCAAACCTGAAGACCGACAGTATTATATTTAGGACTTACGCAAGAACTCTCTGAAACTCTTATTTCTCCGTGTCCTCTGCGCCCTCTGTGGTTCATTTTTTCATGATTTTGCGTAAGTCCTGATAAAGTCGCAGGAGTTGCAGCTATATTAGGCTTTATTCTGTTCGTGATACCAAAACTAAGAGTATATTACAGAGCAGCAGCAAAAAAGGCAGAGAAGCAAAGAAAACAAGCTGAAGTACAGAATTCACCGCAGACAGTAAAACTTTAACTTATGGCAATGGCAGTCCAGACAATATTATCGTATCCTCTTACTTGACAGCGTGGTTATTACCTGTGGAGAGTTTAAATGAATTGCTGATGAGCGGTTGCGCTTGGTTGCGTAATTATTTGCAGCACAACGCGAATTTGAGTGAAATTGAGAGAGAGATTTGTGAGTAGGGGGATGGGGGAGAAAATTTCCCCAGCCCCCAAAACAGTAGGTTAGGTTAACGTAGAGCAACCCTAAAATATTGGGTAATGTCGGGTTTGAAATTAGTCCCCAATCCTAGTCCCTACTTAATATCCAGCAACTCTACATCAAACAGCAAAGTAGCGTTGGGTGGAATTACACCACCAGCCCCACGAGAGCCATAACCTAACTCTGAGGGGATAATTAACTGACGACGACCGCCTACTTTCATGGTGCTAAGTCCTTCGTCCCAACCTTGAATTACCTGTCCAACGCCGATTTTAAACTCAAAAGGACGGTTGCGATCGCGTGAACTATCAAACTTAGTCCCATCTTCTAAAGTGCCGGTGTAGTGAACTACAACCGTTTGTCCTGGTTCAGGAGTCGCCCCAGTCCCCTCTTCTAGTTCCACGTATTTTAGTCCAGAAGGGTTAGTTACAACATTTACTCCAGAGGGGTTAGTTACAAAATTGGCATCAGACATAGTATTGCTCGCAATTAAGATATTTTTTTCAGTAATTCTAGTGAGTGATGGTGTAGTAGAAGTGAAATTAGCAGCAATAGCAGAGTCTTGTTTACTACCAACTTGTGCTAATACCAAAACTACAACACATACCAGCATGAAACTCACGCTGAGTAAAATTGATTTCAAAATCAGTTCTCCCTAAGAAAGTGCTGAGTGCTGTAAAGCCCTGCGGGCATGGCTGCGCGTAGAGCGCGGGGCATAAAGCCCTGCGGGCATGGCTGCGCTTATAGCCCGTGCTGAGTGCTGAGTAAGAATCTAGTCCCTAGCCTCTAATCACAATCATTACCAACAGAACACAATTAGTTTAAATCAGAAAGGACAATTTAACGCCACAGCTTATTCTCCAAATCGCGCACTTGACGCTCTAAACGGTCAATTCTACCCCGTAATTCATCCACTTCAGACTGACGAGCAACGCCTAAATCCTGCATCATATTTCGCATTTGTCGTTGCATTTGCTCTTCCCAGTTTCCCTGTTCGGACTTTAACTGTTGTACAACATCATCCATTACTGCCTTAGCTTGCTCAGGATTGAGTTTACCGTCCTTGACCAATTCCTCACTGACTTGGCGCATTTTTTCTGCTACCAAAGACGTTGTACCAATACCAAGCATCATTAGCTGTTGCAACCAGTTGTTACTATCCATACTCCCTTCCTCTTTAATTGTTTCCCACTAGCTGACTCTTGCTCTTGAGTGTATGCAATCAAGCTATGCTGGAAAAGTGGTTATCTTAGCCTACAGCTCTATTTTGGCAAATTCGTAGACACGTAAACACAGAGAAGGAAGCAAGAGTGTGGTCATAGAACTGCTGAAGTTTAAGGTAGCTCCAGAACAGCGAGAATATTATATCCAGCAGGATGCAGAAATTTGGACAACAGCCCTGGCTAAGTATCCAGGATTTTTGGGTAAAGAAGTTTGGATTAACCCCAAAGACTCTACAGAACTGATTTTAATTGTTCGTTGGGCAACACGGGAACAGTGGAAAGCCATACCCTTAGAAGACTTACAGGCTATTGAAGCTAAATTTACTCAAGCGATGGGAGAATCCTATCCCATCGTCGAATCAGCAGAGTATCAAGTGCGGAAATTTCCTCATATCTGAGAGCATGTTTGAAAAGTTTTGGGCGAATACAATAGCAGCCCAAGAATACCGCAGGCTGTACGCTACTACACAAACTAAATCCGCCTGTGCGGACTAACCAAAAATTAGGTATTTCAAACCCACGGAGGTGGCCTTCCCTTCGGGAAGAAGCTGCGCTTCATGTCTGTGTAGCCGCGATCGCTATGAAATGTTCAGAATCTCCAGTTTAATGGGAATAATTAAACTACAATCCCTTTTTGGCAATGAAAGAGGGGTTTTTATAGCTATATATTTAAAAAGCAAATGCTCAATCTTACTGGATACCAAATTAACTCCACTCTCCATGAAGGCATCCAAACTATTATCTATCAAACACAAATTCCCAATACTAAACAGCCAGTTATTCTGAAAGTTCTGAAAAATGAATACCCCACTCTTGAAGCCTTTACTCGCCTGAAACATGAGTATCAAATTCAACAAGAGTTAGATCATCCCAACATAGTGAAAGCCATCAGCTTAGAAACTTTTGATCATCGTGTAGGACTGTTACTAGAAGACTTTGGTGGTCAGTCTTTAGCACAACTTATAAAAATAGAAAAGTTAGATTTAATTAATTATTTAAAAACTGCTATTCAAATAACTAGAGCTTTAGATTATTTACATAAAAATCAGATTATCCATAAAGATATTAAACCCAGCAATATCATTATGAATTTGCAAACAGGTATTGTTAAACTAACTGACTTTGGGATAGCTTCCCGTCTGAATAAAGAAAATCATCAATTTACTAACCCCAACTGCGTTGAAGGTACACTTGCCTATATGTCTCCTGAACAAACCGGGAGAATGAATCGTATTCTTGATTATCGGAGTGATTTTTATTCTCTGGGTGTGACTTTATATGAAATGCTTACTGATAAAATCCCATTTTTTAGCGAAGACCCTCTAGAGGTAATTTACAATCATATAGCTGTGCAACCAGTAAACCCACAGTTATTAAATCCCCAAATTCCTACCAATGTTTCATCTATTGTGATGAAACTGATGTCTAAAAATGCTGAAGACAGATATCAAAGTGCTACAGGATTATTAGCAGATTTAGAATTGTGTCTTCATCAGTTAGAAACTCAGAGCGAAATTACCAGCTTTGTTCCGGGACTTTTAGATGTTTTAAGCCAGTTATTAATACCACAAAAATTATACGGACGAGAACAACAAGTCAAGGAACTGTTAGCTGCATTTGAAAATGTGACATCAGGAACTAGTGAAATGATGCTAGTTTCTGGTTATTCTGGCATTGGTAAATCGGCTTTAGTCAATGAAATTAATAAACCAATCACTCGCCAACAAGGTTATTTTATTTCTGGTAAATTTGACCAATTAAAAAGAAATATTCCCTATGCTCCATTAATTCAAGCTTTTTCTTCCTTAATGCGGTATTTATTAACAGAAAAAAATGAAAAAATAGCAGCATGGCGTGATAAGATTCTAGCAGCCGTAGGCACAAATGGCAAAGTTATTATTGATGTGATTCCTGAAGTTGAATTAATTTTTGGTCAACAGCCCGAAGTTCCCCAAATTGGAGCAACAGAATCACAAAATCGCTTTCATCGTGTTTTTGAAGAATTTATTAAAATTTTTACGCAAAAAGAGCATCCCCTAGTTATATTTTTAGATGACTTGCAATGGGCAGACTCAGCCACATTAAATTTAATACAAATGCTCATGACTGATGTTGAAAGCAAACATCTGTTATTAATAGGAGCATATCGAGATAATGAAGTTAATTCAGCACATCCTTTAATTCAAACAGTAGAAGAAATTAAAAATACTGGTGCGATCGTTAATAATATTGTGTTGCAATCTTTAGATTTAGAGAATGTAACTCAGTTAATTGGTGAAACTCTACAAGCAATCTACTCTGTTACAGAAAATATTATAGAATTTCCTAAAAAAATTATTGAATTAGCCGAACTAATTTATAATAAAACAGGCGGTAATCCATTTTTTATTACACAACTTCTTCAAGCACTTTATCAAGAAAATCTTTTAAAATTTGACTTTAAGGCTACTAAATGGCAATGGAACCTAGAAGAAATTCAAGCCATTGGTATTATCGATAAAAACGTTGTTGAATTAGTTGCAAGTCGAGTTGAAAAGCTACCAATAGTTGCTCAAAAGGTTTTGAAATTAGCAGCTTGTGTTGGTGATAGTTTTAGTCTGGATGTTTTATCAATAATCCATGAAAAATCACCTTCTTTGACAGCAAATGACTTACATTCGGCTTTGCAAGCTGGCTTAATTCTACCTTTAAGTGAAGCTTACCGCATTCCTTTAGCATTTAATCAAGAAGAAGCAATTAATTTTAATTTTGATATTTCGCGGGTAGGTTATAAGTTTTTGCATGACAGAGTGCAACAAGCAGCTTATTCGTTGATTCCAGAAGAACAGAAGAAGTTTACTCATCTAAAAATCGGTCAATTGCTCCTGCAAAATACACCCGAAGATGAAATAGAAACCAATATTTTTGATATTGTTAATCAGTTAAATGTCGGGATTATTTCCCTAGTTGAGCAACCTAAAAAAACTGAATTAGCTCGACTAAATTTAATTGCAGGACGCAAAGCAAAAGCTTCAACAGCTTATGAAGTTGCTTTAAAATACTTGGAAACTGGGATAAAGCTTTTAAGTAAAGATGCTTGGTACACCGAATATAACTTAACTATAGGTTTATATGAAGGAGCTACAGAAGTAGCGTATCTCAGTGGTAATTTTGAGCAGATGCAGCAATGGGCTGAGGTGGTATTGCAAGAAGCCAAAACTTTATTAGATAAAGTTAAAGTCTATGAAGTAAAAATTATTGCTGCTATAGTTCAAAGTAAACAATTAGCAGCTATTCAAACAGCAGTATCAATACTACAACTATTAGGGATAAATTTTCCAGAGCAACCAACACCATCTGATATTCAGCAAGGGATGGATGATATTACTACTCATTTGCAAAATAAGGTAATTGCAGATTTAATTAACCTACCATTAATGACTGATCCTAACAAGATAGCGGCAATGAAAATCCTAATGGGAGTTCTTCCCGCAGCTTTTCAAACTGCTCCAGCAATGATGCCAATTATTGCTTGTGAAATGGTCACTTTATCCTTAAAATATGGCAATACAGCAGTGTCTGCTTATGGTTACAGTCTTTATGGATTAATTCTTTGCGGAGTTCAAGGACAAATTGATTCTGGCTATGAATTTGGTAAATTAGCTTTTAGTTTGGTATCACAATTTAATGCCACAGAACTTAAAGCGAAGATTCTCACAGTTATTAGTGCCCATGTGCTTCATTGGAAAGAGCATATTAGAGAGACATTTTTAACATCCAAGAATGGTTATGCTAGTGGTTTGGAAACCGGAGATTTAGAGTATACTGGTTATTGTGGATACATTTATCCTTATCATTCATTTTGGCTTGGTAAAGAACTTTGGAGTTTAGAGAAAGAGCTAATAGCTTACTGTGAATCGCTAAAAAAGATTAAGCAACAAGTTGCTTTAACTTGGAACCAAATATATTTACAAACAGTTATCAATTTAAAAATAAGTCCAGAAAATATTTGGTGTTTAATGGGAGAAGCGTACGATGAGAAAAGTATGCTACCAATTCATCAACAATTTAATGACCTCTATACAATTAATCATCTATTTGTTAATAAGTTAATGCTCTCTTATATGTTTGGAGAGTATATTCAAGCCTTAGAAAATGCTGCAATAGCAGAAAAGTCTTTAGGTGGAGTAACAGGGCTATTTGTTGTTCCTCTGTTTTATTTCTATGATTCTTTAGTCCAATTGGCAATCTATCCTACTGCTCAAGAATCTGAACAAAAATCAATTTTGCAAAAAGTACAAGCTAACCAGCAAAAAATGGAACTCTGGGCTACACATGCCCCGATGAATCACTTACATAAATTTTATTTAGTAGAGGCAGAAAAATATCAAGCTTTGGGTCAAAAGCTAGAAGCAATGGAATACTATGAAAATGCCATTGCCAAAGCTCAAGAAAATGGTTATCTCCAAGAAGAAGCCTTAGCTTATGAGTTAGCAGGAAATTTTTATAAAGCTTTAAATAAAGAATTAATTCATCAAACTTATATAACTAAAGCCTATTATACCTATATCCGATGGGGTGCGATCGCTAAAGTTAAATATTTAGAATCAAAGTATTCTTTTTTAGTAGAACAAACTAGTACTACAGAGACTTCTCCATTAAAACTAGATGTGACTCACATTGCTACTAGAACTACTACTAGTAACGGTTTGAGTGATGTATTAGATTTTAATACATTTATTAAATTTTCCCAAGCGATTACTAATGAAATAATTTTAGAAAATTTATTGAGTAAGTTAATTAAAATTGTACTAGAAAATGCTGCTGCCCAAAAAGCAGAATTACTGTTACTTAAAGATAATCAACTATATATAGAAGCCTCTGGTGATAATGCTAATGATATAGTAAAAAATTTACAATCTATTCCTCTAGAAGACTATGAAAATTTACCTATTTCTGTTGTGAATTATGTTTTCAGAACTCAGAAACATCTGGTTCTAAACGATGCGATGCTTACTGAACCTTTTAATATTGACATCTATATCCAAAAATATCAATCAAAATCAATATTTTGTTTGCCAATTATTTATCAATCACAGCTTACAGGGATTATTTACTTAGAAAATCAGTTGACAGCAGGTGCTTTTATTCCTGAAAGAGTAGAAGTATTAAAAGTTTTAGTTTCTCAAATGGCTATTGCTATAGAAAATGCCTGCTTGTATGCGAGAGAGCAAGATAAAGCAAGACAATTAGAGCAGTCTATCAAAGATTTACAAGAAGCACAATTGCAACTTATCCAAAGTGAAAAAATGTCTTCTCTAGGAAATTTGGTTGCAGGAATAGCGCATGAAATCAATAATCCTGTAGCTTTTATTTCAGGTAGTATTGTTCAAGCCAAAGACGCTGTTACTGATTTAGTAGATTATCTGCAACTTTACCAAGCAAAATTTCCTAATCCTGGTACGGAAATTGCGGAAAAAGCCGCAGAAAAAGATATAGATTACCTCCTAGAAGATTTACCTAAAATCATTGATGGTATGAAAGTTGGTACACAACGCATCCGTAACATTAGTACCTCTCTCCGTACTTTTTCCCGCGCTGATAAAGATTATAAAGTATCAGCCAATATCCACGAAGGGATTGATAGCACTTTATTAATTTTACAACATCGCCTCAAAGCCAATCATCATCGTCCGGCTATTCAAATTATTAAAGACTACGGAGAGATTCCATTAGTCAAATGTTATTTGGGACAATTAAATCAGGTATTTATGAATATTTTTTCCAATGCTATTGATGCTTTAGAAGAATTGATTATTGGTTCTACTTATATAGAAAATCAAGCTAAACCGCCTCAAGTTATCACAATTAAAACTCAACTATCGGAAGATAATCAAAGTATAGAAATTAAGATAAAAGACAACGGTACAGGAATGACAGAAGCAGTGAAATCCCGTATTTTTGATAACTTATTTACTACTAAAGATGTCGGCAAAGGTACAGGATTAGGATTATCTATCAGTCAAAAAATTGTAGAAGAAAAACACAACGGTAGCTTAATTTGTGAGTCAGTTTTAGGACAAGGAACAGAATTTATCATTTCCATTCCTGTTTTTGTTAACGAATCTTCGAGCTAAGGGTTGATTTATCAAGTAAATTTTTAGATTGTAGTGCATAAAAAATTATTGCTTGAGCGTTTATGTTTAATAAAAATAATACTATGAGTATTAAGTTTTCATAAAGTTTTTGTAGAGTAAAAGTAATTTTTCGTAGGGTTGGAGTGAATTCATGTTCTAACAATTTATCTAGCTTATCAGTGTTATTTCGCTATCAACTAGCTATATTAAGAGTTTGATAAACTATTTATGTTAATATCAAATAGCTGACAATTAACAGTTACAAAATACTTTTTTAATTGTTATAAATAATTAAACACGCAAATCTTGCACTCGTTATATTTTTCATTGAAAATTTAAATCCTGAATTAATTTAAAGTTAACTTTAGTTTAATATGTTATGGCTTAAGTTTATTGAAATACGCTTAAACTGCCTGACAAAACTTCAGCTAACGAACCTGTGCAAGATGCGAACATAGTAACAATCAGGAACTTATTTAATGGAAACGAGAAGAGAAAACAGGCGAACAGTTTCAAAGCTGATCTCATTTTTGTTGCATCGTGTAACTTTAATTGTCCTTGCAAGTACTTTTGTTTTGCTGATTGGCGGTAAGTTTGAGCTAGCAAGTGCAACTCAACCTAACGCAGAATTAGAAATTCAAAAATTAACAACCTGTTACGCGCTAGGAACTGATGCTATTGGTAGAGGAAATATCCTAGAAGGAAAGAATATTTATCGAGATTGTTTTACTCCAGATGCAGTGATCACAGCAGTTTTTCCTGATGGAGCAAGTGAAAGCCGGACTGGGACAGATGCTTGGGCGGATTTTGTTTATTCAGTATTCCAAGGTAATGGATATGAGGCTACTCAACACTTGATTGGTACGATCAACATCTCAGTTCAAGCTAACCAAGCAACAATGTCCTCTTATCTCCATGCAACTCATAAACGTTCAGAAACCAGTATTGATGTTGCTAATGGCACTTATGAAGATGAAGTTATCAAACAAGATGGGCATTGGAAAATCCAACGGCGTACCCTCAAACTGATTAATTTCTTGAACCTCAGTTCTCCACCGACTACCACATCACACCCACGCATACCTCGTCGCTCAAGACGTTAATATTTTTGGCGTTGTGATTTAGCTGCTTTGAGGATGTTACTGTGATATGACAACATCCTCATCAGCGATCGCATCTCAATATAAATAGCTAGAATCGAGATGTTTACCTATTTGTGCTTAGGTTGTGGCCACTGTAACTTGTCCCCATTGCCATCAACTCGTTGATAGTCAGGCTATTGCTTGTCCCTATTGCCGTACAATTCTCAAAGCTTACGGTCATCCAGGTATTCCCTTGCACCGTGCTACTGGGGACGAGTATCTGTGTGATAGCTGCACATACCACGCCGACAACACCTGTAATTTTCCCCAACGTCCTTACGCCAAAGATTGTACTTTGTATGAAAATCTTGAAGAGAGCAAGTTACGATTGCAGGAACAGCGCTACGCCAGCAGCTTTGGTGCATCTGTGAACAGATGGGTAAAACGCAATCAATCTTTGCTGCTGCTACTGGGTTTATTAGTTGTCTGTTTGCTCATAGCTTTGTCAACTACTTGACCTTACTCAGTGCTGAGTGCTGAGTGAATTCACGAAGGAAGAGGGAAGAGGGAAGAAGAGACCCACATTTTAAAAAGTGGGATTGAAACTCCGACGCCGTTTTTTTGTGCTGCGCAGCGCAAAAAACATCTTTTTTTAAAGTGCGGCTCTAAACCCACAACTAAAGTTTTTGTTATTCCTTCTTCCTTCTTCCTCCTAACTTCTTCCTTATTTTGTAAATAGTGCGTTGGCACTCAAGTACTTGGACAAGCTCCACCCCTTGTGGGCAATTTTCTAACTCAGCACTCTTCATAGTGTGGAGATTTGGGTTGTGGCATCTGTAAGCTCAATCATCTTTGGCGCTCCTTCTTCAAATACGGCTAAGTCGAACCAAAAAGTGGTACCCACACCAACTTCACTTACCAGATGCATTTTACTGTGATGCCTCTCCATAATATTTCTGACAATCGATAAACCCAAGCCAGTACCCTCTAAGGTGTGAACTCGGTTTTCTACGCGGAAAAAGCGGTCAAAAATTGCCTGTTGGTCTTCTGGGGCGATACCTATGCCAGTATCGGAAATTTCCACTCGCACATGAGAAGATTGATGATGTTCGCGATCGCCTAGCGTTTCACTAAGCAGCGTTCCAGAAGAAGAATTATGCTGGAGATTTAATTGGTAAGCACGGATGACTACTTTACCACCCGTGGGAGTAAATTTCAGGGAATTACCCACCAAATTAGCTAATACTTGCAATAACAAATCATAATTACCCACGACTAGCGGCAACTTGGGGGCAACTTCTTGAATGATTTCAATGCCTTTATCCTTAGCATTGAGTTGGTAAGTACGCAGAGTTTGCTCAATGGCTTGCGCTAAATCTACCCCACCAAAGTTGTAGCTGCGACCAGATTCGAGTTTGGACAAATCCAAAACATCATTTACTAGACGGGTAAGTCTATCAGTTTCATTATTGACTGTTTGCAGAAAATCTTGCCGTTGTTCTACACTCAAGTCTTCGCCATACTCATGCAAAGTTTCAATAAAGGATTTGATATTAAATAAAGGCGTGCGTAGTTCGTGAGATACGTTGCTGATAAATTGGCTTTTTGCCTCATTCAGTTCCACCTCGCGGGTGATATCCTGCACAGTAATGGCAATACCTTTGATGCTTTCCCGTTGCAGGTTGAGTACCGTAGTCAAGAGAATGCGGATGGTGCGTTTGGTAGGTTGGTTGAGATGAATTCGGAACTCGGCACTTTCACATTCGCCTGCAGCCATTTCGTACAAAGGACGGGTGATTTCCATTTGCACCGCCGGCGGCAAATTATGTAAAACATTGGTACCTTCGACTTCGACTCCTTCCCAGCCAAAAATCCGCCGCGCTGTGGGGTTAACTAAAATCACCTGCATACTGTTATCAATCAGGACAGCACCATCAGCGATCGTGGAAACCAGTGTTTCTAGTTTGGCTTTTTCTGCGGTTAATTCTTCAATATTCTGCTCTTCATAGCGCTCTAAGCGTTCTGCCATTTCATTAAAACTGAGAATTACCTCTCCTAGTTCGCCTCCCAGAGGTAAGTCAATGCGCTGCTTAAAATTTCCTGCCGCAATTTGTTTAACTCCCACCAGCAGTTCTTTAATCGGCTTAGTAATGGTTAAAGCGTTAATCACTCCTGCCAAAATCACCATGACCCAAATCGTGATAAAAACAGCAATGGTAACATCACGGGTGAAATTAGTAGAAATGACTGCGGTTTGGTTGGGGTTGATGCCGATCGCTAATACACCCTGGTATTTTTGATCGACAATTAGGGGAATAAATACATCAGTGACTGCCCCGTCTGGGGTCATGTGTTGCCGTACCATCGGCTTTTCCACATCACTAGTGTAATCTTCTGGTAATTGTATTCGTCGCTCAATGGTCAGAGAGTTTTCTACCTCTGGTTCCCAAAAAGGAATCCCGAAAAAGATTTTCCCCGTCTCATCAGCGTAGAGCATGTAACGCACACTAGAGGTGCTGCTATAAAAGCGTTGAGAAAATTGGGCAACCTCGGTGAGATTGTGGTCAGCAATTAAGGGGGCAACATTGGCAGCAAGTAGCAATCCCAGGTCACGACCGAAACGGGTATCATTCATCCGGGCATCCTGCTGAATTGTATTTACAGCCCAGAAGGTTAGACCACTCATCACTAAAGAAACCACCAAAGTGGCAACAGCCAAAAGTTTGGTCTGGAGGGTGAAATCAGACCACCAATTGGCGAGTGTCTTCGACACGCCATTGGCGAACGCTTCTCGGATTGTTTTTAAAAGAGCCAGCATCTTAAACAAAGTTGTTAGTAGTTTTGGTTATTTAACCCCAACAACTAAAAAATTAACAGTTAATTTGGCAAACATGTTAATCGACAGAGGAGGGTTTTTGCTCCATACAATATGAGGTCAAAGGCAGCAAACAAATTTTAGGCGATCGCTTGCAGGAATTTCTTAGCCCCCTTGCCGATCATCGCTATTCTCAATGTAACGGCGCAAAACTGAGTTAATCAAAACTTTGTACTCTGCACTTTGAGACTGAAACCACTCAATGATATCTGGATCAAGCTGAATTAAGTTGCGGGCTTGGTCTGCTGGAACTCGTAAAGTAGCTTTTTCAAAAAACTCCTCAGTCAGAGGCGGGATATCAGAATAATCAATTTCCTCATCAGTCATTGCCGCCAATGCTTTCCAATTAGTACGTGAGATATTGCTCGAATTGTTTACGCTCATATCTGTTTGCCCTACGTGCTGAAATAATTCGGATGACATCACTTTGTCTTTCTGTCCAGACAACAACCGCTACACCATTTCTCAAGAAACCGATTCCAATCCAGCAATCCTCGCCGTAATCAATACGGTTATCAGGCTCAATTAGCATAGGACTTTCAAACATTTGTGCAACATCTGCGAAGTCAATTTGATGTTTGCGAATGTTTTCTTGATTCTTCGCTGCGTCCCACTCGAATTGCATGAAGCAAGGGTGAATGTTAATCGAGCTACCCCTCATTATGGCGCATTCTGATCGGGAATTTTGCGATCGCATCATGTCCATCAAAAAATGCGATCGCTCGATGTTACTCCTAATGCAGCACGCGATGACCGATATCTCTTCGGTAATACATCCCCTCAAACTCAATTGCTTTGATACCAGCGTATGCTTGGGCGATCGCTTGCTCAAAATTTTCGCCGATGCCCGTTACATTTAACACCCGTCCCCCATCTGTAACTATTTGTTGTTGCGGATTTAATTTTGTGCCTGCATGAAATACAGTGACTCCTGTTGTCTCTGCTTCTTTAATCCCAGTAATGACTTTACCTTTTGCGTACTCTCCAGGATAACCACCTGAAGCAGCGACCACAGTGGCAGCAACTCCCTGTTTCCAAGTGATGGGTGGCATTTCCCCTAAACGCTGCTGTACACAGGCTAACATTAAATCTTCTAGGGGTGTTGCCAACAGGGGCAAAATTACCTGGGTTTCGGGATCACCGAAGCGACAGTTAAATTCTAAAACCTGGAAGTCGCCATCGGGTGTAATCATCAATCCAGCATACAGCACACCTCGGTAGTCAATGCCTCTGGATCTTAAAGAGGCGATCGCTCTTTCTAAAACTTCTGTTTGAACGCGTGCCATTAACTCTGGGGTGGCAATGGTTGCTGGTGCATAGGCTCCCATCCCACCAGTATTTTCGCCTGTGTCCCCTTCACCAATCCGCTTATGATCTTGAGCTGGTAACAAAGGCCGAATCGTTAACCCATCAGTCAAGGCCAAAACCGAAACTTCTTGCCCAATTAAACATTCTTCCACAACCACAAAATTTCCCGCACCACCAAACTGTCCCTGGAAAATGGTATCTATCGCCATCTCTGCCTGTTCCAGTGTTTGGGCAACTATGACACCCTTACCTGCTGCCAAGCCATCAGCTTTTACCACTATGGGCACTCCCTGTGCATTCACATAAGATTTGGCGGCGGCTGCTTCTGTAAATACCGCAGCCTTGGCTGTTGGAATTCCTGCTGACTGCATTAATGCCTTTGCCCAAGCCTTACTCGCTTCAATCTGCGCTCCTGCCCTTACAGGCCCAAATACCATCAATCCTTGACTTTGGAGATAGTCTGTAATGCCCTGAGCTAGGGGCACTTCTGGCCCAATTACCACTAAAGAAATTTCATTTTCCAGAGCGTAACTGCTCATACCCTCAAAGTCATCTCCTGGTAGAGACAAGTTCTGGCAACCTGCCATGCTTGCCGTACCGCCGTTTCCTGGCACACAGACAACTTGCTCAATTTGCTTGGATTGCAATAATTTCCATGCTAGAGCGTGTTCACGCCCGCCATTCCCTACAACTAAAACTTTCACTTATTTCCTCGTGCGTCCCTTGCGAAACGAGAATACCTTATGGCTACTCGCGAATCAATTTTTCCACCAATTCTGATGCTTATGCAAGTCCCCTGAAGAGTGCTGAGTTACATTTATTCTATTTTTTCCAGTTTGATTTGTGAATATCAAGAGGCTTCACGACTCCAGTTTTTCAAAAAAACGAGGGTTTTTATCTCTCATGAATAATTTAGGATTGCTATACTTAGTAAGTTAGTACATTTACAGTGTAATGTCTATTATTTAACAACAATAAAATTACGGTTATTTTTCTAAAATTGATCCAGATTTTAAGTATTTTTAATTAATTTTTTAATGTTAAAATAATTGATTTAAAAATGCTTGGCAACTAATGACGTTTAATCATTGTAAGTATTAACCTGTAAATATTACGTTAAAAAACATATCAATAAAATAAGGGACATGGCTAAAACTATTGTTACTGGAGCAGCAGGCTTTATTGGTTCTCATCTTGTGGAAGCGCTGCTGCAACAAGGGGAAGAAGTGGTGGGTATTGATGAATTTAACGATTACTACGACCCTATGTTAAAGCACAAGAGCATTGCACACTTGTACGGTTCGCCTAAGTTTACCTTAATTGAAGGAGATATTCAGTTTTTAGACTGGCAGGTGCTGCTTCAAGATGTTGATGTTGTTTACCATCAGGCCGCACAAGCTGGAGTCAGGGCGAGTTGGGGTCATGGTTTCCGTACTTACACTGAACGCAATATTAATGCTACCCAAGTTTTACTGGAAGCAGCAAAAGATGCCCAACACTTGAAAAGAATAGTATTTGCCTCAACATCTAGTGTATACGGTGATGCAGAAACATTACCTACCCATGAGGGAATTTCTCCTCAACCAGTTTCTCCCTATGGCATTACAAAGTTAGCAGCTGAGCGGTTGTGTGGACTTTATCACAATAACTTTGGAGTACCTATTGTGGCATTACGCTATTTCACAGTTTATGGGCCTAGACAGCGCCCAGATATGGCATTTCATAAATTTTTTAAATCTATTTTGCAGGATGAAGCAATTCCCATTTACGGCGACGGACAGCAAACACGGGACTTTACGTTTGTCAGTGATGTCATCGCGGCCAATTTAGCCGCCGCCACCATACCCCAAGCAGTAGGCGAAATCTTCAATATTGGTGGCGGGAGTAGGGTAGTTTTGGCAGAAGTTCTCAACACTATGGAAAAAATCGTTGGCAAACCAATTAAAAGAAACCACATCGAAAAAGCGATGGGAGATGCACGTCACACAGCAGCTGATGTATCTAAGGCGCGACAAATTTTGGGATATCAGCCGCAAGTTTCTTTAAGGGAAGGTTTGACGCAGGAGTGGCAATGGGTTAAATCTTTGTATTAAAACACGCCAAAAATCATCTAAACTCTTACTTTCTGAGACTCTGCGCCTCTGCGTGATCTAAATTCATCTTTCCACTCAGCAACACCCCTCAACCAATTTACTCATTCCCATTCTTGAAATTCATTACTAGTATTGCGAAGTAGGGAATTTAGTTGAGTGCGACGAGTTTCAAAGTTGGCTGCAATGGAAATCAACATAATACCAACTAGCAAGCCAACAACCCACTTTAAAAAGGGGTAACGCAAGCTAAAAATTACTAACTGATAAATACTGGTAATGATGAAAGTGGCTGTGCCAACATAGAGAAAAGCTCGGATTCGCAAAGCTAATCCAGCAAAAATGGCGATGAGGCTGAAAATTCCCGCTATCAAGGGTGTGTCTTGATGAAATAAAATTGTCCACCCACAAATTACACCACTACTTACCAGGCGTAAACTGTGGCGAGCTGCTTTGTATTCTGGGAGTTTCAGTAGAGGATCTACTTGGGCAACATACAGCAGTGATAAACCAATTGGTGTCACATACCACAAAGCATCAGTTAGTCCTAAGTCATCAAACCAACGAAATAATGCCCAGTCAATTAATGCAGCACTGACATAAGTAAAACGTATGTTTTCACCCACCTTGGCTAGGAAGATATAGAATCCTGCTGCTAGTAACAAGGTAACAGGGTAAGCTTGCAGTCTGGTTTCCCATAAAATTATTAGTGGGACAATAAATGCGGCTTGTTGCCACGGTCTTTTAGACCAACCCCAATTCTCCCAAGGTAAGATATATAAAAAATAGGCAACTACGCAGGCGATCGCACCATTCCAAGGTACTAAGGGGCCAGCTAACCATTGTCCTACGGCTGTCTCCCGCCAATAGATTCTCATGGCGGCTACCTCTAATAGTCCGAGGTAAACCCACATTTCTCCAATTGTAATTCTCCCAAAAATCAGCAAAGCAGCAGGCGATCGCGTAGCATCTCCCAAGGAGAATCGCCTTCCTTGAAAAATGGCATATCTAATCAAAAATACACCAGTCGCTAATCCCACAAGGCGATTAACATCAATAGGAAGAGGAATAGCAGCCATTAATAAGCAGCTACTCCAAACCCAGTGCAAATGAGCGATGCGTTTAAGTTCTTGGGGAGTCAGGCGTAAGTAGCTGAACATCCAGGGAGAGAGGATGCGATAAGCATACATAATGCTAGTGCCAAGGGCAGACATGGCAATCAATCCATCACCTAATGCGCCTCCCGTGGCTTGGGACATTTGATAGAACAAAAGTTCATAGGCAGAAATTGATACACCAATGATTCCTAAGTAAAGCAGGGGTTTAAAAGACTCGTTGCGTCGCCCCACGCCAATGAAAATCAAGGCTACACCTAAGGAAAATAAACCAGTCCAACTGGTAAAAGTATTCAAACGCAGTAATACACTAAATCCACCATAGATTAATGGCAAAATATGGAAACTACTGGGAAGCCTTGCTAATTGGTATCGTCGTCGCCACCACTCACCCACCAGTTGAGCAATTAAACCCAAGGCAATATTGGCGATCGCAATTCTGATCATTGCATATTCCCCAAACCCCAGAACTTCGGCAATCAACAATTCCACACACCAACCGATGCCATAAAATGCCCAATTTGTGGGTGAATGCCAGCTACGATAAATAATTGACCCTAAAGTTATGGCAGTGGCAATTAAGTATAAAAATCCTGGGGAAACAAATCCCTGGTAAACTAATGCCGAGTGCAGCGTCATTCCCAACAACACCACACTACACAACGCGATCGCCCATTGATCGCTAGCTGCTGCATATATAGTTGCTAATTCGTCACCGCGTCGGATCAAAACTGTCCGCCCTAACCATAAACTCAAAATAGCGATCGCACCCATCACAAACCAACCGGCTATCGTGAGATGAGGTAATCCCGGTATACCTTCCCACAGCAGCGCCCCGAGAAAACTCAAAATAAAACCGACTGTAATTTTTGCAGTTGGTTGATTTCTTAAATAACGCGTATTGGCAAACATCACGGCTGAACCCGCACCTAAACCAATCAATCTGGTTCCTGGTAGAGGTAAAGTTAATAGCTGAGTCATGCCTACAGCTAGAATGCTCAAGACACTGTTTGTAGTACGGCGTTGTGCAGTGGTGCGACTGGCTAAACCTGTAAGAGCTATGGGCGTAATTAGCCAAATAACTCCCCAATGAGTTTGACTACGAAATACGCCATACCAATATGATTCGGCATTCACCCACAGTAAACTAAAACTAACTGCGGCTAGTCCTAAACCGATGTACCATGCACTACGTTGCCATAATCCATCGCCGAGACTAAATACCCATTCTGCCACCATTAAGGTTAGTAAAATTCCTGCCCAGACTGACAAAGCAAGATTTGGTAATAGCCAATAGATCGTAGAGCAAAGTGTCAGCAGTCCCATGATATGAGTGAGATATACCAAGGGAATGGGGACAAGGGAGCGGCGTTTGGTGACGGCTACGAGAGTGATTGTCGAAAATAGCAGATTTAGCGATCGCAATGTGGGATTGATGATGGCGATACTGGTTAAACAAATGCCAAATAATAAACTTAAAATTTCGCCAAACTTTGCCAATTCGTGCTTTTGGGTGCGATGTAGTTGATCTGCGATCGCCACCATGAAAATTAAGTAAGGAAATAAAGCTAAACTCAGCAACGCCCAAGGTGTATTTTCCGCATGAGTGAGTTGAGTGCCAATTGCGATCGCCCATTCCTGTAAACTAGATGGCACTATCCGCCAACCCAACCAAACCGTTTGTAAACCGACGGCGAAAAATACAGCCAAGTCAACCTTAAAACTATATCGTTGCCAGCGACTGCCCAAAGACCATAAAGCTAATCCACTTACACCTATGGCTTGCCAAGGATCATCTATCACAGCCACCAGCCAACCGAGGAACAGTAAAATACCTCCCAAAAGTTCCCAGGGTAATTGGACAGTGGGAGACGAGGTAGAAGAGGAAGCTCTTACTTCTTCTGCCCTTC
>JADEXK010000044.1 GCA_015207155.1 Nostocales cyanobacterium LEGE 11386 | reverse complement strand
TTAATCAGAAGATTAAGCTCATTAAAAGAAGGGCTTATGGCTTAACTAACTTCAATAATTTTAGAAGAAGGATTTTACTCAATTGGTATTTTTGTTCTTAATTTAACATATTTAGTCTGGGAGAGCCATAATTCTATCCGGTCGTTTACCTGTATTTTTATAATAATTTTTTCGACGGTCATAAAACCATTCTTGATTGAGAAAGAAATTTTCTATATCTAATTGTATTGGATCTGTGGCTTTCAAAGATGCTGGTGGAATAGGTGTTTGAAAATTTGTTGCTTTAATAACCCGATCTCTAGTTTCTGGATCATTGGTAACAACTATTTTTATTAAAATAGCTCTTTCTTCATTCAAACTAGTATTATCATTAGACCTAGTTTTTATATAATGATAAATTGTGTTTGTTGTCTGTAATCCATTTACAATTTGTACATCATCTAGACTAATAGTTTTACCAGCAACACTTGCTCTTGAAGACAAAATAGTAATGCCATTGTTAAGCCACCAAAAATCTAGTTGTTCATTTGATTCTAATGTAGCTTTTATATCTTTATTAACTTCTACATTACTACCTTGATAATCTCGAACATTAAAAGCAAATATATAATTACGTAACTCATTATTGTCATATGTAACAAAATTATAATAATCTTTTAATGAGGCTAAAATAACATAATTATCTTCACCTCTTGAAATATAGTTTTCAATAAATTTTAGCTGTAAAGTATAGCTTTTTTCAAGTCGAGAAGAATCTATTAATTCTCGCGCACCAACAAAATCGATGTTAACTCTAGCTCCAGAAAAATATTTAACTGTATGTTCTTTTAGAACTTCAGATAGATTGTGTATTTTTGGATTTATAAGTGATACATCACCTTTACTTGCATATACATATACTATCTCAATAGAAGGATGTTGTGATGCCAAGTTAAGATAAAGTTCACGAAAAAAAGTAACTTTATTGATTAAATCAGAATTATAATATTTTTGAATTTCCTCAATATTCTTTTCTAAATCAAAAATATTCACTATAGTTGAAAGCCATTTTTCAATAGCTTTCTCAGAAAAAGAATCAGATCGTTTCGATTGAATTAAAAATAATTGGATACAAGGACTTTTCTTAAAGTTATCTATTTCTGTATCTTCACTAACAAAATTATTATTAATAAAAATGAAAAAACCATCAATTCCACCATCATCACCTCCTCCTATTTTTCCATAACTTAACTCATCATATGAAAGGTCATATTTTTTTAATATTTGTTCAAAAGTAAATATTTCAAAAAATTCATCATCGGGTAATGTATTGTCAGTTTTATTTATTTTTTGCTTGATAATATTATCGAGAACTATACTATCATTGCCAGCCATGTATTTTCTTCCTAACTATATGACAAATATTTTTTATTGGAGAAATCAGTTGTAACTATTATTACGAGACTATTATAAATAGTTGTGATTTAGATCACAAGCATTAGAATAGATTCATATTTTAAGTTGTATTACAATAAAAATGTAGAGATGCTAAATATATATAACATCTCTACACTTTGATATTGCATTTATTAATGCTTATAAACTATTCTATTCCTTCAATCCGGTCTTCAACCTCTTGGTACAACTCGCGCAGGCGGTCTAAATTCTCCTCGCTAGTCTCCCAATAACCTCGTCCATTCACTTCCAACAAAGTTGATACAATCTTGCGGAAAGAATGGGGGTTGAGGTTCATCAACCGTTTTTGCATTTCTTCGTCTTTGATGAAGGTTTCGTTGGTGTCCTCATAAATCCAGTTATCTACAGCGCCAGCTGTCGCACTCCAACCTGTGGTGTTTACCAACCGCTTGGAAAGTTCGCGCACACCTTCGTAACCGTGAGATAACATCCCCTCGTACCATTTAGGATTTAACAACTTGGTACGCGCATCTAAACGCACGGTTTCCGATAATGACCGCACCTGTGCATTGGCTGTGGTGGTGTCTGCAATGTAAGAGGCTGGCTTTTTGCCATCGCCACGCAGACTTGCTACTAACTTGGTAGGATCTGAGTCAAAGTAGTGGGAAACATCTGTCAAGCTAATCTCGGAAGAATCGAGATTTTGGAAAGTTGCATCAGCAGTTTTCAAAGTGGTTTCAAAAATCTGCCGTGACTCATCCATGACACCAGGGTTATCGGAATTAAAGGAGAATGATTTGCGTTTGAGGTACATTTCCTGTAACTCGGCTTCACTATCCCAAGTGCTGTTTTCTACGGCCAAGTTGATGTTTGACGAGTAGGAACCAGAAGCGTTAGAGAATACGCGAGTCGCTGCTTGACGCAGATTAATTCCCATTTCCTCGGCTTGTTGCAAAGCGTGTTTACGAACAAAGTTCATTTCTAAAGGTTCGTCGGCTTCAGCTGCCATTTTCACGCCTTGGTCTAGCAGGTTCATTTGGTTGATGAACAAGTCACGGAATACACCGGAACAGTTGATGACTACATCAATTCTGGGTCTTCCCAATTCTTCTAGAGGTATCAACTCCAACTTGTTCACTCGTCCCAAAGCATCGGGAACTGGACGCACACCAATCATCCACATGATTTGTGCTAGGGATTCACCGTAGGTTTTGATGTTATCGGTTCCCCACAGCACACAGGCGATGGTTTCTGGCCATTTATCCTCATTTTCAGCTTTGTTACGTGCCAATAGCCGATCTACAACGATTTTGGCTGATTGTACAGCAGCTGTTGTGGGGATAGATTGGGGGTCAAGGGCGTGGATATTCTTACCTGTGGGTAATACATCCGGGTTGCGGATGGGGTCACCACCAGGGCCAGGTAGAACATATTCACCTTCTAAGCCTTGGAGTAATGCGCCTAGTTCGTTATCTGCACAAACTTGTTGTAAGCAGAATTCCAAATACTCAAATAGAGGTTTCAGGGCGTTGCTATCAACTTTGGGATAACCTGCTTGATGCAATGCTTCTACCCAAGGTTCTTTTTTGCCCATGTTGAAGAAGTTCAACCGGGAAACTAAAGAAACTCGTCCTTCAGCGTCGGTTTGGGCTTTGACTAATGCGCCCACTGCTTCACGGGTGGCTAAGGTGATGTCTTGCAGTAGTTGGACATCTTCTAAAATACCCAAGTCGCTGTTTTGGTAAATATCGTCGATGTTACGCCCGATGCTGTTGGCAATGATGCGGGGTAAGCTGAGAATTTCTTCTTCTTGACGATCTAAACTACCAATGTTGACGAGGGTAGCCACTGCTTCTTCCGCAGTTGGTGGTTTACCAATGATGTGTAACCCACAAGGTAACAACCTCGACTCAATTTCCATTAGTTTACGATAGACGTTGCCAACAATGCGATCGCGCTCATCGGCGGTCATATCTTTGGCATCGGTTTCTGGTAAGTTAATGTCTTTATCCAGGTTGACGATGCGGCATTTATCCATGATGGTATTAACAATGGGAATACCGCGCCCACTATCTTTTAAAGTTTGGTAAGAAGCAATTAACTCGCTGAGTTCTTTCAAACCTTTGTATAAACCTGCATTTTCTGCGGGTGGTGTCAGGTAAGAAATTGTCTCGGCGTAACTGCGGCGCTTGGCGATGGTGGCTTCACTGGGGTTATTGGCTGCGTAATAATACAGGTTGGGAATTGTGCCAATTAAGTTATCGGGGTAACAATCTCCCGACATTCCCATTTGCTTACCTGGCATGAATTCCAAAGAACCATGCGTACCAAAGTGCAATACTGCATCTGCACCCCAAATTTGCTCTAGGTAGGTGTAGTAAGCGGCAAAGCCGTGGTGAGGGCTAGCAGAACGGGAGAACAATAACCGCATGGGGTCGCCTTCGTAACCAAATGTGGGTTGCACACCGATGAAGACGTTACCGAATTGTTTACCGTAAATCAGCAGGTTTTGACCATCGCTGTTGAGATGTCCTGGCGGTGGCCCCCAGTTTTCCTCTAGGCGTTGTGAGTAAGGTGTAAGTGCCTCATACTCTGGTACGGACATCCTGTACGCAATATTTAACTCTGGACTTGCATACTGCGCTTGGGCATCATGGATGACTTCTTCCATTAAGGCTTGGGCGCTTTCGGGAATGTCTTGTACGTCGTAGCCGTTGTTTCTCAGTCCCTTCATCACTTCGTAGATGGAACCGAAGACATCCAAGTAAGCGGCGGTTCCCACGTTACCTTTATCTGGAGGGAAGCTGAAAACGGTAATGGCAACTTTTTTGTTGAGTTTGGGTTTACGGCGCAGGTTCGCCCATTTTAATGCTCTTTGCGCTACTGCTTCTACGCGATCTTGCAGGGCGATCGCCTTACCTGTAGCCCCATCTCTACCTGATAAAATTATCGGCTCAATGGCTCCATCTAACTCAGGAATGGCTATTTGCAAAGCCACTTGAATGGGATGTAACCCCAAGTCGCTATCCATCCACTCTTCGGTGGTTTGGAACACTAAGGGTAATGCCACCATATAAGGGCGATTCAGGCGTTTGAGTGATTCAATAGCCTTGGGATGGTCTTGTCTGGCTGGGCCGCCTACCAAGGCAAAACCAGTCAAGGAAACCACTGCATCTATTAACGCTGTGTTAGTGGTCGGTTCATAGAAGTAAGCATCCACAGGTTTGGAGAAATCCAAGCCACCGGCAAATACAGGAATTACCTTGGCACCCAGACATTCTAACTCCTGGACGATCGCTACATAATGAGCATCATCACCTGTCACTAGGTGGGTGCGTTGTAATACTAAACCCACACAGGGAGCTAAGGGATCTTTGAGATCACTAGAAATATCCTTGCGGGCTGTATACCAATTCAGGTATTCCTTGACATCCTCAAACATCGTCGTCGCCAAAGGATGCCAAATCCCCATATCGGGATAGACAACCGGCGCTTGATATGTCGGCGATGCAAATTTTTGTTTGTCTACATCTTTAAATACATATTTATCAGCCAGCATCAGCAAGAAGTTTTCCAGGTTTTCTGGTGAACCTCCCAGCCAATACTGAAAACTGAGCATGAAATTTCGCGCGTCCTGTGCCTTTTCCATCGGCAAGAACTTTAATACTTGGGGCAGAGTACGTAAAAGTTTCAGCATTCCATCTTGGAAGCCAGCCCCGGATTTCTCCTTGCGTTTCCGCATGAATTGCGCGATCGCACTCTTCGATTGACCCAACTGTGCCAAAGAAAAGCTACCCATTTTATTCAGGCGCATGACTTCTGGCATGGATGGGAACACCACAGAAACATCCAGGCGATCGCGGTATGGTTCTACAGCAGTAACTACTTTTTGTGCTAAGTCTTCTATAAAAATAAGTGAGGCGATAAAGATATTAGCAGTCTCCATATCCCGTTTGAACTCTTCATAATTCTCTGGGTCTCGGAGTTCCTCGATCAAATACCCACTGATTTCAATTGCTAGATTGGGATTGTTCGAGTTAATCGTGCTAACAGCTTGCGACAATGCACTTTGGTACTGGGACTCAAGCACGACATAGACCACCTTGATTAAATTACGTCCGCGTAAGTTATCAGGCGCAATATGTCTAATGGTGGACTTGACGTGTGTGAACATGCTTCCTTGGCTCCTTTGATGCGTGTTCTCTAACGGAAGTTCTGAACGACATCCGCCGCCAGAGTTACTTCGTGATTTTTTCGGCAATATGAATTTTTTATCAGAAAAACCTTACCAGTTGAGCATTTTGTGGTCTATATGACACAAATCGATATAAAAAAATAAATATTTATTTATAAATGTTGACAAAATATAAAAGTGTATACTCACACTTATGTAACATTTCCTTAATAATTAGGGGAGTGGGGAGTGGGGAGTGGGATAAGGAGACAATAAAATGACCAATAACCAATGACTAAACCAGTTGATATTTTGATTCTTTCCAATGGCCCTGGTGAAGTAACTACATGGGTGCGTCCGGTTGTCAAGGCTTTGCGGCAAGCACTCGGTGATGATCGTTCTCATATTCGGATTTCTGTGGTGTTGTCGCCTTGTCCGAATGCGAGTGGTAAAGAAGCGGCGATCGCTCTGAATTATCCAGAAGTGGATAGAGTACAAGCAGCAGAGCATTTTTGGCAGTTTTTACTGTGGGGCAAAACAGAGGAAAATTGGGATTGGCGCGATCGCGGTGTCGTGGTTTTCCTGGGTGGTGACCAAATTTTTCCTGTGGTCATTGGCAAAAAACTGGGATATCGCACAGTAGTTTACGCTGAATGGGATGCGCGTTGGCATAATTTGATTGACCGTTTTGGCGTGATGCAAGCAAAAGTGTTTGAAAAAGTTTCCCCAAAATATGCTCACAAATTTACAGTTGTGGGAGATTTGATGGTGGAAGCACAAACCATCAGTACTCACAATGCACCATTTAATACTGAAATCATTGGTTTACTACCAGGGTCAAAAGTGGCAAAATTATCTCAAGGAGTGCCATTATGTTTAGCTGTTGCTGAATATATCCATACCAAAAGACCCCAAACCAAATTTGTGATTCCGGTAGCACCAACTTTGGATTTACCAACTTTAGCTAGTTTTGCTGACCCTGAGAAAAACCCTTTTGTCAAAGTCTTTGGCAGTTCCTCTGCTTTTTTAGTCGAGTCAGACAATCCGATTCTGAAAACAGAAACAGGCTTGTGTGTGGAGTTGTGCAGAGAAAATCCCGCCTATGAATTATTATCTCACTGTAGTATTTGTTTAACTACAGTAGGTGCCAATACAGCTGAACTCGGTGCTTTAGCTGTACCCATGATTGTTGTTATACCAACTCAGCAACTTGACGCTATGCGTTCTTGGGACGGTTTACCCGGATTATTAGCGAATTTGCCTGTTGTCGGTTCTAGTTTTGCAAAAGCAATTAACTGGTTAGTATTAAGTCGCAAAGGGTTATTAGCATGGCCTAATATTTGGGCCAAAGCGGAAATAGTCCCAGAACTTGTAGGTAAACTCCAGCCTCAAGATGTGGGGAAAATGTTGTTAGATTTTTTGGATCATCCGCAAAAGTTGGATGATATGCGAAATAAACTCCGCAGTGTTCGGGGGGAAAGTGGTGCGGCGCGGAAGTTGGCGATGATT
The DNA here is from genome assembly GCA_015207155.1 of Nostocales cyanobacterium LEGE 11386. GTDB lineage: Bacteria > Cyanobacteriota > Cyanobacteriia > Cyanobacteriales > Nostocaceae > LEGE-11386. The sequence continues at coordinate 43,519 of JADEXK010000044.1, read as the reverse complement.
GTTAAGGAAGAGGTTTTGGGTTTTGGTGATTGAAAATGGTGATTTATCTCACGCAGAGACGCAGAGGCGCAGAGAGTGAGAGTGGGAGAGAAGGAATAACTCAACTCCACTAATCAGAAGACTGGCTATCTCTGCGTCCTAGTTCATAAATGCCGGAACCAATACAGGCAAGTATACCGACGCTGATTGCCCAACTGCGTCCTAAGCTGATTTCTACACCCCAGTTGCATAAAGCCCCAAATATCAGAAACGGGATGATGCTGAACAATGAGGCGTAAAAAGCGTTTTGGGATTCTCTGGCTTTACGTGTCTTTTCAAATTCTGTTTGGCTGGTGTAAAGCGATCGCTCGGCAAAGTTGAACCAGCGATTTAGTTGCTCTATTACCCATTCACTGACTGGAGAAAACGCCAGATATAGCGCCAATGACCATATACTTGTTCCAGCGATCGCGATCGTGTCTAACTCAAAACGGAAGGGGAAAATTTCAGTCAGCATAGCTTGGGTCATCCTGCAAATGGTCAATTTGACATGTGAACATATATATTGACCTTTTAAGCAATTTTAAGCATAAAAGTTAGCAGGATTTCGTTTGTTTGGCAACTCTCTGGTTTTTAGCCCAGCCTTTTCCATATAATTATGTAGACCCGGCATTAGTTCTCAAAGAAATGTTTTCTCGGCAGCGAGTTAGTACAAGATGAAAATTACCTTGAAACTTTTTTGATTGCCATCTTGGCAAATATATGCTGGAAAATATTGCTATGGTAATTAAACAAATAACATCCTCATTAGAGAATTATTTACTCAATCCCCTGGCTAAGATACCCAGGGGATTTTTTCAATAACATTTAGCTGGCTGCATCTAAACCTACGTGAATTCGACGGAACCTAACCCCAACCCCTTCCCTATAAGGGAAGGGGCAAAAAATATCTCACGTGGTACGAAATAATCAGCTTTTTAAGCCTCTAACGCCACTTGCTACAACGCGGGGAACCCGCGCAACGCAGTGGCTCCTCCTTGCAGGGGAGAGGTTTGGAGAGGGGTTATTTCCAGCTTATCGAACTTACCTTAAACCTTTGTGCCAGATCTGAATCAACTGGGTCTATACTCAGCACTCAGCACTTAGAAGCGCACTCAGCACTCAGCACAATGAGGCACAGCCAATTTTTCATCAGTTATTTGGTTATGTTCAGCGACAATTTGGCGGAATAGTTCACCCTCAATTGTTTCTTGATCTGCCAACAAATCTACTAAACGCTCTAAGGCTGTGCGGTTTTCTTGCAGCAATTCTTTTGCTTTGATATAAGAATTATTGACAATCTCACGCACTTGCGAATCAATCTTGGCGGCAATTTCTTCAGAATATTCTGATTTATTCATCCAATCACGTCCTAAAAACACCTCGCTACTCTGATTTTCCAAGGACAATGGCCCCAAATCAGACATGCCGAAGCGTGTCACCATTTGCCGTGCCATTGAAGTAACCTGTTGCAGATCATTGCCAGCACCTGTAGTTACTTCCGGCTTACCGAAAACAATTTCTTCGGCGGCGCGACCACCCAAAGTAGCAGTAATTCTGGCTATGATTTGAGAACGAGAAATTAACCCCTGTTCTTCGTTGGGAGTAAACCAAGTTAATCCTAGTGCTTGTCCTCGTGGGATGAGGGTAACTTTCTGCACTGGGTCATGGTCTTTGAGTAATGTACCGATTAAGGCGTGTCCGACTTCATGGTAAGCAATCAAGCGTTTGTTCTTGCTGTCTACTAAAGCGGTACCTTCCATCCCAGCTACTACTCGATCCACCGCATCATCCACTTCTAAGATGGTGATTGCTTCTTTGCGTCTTCTGGCAGTGAGAATCGCCGCTTCGTTGAGTAAGTTAGCTAAATCTGCGCCCGTAAAACCAGGAGTCCGGCGAGCGATCGCATCTAAAGATACACTAGGATCAATTTTCTTATTGCGTGAATGGACTTTCAATATTTCCAAGCGTCCTTTGAGATCCGGTGCATCCACAATTACTTGTCGGTCAAAGCGTCCTGGTCTGAGTAAGGCGGCATCTAGGACATCTGGGCGGTTAGTGGCAGCAATAATAATGATGCCTGTATTACCTTCAAAACCGTCCATTTCAGTCAGCAGTTGGTTGAGGGTTTGTTCTCTCTCATCGTTACCGCCACCGATACCAGTACCCCTTTGCCTACCGACGGCATCAATTTCATCGATAAATATTAAGCAAGGGGCATTGTCCTTAGCTTTCTTAAATAGGTCACGCACACGGGATGCACCCACACCCACGAACATTTCCACAAATTCCGAGCCGGAAATGCTAAAGAAAGGTACACCTGCTTCCCCAGCGATCGCTTTTGCAAGTAAAGTCTTACCAGTTCCTGGAGGGCCAATTAACAGCACACCTTTGGGAATACGTGCGCCTACAGCAGTAAATCTTTCTGGCTGCTTGAGGAAGGTGACGACTTCTCCTAGTTCTTCCTTCGCTTCTTCCACCCCAGCTACATCGTCAAATTTGACTCCGGTTTTAGCCTCCATTTGAAAGCGCGCTCTAGATTTACCAAAGTTCATCGCTTGGTTAGAAGCATTGGTAGAGCGCCGGAGAAACAATAACATCAAAGCGACCAGTGGTAAAATCCACATGAGGTTAATCAATAGCCCCACAGCAATCCTGCTGTTGGCAGAGGAAACCTGTCCAAAATCAACGTCTTGTTCTTTAAGTGTGTTAATCAACTCAGTGTTTTGATTCAAAAGCCTGACTTGTATTGGTGGTGTATCTGGCTTTTGACCTTTGAGATAAACCTTGGCTATCTGTTCAGTTTCGTCAAGCTCTACTTTTTGAACTTCCCCTTTCTCCGTTTTCTTGATCAACTCACCATACGTTAGGGAGTCGCGCTCTGCTTTTTGCGCCAGGGCAGGAGTACCCACGAAAATACCTGGCAACATCAGTAAACTAGCTGCTAGGGCGGCTGATCTTTGTTTCATCAATGCCTTTTTTCCGAAATTTTTCATAATAATTACCCTTTGTCTGCTGGCATCAGCTGAGCGCTGGTTTTATGCCTATTCTTCTAGCAAAAACTGCAATAACTGGAAATCGCTATTTTCTCATCTAGTCTAACTTCTACACAAAGCTGTTCCCCAGTTTTTCTTCGTTATTATTATGACTTCTGGATTTTCCTCCATGTAATTTGACGACAACAATCTAAATCGCTAATATAAATAAACATAATCGTAATGACTACGCTTTTTAAGTATCCTGGTGGTAGTAGCTAAATTATTGAGTTGATGGGTGAACTATGGTGAAAATTGTGGGACTTGGTGGTAGTTTAAGAACTGACTCATACACCCAGCTCGCTTTGCAAGTAGCAGCACAACGAGTAGAAGCATTGGGTGCAGAGGTAGAAATTTTGGATTTGCGGCAATTGCATTTGCCATTTTGTCATGGTGGAAAAGAATATCCAGAATACCCAGACGTTCAGCGACTACGTGATACTGTTAGTGGTGCTGATGGATTAATTTTAGCTACACCCGAATATCATGGTGGCGTTAGTGGTGTACTAAAAAACACCCTCGATTTGATGAGTTTTGAAGAGCTATCTGGTAAGGTGACAGGAGTACTGAGTGTTTTGGGAGGTCAGTCTAATAGTAACGCTCTAAATGAGCTACGGCTGATTGTCAGGTGGGTACACGGCTGGGTAATCCCTGAGCAAATTGCTATTGGACAAGCCTGGAGCGCTTTTAGTCCTGAAGGGAAACTACTGGATGAAAAACTCTCCGACAGGTTTGATAAGTTTGCTCAGAGTTTAGTTGACAATACTCGCAAACTCAGAGGAGTTAATTAGATATCGACCGAAATTAAATATGCGTTATTCAGAAATTTTTAGAGATGTAGCGTTGCTGTGTCTCTAATTTTGTCTTTTACCAAATTAATCCTTATTTTTTAACGAAATTCCAGCAATTATATGAAAACTTAAATAACTTTTTTAACTAAATCAACTAATTATAGTTGCTACTTGTTTAGAAGGTTCCCTCAGCACGGTTGGAAATCGTGCCAACGGTAAACGCTGGGTAGCCGAACGCGAAAATAGCTCGATGCCAGGATAAATATTTAGCCAAAAATCCTCTTTTCAATTATGAAAGGAGGCTCTTGTTTTATCTGGCTACAAAGCTCGAATAATGTGAGTATGCTTTGAATCAAAAAGTGAGGTGCAAATCTATTTGTATAGTTGATAACTTATAAAGTTAACCTGAAACTGATCTATAGGCGGAGGAAAAAAGGGATAAAAACAAATGTTATTATTCATAATTCGCGAAATCGAAGATGGATGTGACGAAATCAGGGATGTGTGAAGAAGGGAGCAAAAGAAAAACAGGCGATTAGCCTGACGACAAATATTGAAGCCGTTCTACTTATCCAAATTCAAAATAATTCTTTTGGCATAGATAAAGCTCTTTCTCCAGTGGAAGTATATGTAAAAAACATTATTTATTGTTAGTAATTATGTTCATGGTATAGATGCCTTAAAATTAGATAGGAATGTATTTAACTAATTTTTTCAAGGCAATAATATACCAAAGAATTAAATATTTAACTTTTGATTTGTGGGTGTTGTTGACAAGTTTTAACTTCAATTCACAACATAATCTATTTATTTAGTTGAAATATGACACAAAGAAAATCAGACATCAAATGTCACAGATTTAACCAACTGAAATCACCGAAGGTGAGTGAAACAAAACCATCAGACTTAGCCGAACGGCAAACTTCAGGTGTATCATCACCTGATTTTTCTAATCCGGCGAAAAAACATCAAAAAGTCAAATTTTTGACAGATATACCTGATATAGTTTGCCTCTCTCATTTGCGGTGGAATTTTGTTTATCAAAGACCACAACATCTTCTGAGTCGTTTTGCTCAAGGAAGGCGAGTATATTGCATCGAAGAGCCGATTTTTAGCAAAGATCCGTTAGGGCGGCTAGATATTACTCAAGATGATAGCGGGGTAGTGGTTGTTGTACCACATCTACCAAAAGGTTTGAGTGAAGCAGGAATAAATGCAGATCTACAGGTATTGATCGATGGATTGTTTGCGGAACAAAGCATCAGCAACTATATTTGTTGGTACTACACACCAATGGCGATCGCTTTTACAAGTCACTTGCAACCCCAAGCGATCATCTACGATTGCATGGATGAATTATCTGCCTTCAAAGGAGCATCACCCAAGTTAAAACAATACGAAGCGGAATTATTTCGTCGTGCAGACTTAGTATTTACAGGAGGGCAAAGCCTTTACGAAAGTAAAGTTAACCAGCACCCCAATATTTATGCCTTTCCCAGCAGTGTAGATGTAGCGCACTTTGCCCAAGCGAGAAATATTGAAGAACCAGCAGATCAAGCTCATATTCCCCATCCTCGTCTCGGTTTCTTTGGGGTGATTGATGAACGGATGGACATCGAACTGCTGCGGGGAATTACTGAGGCGCGTCCTGACTGGCATTTAGTGATGATTGGGCCAGTTGTGAAAATTGATCAGGCAATTCTGCCGCATAGTGAAAATATTCATTATCTCGGTAGTAAAGACTATAAACAACTACCTGCATACTTGGCAGGATGGGACTTGGCAATGCTGCCATTTGCGCGAAATGAAGCAACCCGCTTTATTAGTCCTACCAAAACTCCAGAGTATTTGGCCGCAGCTAAACCCGTAGTTTCTACTTCGATTCGAGATGTAGTCCGTCCTTACGGAGACTCAAAGTTGGTACGAATTGCAGACACAGTTTCTGAGTTCGTCGCCGCAGCCGAACAAGCAATGCAAGAAGATACTCCAGCATCAGGGTGGCTGAGTCGGGTAGATGCCTTTTTGGAGAAGATTTCTTGGGATCGGACTTTGGCATCAATGATCAAGCTCATAGACTCAGCAATTGCCTCCGGCACTGTGCGGAGCACCATCACTGCCCCCAAGCAAGAGGATCAGATTGATTCTAATGGTGCGAAGGGCTACGCGGAGGCCAACGATGGTAAACAAGCACCCAACATAATTACCAGAGATTTTGTCTTCGATTACTTGATTGTCGGTGCGGGATTTTCTGGTAGCGTCATTGCAGAACGTTTAGCAACTCAGTCTGGTAAAAAAGTGCTGATTGTAGATAAGCGTAACCATATCGGTGGTAATGCCTACGATCATTACAACGAAAATGGGATTCTGATCCACAAATACGGGCCGCATATCTTTCACACCAACTCCCGCGAAGTTTTTGAATATCTTTCGCGCTTCACACAGTGGCGTGCTTATGAACATCGCGTCCTGGCCAGTGTTGATGGACAACTGGTTCCCATTCCCATCAATCTGGACACCATCAACAAACTTTATGGTATGAACCTCAATTCCTTTGAGGTCGAGGATTTTTACAAATCACTTGCTGAAACTATAGAATATATCCGCACCTCAGAAGATGTGGTAGTCAGTAAAGTGGGTCGAGTATTGTATGAAAAGTTTTTCCGGGGTTACACCCGTAAGCAATGGGGACTAGATCCATCGGAACTTGATAAATCAGTAATTGCCAGAATCCCTATCCGCACCAATCGGGATAATCGCTATTTCACCGATAGTTACCAAGCCATGCCACTCCACGGCTTCACTCGGATGTTTGAGAATATGTTGAATCACCCCAACATCAAGGTGATGCTGAATACCGATTATCAAGAAATTGAGCAGGCTATACCTTGCCGCGAGATGGTTTACACCGGACCAGTTGACGAGTTTTTTGATTATCGTTATGGCAAGTTACCTTATCGCTCACTGGATTTTAAGCACGAAACACATAATACCGAAGTATTTCAACCTGCGCCAGTCATCAACTACCCGAATGAACACCTTTATACCCGTGTAACTGAGTTTAAGTACCTAACTGGACAGGAACATTCTAAAACCAGCGTGGTTTACGAGTTTCCCAAAGCAGAGGGTGACCCCTATTATCCTGTACCACGTCCTGAGAATCAGGAGATTTACAAGCAATATAAGGCTTTGGTAGATGGCACTCCCGGGATATATTTTGTGGGACGGCTGGCAACTTACAAGTATTACAACATGGATCAATGTGTGGCTCAGGCTTTGTCGGTTTACAAACAAATTGCTGTGAAGGGTTGAGGAATTTGTAGTTTCTACTGCTTTGTGGAAAGTTGTAGGTTTTTTAAACGCATACCGCAAGCGGAACCCGCAGGGTAGGAGCGCAGAGGTTCACGCAGAGGGTACGCAGAGTATTTCTACTATGAGTTGGTATGAGTTATGGCAAAATATCCGGTGGAAATTTGGGCTGGTCTGGAGTGTACGGTGAATCGTGTGGGTGAGGAGTATTTTGACCAGTTAGAACGCAACGGTCATGCATGGCGTTTGGATGACCTAGAGTTGTTTGCTCAACTGGGTATACAGAAAATTCGCTACCCAGTGCTGTGGGAAAGAGTCGCACCCAATGGATTAGAAAATGCTGACTGGTCGTGGGCAGATGTACGGTTGGGGCGGTTACGGGAACTGGGTATTAGTCCAATTGTGGGATTAGTACATCACGGTAGCGGAACCCGTGACACCAGTTTGGTAGATCCAGAATTTCCCCAGAAATTAGCTGAGTTTGCCCGTGCAGTTGCCGATCGCTACCCTTGGGTAACACATTACACTCCTATCAATGAGCCATTGACAACAGCACGATTTAGTGGAATGTACGGTCACTGGTATCCCCACGGACGGGACAATTTAACTTTCGCTCGTGCTTTGTTAGGGGAATGTCGAGCGATCGCGCTTTCAATGCAGGCAATTCGAGAAATTAACCCCAATGCCCAACTTGTACAAACCGAGGATTTGGGTAAGACTTACAGTACATTGCGGCTAGTATATCAATCCGGACTGGAAAACGAACGCCGTTGGTTGAGTTTTGATTTATTGTGTGGTTACATTACTCCAACTCATCCGATGTGGGGTTACTTACGCTACTGCGGTCTCAGCGCGGCGGAACTAGAAGCGGCTTGCCAAAATATTTATTGTCCACCTGACATCATTGGCATTAACCATTATCTGACAAGCGATCGCTTTTTGGATGAGCATACAGAAAACTATCCAGCTTGGACGCATGGTGGTAATGGCTGGGACAAGTATGCAGATGTTGATGCGGTGAGAGTTTGTGCTGAGGGTATGGCAGGCCCGTACACATTACTACTAGAAGCATGGGAACGCTACAGACTGCCCCTTGCTGTCACTGAAGTTCACGTCAATTGCACCCGTGAGGAGCAGTTGCGTTGGCTTTATGAGGTGTGGAATGCTGCCCAGGAATTACAAAATGAAGGTGTCGATATTCGTGCCATCACAGCTTGGGCGCTTTTAGGTAGCTACGATTGGAATAGCTTAGTAACTCGCCCAGTTGGCTACTACGAATCAGGCGTGTTTGATTTGCGTTCGTCACGTCCCAGACCAACTGCGATCGCCAAATTAATTCGTGATTTAGCTACTGGTATTCAACCCCATCATCCATTACTTGATACACCTGGATGGTGGCATCGACCACAGCGTTTGCTCTACCCAGCCGTTAGTTGTCTCAATCAAGGAAGTAGGGAGTCGGCTTCCCTGCGGGAGGCTATGCGAACGCCCCGCCGAACAAGAGTGGGGAATGGGGAAGAACTTACCCCTACTTCTTCTCGTCCTTTAGTGATCGTTGGAGCTAGAGGAACATTAGGAAAAGCTTTTGCGCGGTTGTGTGAACTACGAGGCATTACCTATCGCTTACTGACACGTCAAGAGATGGATATTACCAATCCTACCTCTGTTAATGCGGTATTTACTGAATTGCAGCCTTGGGCAGTTGTTAATGCTGCTGGATATGTGCGAGTAGACGATGCGGAGCGAGAACCCCATATTTGCCTCAAAATCAATACTGAAGGTGCAGAAATTTTAGCTACTGCTTGCGCTCAATATAACGCAGCACTGTTAACGTTTTCCTCTGATTTAGTCTTTAATGGGGCTGTGATTAACCCTTATGTAGAAACTGATACCGTTGCCCCTTTGAATGTATATGGGTGCAGCAAAGTTTTAGCAGAAAAGTTGGTATTGCAGGCTTATCCCGCATCCCTAGTGATTCGCACCAGTGCATTCTTTGGCCCGTGGGATGAGTACAACTTCGTTACCATCGCCCTACGTCAACTCAGTGCTGGAAATACTTTTGTTGCTGCTGAGGATGCAGTTGTTTCACCTACCTATGTACCGGATCTTGTCCATGCTAGCCTCGATTTATTAATTGATGGTGAAAGCGGTTTGTGGCACTTAGCTAACAAAAGTGCATCCGCAGGTATCACCTGGGCTAACTTAGCCAGGGTAGCGGCAAAACAAGCCGGTGTCAGTGTCAGCAGTTTAATTGCGCTTCCTACACAAGAACTTGGTTTAATTGCTAAACGTCCAACTTATAGTGTACTCGGTAGCGATCGCGGTGAATTAATGCCTTGTCTTGACAGTGCTATTTCCCGTTACTTCGATGATAGAAGCTAGAGTTTAGCCCTCTTTGATCGTCAATCACTCATTCCAAATCATTGACACGCTTGTGGTATGGGAATTACGCGTAGCGGTACTAGTCTTTAATCCCTAATCTCTAATTATGTCAACAATTTTAGTCACAGGAGGAGCAGGATATATTGGCTCCCATGCAGTATTAGCTCTGAAAAACGCAGGTTATGAGGTTATTGTTCTAGATAATCTCTCAAACGGGCATCAAGAAATTGTAGAACAGGTTTTGCAGGTAAAGCTGATTGTTGGTGATATGAGCGATCGCGCCCTTCTCGACAGCATCTTTTCTACAAATAATATAGCGGCGGTAATGCACTTTGCTGCTTACATTGCTGTGGGTGAATCTGTCAACGAACCAGCCAAATATTACCGTAATAATGTTGTCGGCACTTTGACGCTTTTAGAAGCAATGTTGGCGGCATCCGTTAATAAATTTATCTTTTCTTCTACTTGCGCTCTTTATGGTGTACCTCAGTTTATTCCTCTTACCGAAGACCATCCTCAAAATCCCATTAGTCCCTATGCAACTAGCAAGTGGATGGTAGAAAGAATTTTGTCAGATTTTGATACCGCCTATCATCTCAAATCTGTAAGCTTCCGCTATTTTAACGCCGCAGGTGCTGACCCAAATGGATTGTTGGGTGAAGACCACATCCCCGAAACTCACCTGATCCCGCTAGTATTACTGACTGCTTTAGGTAAGAGCGAATCCATTTTTATTTTCGGTAGTGATTACCCTACCCCAGATGGTACTTGTATCCGTGATTATATTCATGTCAACGACTTAGCACAAGCTCATATTTTGGGTTTGCAATATTTGCTAGATGGGGGAGAAAGTGAAGTATTTAATCTGGGCAATGGTAATGGTTTTTCAGTCAGAGAAGTAATAGAAACTGCCAAGCAAGTAACTGGTAAAGACATCCCAATTATAGAGCGCGATCGCCGACCAGGCGACCCACCAATTTTAGTTGGCAGTAGTGATAAAGTCCGGAAAAAATTAGTTTGGCATCCTCAATACCCAAACTTGAATGAAATCATTACCCACGCTTGGCAATGGCATCAACAGAAACATCAGTAGATAACTAGAAGGAAGGAGGCAGAAGGTCAAAGCTATTTTTTTCGCAGGTTTCACATCTGGAAATTTTACATTTAATTATGGCGTTGCATAATTGCGGGATGATTGATCTCACGCAGAGGAGCCACTGCTTTGGGCGGGTCTCCCGACTTGTAGCAAGTGGCGTGCGCAAAGGCAAGGCAGCGCTTTGGGCGGGTCTCCCGACTTGTAGCGACTGCCGCGCAGAGAGAATCAAGAGTTTAAGATTTTAATACATCAAATTTCATCCCATGATTCAGCAACGCCTTAATTATGTCCACCTGCTTACCAACACAATATTTCTTTGCTACTCAAGCTATAAAGAGAAATTGTAAATTATCTAACAGCTACTAATGGTCTGCTGTGTCCAGGTAGGTCCTTGGCAACATGGCCCTTCGGGTGTCCATATCAGTCTATCTAAACAAATTTGCCGCTTATCCATGTTATTTGTCCAAGCATGGTAGACCATATATTCCGTGTGACCATCCGGCCCAAGAACAATAGAGTTATGTCCCGGCCCTTTCACAAAATTAGGAACCGACTTTAGTACACGGGGGCTGGTTTCGTTGCCTGCATCAGAGTATGGCCCCATCACGTTATCGGCAACGCCATAATCTACACCGTAGTTCTCGGTTTCCCAGCGTCCACCACTATAAAAGCAGTAGTATTTACCTTCATGCTTACGAACACAGGGGCCTTCTAAAGTATGCCAATCATAGATTTCACCGTACATCCAACGGTTGGCTAAAAATCGTTGCCAATCAGATCGCGCACGTAAAACGACTTTCCCCTCACCAGCAAGCTTGGTCATACTTTCGAGTCTATCTACAAATAAAGCTGTGCCAACACGCACACCGCCTTCTGTATCTAAAAAGTCACGGGCATAAAACAAATACCACTGTCCATCGTCATCGCGGAATGGGTGGGGGTCGATGGCGAAGGGGCAGGAATTGGGGTCTACAAGTGCTACGCCAACATCTTGATAAGGCCCCAAAGGGGTATCGCTTGTAGCCACGCGCAACTGATGATTTTTGTCCTCATGTCCTACAGAGTAGTAGAGGTAAAATTGTCCATCACTGTAAGCAACTTCCGGGGCCCAAAAATTATCGCCAAGGGCTGGGTCTGGTCGCAACAGTGCGTTATCAACAAAATGCCAATTGATGAAATCAAAAGAGTGTAACAGAGGAAAGACACGCGATTTGTTAGTGGTGCCAGAATTTAGGTCTACTGTTCCTTCCGCCTCTGCTGCACCAGTGCCGATCGCATAATATACTCCTTCATATTGCCAAACAAAGGGATCGGCAAAATAACCTTTGTAGACCGGATTAGTATAAGTTTGCATCTCAATTATGTATGGAATATGTCTCTGTGGTAAACAAAGAAAGCCACTTTTTTAGCACAAAGACACAAATAAGACTTAATTAGCTAGTATTTGAAATTCACATAAGTTTCGACTTTGTGCTGAGGTAAGCTTTCCACAACCTCACACCGTAGCATCTGCCTGACCTCTTCTGGGAGACTATCATAATAGTCTCGTGGCAGAGTTAAATCTACCTTTGGCGTGTGTAACCAGTGCATAGCGTAACCCATGACAATCATCGGTCTGGGCTGGTTTGTCCGATTTGGGGAACCCCGATGCAGTGCTAAAGGCGATCTCATCATCACGTCACCTGGCTGCATATAAAAAGATTCCATCGGGATTTCGCCAGTAGCAATCTTTTGTAGTCCCTCGTCTCGTGGTAAGAGATGAGTTCCACGCGCCATTTGAAAGGGGCCGTTTTCTGCGGTTACTTCCACAAGGGGAAAGTTGACGGCTAAGGCGTAAAGTGGTGTAACTATGCGATCGCCTCCGGCACAGCGCTCCGCGCGATCGCCTACGGCGAGGCGTAGCCCATCGCTAAATAATGGGCGAAAGTCCCGATGGATTTCCTGATAATCTGAACCCTGAAACGGCACATCAACACCCAACTGAACCATCACGTATTCTTGGTAAAACACGCGCTCAAGAACACCCATAATCACTGGGTTGGCAAAAACTAATTCATTAGCAAATGGGTAAATCCAAGGCAAGGTCAGATAGTAGCGGGAAGTTTCACGGGGAGCTAAACCACCCGGTTGATTTTGGCGATCGTGAAATAACTTTTCAAAAGCTTCTAACCACTCATCAATCAATTTTTGGTCAAAAACATGAGGAATCACACAAATTCCGTCTCGATTCAGTTCTTGAGCAAATCTATCTAGGTCGGTAGCTGAATATTTCGCTATACCGCCTATACTTTGAACCATTTTCCTTAACCTCTTTTATCAATGGCTTGAGAGCCGAATTTAAATCAGGTTCTCACAGCAGTTTTTTGTAATTTCTAGTCGATAATAGCGTAATATCTTGATATTTAACTTGTTAATTTTAATAACAATTAGTGTTAGTAACTGCAAAATTTCAGCTAACTCATGTATTAGCTAGTTTGGCGATAATAATACTCATAAATTGGCAGATAAATAGCTACGAATAGCTATCACGCAGTGAAATAAAGATTCAAGCCCAAAAAACAAGTAAAATCCTCTTCCCTTACCTTATTTCAGCGATTCTCCAGAGGAGACGCTGGGCGAATGCACGCCTACACTATCATTTGGTACTGAAGGCCATCTCACCGTCAAAATAGTGCAGTCAGACTGAGCAACCCAACAATGTGGCACACCTGCACACCACAGCACATAATCACCCTCACGAGATAAAGTAATCTCTCTATCTTCAAACTGAAGGCAAAATTGACCATTAATCAAGATGGAAAGAGTAGCGGCTTGATTATTTACTGCCCACTCGGTTCTACTGTCTCCTGCTTGATGGACACCCCACTTTATTTCTAGTGCGGTGGTTGAGCGCGGATCATCATCTGGGGTGATAAAGTGTCCCATAAACCAACCCCAGCGATTTGCACCTCCGCTAACAGCATTGCCAAAAATAACTTTAGGCTGCATGATTCACCTCGAAGTCAGGAACTAAAATTTGTCCGGTATAACCTGCATCGTTGTATTGTTCAAGAACTTGAGTTGCGGTTTTTTCTTCACCTAATGCCACCAACGCCACACAAGCACCTCCAAAACCCGCACCTGTCAGCCTTGCACCAAATACGCCTGCGGTTTTCTGTAAAATTTGTACCAATGTATCCAATGCTGGTACGGAAACTTCATAATCATCCCGCAAACTAGTATGAGATGCGTTCATTAATTCGCCAAAACGCTTAGGTGTTACTCCTTGCAAAACTTCTAAAACACGGTTATTTTCTGTCACCACATGACGAGCGCGACGGTTTAATGGTTCTGGTAATGTTTCTGTTACCTTCGCATCATTGATATCTCGTAGTGCTTTGACTCCCAAAAATTGCGCCGCTTCCTGACACTCAGCCCGACGTTGGTTATACCCGCTAGTTGCCAAGGTGCGAGGGACACCACTATCTATAACTAAAATTGTGGTTTTGTTGGGGAAAGGTAGTACACGACGTTCTAGAGTTCGGGTATCTAAAAACAAAATATGTTGAGTGTCAGCAAGGCTAGAAGCCATTTGATCCATGATGCCGCATTGTACGCCTGCGTAGTGAATTTCCGCTTGTTGGGCAAGTTGGGCAATTTCCACATCATCAATTGGCAGATGCAAAAGTTGGCGAATTGCCCGTAGTGTTGCTACCTCTAAAGCTGCACTGCTAGATAAGCCAGAACCCATAGGAACTGATGATTGGACGTACACATTCAGCGAAGGAATGGTATATCCTGCTTGTTTCAACACCTCAATACAGCCAAAAACATAACTTGCAAATCCAGAAGGCGTATGATGAATGTCTAAAATACTCACGCGCTCTTGCAGATTTTCTGAATAAAAGTGATGTTGTGCATCATCACTAAAACTTAGTTGTACCGTTGTGTGTTGAGGAATCGCTGTTGGCAGAACAAAACCATCGTTGTAGTCGGTGTGTTCGCCAAGTAAGTTGACCCTGCCTGGTGCGCTGGCTTGAATTTCTGATAGTTTACCGAAGATGTGTTGAAAATTCATAAGTATTTTTTGATAGCAACCTACTCAAATATTGCACATCTATCCATAGTTTAAACTTTCTAGAAAAACGTAGACATATTATCTTTGTACATGCTTATGCGGTCATATTCTAACTCCCTTGAATGATAACGCTTTATAAAAATTTGCACCGAGTAATTTAAATTGGTAAAAACTGAAAAAAATTATTTTTTCGTTTTTCATCAAAGAGTATTAGCAATTACAAAACAAGTTCATACTAAATAAATCCTCTAGCAGAACTAAATGCCAGAGCAAGGTAATTCTTAAGAACGATGTATTGAGTAGTAAATATTTGTAAATATAGCAGTAGCATAACCACAAAACAGGGTGCACACAGTATATGCAATCGAAAGAAATTAAAACAGAAAATACATCTGATTATATGAAGTGTAAAAATTCAAGAGAACCTGAGCCTATGACTCAAGTACAAAAAAATAGGGTAATAACTAGTCAAGATTTACCAGATAAGCGATTACGTTATGGTTTGACTCTGGTTGTATTGACTGCTTTATTATTTACTGCCGCCATTTATTACGGAATTATCAACCCTTAAGCCGATTTGAATTTAAGGTTAATATAAATAGGTATGAAGAGAATAAAGAAAAATAATTAGCCGCGTCCATCCTACGGTTGTTGAAAATAGTGCAAAAGTTCAGTTAACTAGTCCTATAAACAGGACAAATTTTAGGCATGATAGTTTAACCAATTCTCTGTCAGCTTTAGTTTAATTTTTGTTAAATATTAAGCTCATTTTGCCAAGAAAATGGTAAAAGCTACATGTGACCTTAGGACTGTGCTAAAGACTACAGATTCATTTAATAAGAAGAATCTATCTGTAGTTAGATGGAAGCAATAGTCATTCATTTGTTTATTAATTTTATGGAAATGAATTGCATCATACTGCCTAAGGATGTAAGTCTAAGAATTCTGCATGTTTTATCCTAAAAATTGCCAGCTTTAGCTACTAGCATTGACCTCCATTTTAAGGCTGAAAGGATGTTGATTCAATTGCAAACATTTGCTGGCTCATGAGAACTAGCAATCTGGGTTAGCGTTTAAGGAGGATATGACTAGAATACATGGCTACAAAATATCCTAAATTTAGCCAGGATCTCGCTCAAGATCCGACTACGCGTCGAATCTGGTACGCGATCGCTACAGGAAATGATTTTGAAAGTCATGATGGCATGACTGAGGAAAATCTCTACCAAAAGATTTTCGCTACTCACTTCGGTCATGTAGCAATCATTTTTCTGTGGGCATCGAGCCTCTTGTTCCACGTAGCCTGGCAAGGTAACTTTGAAAGGTGGATTCAAGATCCGCTACATATTCGCCCAATTGCCCATGCAATTTGGGACCCGCACTTTGGTAAACCTGCCATAGAAGCTTTTAGCCAAGGCGGTGCTAACTATCCAGTTAATATTGCTTACTCTGGTGTTTACCACTGGTGGTATACCATCGGTATGCGGACGAACAATGACCTCTTTCAGGGTTCAATTTTTCTGTTGTTGTTAGCAGCCTTATTCTTGTTCGCAGGTTGGCTGCATTTGCAACCCAAATTCCGTCCTAGTTTGACTTGGTTTAAGAGTGCTGAACCTCGTTTAAATCACCACTTGGCGGGTTTATTTGGTGTCAGCGCTCTGGCTTGGACAGGGCATTTGATTCACGTTGCTATTCCCGAATCTCGCGGTATCCACGTGAGATGGAATAACTTCCTCACTACCTTGCCTCACCCAGAAGGTTTAACACCATTCTGGACAGGTAACTGGGGTGTGTACGCCCAAAATCCAGATACATCTGGGCATCTATTTGGGACATCCCAAGGTGCAGGAACTGCTATTTTGACTTTTTTGGGTGGTTTCCATCCCCAAACAGAGTCGCTGTGGTTGACAGATATGGCTCATCACCATTTAGCGATCGCAGTTATCTTTATCATCGCCGGGCATATGTACCGGACTAACTTCGGGATTGGTCACAGCATCAAAGAGATGCTCAACGCCAGACAATTCTTTGGCATCCAAACTGAAGGTCAGTTCAACTTACCGCATCATGGGCTGTACGACACTTACAACAACTCCCTGCACTTCCAGTTGTCTATACATCTGGCAGCGTTAGGTACTGCACTGTCGTTAGTGGCACAGCATATGTACTCGCTACCGCCTTACGCCTTCATGGCTAAGGACTATACAACACAGGCAGCGCTGTACACCCATCACCAGTACATTGCTGGGTTCTTGATGATTGGTGCGTTTGCCCATGCTGGCATTTTCTGGATACGAGACTACGACCCAGAGCAAAATAAAGGCAATGTCCTTGATCGGGTACTGAAGCACAAAGAAGCGATTATCTCTCACTTGAGTTGGGTGTCTCTGTTCTTAGGCTTCCATACCTTGGGATTGTATGTTCACAATGATGTTGTGGTTGCCTTTGGCACTCCAGAAAAGCAAATCTTGATTGAGCCAGTGTTTGCTCAATTCATCCAATCTGCTCACGGTAAATTGCTTTATGGGATGGATACTTTATTATCTAACCCGGATAGCATTGCCTATACAGCTTGGCCCAACTACGGTAACGTTTGGTTGCCAAACTGGCTAGAGGCAATTAACTCCGGCACTAACTCTTTATTCTTGACCATTGGCCCTGGTGATTTCTTAGTCCACCATGCGATCGCTTTAGGTCTGCATACCACTACCCTGATTTGTGTCAAGGGTGCGTTGGATGCCCGTGGGACTAAGCTGATGCCCGATAAGAAAGACTTCGGTTTCACCTTCCCTTGTGATGGCCCTGGTCGTGGTGGTACTTGCCAAACTTCTTCTTGGGAACAATCTTTCTACCTCGCTACGTTCTGGATGTTGAATCTCCTTGGCTGGGTAACTTTTTACTGGCATTGGAAGCATCTAGGAGTTTGGCAAGGTAACGTTGCTCAGTTCAACGAAAACTCTACATACCTCATGGGTTGGTTCCGTGATTACCTCTGGGCTAACTCCGCTCAGTTGATTAACGGTTACAATCCCTACGGCACGAATAATTTGTCTGTCTGGGCTTGGATGTTCCTCTTTGGACACCTAGTTTGGGCTACCGGTTTCATGTTCCTGATTAGCTGGCGTGGGTACTGGCAAGAGTTAATTGAAACTCTAGTTTGGGCGCACGAACGCACTCCCCTAGCTAACTTAGTTCGGTGGAAAGACAAGCCCGTTGCTCTATCTATTGTTCAAGGTTGGTTAGTTGGTCTAGCTCACTTTACAGTTGGTTACATTCTTACCTATGCAGCATTCCTCATAGCCTCAACGGCTGGTAAATTCGGTTAAAAAATTTGATAAATATCCTCTGACCTTAGCCATTGTCCCCCTTTATATCGTTAGGTGAAAGGGGGATTTCTATGCAAAACTTGACTTAAATTTCCCAAGGCAATGGACGCAATCTTCCTTCCACTTCAACACTAGGAAAGTTTGGATCAAAAGTGAGATTTTCTAAGTTTCCATTTTTGAGAATGACAAAAGTATCTTCAATCTTTGCGCCAGTCAAACTAGGATTCCAGGCGATCGCCATATTTTCTGTTAAAAAGTCTTTTGTCAGTGGATTGGCGACAATTTCTCGCGCTAAATATCCTGTAGTCCCTCCCTGGTGATGTTCGCGGATAGCATGAGCAAAACCATGCTGTTCATAAGCTTGAGCTAGAGCATGATAAATTGTGTCGAGATTAGTTCCAGGTTGACACAAGGAAAGTGCTTGAGCTTCTATTTCGCGGACATGACGATGTAATTGGGCGTATTCATCTGCAAGCGTGCCAAAACTGACAAATCTTGTGAGATTAGCATACAATCCATACCCTCTGGCGCAAAATACCAGCATTGCTTGCCGTCCAATCTTTTCTTTCGTGGGTGTAGCATGACGATATAAAGGTAAACGCCTCTCACCAGCCACCAATGTCAGCGCTGGATGTAAACCTCTCGCCCACAAGGCTTCTGCACCCGCACCTGCTAATTGATACTCTGTCCAGCTTGGTTGGGTAGCTTGTAGCACTTCTGTCATAGCGGCGCTGGCTTGTTGTCCAACTTGACGATATCTTTCTAACTCAGTCGGTAACAATACCCGCTTATATTGTTGTAGAGAGTGGGGTATTGGTTGCTCTTGTGAAGTTGAGTTATTGCAGACATCGCTAATTATTTTCCCGCCCCCAGTAGCATCACGGACAAAACTCTCACGAGCCGCAGCATCAGCCCAAGGGTTAATATGCAGCTTAAAATGGCTGGGTAATTCCTCATCTTTGAGACGCTGCGCTTCAATTTCATCCGTCAATACCCACGCATCTTGCCCAGTTACCAAAAATTCTGCTACACCAGTTTCAGCAGTCAGCAAAACAGTGTTAGAAGCACCAGCAGTTGCCCAAGCAAACCAATCTGTACTACGTAGACGCACGCCCCCAACCTCAGTTTGAGAGAGAGTTTCCCTGATGAACCCCAGTTTCGTTGAGACTTCTTCGCTCATAGTAAAAACACAGATAGATACAGCTAATTATCAAATTCATCTGCATCTGTCTACGTCTGTCTGAGGTTTTGAACTGAGGTTTTCTTTTCGGGTACAAATACCTTTAGCATGGGGATAATGCTTATTCAGAAGATTTTTGCCACCAATTTCGTAGAGGATCATTTTTTGGTGGTACGTAATGTCCTTTCATCTTAATTTGATTGAGTACATAACTTAATGCTGAAAAATCAACACTTTGCTGTTCTGACCAATTTTTAATTATTTCTGAGGTTGATAAAATCTGAATATAGGGAGCTTCATTTTTAAGAAATGAAATTGCTCGTTTATCGTCAGTAGCGATCGCCCATTGTCGATGAACAGCTATTGCACAAGTTGCCGACTCACCATCATCAAGAATAGTTGCATAGTTAACAAAAGATTCCTCCTCCTGTTCTGATTCAAAGTCCACAACCATCAGCAGTCCTTGCTGAATAGCTTCCTCAAACTGAAACACAGCATCGTTATCCTCTTCCTTCAGCCTTTGCAGTGTCTTTAACTCATACTCTTGGACAACTGTAGTCACCACCACCTCAGCAGGAATAGATTTCAAGATGGTCAGAAATTGACCCGATGCACAAAAGTTGAGAATACAACAAGCATCAAGCAGAACGTGGGAGTGAGTAATTTGCATAACCTATCCTCACTTCCCACCTGTTTGCATTTGGCGCAAATCAAAATCCGTATCTTCCTCCATCATTCCGCTTGAATATTCCCGTAATACTTGGGCGATGCGACGAGCTTCTAAACGGTCAACATGGAGAAATTCAGCAAAACGTCCTTCAGTAATTAAACCTTGATCTAGCGCTTCAATTGCTAGGTGTTGATAATGGAGTGGCATCATATCAATCCTTTGTGGGATTTGTTCTAAGCCAAGTTCCTCCTGTACCTTTCTAACTTTTAAACCTCTATCTCGTAATTTATCCCAAGTTCCTGAGGGTAGAAGTTCCATTTCCTCTAAGCGATAAACTAATGCTTCTACGGAAACACCATAGTAATGAGCTAGTGTAAATAAATTAGTCGGAGTGAATTTGCCATGTGTACGGTACATATCATTAAACCGCTTGAGCAATCCACTGGTAGGCATGAGGAAATATTTGGGGAACGTCTCTGCTAATTGCTCACTTTCAGGAAATCGTTGATATTGACCATCAAAGTGGAACTCAGGCTTTTGCCGATGTGCCAAAAAATGCAGGTATCCATGAGCCATTGACCAGCGTCTTCGCTCCTCTGGGTGATTAGCATTTATAGCCATACAACCACCGACTTGCTCGTTATAGCTATAGACTTCTGAGTATTTCTGTGGCATCGACAAATAGAAGATACGTAAACCTACATCTTGCTCTAAGATGTCTCGCAGTTGGGGAATAGGAGCATCACCTAAACCAAGCCTTTGACGTTCTGCCACTGCTATGCTCTCAGCAGCAGATTTGATGGGCATAGCGGTTACTTGATACTCAAGAGGATAGTTTCGCGTTAGTGGCGCGTCCATAATCTTCTCAAGTTCTAGGTAATTTTGGCACAACTCCTCTAAATGCAGAATAAATGGTTCAATTTCTGCCTGTTGTTCCTGGCTGCGTTGATAAACTGCCCGAAACTGCACTTCAAAAGGTTGTACAACTGGGCGTGGCCGAACAAAGTCACTTACAGAACGTCCGTAAGCACGAGCCAATTTAATCAGTTCATTGGCTTGGATACGGCGTTCTCCTTTCTCAATAGCAATCATAGTGGTACGTGCAGCATCAATCACTTTGGCTGCATCAGCCTGAGTCATGCCACATTTTTTACGGGCTTGTTGTAGGAGTTCTCCCAATGTCCGCAGGTCGATTTTATCCAAGATGTTGGTAGTCATAATGTTTTCCCTCAACCTTGTTGAGATGAGACTACGTATTTACTAGATGCCTTATGATCACCCTGTTTGTTTGATAACTCAGTAGCAATATGTGATTCTACAGCATTCCATTCGGAAACATACTTTTGATAAAGTTGAACAAGATGACCTTGCATATCGACAAGCGATAAATTTTCTGCCGTAGCAGTGCGATCAACTATGTCATCCAGTATTGGAAACTTTTTGGTTAGATTTTTCCAAGGTTCATCTGAGATACTTAGCAAAGAGTCAAGAGTTTTAACTTGTGCCTGCATATTCAGAAAACATAAGCTCGGCTTTTTAACTGAACGTTCTCCATGCAATACTACATAGCGAGTTTTATCTGTTATCCTACTAGCTGCAAGTGATTGTCGTCTTAAAAGACAAGAAGAACAGTAACCACATTGAACTGGCTTTTGGCGATGTGGACTGTCACAGGACATAGTTAAAGGTGGCAAGTCGTCTCTCCCATCGTCAGCCAATAACTGACACATTTCAGCTTTAGTCCAAAACAGAAAGGGGTTTTTTACTTGGAACTCCTTTCTTAAAAGCTGAGAAACAACATCACTTACCTTCTGCAAAGTTAAAGGATGAACAGAACGAGAGTGATCTAGTCCTACAGCTGATTCACGATACGGAAGGTTAATTGCTCCAATTCCGTTTTCATACAGATAAAGAACCTGTTGTCCCATAAGGTACGCACACGCAGAACCAAGCAGAGTAAAAACAACACCCCGCGCACGAGAAAGCTTGTTTTTGTGCTGCTCACTACTAGAATCAAATCGGATTGGGATACGAAAAAGATGACAACGCCCAGGGAAAATAGATTGAATTTCCTGATATACTCTTTCCTGGCGGGCATAGACAGCATTATTACTGCCAGTTCCAAATAAAATGAATTGTTGTTCTGGATACATCAAAAGGCGAGTGTACAAACCTGCTAAGGCATCTAGTCCACCACTCCATAATGTCACTTCACAACCTTGGGGTACTATCGGAAGAGATTGTTGTTCAACCAGGCGTGTCGGTGCAATCCGTTTTTGGAAGTCGAAAATCCATGTGCTATCAGTAGCCCATGTCAATAAGTCATCTAGTTTTGTGCGAAATGTTTCAGAACTTAGCAATTCTGGATGCCGTACTGGCAATTTCACATGAAACCGACGCTGCTTTTCTGTAAGATTTTGAGGTGCAAGACGATCTGAAGTATAGATGGCAACAGCAATGTCAATTAGATCGGCAACAATAGGCGGAAAATCTGCCTTAACTCTATATTTGAATTCTGTATCGTCTACATTAATACCAAAATTTAGTTCCTTAGCCTGAGAGTGATCGATAAACAGCACAGAGCCATCAACATTAGACACAGGTTGAAAGTCCAAAGTGTAATTGTTGTAATCACTTTCATCAGATTGGTGCTGAAGCGACCCTTGGTTGTTCATAGCAGATTTTCCTCAAGGTCTATCTCTTTGATTTGCGATCGCCGAGTCCGTTTCAGGTTGGCTACATCCTCATCTGAATTCGCCTTTTTTGCCCATTGACTGAACTGGGAAAATATATCTGGCTGAAGTGAATTTATCCTTTCTGTCAGGATAACCTGGTCAACGTTGGCGTGGTGCTTGGGAGTAAGTGGTATCCGTTCCTCAAAGTTTGATACATACATCTTCTGCATATATCTTTCTATCACTAGCTCTGGAATATTAGTGCTATCAACCCGTTGACCATAACGCAAATCATGGAGGATGTTTTTACCTGCATCAAGGACTAGTGACTTCGTTCGATTGGGTATATTTGTTTGTTGTGCTAATTTGTCTAGCTTTCTACTTAAATCGGCCCAATTCACAAATTTATGATTCCTAAAATCTCTAATTTCTTGAGCTAGGAGTTTCCCCATCTGCTTGGCTAACACAATGGGATCAGCACCTTTTTTCTTGATATCTTTCAGTAAAGCTCCCGTGATAATTCTGGCACATTCGTTAACCTCAAACTTTCCTTCACAGAGGATTCGGTATGGCTTCTGATACAGTCCCGAAAGCCCACTGTGGAATACATCCCCGTCAGGCATGGATTGACCTCCGATGCTGAAGCCCCTCAATATGGTTAATCTAGCTTATGTTTTCAACAATGTCAACTTATAAGACTATTTTTATGCAAAAAATGTCAGATATGTTTTTTCAGTAGACAAATCTCCTATGTTTCCGATAAATCACCACAATATCTGATTGCTCTTAAAAAAGTTAGGTTAAAAAAATCGCAGGTTGATGTCAAAAGGTACAACCCAACAAGAACTTTGATAATGTTGGATTTTACATACACCAACCTGCGTCGATTTTGGTTTTTTCTGAAAAATAAGCGTTTTATGCAGAAATTGGCATTTCAATATTTACACTTACTGCTTGCAACTCCTTCGCCTTCTCCTCCGGTAAAGCATCATTAGCAAACATCCCGGCTGCAAGTTCTGTTCCCGCCAAATACTTCAGCTTGTCATTGGTGCGATATGGAGGGTAAAACTGGGCGTGTAAATGCGCTTCAGGATGAGGTAAACCATCGGTAGGCGCACCAAACCAAGCCATTAGATAAGGAAACGGACGATTCCACAAGCCGTCATACTTGAGAGTCACGGTTTTTAATGCCTTGGCAAGTCCCCAACGTTGTGCTGGGGTGAGTTCCATGAAGCTGCTAACTGGCTGAATTGGTGCAATCCAAACTTCGTAGGGGTAACGAGCGCACACTGGAACGAAGGCGATCGCATCTTCATCCTGATATATAATTCTTTGGTTGTCAGCAATCTCTTGCTCAATCAAATCTTGCAGTAACCCACGCTGATGTTCTTGATAATACTGCTGCTGCATTGACAACATTCTTGCAGGCACAGGCGGGATAAAAGGATAAGCGTAAATTTGCCCGTGGGGATGGTGCAAAGTTACACCGACTTCTACACCTTTGTTTTCAAAAGGCAGTACGTACTGAATTTGGGGATTTTCTCCGAGTTCGCGGGTGCGATCGCCCCACACTTCTAACAGCAAATCTAGATGTCCCACCTCTAAGGAACTGAGGGAAGCACGAGCATCTTGAGTAAAAACAACTACCTCACAGGCTCCATTGGCGGGTAAAGTCTCCACGATGGTATCTGGTGGATTCTTAGCTGTAGGAATCATTGAAGGGAAGCGGTTATCGAACACTGCTACGTCATACTTACCTTGGGGTAGTTCCGTCGGGAACTCAGGGTTGATGGTAGGTGCCAGGGGGTTATATTCTGGCGGTGGCATAAATGTCCGTGCTTGACGGTGACTAGCATAAGCTACCCATTCACCCCGCAAGGGATGCCAGCGCAGGTGTGGGTTAGCTTGCACTGGCTCATTACTAGGGCTAGTAGCTTCTAGCTGATTGGCAATTGGGTAACGACTATATAAGGTTAATTTACGTCCGTCGGGCTTTAACAACTGGTGGGAGTACATAATCCTTGTCCTGAGAGAGTTGCAGCACGGATCGCCTCAAAGGGAAATTTCGGTGTGCGATCGCCGTACAATAAACCGTTAGCTTCTTGAAAGGTATCTGTAAATTGCGTGTAACAAAATCCGCTAAATAGCTCTATATCGTTGACTGTTTCCAGCAGCGCAGCGTATTTCATTTCTAACTCAGAGATATTGAAGCAGCGCTCATATCCCCAAGCTTTATCTGCATCGGGTGTATCTAAAGGAGCGTAGGCAATACCACCAAACTCAGTCAGCATCACTGGTTGTCCCTGATGAGGATAATTATCCAGGGTGAGGATGCGTCCTCCAGGACGGCTACGCTCAAATAAATCCGATATTTTAATATCATGTCTGTAGCGATGGGCTAATCGCTCAGGCTTGGTTTCATAGTCGTGGATAGCAAGAATATCTGTATTTGTACTTTCCCAACCATCGTTACCAATTACTGGGCGAGTTGGATCAAGAGTTTTGGTCAAGTGATACATGGCTAGCACGTAGTTGCGGTGAGCCGCTGTTTCCACTAAATTTGGCACTCCCCAGGATTCGTTAAACGGCACCCATGCCACAATACATGGATGGCTAACATCTCGCTTGATGACTTCTGTCCACTCACGCGTCATGCGTTCCACGGCTTTTGGTGTGAAGCGATAAGCGCTAGGCATTTCCTCCCATACTAATAACCCCAAAACGTCTGCCCAATATAAAAAGCGGGGGTCTTCTATTTTTTGGTGTTTGCGTACTCCGTTAAAACCCATAGCTTTGACGAGTTCTACATCACGGCGCAACGCTTCATCGCTGGGTGGAGTCATTAATGTATCAGGCCAATAGCCTTGGTCGAGAACTAGCCTCAGATAATAGGGACGACCATTGAGCATAAAGCGATCGCGCTGAATACTCACAGTCCGCATAGCTGTATAAGATTGGACTTCATCTAGTAGCTGGTCTTGGTACCATAGCTGAATTTCCGCATCTATCAATGTGGGCTTTTCTGGACTCCACAACAATTCATTGCGACAGTCGTCAATACCCGGATCACCTAGAGCTATGCGACGGCTAATTTCCCCATTGAATACTTCATAGGTATCGCTGGCTAACACCAGATCATCTACGCTCAGTTTCACTTTGATTTGTACACCCGAAGCAGGTACATTACCAGCCAACCCCGCCTCAAAGCCAATTTCCCAGCGTTCGCAGTCGGGTATCCAACGTAGATGACCGAGATAACTCGCACCTACATGTTCCAACCAAACAGTTTGCCAAATACCAGTGGTGCGGGGATACCAAATACTGTGCGGTTTCAACTGCCAATCTTGCTTGCCACGAGGTTTGGCCAGGTCGTGCGGATCGTCTTGCGCCCACACTGTTACCTTTGTTGTGCCACTGTCATTTAAGGCGTGGGTAATATCGAGGCTGAAAGAAGTATGTCCCCCTTCATGCTCGGCTATGTATTGATCGTTGACCCACACACGAGCGCGATAATCCACAGCCCCAAAATGTAACAGTAACCGACCGCCACCAGTTGGGGTTTCAAATTCCCGCTCGTACCAACAGTTGGGATGAAAACCTAGATCACCAATCCCACTTTTGGTAGATTCGGGCGCAAAGGGAACTTCTATATGATGAGACCATTGACTAAGATCGCTGGATTGAACGCATTTTCCCTCGTCATCAAATGCAAATTTCCACAGGCCATTTAAACTTTGCCAGTGAGAGCGTTGTAATAATGGTCGGGGGTGTATAGTTGCTTTTGATTCCAAGAAATCACTATCAAGTTTAGAGGGTAATTCAACCTCACGATTTTTCAAATCCAACAATCTCATCAAATTTCCTCCCTATTCATAACTTCATCAACCCTTGCTATAGGTTAGATTTAGACCAAAATATTGAATTGCCAGATATAGCATGAGTTGTTAACCGATCATTTATTGGTCGGTTCCACCTAGTAGTACTGTATCTTTTCGTAGCAAACACTATTACCTTCGACACTTGATATTTTGGCGTATGAAAATAAGTTTATCTGCCCCTAGCTCGTGACATTATGGCACACACATCACCAATCTTTGTCAGGTGAGCTAGAAAAAAAAGCATTAAATTTAGGTAGATGATTAATATCATAAATCTGCTACACAATAAACTAGTGTCCAGAAAAAAATTATTTACATAAATTGTTTCAGTAAATTTATTTTTGAAATTTATGTATTAGTTAATAAGCATTAGCAAACAAAAGAAAAATCACTAAAATCAGGTTATATAAGCAATACCTTCGCCAAAAAAACAGGTAAGCCTAATTTTGGCGAAATGATGAAGCCATTGCCTCCTTGCTCAGGATTAGGGACTTTAAATGCCTCTGTAGGTGGGTTAAATGGTGCTGGCGCGGCGATCGCCTATAAGTTTAGTGAGCAATTGCAGTTAAATGTGGGTTACATCGCAGATAATAATCAAGTCAATGTCCCAGATGGTGATGGTAATGGATTCTTCAATGCCAACCATGCTGGTAATGAACAGCTGTGTGAAGATCCTGATACTTCTTTACATTTAGAAGCTTTCTATACTCACCGAGTGAATAACAACATCACTATTACCCCAGCTTTGTTCGTCATCACTAATCCCGAACATAACAATGCCAACGATGCTATTTGGGTAGGTGCGCTCCGAACTAATTTTAGTTTTTAGTTCAGTGAGTCACGAAAATATCCCACCAGCGACATAAAGAATCACTACTCAACAGCAGCATAACCCCGCTTTATTCAAGAAGTTGGGGTTTCGTTTTTGTGAGTATCTCAACTCTAGAAGAAGAAGAGATAGAGGTTTGATGAGTTGTAGCAGAAATCAAATTAATAGTCATATATTTTGACGAAACTAGATTATATAGAATATAATCTACAGTAAGCCTATCGGGTTACTGGGCTTTATTTTCGGTTGGTAGGAGAAATCACAATGACATTAGCTCAAAACATTAGTATCCAAAACAATAAGAGCGTAAATCCTCATTTTTTGTGGAATATATCGCAACTAGGATTATCTGTATTAAAGCGGCTGTGGTGGCATATTAATGCTTATACAACGGTTTTAGGAATTATGCTGCTGACTTTTGCTAGTTTGGGTTTCTTATATATCAATTACTCTAGGCGGAAGTTAACTCAAGTTTTCCAGAATCACACTGTTTTAAAATAAGAATGACTAGAATTACAAGTTTACGGGCTGTATCTTACTTAGCACCTAATTGGTTTGGATTATATCAGGCGATCGCAGCTTATTTAGGTCGTGTTTTACAAGTAGAAGTTCAACTACATCAAAGTGAATACGACCCCTTAAAAGATCCTCTGTTGTTTCAAGACCAAATAAACCTAGCTTTTATCTGTGGATTACCATTAATTCGCTACAGTCAAGTAGTTTTAGACCAATTGCAAACATTGATTGCACCTGTGATGCAAGCACCCCGATATAGTAATTGTCCGATCTACTATGCAGATGTAATTGTTAAGGCTGATAGTAATATCAAAAAGTTTGCTGATTTGTCAGGGAAAACATTTTGTTATAACGATACTGGTTCTAACAGTGGTTACAATTTACTGTTAAAGCATCTAGATCAAAAACAATATCCCCAAAACTTCTTTAGTAAAACCATAGAATCAGGTTTCCATCAGCGTTCAATTCGCTGGGTAATCGAAGGAAAAGCGGATTGTGCAGCCATTGATAGTGTTGTATTAGAACAAGAATTACGTGATTTTCCAGAATTATTGCCAAATTTACGTGTAATAGAAGCAATAGGGCCTTCTCCTATGCCACCTTTGGTCGTAGCACAACGTCTAGGTATATCTTTAATTCAGCAAATGCAGTTGGCGCTACTCCAACCAGATGCAGAATTACAAATAATGATGAAACAATTCAAAGTTAGACGCTTTGCCGCAGTGAGATTAGAAGATTATCGAGGACTTAATTAGAATCGCTCTCTTGTTGGTTTGCCTGGGGCTGAAAGTAACGAAAATGATCTTGCGGGAACAGGGGTTGTAATTATCAATCCTTGGTCTATGCGGTAATGCCATAAAGCAAACTCTGCTTTTGTGTCCAGAACACAGCATCATGACAAATTTCCTCAAATAAAACTCGTTGTGCATGACTCCCGCCAATCTCATGCAAGTGAGGTAAAACCAATTTAAGTTCAGTAACAGCTGTGTTAAAGTCTCCTTGGGCATGAGCTACCATACCTCTAGCTGCGGGAATTGCTACCTCTAACCAACTGCGTCGTAAGAAGGGATTGATACTCAAAGCGTGATACTGCATACTCTCAAGCATCTCTTTGACCCAATTAGTATGTCCAGCTTTAGCAAGGGCATAGATATAATGCAAATCCTGGAATGGTAATGCGTGTTCATCAATCCGGCTGTAAAGATAAGGACTGATATCTTGCCAACGGTTGCCTACATTTACCCCACGTAATTCCAGACGCAATAACAAGGAAATCGCTCCTACTTGGTCTTTGGGAGATTGTTTATTTGCACGTTGCCAAACGTGAGTATCGTATAGTGAAAGAACTTTTTGGTAGTTTTCTTGCTCTAAATAATACAGGGCAATATGCCACCAGTTGTGGGTATAAAGCATAGAATTGCAGTTTTCCCAAGTATCTGCAAAGCTCTCCATCCAAGCTATACCTTCATTCACTCTTCCTTGAGTTTCCATCACATGAGCGATCGCATGGTGCGTCCAAGGATCATATCTGTTTAAAGCGATCGCCTGATGTGCCATTTTTTCTGCTGCTTTTAATTGGTGACATTGTTCTAAACCAAAGGCCACCATGCCATATAAATAATGTTGTTGAGGATTACTAGGTAAAACTTTCAGAGCAATTTCTAGTAATTTTTCTTGATTACCTGTATAAAAATAATGATATTGTCCCTGCTGCACAGAAATTAAATCATGGGGAAATTTGTGGGTAATATCTTCATGCAAAGCGATCGCCACATCAATTTCGTTGTTAGCCCAAGCTAAAATTGCCTGCACATATAACTTTTCTCGCTTGGTAATCTTCGTTAAATGTCGTTGTGCTACTTGCAAATATGGTTGCGCTTGCTGCCAAGCTTTGCTGTTTTCTTGGGAGAGATAATAAGCGGCTGCATAAGCATAAGCTAAAGCACAAGTTGGATCGGCTTCAATTGCTTGTAAAATCGCTGTTTCTGCATCTTTACCATAACCAAGGGCTTGATTAATGAAAAGGTTAATAGCTGCGATCGCCTGGGCTGAATCTGTCGTAACTAATAGTCCTTGTGCATCTTTAAGCATGATTAATTCCTTGCAGCAAGATTTATGGAGGAGATTTTAAACTACGGCAAATCTGTCGGAATAATGGACTTACAAGCTAGAGTATGTCACAGCCTCCACAAAACCGCAAGCAGTAAACTAACGTGAATTTGATGAACCTCACCCCAACCCCTCTGTGACACCCCTATCCATTAGTCACATCTTTCTTTACAATCTTGAAACCTTTGTTTCATAAACATCTTAGAGACTAAGGGGCTAGGCATACTTGACAAATTCGCCCTTTTTATTCTCGCTAAAAGTGTTAGTTGTCTCCCTCATTTTTAATCCGGATACGACGCTCAAATAACTCTTTAATTACCAAAGTAAAAGCGGCTAACCCAGCTAATACCACCGAGGCGGCAAAGGCACTTTGAGAATCATAATTGCGATAAGCCCCTTCCACATACAAAGTCAGGGTTTGGGTACGACCAATTAAGTTACTAGAAACTACAGCAATAGAACCATACTCTCCCATCGCGCGAGCAGTGGTGAGAATAATTCCATAAAACAATGCCCAACGAATAGAAGGCAGTGTCACCCGCCAGAAAGTCTGCCATTCTCCAGCCCCCAAAGTTTTGGCAGCTTCTTCCTCCTGAGTACCAACTTCTTCTAATACTGGGATTACTTCACGAGCCACAAAGGGCATTCCCCCCAGCATTGTGGCCAAAGCAATGCCAGGAAACGAAAAGATAATCCTGATATCCAAGAACTGTAGGACAGGGCCAAGTATGCCATTACGACCATAAAGAGAAACCAGCATTAAACCGCCCACAATTGGCGAAATGGAAAAGGGCAAGTCAATAATACTGAGTAGCAAAGTGCGTCCGCGAAACCGACGACGGGCAATTACCCAGGCTGCACATAGTCCAAAGACGACATTGAAAGGCACAGCTACTGCTACCGCTAGTACTGTCAATCGCAGGGCTTGAGCAAATTCGCGACTGATAAGAGTAGCCAAAAACGGGCCGACACCCTCGCTAAACGCTCCGATGAACACATAAAGGGTGGGAAGCAGTAAGACTAGCGCTAAGTATATGACAACTGCCGCAATCAAAACAATTTTGCCCCACTCTTGAGCTTGTTTGGGCTTCGCTCCACCAGATGGGATAGTCTGATGAGATTTGACTTCAACCGTCATAACGTTGCCTCCAAGCTTGCAATAAGTTCACGATTAGCAGCAGTAATAGAGAAATCAGCAGTAGCACTGTGCCAATAGCCGTCGCCCCAGCAATATCGTTTTGTTCGAGGCGCTGGAATACTAAGATGGGGGCGATTAAGTCTCGATAAGGAACGTTAGCAGCAATTAAGACCACTGAGCCATATTCTCCCACCGCCCTAGCAAAAGCTTGGGTTGTACCGGTGAGGATAGCTGGTATAAGTGGCGGTAAAATCACTCGCCAAAAAGTTACCCATCGAGAAGCCCCTAAAGACCAAGCAGCTTCTTCAATTGTGATGTCTAGCTCTTGGAGTACAGGCTGCACGGTACGCACCACAAAGGGGACAGAGATAAACACCATCGCCACAGCTACCCCCAAGCGAGTAAAGGAAACTCGAATACCAAAAGGGAGAAGAAGTGAACCAATCCAACCTTGTTCACTATAAACTGTGGCTAAAGTAATACCTGCAACTGCTGTGGGTAGGGCAAAGGGTAGGTCAATTACCGCATCTAAAATCCGCTTCAAGGGGAAGTTGTAGCGCACAAGCACCCAAGCCGTAGCAGTGCCAGCTATGCAGTTAATGGCAGCTGCAAATAAGGCAGTGGTAAAGGTGACATTGTAGGCTGATAAAGCCATAGGGGCAGTAGCTAACCGCCAAAATTCTGCTGGTGATAGAGTTGCCGCTCTGAGCATTAAAGCAGCAACAGGCAGCAGTAAAATGATGGAGAGATACGTAAGAGTAAATCCCCACGGCAAAGAAAAGCGCTTCAGCCAACTTTTAGCCGCAGGGCGGAAGGTGGACTGTGTGTTGGAAACTGTCATTGCTAAGGATATGAGTTAGACGCTAACGTCGGGCAATGTTCGCCTGGACTTCATCAAAGATGCCGCCATCGGCAAAGAATTTGGGACTGACTTGATTCCAGCCACCAAAATCTGCAATGGTGAACAGGTTAGAGATTTTGGGATAAGTATCGGCAAATTCCGCAACTACTTCCGGTACCACTGGACGGAAGCCCACTTTAGCAAATTCGCGTTGAGCTTCGGGGGTAAAAAGAAATTGCACAAAGGCTTCTGCTACCTCGCGGGTACCTCTTTTATCAACATAGCTATCGACTACAGCTATGGGATTATCAATGGAAATATTGATATTGGGAACTACGTAGGGTAAATCCTGTCCCTGCTGTTTGGCTAATATGACCTCGTTTTCATAGTTTATCAGAGCATCTCCCTGTTTTTGAGCAAAGAAGGCATCAGTAGCTTCGCGGGCATCTCGCGGCAGAACTGGCACGTTAGCATAGACTTTAGTCACAAAGTCTTTGGCTTGTTCTTCAGTCCCACCTGTTCTAGTCACCTTTCCCCACAGTGCCATGTAGTTCCAACGAGCGCCACCAGAAGTTTTGGGGTTAGCTGTGACTACGCTGACATCATCACGGGCTAAATCATCCCAGCTTTGAATGTTTTTAGGGTTGCCTTCACGGGTGACGATGACGCCTACGGAACGGTGGACAATACCGTCGCCGTTGGGTGTCTTTTTCTCCCAACCTGGTTTAATCAAACCAGCATCCTGGATTTGCAAGGTGTCTGCCGATAGTGCTAACGCGACAATATCTGCTTCTAGGCCGTCAATCACTGCACGGGTTTGGGAGCCTGAGCCACCGTAGCTTTGGTCAAAGGTGACGGTTTCCCCAGTTTTTTCTTCCCATTGTTTGGTGAACAAGGGAATGATTTTTTCATAGGCGGCGCGGGTGACAGCATAGCTGACTAGGGTCAGTTCTTTTCTTCCAGAAGCACTCCCACCATTACCAGGAGAGCAAGATGCAGTCATGACAGTCAAACTGACTGCTACTAAAAACAGTGAAACAAAACTTTTTAAAGACGTAGGTTTCCATCGATTCCATTTATCCAGCCACATTCTGAGTTTTGGCTCCTTGCAATAATCTACAGTTAATCAATCAAGTTATAGTCTTTTAGGGATTAGTCATAGATATTACAGATAATTCCATGAAATAGCAAGATATTCACCATAATCTCAATCAAGAATATGGTGATGCTATGACTTTTCCCAAATGTAAGCTTAATGAAGGTAAAGGCTCTGGCGATAAATTGGTAAAAATTAGTCTGAATGTTTAGTACTTCAACAAATTCATATAATGACAAGCAAATTATTAGCTAAACGAATTATTAAGCTAGTAAAGGAACAGCTAGTTATTAGCTTGATTTGTAAGAGTCAAAATTATGAACATACAGACAATCACTGAGAAACTTGCAAATAAAAATCTTGCCCATTCCACAAGATGGGATAATTTATTTTCTGGTATCCCCTTACTCAAAAGAAATAAATAAAGGACTTGTCCAAACTTGAGCATCATCAACTTGACGACCTGCAAGATAAACTGGGACAAAACCATTTGGTCTACAAGATGTTGTCTTCAGTTTTGATTCCTTACATTGCCAAAAAAAACTGGCAAAATAATTATTGATACTGATAATGATTACGTGATGGCTGTGAAAGATAATCAGCCAAAATTACATAGCCATATTAAACGTATCGCTGCCATAAAAAAACCAACAAGTCGTGTAATTGAAACTGAAAAGAGTTCATTATGCTAAATCTTAATAACAGCGATCGCTAGTCAGTGATGGCATTCAGCAATATTTCTGATAGACTGTAATCTTCCATATCATCCATTGTAATGGTGTCACAGATATCAAACTTAGCCCCAGCACTTTGCATTTCGTCATCCAAGACTTTAAGAAAGCGGGTAGCTTGCTGATCTGTGCCAACTTGAATAAAGGAAATGCCTAATTCTTCATCCCGATCCATCCGGCGAGAAGCTTCAATAATTACCTTCATTACTGCTTTGCGATCGTCTGGTTCACCATCAGTAACCACTAAAATTGTTTCACCATTCGGCTTGGTTTGAGCCGCACCTTTACGTTGAAAGTAATCATCAGTTGCGTGTTTTAATACAGCAGCTAAATCTGTAGTTCCAGAAGGATCATTTTCTTTAAATATTTGTGCCACCTTACTAGCTGTGACATTTTCATAACGTTTGAATCTACCAGAAAATAAATAAACAGTGATGCCATCTGGATCATATTGTTCGCACTTACTAGCTAAGGCTAAGGTAGATTCTTGTGCTGCTACCCATCTGCTTCTACCACCTTTTTGATCTGGGGTAGCCATGCTACCACTTTTGTCGATAATCAAGGTGTAATCTCGATTTTCTAGCATTTTCCAGGCTCCAGTTATTTAGTTAATTGCCAATATTGAATAGACTCTGGATTGATTCAATCAGTAATTGCATTCATCAATACATCTGCCAGACTCATATCTTCTAAGTCATCTAAAGTGACGGTATCACAAATATCGAATTTAGCACCAACGCCTTGCAACTGATCATCTAAAGCCTTGAGAAACTTAGTAGCCTGGGGATCTGACCCGACTTGAATTAAGGAAATTCCCAATTCTTCATCCCGTTCCATCTGGCGAGTAGCTTGAATAACTACCTCAAATACTGCTCTGCGATCGTCTGGTTCGCCATCAGTAACAACTAAAATTGTTTCACCATTGGTTTTAGTTTTACCTGCGGCTTTGCGTTGAAAGTAATTATTGAGTGCATCTTGAAGTACACCTGCTAAGTTTGTTGTGCCAGCAGGGTCGTTTTCTAAAAATATTTGCGCGACTTTAGCGGATGTAACATCGTCATAGCGTTTAAATCTGCCAGAAAATACATAAACAGTAATACCATCTGGGTCAAACTGTTCGCATTTTCTGGCTAAAGCAAGAGTAGACTCTTGGGCTATTTCCCATCGACTTCTACCACCCACTTGATCAGGGGTGGACATACTACCACTTTTGTCAATGATTAATGTGTAGTCGCGATCGCTCATCATAATTTTCCTAAAATTGCTACCCTGCGGTTACTAGTCTAACTGTTGAATAATCACACGGCATCTGTTGCAGATGCTTTGGAATCGAGATTTTCCATCCGCTTACGGGTTTGGCTGACGTTCATCCAGGTAAACCCCATACTCACCCTGCATAAGGCGAAGTGTCAGAAAAATGAAGAGTGCTGAGTTAAAAAACCGCCCACAATTCTCGTGGTATCAACCTTCTGACAGTAATAAGATTACGCCCACAAGGGACGAGGCTTGTACCGAGTGCGAAAGTCCTTCCTTCTTTTTCTTTTGACTCAGCACTCAGCACTCAGCACTCAGCACTGAGTAAGATCAATTTTTAGATTGATTCCCACCTCTAGAGTCGGCACATCTACCAGAAACCCCAATCCAAAATTCGTCTGGGAAAGTTTGCCAGGTCGGGCTAACCATGCTGATAACTTTCCGTAAAATCTCAAATTTCCCAGTAAAACCTCTTTTTTCCTACTTCCTTTACCCCTCCATCCCTTTGCTCCTCTACTCCTCTGTATGTCTTAATCTACGAACTTTGAATCAACTTAGTATGACTTCTGTCCCCAGTGAAACTACACACTTCAGCCACAATCACAATTAGAGTTGCAGTTTATTTGATCAACTTTCTTAAATCATGCTGATTTATTACTCTTTTTACTTGTGGGTGAGGATGAGCTTTTCTGGGAATTTGGCAGTTCTATCTCATTTTTAGCTAACCAATCTTCAATCAATTCTGCTGAAACGTCAGACATATTCAGTCCTTTAAAAAAACAAACTGTTTTAAACCTGTCTTTTGTTTCAGGGGGCAGGTAAACCCGAATCGAAGCTTCTCCTTGTGCCACACTATACTCCAACGAATAAACTTATTCACTAGTTTATTGGTGTAATGGTTCATCGGGAAAAATTATACATTGGTTGACTAATGCACTAGTGCATTGGTATAGTATCACCTATGCCCAAAGAAAGAGTTACTAACTCTATCCCAAGAATGACTCCCAACAAAGGCAATAGACGCCAGAAAGTGTCAGGACGGGCAGACACATAGCATACAAGTAAAAAAGGTCAATTTTGCCCAAAATTGGCTTAGTTAAGCATGGAATAAGACAAAACTAGATGATGATTTGCCAAAAGATTAGATGGACAAAAATAAATAAAAGTTTCTAGTGAGTTACTCTAGCCTTTCAACTCTTTGAGAGTTAGAGCCACTTAACTACAAGCCAAACAAGAAATCACATTTTGCACCAGCTTCAGAAACTCAGTTTTTCCGACCTAATCGTTCAGTATAAAAAAACCCTTTAAATTCAGTCATTTAGGATATTTAGGTACTTAGGGATGCTCAAAAACTTCTGGTATGCTTGTGAATTTAGCTCAGCTGTTACCAACCAGCCCAAGCGAATTGTGATGTTAAATCAGAAATTTGTCCTCTATCGCAATTCTCAAGGGCAAGTAGTAGCACTGAAAGACCAATGTTCCCATCGTGGTGCAGCATTATCTATGGGTTGGATAGAAGACAATTGTATCCGTTGCCCCTATCATGGATGGAAATTTCAAGCTGATGGGAAATGTCTAGAAATCCCTTCCAATGAAATTGGCATGCCCATCCCTAAAAGAGCTAATATTAACAGTTACTCAGTACAGGAAAAATATGGTTTTGTCTGGCTATTTTATGGAGAATTACCGGCAGAAAAGTGTCCCCCAATTCCTCCCTTGCCAGAATATGAAGACCCCAAAATGCATCCTATTTATGTAGAATACGAGATGAAATCTCACTACACTCGTGTCATCGAAAATGCTCTTGATCCGGCTCATCTTTATGCAGTCCATGCTAATTCCTTCGGAGCAGGATTTGCACAAGATCCAAGAGTTGAAGACTATGTAGTTGAAAATGAAGATTGGGGTATAAGTACTAAAATCATCTACAAGAATTACACTAAGCCTAAAAATGGTATATTTAAATCATTTTTTCGCCCAAAAAAAACACAGTTAAATGCCACAATTTGCTTTTACCTTCCTAACATAACTAAATTTGAAAGTGACTTTGGTCGTGGCAAAATTATTAATTATGCCATCCACATTCCTGTTGATGATCATACGACCATTAGTAAGCGCATCCAATTACGTAATTTCTTCACCTATTCTTGGGCAGATAACTTATTTGTGAAGTTTCACCATAAAGTAGGTTTAGAAGATAAAGTAGTAACTGAGTCTCAATATCCCAAGTTGATACCTGACACTTTATCAACGGAAGTTCATGTTCCTGCTGATGCTTTAACTCTGGCTTATCGACAGCTGCGTCAAAAATATTTAGCTATGGGCTGGGGTTTGCAATCTCAAAACAACAAATCAGACAATTATCACCAAAATCAAGCACGACCTATTTACACCTCATTGATGAACTAGATTTATAGCTTCTACAGGGTCGTTTTGACAGAGATAATTCCTGCTTCACCATCTATTGTGTTGATGGAAAGCTTTTGAGTGCAAGTTGGTATGAAATCGCCAAGACAACATATCTAAAAAGAATCGGAGACAAATATGTTGAAAAACTTTTGGTATGCTTGTGAATTTAGCTCGGCTATTACCAATAAGCCTAAGCAAGTTGTCATGTTTAATCAGAGATTTGTCCTTTATCGCGACTCTCATAGAAAAATTGTCGCGTTGCAGGATCAGTGTCCCCATCGCGGTGCGGCTTTTTCTCTGGGTTGGATTGAAAAAGATTGTATTCGTTGTCCCTATCATGGATGGAAATTTCAAGCTGACGGGAAATGTGTAGAAATTCCTTCTAATGCACATGGAACTCCTATCCCCAAAAAAGCTCGTGTAGATAGCTACCCAGTTAAAGAAAAATATGGTTTTGTCTGGCTATTTTATGGGGACTTACCAGAAGCAGAACGTCCTCCCTTGCCAACTTTTCCCGAATACATGGTCAGGGCTATGCGTCCTGTTTACGATGATGGGATAGATCATGCTAACTATGCTCGTCTCATGGAAGCTAATCTTGATTTTACTCATGTCATAGCAGTCCATAGAAAATCTTTTGGTCAAAGAATCCCCATCAATAAAACTATTAATTACCAAGTTGATAAATACGATTGGGGTGCAGTTGCCAAAGTTAATTATGAGTCCTTAGGTAATTCCAAGAGTTTCTTAAACTTTTTACTTGGTGGACGCCCAGAATTGAAGACGAAATTGACCTTATATCTGCCCAACGTGACCCTCGCAGAAATTAATGTAGGTAGGGGTGGCAGATTTGATATTAAGTTTGGAATTTTAGTCGCCCACTTGCCCATTGATGAAAATACTACTCGTGTGAAACGCGTTTTGTATCGTAATATTTTACCCTTGCCTTGGCTGGATGGTTTTTTCAGGAAAATTGACCACAAACTTGCTCAAGAAGACACCGTAGTAGTAGCAACTTTAGATTCTCAACCAATGCCAAAAATATCAGATGAACTTCATGT
Source organism: Nostocales cyanobacterium LEGE 11386 (assembly GCA_015207155.1). Classification (GTDB taxonomy): domain Bacteria; phylum Cyanobacteriota; class Cyanobacteriia; order Cyanobacteriales; family Nostocaceae; genus LEGE-11386. The sequence goes on along the minus strand of JADEXK010000044.1, from coordinate 5,121 downwards.
TGCTGCTGATGCTTTGGATATTACTTTTCGTAAGTTTCTGCAAAAATCTCAGGCTTCATTTAGGGAACAGGTGACAGGTGACAGGGGATAGGGAAAGAGATTTTCCGATGATTGCGGAATTATTGGCAAAGCAACAGACATACATTAGACGTATTTCATCAATAGTGGGGAGATAACTATGACTGATGTCCTAGAAAGAACAGTGACACAACAACCAACAATGCGTGGGGTAATAGACAAGATTTTCAGACAGATGTTTGAAAATACTTGCCAAGCGCTGGAAGTTATGGATGGTAAAAAGCTTCGTGAACAGTCCTGGAATCGTGATCAAAAGGGCATCTGGACAGTTGGTAAAAGTAGTGAAGATGCTATCTATATTGATCGTGCGTTGCACGATGGCAATGTCTTTGAAAAGATGGGAGCCAACTATGTAGCGATAGAGGGTGAGTTACCTTCGGGAATGTCTTTTCAGCAATCAGGTGCGCTGGCTACAGGTGCAGCAGACCAAATGATTACGACTAGAGGTAATCGCTTCTTTGCTACAGGTTCTAGCTTTGTGATTCATCCCCACAACCCGATGGCACCGACGGCGCATGTCAACTACCGTTATTTTCAGATTAGCAACGGCAATCAACCGATTTATTGGTGGCTTGGCGGCGGAGCAGACCTCACACCTGCATACTTGTTTGCAGAGGATGCGATTCATTTTCATCAGGTGCATAAAGAAGTTTGTGACAAGTACGACTCTTCTTATTACCCACGTTTTAAAAAGTGGTGTGACGAGTACTTCCACATCCCACATCGAGCTGAAAGCCGGGGTATAGGGGGAATTTTCTTCGACCATCTCAATAACGGCAATCCGCAAAAACTGCTGTCATTTGTGACAAATTGTGCTGATGCTTTTATTCCTGCCTATCTGCCGATTGTCGAAAGACGTAAAGATATGCCCTTTACAGAAGCAAATAAGAATTGGCAACATCTGGTGCGGGGGCGCTACGTGGAATTTATCTTGTCCTGCGATCGCGGCATTCGTTTTGGTTTAGCCAGTGGTATGGTGAAGCAGCAAAGTGTGTTTAATTGTATGCCTCCTGCTGCTAGCTGGGAATATGACGACCAACCTGTCCCTGGTAGTAAAGAAGCGATGCTCAAAGAAGTTTTGAAAAATCCTCGAGATTGGCTATAAATTTGCGGAGCCTGATCATTATTTGGCATTGATGGACTCTTGAATTAAGACAATTGAACATAGCAAATAACATAGTCATACTTGAGATGAGAAAAACAAAATCGCTGAATACAAGGCAATCTAAAGCTAAAAGTACGTTGATGAATCGCTCCGCAACTTATCAACAGCCATTACCAGTAATGGCAAATAGCTTTACTTCTTACAAAACAAGACGCCACAGATACACTACAAGTGAACTGGAAATAGATATTGCCTTATCTTGTCTAAATGCTTGTAAGTATGTGCTGATTTGGGTAATTGGCCTTTGCTTGTATTCGAGCATGTAAATGCTACTCCTCTTTTGTTTCAAGAATACTTATTTCAAGTAACCACAAATACACAAAGGAAGATTAGGCGTAGGAAAAGATAACAATGAGCATGGAAACTGAACTGGTTACAGGCAATCTTCGCATGGAAGATATCATCAATCTAGATGAATCAAAAGCCATGAATTTGTTTAGGAAGAGATTTCAAAGATACAAAAAGCTGGCAGAGGAAATAGGAGATGCAGCCGCTTTTGAAAAGATGATGGAAAAATATCCTGAACAACAAAAGGCGTTGATGGGTACTTTCATTGATCACAATACTCTAGCGCAAGGTTTCCAGGAAGCTGCTCCTTTGTTAGGATTGATGGGCTTTGTTATGGATATAGTAGATGTCTCGCAAAACGGGACAGATGCAGCATTGGAAATTCAAAGGGTTTGTCCAGTTTTATCTATTGCTAAAGAATACGGTTTCGCTCATCCGTGTCGTATTTTTTGTGAGATGGAACAAGAAGCAACTAGAAGAGCTTTCCCTGGGATAAAAGCTGCAATTTTGAGTAAACAAGCAGAAGGAGACTGTGTTTGTGTATTTAAGTATGAAAGATTGACCAATAAGTCGTTAGTCTCAAATACACAAAAATCAAGTTTAATACATGGTTTTTTGACATTAATTGGACTAATTCCCAACTTGCTTAAGATTGGGGTCAAGATAGTCAAATTGCGGTTATTTAATCGCAATTAGCAATTTTAGCAAGTATTTAGTTTGTAGCCGTTGCCGAACTGATTCACTAATAAACATAAGCAACGGCTTGATAAACCATTTTCAAAAATATTTATTTCTCATCTCTCCGTGTACTCTGTGTCTCTGTGGTTTTATTAAAACTTTAAACTTATGAACAGCATTATTTCAGATTTAAAACAAATTATTGCAGGTGAAGTTAGTAATTTAGAAGCTGAATTAGCAGCAGTTTCTCAAGATTTTGGTGGCATTATTCAAAAACGACCTCAGATTGTGGTTCGTCCGCAAAATTCTACTGATGTTGCTCAAGTAATTAAGTATGCTGCTAAACAAGGATTAACTGTTTCGTCACGAGCTGCGGGACATTCCTTAGGTGGTCAATCTTTGAATCAAGATGGAATTCTTTTAGATATGCGGAATCTCAATGAAATTCATGAATTCCGTCCTGATGAACTTTGGTTTAAAGCTGATCCTGGTGTGACTTGGAACCAGGTAGTTGATACTTCTATACCTCATGGTGTAATTCCGCCTGTACTGACGAATAACTTTGAGGTTACTTTGGGGGGAACTCTCTCTGCGGCTGGTTTAGGCTTGAGTTCTTTTCGTTACGGTTCTCAAGCTGATAATTGTTTGGGTTTGGAAGTTGTTACTGGTACAGGAGATATTGTCTGGTGTACACCAGAAGCAAATAGCGAACTTTTCTATCATGTGCTTTGTGGTTATGGGCAGTTTGGCATTATCACGAAAGTTCAAAATCGCCTGAGAAAATATCGCCCCTACACTCGCAGTTATTTTCTTTGCTATGACGATTTAGATACTCTTTTAAATGATGAGCGTCGCCTTGTTTCTGAAGGTTGTATTGATGGTTTAGTATCTTTGTTCTCTCCTTGCCTACTAGGAATGTCTAGGCTAGAAACGAAGATTAAACCTTTAATTCAGTGGTTTTACAGAATGCAAATTACTTTGGAAGTGGATTCTGTTAATGACATAAATGAAGAAAAATTGCTTTCTGGTTTAAATTTTTATCGTCACATCCACACCGAAGACCTAACTTTTGATAAATTCATTCAACCAATAGGGCAAGTATCTCATCCTGTAGGTACTGCTAACACCTGGATAGATATTCTTTTACCAGGAGCAAAGGCAAAAGAATTTATCGATATTGCGCTTCAGTACATACCTTCGTTTATTGACTTCCGAACTATACCTGTAGGTTCATTTTGTCTTAATTCTCGTAATCATCAAATGCCCATGTTTCCTTTACCCGAAGATGAGTTAATTATCGGGTTGGGTATGTATCCAACTATCCCTAAATCTCAGCTTAAACCTGTGCTAGAGCAGTTAAATCTACTCACTGATCTGGGCTTCCAAATGGGTGGCAAAAGATATATGGCTACCTGGGCAGAATTTGACCTACCAAGATGGCGACTGCAATTCGGTGATTACTGGCCTAAAGTCAATGAAATGAAAAGGAAATACGACCCGAATGGGATACTCAATCCTGGTTTCTTCAAGTATGAACCGGTTGAACAGGCGAATCTCAAAAGTATTTATGTCCCGTCCCATTAATCAGGCGTAAAAACAATGTTGCGAAATTCTGAGGACATGAGAAAATCGTCGCTATTTCCTCCCAATTTGCGTTGGTTAGCGGCTGTGGGTATTACCTGTATGATGGCGATGGGAGCAGGGGTAGTATATGTGACTCGTCCACCAGCTACTACTAAAAGTCCAGTTGTCACTGCACAAGTGAGCCAACCAGTTATTCCCAAAGTGAATGCATTAGGAAGATTGGAGCCAGCAGGTGAAGTAATTAAGATTTCGGCTCCGACTAATCCTAGTGCTAGTAGTGGTAGCCGTGTGACTCAATTGTTAGTTGAGGAAGGTACGCAGGTACGAGCAGGACAGACGATCGCTATTTTGGATAATCGCGATCGCCTACAAGCTAATTTAAAAGAAGCACAGCAGCAAGTCCGAGTAGCTCAATCCCGACTGGCTCAAGTCAAAGCCGGGGCCAAACAAGGTGAAATAACCGCTAGACAAGCAACTGTGAGCAATCTGCAAGCACAGTTAGATGGTGAAATCCAAACCCAACAAGCTACTATTGCTCGCTTAGAAGCAGGGTTACAGAACGCAGAGATAGAATTTCGCCGCTATGAAAGTCTTTATCAAGAAGGCGCGATCGCGGCGGCGGATCTCGATGGTCGGAGATTAACTTTAAGAACCGCTCAAGCAGAATTGAATGGTGCTAAAGCCAGTTTACAACGAACGCAACGCACAATCACAGCCCAGATTCAAGAAGCCAAAGCTACCTTGGAGCAAACAGCAGAGGTGCGTCCTACAGATATAGCCATAGCACAGGCAGAAGTAGATAGTGCGATCGCCTCAGTTGAGAAAATGCGAGTTGAACTCGACTCAGCATATATTCGCGCCCCAAAAGCAGGTCAAATTCTGCGAATTCAAGCTCGTCCCGGCGAAACTATCGCCGAAGAGGGAATTGTCGAACTTGGTCAAACAGAGCAAATGTATGCTATTGCCGAAATCTACGAAAGTGATATCGCTAAAATTCGTCCTGGTCAAACTGCCAGTATTACTAGTCCTAGTAATGCCTTTGAGGGTAAGTTAAGCGGCACAGTTGATCGTATTGGTTTAAAAGTAGCGAAAAAAGATGTCTTAGACAGCGACCCCACGGCGGCCACAGATGCCAGGGTAATTGAAGCCAAAATTCGTTTAGATCAAGCAGCAAGCCAGCAAGTGGCTAACTTTACTAACCTTCAGGTCAATGTCGAAATAGTCATTAGTCAATAGTCATTGGGCATTGGGCATTGGGCATTGGGCATTAGTCAATAGTCATTGGGCATTGGGCATTGGGCATTGGGCATTGGGCATTGGGCATTGGG
>JADEXK010000199.1 GCA_015207155.1 Nostocales cyanobacterium LEGE 11386 | reverse complement strand
CAAGCGCGAATCATTGTTTTGGTTGTTCTTGGTTCTCAACGTAATTCTTTAATTGTTCAACCGTGACACCCCCACAACTAGCCACAAAATACGCACCAGTCCAAAAATAAGGCTTGTTGTAGAAGTATTTTTTAGCCAACCAAGGAAACTCTTTACGAATTAATCTACTGCTCACTGTTTTAATATTTCCAATCAGTGTTGAGAGTGGTTTGTCTGGTTTGTAGTCAATTAATAAATGTACATGGTCTGCTTCTCTACGAGACGCTACGCGAACACCATTGAACTCTAACAACTCACAGTCCCATTTTTTTAGGGTGTCTGTGATTATTTCTTTTAGGCTGTTTAGTATTTCTGCATTAATAGCTTTTCTGCGGTACTTTACAACTAAGACGATATGAGCGTTAAGTCTGTAAACAGACCTAAAACCATGATTGTACATATATTGACAAGCAATAGCGGTAAGTAGTATATTACCATAATTGTTTCTCAATATCGTATTGATGTTGGATGTTCTAAAGGTCAGAATTTATCCCAACAAAGAGCAAGAAATATCCTTAGCCAAAAGCTTTGGATGTTCTCGCTTTGTTTGGAATTTCTACCTCAATAAAACTAATACTCAATACGAAGAAACGGGTAAAGGAATGACTTACTGCCAGATGGCTAAAGACCTTACCCAATTGAAGAAACTAACTAATTATGAATGGCTACAAGAACCAACTGCTGCTGTTCTACAACAGTCACTCAAGAATTTGGAATCTGCGTTTACAAACTTTTTCTCTAAACGTACTGGATTCCCAAAATTCAAAAGTAAGCACTCTAAACAGTCAATCCGATTCCCTGAAAGTTGTTCAATTAAAGATGGTGGATTAAAACTACCTAAGCTTGGCATTGTTAAAGCTAGTCTTTCAAAAAATATTCATGGCAAGATTAAATCTGTAACTGTTTCTAAGACAAGCACAGATAAATATTTTGCTGCAATCTTATTTGAGACAAAAGATTTAACAACCAATAAACAAGGTAAGATATCAGGAATTGACCTTGGGTTGACCAGTTTGATAACTGTGTTTGATGGTGAAACCTGTTATAAGGTTGACCCAATCAAACCCACGAGAAAATATGCCAAACGACTGCGAATTAGACAAAAAACTTTATCTGGCAAAGTTAAAGGATCTAACAATAGGCGTAAAGCAGTTAAAGTAGTTGCTAGGGTTCACGAAAAAATATCTAATACAAGACAAGATTTTCTCCATAAACTCTCACGAAAGTTATGTGATGACAACCAAGTCATAGTAGCTGAAAACCTTTGCGTTAAGGGATTAGCTCGTAC
>JADEXK010000198.1 GCA_015207155.1 Nostocales cyanobacterium LEGE 11386 | reverse complement strand
CCATTGCAAATAATAATGAGTCTGTTTGCAATTAATGTGAGCCGAAATCCTTTTCTGTTTGCAACTAATGTGAGCCAACAATTTTCTTGTTTGCAAGCCGGAGCGTTTATGTTTGCGAGCCGCAACAACTACGTGCATGAGCGCGAGTTGCGAGTTCACGAAGCGGACAAAATTCACCTCACCCTCCAAGCGTGTTCCTTTGACAACCGTGTCGAACGCTTGCTGATGAAATGCAGCGATTTCTTTTCGACCCTTGAGATGCGTGCCCTCGAACGTGAGGAAATCGGCAGTTTTGCTGAACGGGGCAGCAAAGCCTTCCCCGCTACCTCGATTCCAAGCATCAATCATCTGGTGAAGGAAAGCACGGATTGCCGACTCGTCAGCATTAGTGGTGGTTTGAGCTGTTTGTGAATTCACACTCTTGAGTTCTCCTTTTAAGTGATAGACCAGTTTTCGAGCAGCATAAATTGTGTTATTAACGCTTACAAAACTCACGGAACAATTGCAGTCACGCGAATTTCAATCCGCATCGTGGGTAGTCCAAGCGCCGCGACTCCTACCTGTGTCCAGATTGGAGCGTGGTTGGGCATATAATGACGAAATAGCTTGGACATCACTTCGTTAACCTCCGGGGGGAACCCGCCAACATGGTAAGAATTAACGTGAACCACATGTTCCCAACCCGCACCCACCGGCGCTAAGGTGCGCTCGACGTTCCGAAACGCTTGAGCAATTTCGTCTGCGAGCGATTCGGGAATTTGCAGATTGTCATCCCAGCCACCTTGACCTGATATCTCTACTCGATTGTCGATTTTTACCGCTTGCGAGTAGTACAAGTTATTCAGCATGTATTCCCCATAACCGGGGGTGACAAAAAACTCTGGCTTATTCATGGTGTTCTTTGGTGAAGTACATTTGACGATCTCTCGCGTTGCTTAGACAGCTTGCCAACTCCAAGTTGAGTGTAATGGGCGTTGTTGCGTGAATAGGCAAAATGGTAAATTTTACTTATCGCCGATGTTTTCTAGCCGCCTATCCCAACGATGAAGACGAAAGCCCAGTACAAAGTTAAAAATTGGAATGCTTATGATGCAGCCCTCAAACAACGAGGCAGTATAACTTTCTGGCTGGACGAAGAAGTAATCGAGCAGTGGCGCAACCAGCAAAAAACGGGCAAAAAAGGAGCATCGAATTATTACTCAGATACGGCGATCGCGACAATGGGAACAATTCAATCAGTGTTTTATTTACCTGGGCGGCAAGCAGAAGGATTTTTAGAATCACTGTTTATGCTGATGGGGATTGAGCTAGAAGTCCCGGAGCACTCTACCTTATCTCGT
>JADEXK010000043.1 GCA_015207155.1 Nostocales cyanobacterium LEGE 11386 | reverse complement strand
CTTCAATTGAAGGGTTGATTCAATCAAAGGGTGCCAGTGTTCAGTATCTTTCACCATATTCACCTGATTTTAACCCGATTGAAAATTGGTGGTCGCAACTCAAGGCTTTTTTACGCTCCTTTTCTCCCACCACCTCCACTATGGTTGATATTTTAATTGCTACTGCACTTGATTTAGTCAATCCCAATCATCTCAAAAATTGGTTTATTCACTGCTGTTACTGTACTTCATAATCTTGCAATCTGCTGTATCATTTAAAGTCTGTGTGAAAAATTTCTAGCCTAGATGTTAGTTCCTGTGATGTTGTGGGTAACCTCTTTACTAGAGGCTTACATTAGCTAAGTATTTTCCACAGGAAGCAATAAAACATGACTGGTTCAGGGGAAGATTATGTCATTGCCCGTCAGAAGAAAAACGAGCGCCGAAAGCAGCGTTTAGCAATAATATCGATTATTTCATTTGCAGGTTCTACTGTGTTTGCAGCAGTTCCAATGATACAACGAGCTATGCAAAGTCCCCAACCAGAACCAGTATCTGTTGAGTCTTCATTACAACAACAAGTCCAGGGTTATGAGTTGGTTTTACAAAAAGAACCAGAAAATCAAGTTGCACTAGAAAAACTATCTTTGTTGCGAGTGCAATTGAAAGACTTTAAGGGTGCGATCGCTCCTTTGGAAAAGTTGATCAGCTTGCATCCTGATCGGCAAGATTACAAGACTGTCTTGGACTATGTGAAGAAAAGAGAGGGGGAAAATCCTAATTAGACACTAACTAGTTTTCTATTGGCAAAATTTTAATGCAGAAGTTTTCAAGTAAATTACTATTTCACTATCTCTATGACGGTACTGTATCTTTCAGTATGATTCATCCCTCAAAAATGGAACGCCTAATGTTTTCGGTAACCTCTTCAAGCTTCTGTTCATTACTTCCTATTCATTCCATTTTTAATTCCACAATTTGAGATTTGAACCCTTAAATATTTTTTATATGAAGCACATAGATATAACTATATCTGAACTTGCGTTCTTTGGTGGTGAACCCAAGTTCAAGGAAAGGCTATTTGTGGGTCGGCCTAATATTGGCAACCGAGATCGCTTGCTAGACCGTATCAACGATATGCTTGATCGTCGTTGGCTGTCTAATAATGGGGTATTTGTTCAAGAGTTTGAGCTTCAAGTAGCTAAATATTTGGGGGTGAAACACTGTATTGCGGTTTGCAATGGCACGATTGCATTAGAGTTAGTTATTCGGGCGCTGGAGTTAAAGGGGGAGGTAATTATTCCTTCTTTTACGTTTATCGCTACAGCCCACGCCTTGCAATGGCAGGAAATTACTCCTGTTTTTTGCGATGTTGACCCTAAGACCCATACACTGAACCCCTGGCAGTTGGAGTCTCTGATTACACCACGCACGTCGGGGATTATAGGAGTGCATGTGTGGGGACAGCCATGTGATGTGGAAACGTTGACGGAAGTTGCTAATAAGCACCATCTCAAGTTGATGTTTGATGCTTCTCATGCCTTTGGCTGCTCTCATAGGGGAACGATGCTCGGTAACTTTGGTACTGCTGAGGTATTTAGCTTTCATGCCACTAAGTTTATTAATACTTTTGAAGGGGGAGCAATTGTTACTAATGATAGTGAATTAAACCAGAAGCTCAGGTTGATGAAAAACTTTGGCTTTGCAGGTTTTGATAATGTCATCTACTTGGGTACTAATGGCAAGATGTCTGAGATTTCAGCCGCTATGGGGTTGACTTCCCTAGAGAGTCTAGAAGAGTTTATTGAGGTCAATCGCCACAATTATCTGTGTTATCTGGAAGGTTTAGCTGGTATTCCTGGGGTGTCGTTATTTCCCATGAATGAGGCTGAAAAGCATAACTATCAGTATGTTGTGTTGGAGATAGATGAGGAGCAAACCCAAGTTAGCCGAGATTTGTTGTTGAAGATTCTCCATGCTGAGAATGTGATTGCTAGGCGATATTTTTATCCGGGTTGTCATCGAATGGAGCCGTATCGGTCTTATTTTCCCCATGCGGGTTTGTTATTACCCGAGACAGAAAAGTTAGCTCGGAGAGTTTTGATATTGCCAACGGGAACAGCGACTTCAAAAGCTGATGTTAGTAAGATATGTCAAATTATTCGGTTTGTAGTTGTCAGCCAATTCAACGATTATGAGTTAAATAGTAGTCGCATAGATGATATATAAGATAAACAATAAGTATTTGCTATAAATGAATATTGCAGTAACCGCAATTGGATCTATGTCAGCCGAAGCTGTTATTAGATCACTTAGAAAAAACAGTTCAAATAAAATAATTGGCTTTGATATTTATCCCAAAGAATGGATAGCTACTTCAAAACTAGTTGATTATTTTTACCAAGTACCTTTAGCCAAAGAAAAAAAATATATAGAAACTCTTTTAGAGATTTGTTCATTACGACAGGTCAATTTTCTTATTTCATTAACTGATAATGAAATAGATTCTTTATCTACTCAAAGCCAAGATTTCAAAAATAACGGTATAAATTTATGCTTTCCAAATCAGCAATCTGTAAAAATAGCAAGAGATAAGTTTAGAGTTTTTGACTTATTTAAAAAAAGCAATGAAGTCTTAGTCATACCGACTTTTAGTAATATAGATGAAATTGATGTCAATAAGTACAAAAGCATAATAGCCAAACCACGAAAAGGTAGAAGTTCCGAAGGCATTATTAAAGCTATTAATATACACCATCTTCAACACTCTATTTGCAAAATAAAAGACTATATTTTTCAACCCATTATTGATGGTACTTATATAACCGTGGATACTATCAGGGATGAATTTAACAATCATGCTTCTGTCTCACGTAAGGAGTTGCTAAGAACAATGAATGGTGCAGGTACAGTTATTGAGCTATTTAGAGACAAAGAATTGGAAAACATAGTGAATAAAATTACTGATTATTTAAATATACATGGCTGTATTAATATTGAATTTATTTTATGCGATGACAAGTACTTTCTCATGGATATTAATCCTAGATTTTCAGCCGGAATAGGTTTTTCTATCATTGCTGGTTATGATTTTGTCGGCAATCATCTAAAATGTTTTCAAGGTATTCCCATTGATAAAGATGTAATTTATAAACCCCAAATACTTTCAAAGAGATATGTAGATATCATACATAACTGAAATACTATAATGGAGAATGTCAAATGGAATTATTAAATAATAAAAACTATTGGGATCAAGAATGGTGTAAAATTTTTGATAAATATCAAAATGATCCAAGATTTGCACATTACTTATACGCGATTCTAGAAAGAGATGAAAAAAGAATTCTAGAAATTGGTGCAGGAAGTTTTCGAGATATGGAAAAATTGAATAAATGGGATATCGAATGCTACGGCATTGATTTTTCAAATAAATCCGTTGAAAAAGCTCAAACAAAATTTCCTCAATACAGGCATTTAATTATTCAAGCTAATGCTTTTAAATTGCCTTTTGATGACAGTTTTTTTGATGTTTCCTATCACAACGGTTTTTGGAGTTGTTTCTCCAATGATGATATTAATTCACTGGCATGTGAACAATCTAGAATTACAAAAAAGAGAATGATAGTAGCCGTGCACAATGCTCACAACTCTTCTTTTGTAGAATATTTTAATAAACTAAAAGTTGATGATCCGCTTTACTCCGCACGTTTTTTTACTATTTCAGAAATCACATCCTTGCTAGAAAAATATTGTTACGATATTCAAATAATTCCCGTGGGAAAAGGTAAAAAACTTTATGAAGATTATTTAATTAATTTGGGTTTAGGGTCGCGGGATAACTTAAAAAAATGTTTTTTCTATCATAAAATGGATTTACTAGAACATAGTGAAAGATTACTGTGCATAGGACAAGTTAAGTAAGACAAACTTGAGTATCGCTGCACTTCAATAGTCAATTTAAAAATATTTATTGACAAAGAAATTAATCATATTAAAACCAAGATAATGAATCAAAATCATAAAAAACTTCAATTAAATTTTGTGATATTTTCTCCACCTTTTCAAGCTAATATAGGTGGAGTTATTGCTCTTTATAATCTTGCTCGCACCATCGATGAAGCGGGATTCGTATGTAAAATATTTGACAAAAGTGGGTTGAATTTGTCTAATAATATATTTGGAAAGTATGCCACAAAAGCAGATGTCAATGAAAATACAGTTGTGGTATATCCAGAAGTTACCTTTGGTAATCCTTTAAAAGCAAAGTATGTAGTTAGATGGATTCTTTGCGAACTTGGTATACATTGTCCCAATGATATATATAAAACTTGGAAACAAGACGACTTTGTTTATCATTATGGTACATATAATCCCGAAAAAGATTTAAAAAATTACAATATTCTTTCTCCACTCTACTTAAACCCAGCATTAAAAAATCATGGTAAATCAAGAGATGGATATTGTCACATTATTAGGAAAGGTCATAAATTTCACAAACCATTGAAATATATTCATCCACAAGAATCTTTACTTTTAGATGATAATTTATCTCAAGAAATACTGATTGAGATTTTCAATATAAAAGAGTATTTAATTTCCTATGATCCATATTCTTGGATTAATTTCATGGCTGCTTTATGTGGATGTATTCCTATAGTGATTCCCATTGCATCAGCCACAAAAAAAGAATGGTTAAAAAGTTCAACTCTATCAATAATATTAGAACAATTTGGACAACATCAATTAAAAGGAGTTGCTTATGGTTTAGAAGAAATACAATATGCAAGAAACACATTGCAGGAAGTGAGATATCAACAAGAAATATCTATCCGGTATGGTGAAGAAACAGTTCATCGTTTTATAAATGATATGATTAGTATAATTTGTGCTGAATCAGAAGTATCATTCAAAAATAATCAAGTTTTAAAAGTTAGAGATATATTTTCTGTTATTGAATATGCAACTGTTCCAGAAGAAATACAAGGTCATCTGAAAAGCTTATTTGTCAAAACTATACCTAAAATAATTAACAATAAACAAGAGCTAGACTATCTAACACTCCTATTTTCCTCTCAGTCGTACTTTCAAGAAATCGGTGAAGCAAATAATTACTGCCAATATTTACAAAAATGTATTGATTATCTACACACATCTATATTCAGTAACTCTGATTTTGAGTTATGGCATCAAATAGTTAATAGTTTTACTCAAATTACTAATTTTATACCTGCATATTTTAATGAGGAAAATCTGAAAGATATTTATGTAAAACGTGCAGAAATAATAGAATATTTTCTGAAAATTAATGGGCAAGAAGTTGATTATGAGTTTGCGGATAGACCTATAAACAGAAAAAAAATCCGGCTTGGTATTCTAGTAACACATTTCACACCTGGCTCTGAAACATTTGCCTATCTTCCTGTTTATGAATACCTTAGTAGAGACTTTGAAGTAATATTGTACTCTCTCAGTCAAACTGATCATCCACTAGAGCAATATTGTCAACTTTCTGCCAACTCCTTCAAACTGCTACCACAGAAGTTATCAGCACAGGTTAATGCTATTCGTGCTGATGATGTTGATATATTATTTATAGCTACTAATGTCACCGCAGTAACTAATCAAATCTGCCTATTAGCAACCCATAGATTAGCTAGAATACAAGTTACTAGCGGCGGTTCTGTGGTAACAACTGGGATGCGAAATATGGATTATTATATTTCCGGTACATTAACTGACCCATCACCCACAGCACAAGACCATTATCAAGAAAAGCTAGTCAAATTAGAAGGAACTGCACACTGTTTTAGTTACGGTATGGAAGAAGGAAGAATAACCATTCCTGTTGAGCGGAATAATTTAGGCATTCCTCAAGATGCTGTTGTCTTTATCTCCGGTGCTAACTACTTCAAAACAATTCCAGAACTAATTGAAACATGGGTAAAAATTATTATTGAAGTACCAAATTCAGTTTTAGTACTTTTACCATTTGGTCCAAATTGGTCAAATAATTATCCAAAAATCCAGTTTATCAATTATCTGAATTCCATATTTATCAAATATGGGTTAGCAACCGAACGCTTGATAGTTTTAGATCCTCAACCAGTCCCAGACCGAGAGGACATGAAGGAATATTATAAAATTGCTGATATCTATCTAGATTCTTTTCCATTTGCTGGAACAACCTCTTTAATAGAACCGCTACAGGTTAACTTACCCGTCATAGCTAGACAGGGAAATTGTTTCCGTTCTGCAATGGGAGCAGCAATGATACAAACGTTGAATATTCCTGGCTTGGTAGCAGATAGTGAAGAATCCTACATACAGTTAGCCGTTGCAATTGGGAACAATCCTGAAGTACGTCAACAAAAGAGATCCCAAATCCAAGAGAAAATGCAGAATAATCCTAGTTTTTTGGATAGTCGTTCTTATTCAGATAAAATTGGTAGTCTATTTCAAGAGCTATTCAAGAATTATTTTATAGAAAATTTAGAGCAAAACCTACATCTGAGAGATATTAATTTAATCGTTTTCCCAGATTGGGCAAAATCAGAGGATGAATTAGGTTTAGAGTTACAACAGATAATTCAAACATTAGCAACTCATCCTGAGAGTAAAAAAATTACCCTAATTATTAACGCAGGTAATATTGCTAATGAGGATGCAGAAATGTTTTTATCTAGTGTAGCGATGAATTTGTTGATGGAAGATTTAGATATTACTGATACTATAGATATTTCTATAGTAGACAAATTAGAGCATATACAATGGCAATCTTTATTACCTCGGATTTATGGCAGAGTAATTTTGACTAATGAAGATGAGATTGCCCTAGCACAAGCACCAGTCAACCAGCTACATAGTTATCAAATAGATAGTTTGATAAATCAACTATAAATTATGCATATTGGGTTGAGTATAGCAACAACCAAGAGGCGATCGCACAAGCACAAATACACAATCTTACATTCTCCAATTTGGATAATTGGATTACCTGCAAATCGTAAATTTATCAGGAGACTTTGTATAACTAATTATAAATAAAAAGATGAGTAATTCAGTCCTCACTACAAGCTTTCAATCCAAATCCCTATTGAAACTAGATCAATAGCACGTACAATTATAAATACTTGTGTCTAGATAAACTCTAGTCATATTATTGTTGCTAGAATTTTCTCTCCTATATTTTACCCGAATTTATCATTTTAAGTTCGTAGTAAGCACTTTAGCGCTTTCAAAAACCATACGAACGAGCTTATTGATTATATCTTTGCCACATTTGCTGATAAGCTTTCTCCATCTCCAGTGTAAATTGCTTACCATTCCATAGCGGTGCTGTTTGTTTTGACTGTTGCAACTTCCAAGCAACTTGTTGTCTTAAAACACCATCTTTACCCAACCTCACACCCCAGTCTACATACTCTGCGTCTGTCCACGCGATACCTTCTGTAACACCCACATTCATCATCATCGTGTAGCTGTTACGTGCTGAAAATTGCTCTCCTACTCTGGTTACTAAGGGAATACCCATCCAGAGGGTTTCTAAGGTTGTCGTCGCACCGTTGTAGGGGTAAGTATCTAATACTACATCAGCAATGGCTAAGTTGGCACGATGAACTGACGGTAATTGAACTTGCGGTAAAAATCGTAATCTAGAACTATCCACGCCCTCTTCTTCGGCAATTTGATAAAAGAAGCGTTTAATTGTTTCCTCCTCAGAAAGTCCCTTAATCAAAAAGTAGCTATCAGGTACTTGTTTGATAATTTGCATTTGCCATCTAGTCGTTTCTGGATGGCGTTTATATCCTCTTTGTGCGCTTAGATACACAACAGCCTGACTAGGAATATCTAACTCTTCCCGACGGAGAGTTGGTACACCTACTTCAAAACCATCTACGGCTATGTAAGTTTGCGGTAATCGCCATATTTTCTCTTTGTAGTAATCTTGCGCGTCATCTGGTAATACGTAAGGGTCGGCAATAAAGTAATCTATTGCAGGTATACCTGATGCATCCCAACCCAGCCAAGTAACTTGAATTGGGGCTGGTTTAAGAGACATAACTTCACTCGTAATATCCAGAGTGATGCTATCAAGATCAACTAAAATATCAATTTCATCTTCATATATTTTGTCAGCAATTTCCCAGGCATTCATGCCTAGTTTATTAACGTTACCTCCGTGTTTTACATACCATTGTTGAATATAGTCATCTACTAATTTATAGTTAACAAAATAGGTATTAATATCAAATTGCTCTTGATTATGATGCTGGAATAACCAGCGAGCTAGCGAACCAACTGAATGATTTCTTAAAGCATAAGATACATAACCAATTTTTAATTTTTTAGTGGCAGAAAGTAAAACTTGATGATTAACAGTCTTGTGAGAATAATTTTTTCCTTCAGATTGAGCAAGAGCAAAAACATCATTATTAAATATTTCAGCTACTTTATTATGAATAAATCGGAAATCAGCCGGAGTATCTTTAATATGAGGTATAGCAAAAGATGGTGTTAGTAATCTGAGTATTCTTCCCTCTTCTAAAGCAATTGGTTGTGCTTGGATAAACTGTTGAGAAACATTTTCTAATTCTTGACAAGCATCACATATTTCTTTCCAATATCCTCCTGCTGACATTAAACCCCGTAACAGCAAATGCAGGGCAAAAATTTTATCTGCTAAACCTTCTGATAGGGAATAACATAACCTAGCTGTCTCTATCCCCTGAGAATAATTACGAGCATCTTGATAAAAAACTGCTAAATGTCGTAAGATTTCTACATTTTCTGGTTCCAATTGCAAATGTAATTCCAGTAAAGATGATGCTAGTACTGGCTGCTGTAAAGTATGACCAATTTTCATGGCAGCCGTAAGAATTATCTCAAAGCATTGATAACTATCAGGAAAGTAAGATAAACAAGCTTCTACTAACTTTAAGTTGATTGGATGTAAAGGAAGAGAGTTTAAAAATCCTTGTAAAACTTCTATTAATAGTTCTACTTTAACGTCCGTACTTTCTTTATGTTTTAAAAGTTCAATCAATCTCCAATCTTCCAATTCTTCAATTTTTAAGAAAGTTTCGGTTTTAAAAGAGAGTATTAAAAGTTGTAATAAATTATTTATATTATTAGGAATGACTTCTCGCATGTGCTGGCGAATTAACCAAGCTATAGAATATTCCCCTAGTTTTTCGCGCCTTTCTGCTTCTCTTTGTAAACATTCAAACAGTTCATATGACAATTTTGCTAGATGCTCTTCATCTGCCTCTGTCATGGGTAGCATCCAAGTCATTTGAGCTTCGGCTTCTTCCCCTTGCAATAGCAGCAGTAATCCTAAATGCCAATAATAGGAAATAGTATTTGTTTCTGTAGCTATCGCCTGTTCATATAAATTTGCAGCTTGGGCATAATTTTTTTGAATTAAGTATTGTTCAGCTTGTTTTTGCCAATTGTATATATCAGTAATCATTATGTTTCTCCCTTCTCATATGAAAAATCTTGGACAATATAATTGTGAATCAATCACATAATGGAAATAAAGTGGATAGAATCATCTACCCACTTTGAAAAGTAACTAATTTAGCTCAATACAAACTACATGAAAAATGAATTGTGATATGAAGTGGTTTGAATAAAGTATATTTTCACGTAGTAAGTTATTCCTCTATACTGTACTATTTTAAAGCAGTGAAGTCGGTGGGACAACTAGGTCCGTTTGCAGTAAAGTCAGATGCTACTACGTCTGAACCACCGTTAACTCTTGCATTTTCAGCTTCACACAAAATAGCTATAGTAGTAGCTTCACTGGTAGCAGCTTGCACTGCTATACTTACACCACCGATATAGGTTTTGAGAGGTGCAGTAGTAATAACTGTCTGTGCTTGGTTAGTTACTTCACTAGCGTTGGTAGCACCGCCGCCGGCAATTAAGTACCTGTAGTTTGTGGTTTCTGTTGCAACACCAAGACCTAATTTACCAAAGTTCGCTTGATCTGCAAATTGGTTTTGTTCTAAGTAAAATGCTTGCTGAGCACGGTTCATAGAACCTACGTAGGTTTTCGCTTCAGACTGCTTGGCTTTATTAGCTTGGTTCAAGAAAGAAGGTAATGCAATAGCGGACAAAATACCAATGATGATAATAACAACTAGCAATTCAATTAGGGTGAAACCCTCTTCTTCTTTCTTTTTGTTGAGAATGGATTGGAGAAATTTGGCTTTAAATTCAGTTTTCATAAGTGTTTTCCCGTAGGTATCAAGTGGTGTAGTGTTCTAGATATAACTTACCCACTTGCTATTTTTGATCTATCACCTCTGGTAAAAAAACTTTCTTGCTAAGATTTCATCCCCAGATAGTGATGGGATGATGGGTTACCTCACATCTTGAACCAAGCGATTAAAATCGCGGCTACAACAACAAAGCCGTGATTAGCAGGCTGCAAAACCCTTAATTTTACGTTAGTCCGCGCAGGCGGACTTAGTTTGTTTAGCCCCTAATGACCGTCGTTCGGGCTTGGTGCAAGATATGACCTAGCTGTTACTCTAAATCTGCAATTGTCAGGGACATAATACACCAAATAACGCTTCTGTATATATCATAGGTACATCAACTCACGAAGGCTAAAATGTATTTTAGCCCCATAAAAATGGCTGTAGAGTTTGCCATTAGTAGATTCAATGAAAACAATTGTATTTTACAAGTTTCCCAGTCTCGCTTTAGAGGAAATTGAAACCATGCTTGATTTAGATGAGTTCAAAAATACTCGACTATACCAGAGTATCTTGGAAAAGACTAAGCCGCAAACCGAACTAGAAACCAAGTTAAAATTAGCCTCAAAATGTGTTGAGAGAGGAATGAGCATTCAAGAAACGGCAGAATTTTTAGAACTAGATGCCGAAATCATTAGAAAACATCTACAACAACAGTCTTAGAAATATCAATTAAATAACATACAAATCTGGGTTTTGACCTCACCCCGCCTTTGACGACAGTCAAAGTCTCCTTGGTAAGGAGAGGGGTTGGGGTGAGGTTCTTTATTAAATCCGCATTCCTTAGCTGATTATGCTATATTAAGCGTAGTCGTTATGAGTTTGCTTAACTGTTATGAATTCGACTGTAGAAAACTTAGTGATTATTGGTTCTGGGCCAGCCGGATACACAGCCGCCATTTATGCAGGAAGAGCGAATTTAAAGCCTGTGGTGTTTGAAGGTTTTGAAATGGGGGGTTTACCTGGTGGACAACTCATGACAACGACGGAAGTGGAAAACTTTCCGGGGTTTCCCCAAGGTATTACTGGGCCGGAACTCATGGATCAGATGAAGGCGCAGGCTGAACGCTGGGGGGCTGAGTTATATACTGAGGATGTGATCTCAGTGGACTTGAGTCAGCGTCCTTTTACTGTGCGATCGCCAGAAAGGGAAATCAAAACCCATAGTATAGTTATAGCCACTGGTGCGACTGCCAAGCGTTTGGGTTTACCTAGTGAACATCAATTCTGGAGTCGGGGTATCTCTGCTTGTGCAATTTGCGATGGTGCGACACCAATTTTCCACGGTGCGGAATTGGCTGTGATTGGTGCTGGTGACTCGGCGGCGGAAGAGTCTATTTACCTGACTAAATACGGTTCTAAAGTAAATTTGCTTGTGCGTTCTGATAAGATGCGAGCATCTAAAGCCATGCAAGACCGGGTTTTAAGTAATCCCAAAATCCAAGTGCATTGGCACACTGAAGCTGTGGATATCTTCGGTGATGGTCACATGGCAGGGGTGAAAGTGCGGAATAATCAAACTGGCGCAGAAAGCGAACTCCACGTTAAAGGCTTATTTTACGCCATTGGTCACACTCCCAATACTGCGTTATTTAAGGGACAACTAGAACTGGATGAGGTAGGTTATATTGTCACCAAAAACAATTCTGTAGAAACTAGTGTAGAAGGTGTGTTTGCTGCTGGCGACGTGCAAGACCATGAATTTCGTCAAGCAATTACGGCTGCGGGTACTGGCTGTATGGCAGCAATGTTAGCAGAACGCTGGTTATCTGTTAATAATTTAATTCAGGAATTTCATCAAAAACCGGAAACTCCAGATAACGAACGGGAACATCAGCCAGCCAAGAAAACTGAAGCGGAAGAAGAAGCTGGATTTAACTTGCAAGCAACACGCCATGAAGGGGGTTATGCCTTAAGGAAATTATTCCACGAAAGCGATCGCCTACTCATGGTCAAATACGTTGCGCCTAGTTGTGGCCCTTGTCATACCCTCAAGCCTATCTTAAATAAGGTAGTAGATGAATTTGACGGCAAGATTCACTTTGTGGAAATTGACATCGACAAAGACCGAGATATTGCCGAAAATGCTGGAATTACAGGAACACCAACGATTCAATTCTTTAAAAATAAGGAATTGTTAAAGGAAGTCAAAGGTGTTAAGCAAAAGAGCGAGTATCGCCAGTTGATTGAAAGCAATCTTTAGAGAGTGGAGAGTAGGGAGTATTTATTTCTAGTTTCCCATCTCTCCATCTCAATATTCTTTTTGAACGCAAATTAGTATTAGGCTACAGCATACCCAGTATGTTGTCTAATGTTTGGCGGGTGAAATCCTAAGACAATTTGATCTTTGGGAATACCTGCGGCTACTAATTCGTAGGTCACGCCATCTTCTGTATCATCTCGTTGCACCCATATTTTGCCATTAATAATGTCAAGATGAACTAAGCAACCGTGAATTCGTTTCACACCATCCCAACCTAAAGTTATCAGTAAATAGCTGTCATTTTCACTATCAAAGACTGTTTTACATTCAATCGCTGCATGAGAATAAGGAATTTGTGTATAGGGTACTAACACGTCTTTAATGATGCGTCGATAATTATCTAAGGTATCCATTGGATAATCCTCTCAGTTTCTGGATTAAAAATGAGTAACTTCAGATTCTCAGCTTCTATTAAAAGTGTACCAATTGGTTCCTCAAATAAGGCTGTAAATACGCTGTCGCGCACTGCCAAATATAGTGTTCTTTCTGGTTCCAAGCGATGGATAACAGCACGATACATGACAAATCCGCCAATAGCATCTTTGAGGTCAGCTATTTCTGAAGGAATGACAAAACTTTTAATTTCTACAGCTATTTTTTTTAGTTCCTTGTTCTGCGGCTAAGAGTTGTTTAGCTCCTAAATCTACATACATATCTTTTTGACCCCACTTTAAATGTAAGGGGTCATCTGTAATTATCCAGCCTGCTTGAATTAAGGCATTCTTAACAGCATCATGATAAATATCTCTTGCAGGCATATCTATACAAATAAACATAATACTCATATTTCATCTGGAGGCGGAACCTTTTATAGAGCATTCCCCAGCAGAACTAAGGAACGAAAGCATCCCCAAACCGTAACCTTATATGTAAAATGGTATCTTGCTTTATGCAGGCGATCGCTCATGGCCATTACCAAACGTCAGCTACCAACATTTTTACGTTTTGCCCAAAATCCTAACCTTTCGCAGAAATTAATGCTAATTGGAATATTCATTACTTTGTTTTTCCTCTTTTTGGCATTTTTTGCTCCTTTATTGCAAGCTTGGGGATGGTTGCAAAACCCCAGAGAGTTCCTGTCTAACCCCATTCAAGAATCACCATCAGCTGAACATTGGTTTGGAACCAGTCGCCTAGGACATGATGTATTTTCCCGCACATTATTTGGCGCTCAAGCTGCCCTGCAAGTAGTTATATTAGCTACAGCACTCAGCATGATTATCGGTGTGCCTTTGGGTATGGTAAGTGGCTATCTCGGCGGTAGACTAGATAAGATGCTACTGTTTGTGATGGATAGCATCTACACTTTGCCAGGGCTACTACTTTCGGTAACACTGGCTTTTGTCGTGGGGCGAGGCATTTTAAATGCGGCGATCGCTATTAGTATTGCTTACGTTCCCCAATATTATCGTGTTGTCCGTAATCATACTGTAAGTGTGAAAACGGAAGTATTCATTGAAGCAGCTCAAGCAATGGGTGCTTCTACTTGGGTTGTCCTATCTCGCTATCTATTTTTTAACGTAATTCAAAGTGTCCCTGTACTATTTACCCTGAACGCCGCCGATGCGATTTTGGTTTTAGGCGGACTGGGCTTTTTAGGGCTAGGACTTCCTGAAGAAGTGCCAGAATGGGGACATGATTTAAGACAAGCTCTAGAAGCCCTACCCACAGGTATTTGGTGGACTACCCTCTTTCCCGGTTTAGCAATGACATTGATGGTGGTAGGGTTATCACTACTTGGTGAGGGGTTAAATGAGTTTGTCAATCCTCGATTACGACGAGAAAATGGAATCCGGAAATAGTCAATCCCTGGTGGGGGAATTAAAAACTAAAAATGTAAAATTAATTTTTAATTGGTGCAAAGTGACTGTTTCCTCGTCTAAATATTTGTTGATTATATTACTGAGAGAGTAGAGTGAAAGATAACATTTCTTTAATCGCGGCTGCTGCTGGTGGGTTTATGCTTTCTGTTGCCCTAGCTGGTCTTTTACGCGGTACACCAGTTACAACTTGGCAACAACAATCACGTGTGAGTTCTGCAATGGTTACTAATTTAAGCCTGGCGCCTAAAAAGACAGAAAATTCAGGATTTCTTCACACCAAAACGCCAAAAAACTAATACCATTTCTTTATAAAATGTGACTAATTAGTCTGCATAGGTTGATGTAGCCCCAGGTATTCCTGCGGGTCAATTTGTTTATGGGTTTAAGAGGTATACCAATTCTTTAAAATCCAGCAAACATTCAAAAACCGCAAACCCAGATTCTATCTGGCTCTCTTAATCACGAATTGGTATCAGGTCTGTTTTCTTTTTGACAGGTGATAAATTCTCAAGTAATTGGTATTGATGTGGGAGGAACAGCAATTAAGCTGGGACGGTTCCTCCCGGATGGGACTTGCTTACAATCTTTGACTGTGGTAACTCCCCAACCATCGACACCAGAGGCAGTTCTGGTTGTCATATTAGATGCGATCGCTCAAGTTGACCCATATAATCAAGCTGTTGCCATTGGTGTTGGTACTCCTGGCCCTGCTGATTCCACAGGACGCATTGCCCAAATTGCCATCAATTTGCCAGGATGGCACAATGTGCCTTTGGCAGATTGGCTAGAAGCTAAAACGGGCAAACCTACTGTTATTGCCAACGATGCTAACTGTGCAGGGTTGGGAGAAGCTTGGTTGGGATCTGGTCGCCACTTTCAAAATTTCATCCTCTTGACCTTGGGGACTGGGGTTGGTGGTGCAATTATTCTAGATGGCAAACTGTTTGTGGGACATCAAGGAGCAGCTGGAGAATTAGGTTTAATCAACTTCCAACCTGATGGCCCAATGTGTAAAAGTGGCAACCAAGGTTCTTTGGAACAGTACACCTCAGTGACAACAATTCGTCGCCGCACCGGAAAGGAACCCGCCGAGTTAGGCGCTCTTGCCGAGGCGGGAAATACCGATGCCTTGCTATTTTGGCAAGAATATGGTAAAGATTTGGGAACTGGATTAGCTAGTCTAATTTACGTTTTGACACCACAAGCGATCATCATTGGTGGTGGTATTAGTGCTAGCTTTGAGTTTTTCTTCCCCGCAGTCAAGGCAGAAATTGAAAAGCGAGTGATGCTAACATCTCGCTTGGGTTTACAAATTTTGCCGGCAGAATTAGGTAATTCGGCGGGAATGTTAGGCGCAGCAAAATTGGCTTGGGAAAATTATGTGAGGTATTAAAATAACGTGAGTTCGACAAGTGGAAAAAACCCCTCTCCAAACCTCTCCCCTGCAAGGAGTAGCCATTGCGTTGCGCGGGTTCCCCTCGTTGTAGCAAGTAGCGTAGAGGCTTCAAAACCTTAATTTATCGTTGAGCTTTAAAGATATTTAAGCCCCTCTCTGACACGGAGAGGGGTTGGGGTGAGGTTCATCGAATTCACGTTAAAATATAATGCAAATAATCCCAGCTAAAGAAATCAGCCGGGAATATTTTATTTTGGCGTAATTGCCCTATCACAGGATATCGCGTCCAGTTATAAGTCTTCGTCTGGACTTAGTATTGGACTAATTAGTACTACTGCAACTTACTTATTACCTGTCACTCTTTCCAAAAAATTCTGTACATTTTCTTCAACTGAGGTTGCACTTTGTGAATTTTCAGGACGCTTCATTTTGTTAATGTCAGCATCCCCCTGAACCTCATTAAGTCCTTTATTTGACTTTTCTTGAACCTCTTGCAGTTTTGGTGGTTCAGATTTAGCAATTTCGTCAGTTTTTCGTTGAGTTTCTAGGAGTTGTGTAGGGCCTTCAGTAGGGTCGCTTTGATAGCTGCTGATTGCAAAAGCAGGTAAAGTGCTAGACAAAAATAGCAGTGCGCCAACAGCAGCTACAATTACAAACCGTACTGGGCGGAAGATAGATAAAACAGGAGCAAAAATCTTCATTTTTTATCCTCAATAACAGCATTAACAACGCAAGATTTGCACATTTAAAGATTAATTTATACCTTGATTCAGTAAAATCAGAGCATTAAATCATCAATGTGCGCTTACATATTTTTAATTACTTAAACTATGAAATATTGAAGAAATCTTTTTGTATTTCCGCATTGAATACTAACGTTTGTCAATATACAATTAATTATTGCGATATATACAGATATTCTTCCAAATTTCATCTTTTACACTTTTACTGGAAAATGACTCACGCTTGTATCGACCTGTAGAATGAAGTTTATTTTATTAATATTGGTTATAAAATCACCCTCTAGGTAGATCGGCTCAATATAAATTTGTTAGGTTAACAACTTCATTAACAAAATTACTTAGACATATTTATGAGTCTGCATACTAAAAGCGATCGCCTGATTATCCTGGATGATTCATTAGGTTGAATTATATTGATTTTCAAATCAAGCAGGGTGAGTAGTATTACTCACCCCAACAACCATGTTACTCACTGATGACAGAAGTGCAAGCTTGCGCTTCTTGCCAGAGTTTATTCAAAAAAAACTCAATGCCTGAAGCGTTGGGCGAAGCCCTCTCCGTTCGCATATTGTCTTTACTCAAACAAGAACTGCGATCGCTATTAGGTGAATCGCTCATAGTAGTAACAAACACACCCACAGCATCTTGAGAACTATCTGATAGCCAAGAACCCCGTAAAGTAACTTCTATATACTTGCTATCGCAGGCACACAGCGCAATAATTTCACTGTCATATTGTTTTACTTCAGCTTTTAGTACCTCTACCCCTGGCAAATTCACAGGAAGCAAGAAGGAAGCAGTACTAGGTTCAATGCACAGATTTTGCCCGACGCGCAGTGCCAAAATCACTCGCTGTGCCACCCATTCCTCTAGTGACTGAGTGAGATATTCTAAATAAAAGCTCCCTTCGGTGTAAGTTAATTTCAGCATTCCTTATGCTCTCCTGTTATTCCAGGTTTGCTTGCACATCTATCCAGAACTGTGTGGCGCTGTCGCGCCCAGCTTCACTAAAGGCAAAAGCAATTGCCGGGTGGAGTGGAGCTTTTGGTTGGTTACGCAACTGCATACCAGCCTCAAATAAGGTAAGGTCTCCTTTACGGGAGTTACATCTTTCACAAGCTGTGACTACGTTATCCCAGGTGTGTGAACCACCCCTAGATCGTGGTATCACATGATCTAGCGTCAGACGTTTGCCGCTACCGCAATATTGGCAACTGTGATGGTCTCGCCGCAACACTTCCCGCCGATTGACTGGCGGGACTTTCCACATCCGCTCTTTAGAGGCGATTTTCAAGCGAATGTGTTTTGGCACATGAATTACCAAACTGGGTGAATGAACTCGCCATCCACCTGCTGCGGCAAAACCCAAGGGTTCAGCTTTGTTGCTTAATAACAACACAATTGCCCGCTTGATATTAACTCGACACAGTGGCAAGTAATTTTGAGAAAACACTACCACGGATTGTTCTAACACCTGCATTGCGTTCTTGTAGCGTATCGGAGATATCGTCACAACTTCGCTCCTTATAAAAAACCCCCGCTTCTTGTTTGGATGAAGCGGGGGTTAAAGTTTGACCGGAAATTTTCTGGTCTTATGTCGGTACAGTAATCCTGAGTCTGTACCCCCCGCTTCTTACATGTATTTGTGGTTTTACATTCAGCACACTTATGCTGATATATCTAAAATCATAATTACCCTCTGTGATTTGCCGATGATCTCGGTTACCGTCGCCCATAAATAAATACTCCACTCCCATGGCGGCTGATTCCCAATTGGCTTGGCAATTGGTAGCACGCAAAGAAGTAGAGATGGGGTACACAAATTTCACAGAAAATTTCACCTATTGAACATTCCTTTAAACATACTACACTTGTATTACTATCTTGTCTATACCTTGAAGGAGAAAAAGTTATGCATACGATCGCTCGCACCCCAACTACAGACATGGAAGTTACCAGCATCCGCCTAGAGCGGGAACTCAAAGATAAACTCAAAGAAATTGCTGGCAATCAGGGATATCAAGCTTTGATCCGAGATATCCTGTGGAATTATGTCCAGCAAAAATCAGGTGAATGGAAACCCCGATTTTCGCGCTCTGATATTCGAGCTAGTATAGCTGCCACAGCTCAGCAAGAAGAACGTTGTGTACTCACAGGCCAGCTAATTCAGCCCCAACAACCGATGTTGTTAGGACTCACGAGGAATGGCGACATGGTTCCTCTCAGTGTCGAAAGTTTAGCTGGATAGTCTTTTATTTGGGTCAATGCAGCTCATTTACTCATGTGAGCTGCATTCAAGTATTTAGCTAAATTTGTGCATTAGGTAGACTTGAAAAAACTTATATGCTATAAGTCATTAAATTTTGTGAAGTACCCTAAATAACTTTTAAACCACAAAGGTGGAAAACCCAAAATCGGACAAAATTTTAGGTGATTTTTACCCACCTTGCAGGGCTGGGTACATGGACTCGATCTGACTAAAGTTTCACTTCAATCAAATTTCAGTGTAATAACGCTTGACAGATAGAGACTATCAGCATGTTTAATGAGTGGCGTTGCTGAATTTAGAATATGAAATGCCAAAGATCATGTTTTTTTCTTTGTACCCTCGCGTTAGCGGAGCTGATGCTTACAGCAAACTACGTGCACACTGTAGCGATATGCTGTGCTGGTGTGCTAGGCAAAATTCATATTTTCAACTAGCAACACCCAATACATCATTTATCGACAAAAGGAATTACATCAAACACATCCACCTATCTTCTACTGCCAAACTCAATCAGCCATCGAAGTTTTCCTGAAGCTCTGCCATAATAGGATTTTACTTTTTGTCAGCTCAATATAAAATCAAAAGTAGTTAAGTAAAAAAAAGTACCTAGTCTATTCAACAGGATAGTATTATTGCGGTTCAAGTTCTCAAGTTATGGTCTCAATTCTGGAGAAATTACGGTTTATGTATAGTTACAGACAATGTATCCTAGTCCCATGTTAGTTAATTAAGTCTGCACAAACAGCCAGACAATAGCTGGATGAATCGTTTTAGTATATTCTGAGTATTTTCATACTTATGTAGACATCAGTTTAATATACCAGTAACTTGGTCATCTGAAATAGAAAGGGGCTATAACAGGTGAGAGAAATCAGATATTTCCCACTCATCAGGGTAGTAGCAACGTAACTAACGGTGAAGAATATGCCAAGAGATTGGGTGCACAAACCATGGGGTAATTATCCAAGAGCGTGCCAGGAATGAAAAAGTATTTATCATTGCCACCACAGTCCCCAGATGACCTAGAGCGACTACAACCATACCCAGTTAAGCTGATGCAGCATCAGGAAGAGCCAGTTTATCATCTGGCACAAACAATTAACCACATCATTGCCAACACTTCGGTAATGGCATTGATGCTGCAAGAAATTGCCCAATTACTAGGAGTTACCTTCAAGGTAGACTGTTGCTGTTTAGTTACAGTTAATAGCGACGCCTCAAGTGACGCGACTGCCGCTAATTGGTGCGCTGACGAGTATCTGGGGATGCCGCACCCCAGCGATACATCCTCGATGGAACAGTTAATGATGGACTTGCCTGTCGTGCAATGTGCAGCTGAACCATTAACAATTGAGGATATTTCGACTATTCAAAACAGCTTGATAGTTGGCTGTCAATATCTGCCGTTACCAATTAAAGCTGTTTTGGCAATCCCTACGCGGTTTGGGGGTAAAAATAACGGTGTGATTTGTCTGATCAAATTTCAGTCTTACGATTGGCATGAGTCAGAAAAGCAATTGCTCAAAGAGATAGGGCCGTCTTGTGCGATCGCCTTTTCCCAAGTTCTACAAGCACAGTTAATTGCTACTCAAAACCAGTATCTGCAAAAAAGCAATCATCATCAAAGCTTGATCAAGCAATTAACTATACTTAGTCGTAGTAACTTGGAGTTGAATCAAATGCTCCAGTTAGCGATCGCCTCGACTGCCGAATCACTACAGGCGGATCGGGGTTTGCTGATACTACTCAAATATACAGATCCACTATTTAGAACTCGACCTAAAAAGCAAATTCCTAACGCCAAAGCTACCGTTGTGGGCGAATGGCATCGGGAATTACCAACCCCAACTAATAAACCAAATTCCTTAACTCAGTCATTTTCTCTTTCAGAGTGCGCTTTGTGCCAGCGCGTATTTATAGAATCTGGCAAACCAGTAATTATTAATAACTATACAGACCTACAAGATACTTGGACAGTTGCCCCGTTGTTTGCAATTGAAGATTTGCCAACAGTGCTGTTAATGCCATTAGAGAATCAAGGCAAAGTCTTGGGTTTCTTGGTGCTACAACAAGCAGTTGCCCGTACTTGGCAACTAGCAGAATTAAATCTTGTAGAAATGGTTTGCGCCCAGGTGAGTAATGCCATTATTCAGTCGCAGACATTACGGCAAGTCCAGACTGTAGTAGATGAGCGAACCGCAAAATTAACCAGCAGTCTAGAACTACAAGCAAAATTGCATGAAAGAACGCGGCAATATATCAAGCAGCTGCGGGAACTCAACGAACTCAAAGATGAATTTTTGAGCAACATGAGCGATCGCTTGCGCTACCCACTGACCAATATGCTGATGTCAATCAAGAATTTACGTCTACCAGGAATCACACCGGAGCGTCAGCTAAGATATTTAAATATCTTAGAGCAAGAATGTACTAAAGAAATCAACTTAATTAATGACTTACTGACTTTACAGAAACTAGAGTCGGAGAAAGAAGCACCACAATTTGAGACGATTGATTTAAATAGCAAAATTCAGGAGTTAGGCGCAGCTTTTGAGAAAAGGCTAGTAGATAAAGGATTAAGCATAACTTTAGATTTACCACCGGAACCGTTAACATTACAAACCGAACTCGAGAGTTTTGACCGCATCCTCCAAGAATTATTAAATAATGCCTATACAGACTCCGAGCATGACAGTGCTGTCCACTTACAAGCATTTCACCGAGTTGAAGAGCAAATTGATCAAGTTATTATTAAGGTGACCAACACAGGACGTGCCATCTCTGAAGAAGAAGCAACCTACATTTTCGACAAATTCCGTCGTGGTAAAGGACGCTGGCATCCAGGGACTGGATTGGGACTTGCCCTAGTCAAATCTCTAGTACAGCACTTGCATGGGGCGATCGCTGTTGAGAGTACGCAAATCTTAGATTCCCCACTGAGCGAAGTTTGTTTTACCCTCACTCTGCCCCAATTTTCTGATGAAAGCAAAGCATATGCCGAAAGTGACTGAACAAGACAACACTATCAATCATCTCGACCTTCAAGCCGCTAATGATGACACACAGCTAGAAAACAACTTGGCTGCTGATGCAGTTGGGTTACCAGATGTGGCAATTCAAATTGAAAAAATAGCGGAACGAAAGCGACAAATTACTGCTAAGATTCAAATTCCCCAGCCAGTCGAACAAATCTGGCAGGTGCTGACAAATTATGAAGCCTTGTCTGACTTCATCCCCAGCCTGGCGAAAAGTTGTCTGCTGGAGCATCCTAACGGCGGGATTCGACTGGAACAAATAGGCTCTCAGCGCTTACTCAATTTCAACTTTTGTGCGCGTGTAGTTTTGGATTTGGAGGAATGCTTCCCCAGAGAAATTAATTTCTCTATGGTGGAAGGAGATTTCAAAGGCTTTTCTGGTAGCTGGTGTTTAGAGCCTTATGCTCTAGGCGAAGATGCAGGAACTATTCTCTGCTACACAATCCAAGTCTGGCCTAAATTAACTATGCCAGTGGCAATCATTGAACGTCGCCTCAGCAATGATCTGCGGTTAAATCTTCTAGCTATTCACCAACGTGTAGAGCAGTTAGCTAATTTAAATTCCTAGAACTTAGCCTTTTCTTCAAAAGCAAATCTAGAAGAAAAGGCTTAAATACAACATGATTCAATTTTATATTTTTAAAGTACCCCCAGGGGAATTCGAATCCCCGTCGCCTCCGTGAAAGGGAGGTGTCCTAGGCCTCTAGACGATGGGGGCGTAAGACTCAGACCTTTTATAAAATAACGAATTTTATGGTTGATGTCAACAGCCTTTGCCAAAAAAAAATTGCGTCAGCTAAAATGAGCAGCAATAAGTGCGATCGCCAGATAATAATCATACAATCTCTGTTATTTTAATTTGTGCATCAGGCACACAATGCAATAGCATCAGCAGCGATTTCTTTAGCTGTTGTATTTTTTCTGGTGTTTGATACTAAAAAAGAACTCTTAATTACCACTCAAGCATCATTGGTTGTTTCTCCAAACATAGTAGAATAGAGTAATATATAAAACTAAGTATGAAAAAAACTCGGAATTTATCTAGAGACAAAGGATGTGATGTTGTACTCTGTAGAGGTAATATTTACTATTCTTTACAAAAGATTTTGAAATATATCGCTCAAAATCTACAACATGGAAGCATCTTTTGAAATCACCCTACAGATGGTGAGCGTCGTTGTTGCAGGCATTAGTGCCCAGGTACTGGCTGCATACTTCCGCTTACCTAGCATTGTCTTGTTATTGCTCTTAGGCATTCTCCTTGGCTCTGATGGGCTGGGTTTGTTGCATCCGCATTTGCTAGGTACAGGACTGGAAGTAATTGTTGCTCTAGCAACGGCAATAATTCTATTTGAAGGCGGACTCAACCTGGATTTACGAGAGTTGGGCAGAGTTTCAGTGAGCCTGC
Organism: Nostocales cyanobacterium LEGE 11386; assembly: GCA_015207155.1. Lineage (GTDB taxonomy): Bacteria > Cyanobacteriota > Cyanobacteriia > Cyanobacteriales > Nostocaceae > LEGE-11386. The sequence continues at coordinate 28,001 of JADEXK010000043.1, read as the reverse complement.
AATTGCTTGTTACCCTGGGAACTTTAATTACTCTCATTGGCGGTAGTATGGCAGCCCACTGGCTGGGCGAATTTCCTTGGAATATCGCTTTTCTCTATGCCTCTATAGTTGTGGTCACAGGGCCAACGGTGATCAGTCCTCTGCTCAAACAAATTAACGTAGATCGACAAGTAGCAACAATCTTAGAAGGGGAAGGCGTTTTAATCGATCCTGTAGGAGCCATCCTCGCCTTTGTTGTCCTAGACACAATCATGAACGGCGATGCTGACCCCATCAATGCCATCATTGGTTTACTTATGCGTCTGGGAATTGGTGGGGCGATTGGCGCAGCAGGTGGCTACTTGATGAGCTTAATTTTCAAACGCGCCAATTTTCTCTCATTCGAGTTAAAAAATTTAGTGGTACTGGCGATTCTTTGGGGTCTGTTTTCGTTAGCGCAGACGATCCGCAGTGAATCGGGAGTCATGACAACAGTCATCGCCGGTGCAGTATTTGCCAACTCCTCGGTGCCGGAAGAGCGCCTATTGCGGAGCTTTAAAGGTCAGCTAACAATTCTCAGCGTTTCAGTGCTATTCATCCTCCTAGCAGCTGATTTATCCATCGCTAGTGTGTTTGCCTTGGGTTGGGGTAGTTTATTTACAGTTTTGGTACTAATGTTCGTTGTTCGTCCGATTAACATTCTTTGCTGTACCTGGAACAGTAACCTTAATTGGCGACAGAAACTGTTTTTAAGTTGGGTGGCTCCTAGGGGTATTGTTTCTGCCTCCGTTGCCTCTTTGTTTGCTATTTCTTTGACACAGCGCGGTATTAACGGCGGTGATGCCATTAAAGCTTTAGTTTTCCTCACAATTATCACGACGGTGGTTTGCCAAGGGTTAACAGCTGGCCAAATTGCTAAGTGGTTGCGAATCACTTCTAAAGATGCAACTGGGGCGGTGATTGTGGGTTGCAATCCCTTGAGTCTGTTAATTGCCCGCTTCTTTCAAGAACGGGGAGAAACAGTGGTCATGATTGACACTGACCCAGAACGTTGTGCCAAAGCAGCAGCTCAAGATATCCGAGTAATTTCTAGCAGTGCCTTGGATGTTAGCGTTTTGGAAGAGGCAGGACTTGCTTCTATGGGAACTTTTTTGGCTATGACCAGTAATGGTGAGGTCAATTTTGTTTTAGCTCAACGGGCAGCAGAGGAATTTAATCCGCCGCGTGTTTTAGCGGTTTTTCCCCGTGACCCCCAAGCTAACTCTAGTTCTCATAATAAAGTTCACCAAGCTTTTGCTACAGATTTAGCAATTAAAACTTGGAATGAGTACATAAATGACGGCAGAGTGAAGTTAGGAACAACCACACTCAATGATGCTGAATTTCCTAAGCAACAGGATCGCATCCAAGAAAAGATTCGGTCTGGAGAATTAATCCCACTACTGGTAGAACGAGAAGACCACCTACAGGTAATGCCGGCAAGTCAAGAATGGGAAATAGGCGATCGCATTATTTATTTATTGCATGACCCCAGACCTAATCTGTTAAAACGTCTATCCGGTAGTAGCCAATCGACTCGCCTTTCTCTAGAAACCTTACCGGAGGTTGAAGAAGTACCTTTAGCGAAATTATCTCAACTTTTTACTGGCGATGCTCCTGAGAACTGAGCTAAATCATCTTTGTTATACATTTGCTGTTCCTGCCAAATTAGGGCAGATAGATGTACCACAGCCAAAATAATGGCAGCAAGCGAAATAAGATAACTGTGGATGGTATAAAGGTGTGCGACAGTGACAGTGCTAATAGCGCCACCGCCTGTCAAAATATCTCGTAGTTGTCCGCCAATGAAAGGAATAGCTTCAATTGTTCCTAGTTCGATGCTAAAACGCCAGTACCCTTCTTGAGTCCAGTCTAAAAGCATCGCTGTCCAATCTAGGGCGATCGCACTAAGTGTAAACAAAATCCCACTAATCCAAGCAGTCAGCCAACTTTTGCTAAATTGCCGACCTAAAAACATCACCACAATTTGCACTAAGGCCACCACGATGACGGCATTACCAGCAAGATCATGCGCTCTCAGAAACAACCAGCCATATGGTACTTGTGTACTAATTGTTCTCAAGGATCTATAAGCACCACCTGCTGTTGGTTCGTAATAAAAAGCCAGCAAAATTCCCGTAGTGATGTAAATCAAGCACAGGGTAAGAATCACAACCGCTAAAATTGTTGCCAGTCGTCGCCAAATTCTATCGAACTGGGTGCTTTGCATAGCTCACCCCTCCTGTTCTTAACTAAATTATTTATTTTTATTACAATTTTAGCTAAGAACTATTAATTTATTTTACTTTTCTCAGATAAAGATCAGATTTTTTAAACTAAATACTGTATCCACGTTTTTAATGGTTCTGGTGAGCCATACCAAATACCAGGACTTCTAGGAGAATGTTTCACACCTGCGATGACAATATTTTCCGCGCCTTCTAGATGGGCAGCTGCAATAGGTGTAATACCATCACCCCAGGTATTACCTTGTCCACAAGTTAATTGATAACTGCTGTACGCTAACCAGCCGCCTGGTCTTTTTTCGCCAAAGATAGTTTTCCCGGCTATGCAAACATAACGAACACTTTTGTAAAAAGCGCCTGGATAATTATTGGTGACAAAATCCAGATTCGAGCGCGTCCAACGTTCTTGACTAATATGAGGTGTGCCTAGAGTAATTAGATTAGCTACCAAAGGATAAGCTTTCCAACAGGAAGATGTGACCTGACCACGGGCTGCATAAGGCTGATCTCCTAAATAAATTCGGGAAATCCAACCTCCTGCCGAGTGACCGATTAAATTGACTTGGGTAGCGTCATGTTCCTGTAACATTTGTTTGACTGTGCGATCAAGTTGCCACAAAATCGGTGTTACAGGTCTACCACCAATGGTAGGTAACCAGTCACGCCGTCGCAGTGGTACTGTGACCGTGGGAAAACCCAACTGTAAGAGAGATTGTTCTAGTTGGCGGTAAGCGATCGCGCTTTCTAAATATCCAGGGACGATAACTGTGGGTAATGGCATGTAAAAGTGTGGGGAGTGGGCAGAAGAGTTGTTTGTTTTGCTGAAATTTGCCTTGGTGGACTAGTAGTAGAAGACGGCTTTGATGATCATGACATTTCTGGTTGGCAGTCCCCAGAAAAATAGCAAATTTGGCTACAGTGGGAAACTAGTTTGATGTGATAGGATTAGGCCAAACTACATTCTGTTTTAAAAGTAAGCTTGGTGTACGTTACAGAGCGTATCTGACTAAAAAATAATTTAGTTCAGCAAACAAGCAACTAAAACAAACATAAGTTATGCATTCAGACTGATGCGATTTCTACCAGTAGCAACTACCCTAGGTTTCAGTCCGAATTGTGCAACTCCTCATAAAAATCGCCATTCAACAGTGAGATTAATGTCAGCGCCTCTCTCGCCAGTGCAACATCGTCTTCATGTCTAATTAATAAATTAAAAACTTGAAAAAAGCCTATCCTGCCATTTTGAGTATCAGTATAGGAAGTTATGATCTTCAGAGGGACGCATCTCCTGTAATCAAGATAAAATTGCTTTGCTAGTCAACCGCAACCGAGCCGAGTGAACGATAACAGTTATGTCTTACGTCTCCCTGCTAAAAAATATACCAGAAATCTTAAGCCAGCCAACTGGGATAGCAGCCATAGCCTCTCTTGGCATTCATGGTGCTATTGCATTGATTGTGCCACTGATGCCTGTAGAATCTGACATATCTAAAGAGGAATCAGCATCACCAAAATCGGTCGGTATTTTGGAATTAAGCCAAGCTGACCAAAACCGTCTGCCACAAACTCCAGAGACAATGCAATCACAAGTTGCCCTGCAACCGCAGCTGCCGCTACAACCGCAACTGCCGCTACAACCGCAACTTCTACCTCCGAATTTTGATACCCAGACGACGATATTGCCACCTTTGCCACCGCCGTCTTATACCCAGCCTGTACTACCACCAATCGCTTCAATACCTAACAATTATCGCGATCGCACCGCCTCTTTGCCCAATAGAAGGCCTGAATCGGTAGCTCCTAGGCAGGATTTCCGATTTGATACATCTGGTTTTAATGCCGCCAACAGCAAACTCACCTCATCGGTTCCTAATTTCAATGATAGGGACATAACGGTAGCAGCAACCAAACCACTAACTGTAAACAAATTACCCGAGTTATCTGCGGCTAGAACACCTGATGACTTGATAAATACCCAGCCCCCGTCTACGACAATACCAAACAATCCCGCTCCACAAATTACGCAGCCTGGTAATGAGGCAGCGAGAGTTGATCGCAACCAGCCGTTAGTAGCTCGCATCCAACCAACCCCACAAGCTGGAAATGATTTAACTCTAAGAAATGAAAGTATCCCCAAATTGCAGCAGGGGTCTACACCCAAAGCACCTGAGCTGCCCTTGCAGCAAGTCAATGAGCAAGAGACATTGATTGCCCAACTAAACTCATACGAAGACCTGAGAAAAGCAATTCAGCAAGCATATCCTAATTCGGACGAAAAAGCAGTTATCCGTGAGACTATCGCTATAAATAAACCGGGGATGGATAGCACTGTTTTGGGTTTCTTAGTAGTAGATACTGAGGGCGAGGTTTTAGATATTAAATTCCAAGACAAGACAGTTTCTCCTGAATTGCAATTAAAAGCCAGAGAATATTTTAAAACCAAGACTCCTAAGGGAGATAAGCGGATCAGCCGTTATCCATTTAGCCTACGTTTCCAAAACAACGAAAACACTGCGGAAACGACTTCAGAGCAGACACCCGCAGCCGTTAAACCAACATCTACCCCGGCAACTACGATTAAATCATTACCGGAGCTGCGAATCAGAACTGAGCAGCAGACACCCGCATCGGGAATTACGCCTAAACCATCATTTACACAGGAAGCCAACAGCAATCAGCTCTCACCTACTAGAGATTCTGGTCAAAAACTAATCCAAAAGTTGCGCCAAGTGAGAGAACAAAGACAAGATTCTAGTCCAGAATCTTGAAACGGGGAGATGGAGAGATGGGGGGAAGAACTTAATATTAGTAATCTCCCCTTGTCCCCATACCCGGCAATCGCAGTTGATTTATATTTCCCCTCCAACTACTACATCCCGAATCCGCAGACTAGGGCCACCACAACCCACAGGTAAGCCGTTTTGTCCGCCTTTACCACAACCACCGGATTCGTCCCAGTAAAAGTCATCAGCAACGGCTTCAATGTCTGCCAGGGTTTGGAAAACATTACCTGAAAGTGTGACATCCTTCACAGGTTCAGCAATTTTGCCGTTTCTAATCATCCATGCTTCCCCAGCACTAAAGGTAAACATTTCTCCATTGGTCATGCCGCCTAGCCAATTACGGGCATATACTCCTTCTTTGATCTCAGTGAATAAGTCAGCAACTGGCGTTTTACCACGTTCAATCCAGGTGTTTGTCATGCGGACAATCGGGTTAAAGTGATAATTGAGACAACGTGCATTGCCTGTTGGTGCTTCCTCTAATTTGCCTGCGGTTTCACGGGAATGCAAGCGTCCTACCAAAATCCCATCTTTAATTAGTTGGGTAGTAGTAGCGGGTGTCCCTTCATCATCATAGAAATAGCTACCACGATGTCCCTCTGGGGCAGCACCATCAAAAATTTGTAGTTCTTCTGGCCCAAACCGCCGGCCAATAGTCATAACTTCCAGTAGATCCGGATTTTCGTAAGCCATATCAGCTTCGGAAAGATGTCCAAAGGCTTCGTGGACGAACAAACCAGTCAGAATTGGGTCAATGACCACAGTGTAGGTATTGCCTTTTACTGATGGTAGAGATAAGGCCGCTACAGCTCTTTGGGCGGCACTTTTCACTTGTTCATCCAAAACATTTAAATCTTCGTAAGCTTTGCGAGAGCCAGTAGTTTCCCTACCAGTTTGCACTGTTTCTCCATTTCTGGCGGTGGCGGCAAAGCGCATTTCCATATCCACCCAAGATTGCTCGATCAAAGTTCCTTCTGAGGTGGCGATAATAACTTTTTGGGCGCTGTCACCGTAGCGGACTGAGGTTGTGGTGATGCGGTGGTCAACACTTTTCAATGAATCAGTATAGCGATCGCATAATTCTTTTTTCTGCCAAAGAGGAATTTTTCGGGGGTCAGTACCTGTCAGGGGTAGTTGGCATATTGCTTGCACTGGGTCAACGGGAGCGAGTACAGTCTCTTCATCACCAACCATTCGGGCGGCGGCGATCGCTTCTTCAATGCGTTCTTGAATGGTCGCCAATTGGTTAAAGCTGCTTAATCCCCACCCACCTTTATAACAAGCACGAATATGTCCACCAATGGAAATGCCTTCACTCAGGGTTTCTACCTTGTCGCCGCGTAACAAGATATCAGTCCCTTCTGCTTCTTCTAGGCGAATCATCAAATAATCTACACGGGATGAGTAGCGGGTGATGAGGTCAGAAAGTAAATTTTGTGCATCAGCAAGTGGAGTCGGCATTTGTAATGGGTAACCATGACGAACTCCATTTATTTTGCAATTATTCGGGCCCCATATGCCACTTTTAGTAGTTGGGCAAAATAAATTATTCGTTAGGTGACAAGTGAGCCAGCGCGGTTTTGGGGGTCTCCCCCATGAGCGACCTACCGTGTACACACAAATCATCTGATCCCCCTAAATCCCCCTTAAAAAGGGGGACTTGAACAAGTTTTCCCCCCTTTTCAAGGGAGGTTAGGGGGGATTGAAACGCTGTTAGGCAACTCTATAAGACTTATGTGTACACCGTAGCCATGAGCGACTGGGGAACCCGAAGGGCATCTGCACCGATCACCCAGAATAAAAACCCGATCGCGTCTCTAAAAACTAAACACTCATCTCTAGCATCCGTTGAATTGGACGCAGTGCAGCAATGCGGATTTCTTCTGACATGGTAATTTCAGGAGTACGATTCTCCATAGCCCAATAAAGCTTTTCTAAAGTATTTAACCGCATAAATGGACATTCATTACAATTGCAGTTATTCAACGGCGGTGCCGGAATAAAACGCTTATCGGGAGCTAGTTTTTGCATTTGGTGAATGATCCCAGGCTCTGTAGCCACGATAAATTCATTCGTAGGGCTATTTTGACAATATTTGAGTAAGGCGGCTGTGGAACCGATAAAACTGGCGTGGCGTAATACACTACTTTCACATTCCGGGTGGGCGATCGCCTCGGCTTCTGGGTGGGCAATTTTTAACTGGACAATTTTCTTTTCAGAAAAGGTTTCATGAACAATACAGCTACCTTGCCACAGCACCAAATCTCGTCCAGTTTGTTCCATGACATATCGTCCTAAATTCCGGTCTGGGGCAAAAATAATCGGCTGTGACTGTGGTATCTGCTGCACAATCTTGACGGCGTTGGAACTGGTACAGATAATATCGCTCATCGCCTTAATATCAGCAGAACAGTTAATGTAAGACACCACCAGATGATCCGGATGTGCTGCTTTAAAGGCGGCAAAAGCCTCTGGTGGACAACTGTCTGCTAAAGAGCAACCAGCAGCCAAATCTGGTAACAACACCAATTTATCAGGATTAAGTATCTTTGCTGTTTCTGCCATGAAGTGAACTCCAGCAAAAACAATCACATCTGCATTAGTCTTTTCTGCGGCTTTAGCTAATTGTAATGAATCCCCAATAAAGTCGGCGATATCTTGAATATCTGGCTCTTGATAGTAATGCGCCAAAATCACCGCATTGAGTTCTTGCTTGAGACTCTCAATAGCAGCAAATAAATCTAGTGGTAGTCCACCCAGTTGGGTTTTATTTCGTTGAGGTAGTGCAGTGGTAAACACAGTTAGGGGTTGCTTTAAGTTGCAAGTTTTTATCCTGTGGATTCAATTATAGTAGTTTTTACCAAAAATGGGAGACGGTTGATGTCCCCTCAGTTGTGTCCAAATCCGTCGGAGTTTCATATGCTGGAGATAGACTGCAAGGAAAGTGGCATGACCAGTCAGAAAACTCAATCAATAACCCTGAAAATTGCTGTAGTTGGAGATGTTCACGACCAATGGGAAGTAGAAGATGGCATTGCACTCAAGCATCTGGGTGTTGAATTAGTGCTGTTTGTCGGGGATTTTGGCAATGAGTCGGTGGAAGTAGTCAGAGCGATCGCCTCCCTCGACATTCCCAAAACAGCAGTAATGGGAAACCATGATGCCTGGTACACTGCCACAGAATGGGGTCGTAGGAAGTGTCCCTACGACCGTTCTAAGGAAGATTGGGTACAGGAACAACTTGACTTATTGGGCCCGTCCCATGTTGGTTACGGTAAGCTGGATTTTCCCGAGTGGAATTTAACTGTCGTGGGAGGTCGTCCTTTTACCTGGGGTGGCCCGGAGTGGAAATTTGCGGAAATCGTGCAAGAACGTTATGGTGTCACGAGTCTGGAATCATCTGCTGATCGCATTGTCAAGGCAGTAAAAAGCGCCGCTTATGAGACGATTATTTTTCTAGGTCACAATGGACCTAGTGGATTAGGCGATCGCCCCGAAGATCCCTGCGGCAAAGACTGGCATCCTATAGGCGGTGACTTTGGTGATCCAGACTTGGGCGAGGCGATTTCTCAAACTCTCACGGCTGGTAAAACCATTCCTCTGGTGACATTCGGTCACATGCACCGCACCCTCAGACATACCAAGAAAATACAGCGCAAGGCTGTGTTTAGAAGTCCAGAGGGGACAATTTACTTGAATGCGGCAACTGTGCCCAGAATTGTGGAAAATAAGGGTGAGAAACTACGTAATTTTTCGATTGTTTCCCTAGAGGCGGGTGAGGTTTCCCAAGTCTCCATAGTTTGGGTAGGCCCAGATTTCCAGGTAACCTCAGAAGAAATTTTGTACGAGCGTTCACGTAGTGTGTCGTAGACATTCGCCTTCGGTAGTGCAATCTGCGTAGATGATAAGATATAGTATTATCTGTCAGCTTTAGTGCTAGCCCACAAATGTAGAGTTAGTCAGTAGCTAGACAGATTTACTGGAGAGGTGGCAGAGTGGTCGATTGCGTCCGACTTGAAATCGGATGAGGCTAAAACCTCCGGGAGTTCGAATCTCCCCCTCTCCGTTTTCAGGAACTAACAAATAAATTGGTTTGCCAAATCAGCCCTTAGTACTGAGCATGACTAATTGGTCTAACTCTTGCTGCATCTGGGTTACAACTAATTCATAGCATTCATTGACATAGTGGCGATCGCTAGCCGCTTCCCGACCGTAGCGTTCAAACACAATCGGTGGACAAACCCGCGTTTGAATGGGTACAGGCAATGGAATATTGGGAAGTGGTCCAATTGCTAACCCCCAAGGTAATCCCAGATAAATAGGAAAGACTACCGGATCAATCCCAAATAGCCAAGGCATTCCCCACTTGTGAAGTTGCTGCAACATTTGATAGATGTCAGCCAGCACAATTAGTGTATCGTGAGCACCACAAGAAATCATAGGGACAATCGGCACATTTTCCCGTAGCGCTAGTTTGATAAATCCTTGTCGTCCCGCAAAATAAATTTTATTACGCAAATTATGCGGTCGGAAGATATCTTCTGCTCCACCAGGATAAACCAGTACACTCGCTCCAGCACGCAAAGCAGCATAAGCCATTTTTGGATGAGCCATAATTGCTCCCGTCTTGGCAGCCATTTGGGCAATTTGAGGAGTTAGTTCCCAAACCTTGGGATGCATCAAACCATAGACAGGCCGCTCAACACCAAATCTGCGGAACCAGTCATACATCATCATCAGCATATCGGGAGCCGCAAGTCCCCCATTATGAGAACCAACGAATAGAACTTTCTCCTGGGGTGGAATATGCTGCCAACCATCGGTTTTTACTCGAAAGTAGTAACTATATAAAAAGCTTAATAGGGGCATTAAAGATTCAATGAACTTTGGATCTCGCTCATCTAAAGTCCAACCAAGTTTTGGATTGCTTTTAAGTTGCTTTTGTAACATCCAGGCATCTGAACAGGATTACTGAAAGTCTGACTATTACTCTTGTTACGGTTTTAGGCACACGGCTTTCACATAGAGATGTTACTTTGTAAGGATACATCTTTAAATTAGCATTTGCTGAAACCATCAAGATTTTTTCCAACTCTCTTGCTGGAGGAGAGTGAAAGAACAGAACCCCCAAAATACGCCAGTCAATATTTTTAGCCGGAATATTGTTTTTGGTGGAACTGTGAATTGTATCAGTGTTTCATAGTTAAATTATAACTTTTTTTAGTTATTTTTCATACATGTGTTTCTGACTTTCATTGAATCATAACCACGTAATTTTTTTTGTATTAATTTTAACTAATAGCTAAATAAAGCATCTGCAATAAAAGATTTTATTAAATGCCGAAATTATTTATAGATTTTTACTAGTTATACATGAGAGCAGGATTCAACCCGTCTTTTTTATTTTTGAGGAGTTGCCATTTTGGCAACTCATTAAAATTCTTGTGTGATATATTTATAGATATTGCCATAATTAATTATAATTAAAACACTGAGTAGAAAATAAATTCTTGTTCTTTTTGTTTAGATAAATTGAACTTTTGTAATTATTCTAAATTCCCAATTTTATTGCTACTTCAAGCTGTATCGACGAGATAATACCCGTTTTTTGTTTTATAAATTTCCTAATGTATTAGGGTATACCGGGATAAATCAATATCAGCTTTTATGCGATTTGGACACATCCCATAGGAAGATGACTAACCACAAAAATAATAGGTAAATTAATCCGGGATGTTGTTATGCACTGGATTTATAGTGAGGTTTGGTGATGAGCCAAACCTCTTTTATTATTCCTATATAAAAAATATTTGGATAAATTCAAGAAAACTCAGGAGAGAGAGGGCAAACCCCATACATAAATGTAGAGTCTTGATGTCAGGGTAAGCGTATCTGATTTTGTAGTGAAATTAAATCTGAATTGTTCAGGTATCAGTGCCTCAATTCGCCAAATAATAACCTGTTTGATGCCGCAACGTATGAGCATGGACAAGAATTAGTCATCCAGCAAACTCATCAGCTTGCTCAACAATTTCGCCTACAGTATTCAGTACTAACAGCCTGTGTCGAGAATACTAGAAAACATAGCCAGATGCCTAAATCAGGAAGTCACCCTCTTGACTTAGGCATCTAATTACGCAATGGTTTTAACAGAATTTAAAGTTAGCGAATGCCAGGATCAGGAGAATCAATTCTTTCGGCTGAATAGGTAAAGATATCGGGTGTACGTCCACGTGATGGTCGTGTTCTTACCCAGATAATAGTCCAATCACCGTCAACCTTATCACTAGGCTCAACATTATATCTGTTCCTTCCCCATTGTACTCGATACCCTCCCGAAATAGTTTCAGCTTGACTAGGAGAAATTTCGTCAACATAAGAAAAGTTAGCAATCATTTTGAGAACTCCTTTGGTAGGGATGTATTAAATGATTCAAAACACAGAAGAAACTAACTTAACTTTCTCAAAACTTGGTTGCGTTTTAATAAGCTAACTAGCTCTTCTTATCTCCTTGTAACTGCTCTAGGTTTTCTAATGTATAAGATGATTTACTGCTATTACCTAGAACGAAGATTTGATGCACAAGTATTCCCCAACTGAAAAACATACCCATAGCATCTAGTATTAGTACTATGATTGGGGAATTAGACTAGATCGTCGATTTCTTCGTCGATTTCTTCGTCCATTTCTTTCTTCAGGAATTGGAACATCGCCATTTTCCAAAGGTTCTTCAGTATCTGGCTCCTGTAAGTCATCGGGAACTCCTCCAGGAGTGTCTTGTCCCCCAGATAGAAGCTGCTGTTCTTCTATGGATAACTCCACAAGTAAATCCAATGCACCGATTTGCTTTGACATAATTAATTACCTCACTTACTTGATCAGGTGATAATCACCTTCACTTGACTATAAGAAAAGTTTGTTATAAATACATAAATCAAAAGAGAGAATTAGGTTCTACCTTTTGATTTATGAATTTATTCAGAAATGCTAGTAAGGAATATAGAAATATTTCTGTAAATTGACTTAAAAAAATTTAGTTAGGGAAGCTTAATCTGAAAAGCTTCTAGGCAATATCATGAAAGCGGGAGTATAAAAGAAACAATAACAAGCAAAAACATACTCTCTGGCTTAACTGAGAACTAAAATGGTAAATCGCTGGCGAAAATCTGCTAAACGAAATCCTCATGTAGATGCGAACAAACGCGTCTCCTCAAAACTTCGGCAAAATTCTCCAAAGAAGGGTTGGCTATTGTCAACGCTAGCGATCGCTCTTTTGTTGAGCAGTGCTGGATTAATTACGGCTTTTGCCTGGATAAGCATTCTTTTTATATTCAATCCCGAACAAGTGGGCTGGGTAAATAAATTTTTACCAGAATGGGTGCAAATTCCTCTGAATAATAGCGATCGCCCCCAAAGCCTCAAACAAATTCAAGAAAGTTTGAGTAAACCACAAATAGCTGGGGAAACCCTACCTCTAGATAACGGGGAACACTCGTTTTTACTACCAGTTTTTCAGCAGCGACCTAATTGCCAGTCTGACTGTCAAGAAATTGTGGAACTGAGAGTTTACCAGCGCTCAGAAGATTTAAAATTTTCATCGCAGCCCGAAAAGTACTATTATCTGGCAACTCAACTACCCATAACTGGGACAGAAGAATCTTTAAGCGATGCAACCTCAGAAGAGTATTTACCATTAACTGAAATCAAACGCTGTGAAAATGGCGCACCATCACCAGGAGTGTGGTTTTATTTGCATGGTCAGCGTCAACAAGCAACTAGTGCGATCGCTTACGGTAGAATTATCTACTACAATCCCCAACGTACTAACCTCCAACAGTTGTTATCCTGGAAAAATCCCAACGGACAATTACCCAAATGGCAACAGGTAACTGGTGGGGGTGCGAACGAGCTAGTTATTGATCAAACAGTAAGTTTAGAACCCCAGTTAAGTATTTACCAAGTCCAATCGACTAAATTTTATCTCAACCCTATTCAATTAGAAGAAATTTCCCTCAAATCACCAGCAATTCAGGATGCTAATTACCAAAATGCCTTGTTGATTGCTCGTAATGGATTATGGACACCAGCTTGGGAGTGGTTGCAATTTATTCAGAAACAGCGAAAAGGAGTTTTACCAGCAACGGCCCAAGCGCAAATTGATCTGATCCATTTGCACTCCCAACTGACTAAAGCTCAAGCAGAGAAAAATTGGGCGAGTCCCAGTCAACAAGTACTAGCAGAGTTGATTGATGGTCGCTGGGCAAAAGCTTTACAGGTGTTTACAGCATCGCCCCAAAATGCCCAAGAAATCGCCACTCTCCTGAAAGCAGATACCGGACGGTTATGGAATCGCACAGTAGCAGCATTGAGAGTTAATCCAAATAGACAAGACGTGCAAGCTTGGGCAGCTTTGATTTTAGCCGTTCAGCAAGGTGAAGGACGTGCCAATTCCTGGTTGAAGTCCCAACCACAAGTTAGACAAGCCACTCTTGCCTATGTTCAAGGTTTATTAGCACAACTCAAGGGTGAGGTAGCAAAGTCGCAAATCTCGGCTAATCATCCTAGTCAGATAGTGGGTGCAGTACAACCCATCTCGCAAATTCAGCCCGCCGAGTGGTTGCAACCAGATATCAACGCAGATTTCACAATCCCAGACAATCACATTTGGTATCGTGTAGAAGTAAGTGCCTTTCATGACGGCAAACGCTGGTTAAGTTTTCCCTTTAAGAATTTGCAACCTCCCAAAAATTCCCCAGCCGAGTTTTTTTGGGCAACTTTGGGAATTAATTTCGACCCTGTGATGCAAATAATTGTCTGGCTACCAAATGGAGAACAGCAAATCACCTCAGCCACTATTAAAGGGGTACAGTGGCGAAATGGAGTTTTGCAACTATTGGCATCTGGACAAAAAATTTCTGGACATCAAAATCATACTCTCCAACCGAGACCTCTAGCCCTGACAAATGCAGCGCTGGAATGGGTGCAGCCATCTCCTATTACTCTAAAAGAACTCTATGAACAAAATCCCCAAGATGTAGAGGCTATGTTGGCGATTGTATGGCGTTCTTTACAAGAATCTGGACAAATTCCTATTGGTGATGTGCCTAGCTTTTTGCAGATTCAAGCACAACTCAGTGACTGGCCAGTGCAGATGATTGATTTAACAAATAATACTCAGCCGGAAACAGTACTAACTATTTCAGCAGATGCCATTGCTTCTCTGAGGAATATTAACTTAGGAACTCAGAAATTAGACAAAAATCCGTACCGTCCTCGTACCCTCATCTTGTCTGACAGTGGTAAGGTTATATATACAGATTTTCAAAAAAGTTCCCGACAAGCACTAGTAGCGATCGCCAAACTTTCAAACAGTCAATCTCTAGCTTTATTAGTAGAGAATGCTAATAAATACAGCTTGCAGCGTTGGTCAGATCAGCATCAACGCTTTGAATAGCACAACTATAGAACTGCTGGCGATCGCTGTCATGACAAGTAGTTTATTCTTCTTGGTTATGATCTGCTAGCCGTTGCTCTTTCAGGTTTTGTAATTGTTGTAACAGAGAATCTATCTCTGCTTGCAGGTGTTGAAACTTCGCTTGTTGGTCATCTTGATAATAAGACTTTGTTAAATCGCTAACCCAGAGAGTCTGGGAGTGGCGTTCAGAAACACTAGATGAATAGGTAGGCATTGTTAACTAAAATCCACAACTCAACTCACACCATTAGTAAATATTATAATAATGTAAGTTTAAGGTTTGTTAAATGATTGTATACTTTCAATCATTTACTCTAATAGGTTACTGGTGTTTTCATAAGTGACTGCGATTATGAAACCTGTGTTCCGTACTTAAAAAGTGCTGAGTGCTGAGTGCTGAATGCTGAGTGCTGAGTGCTGAGTGCTGAGTGCTGAGTCAAAGAAGAGGTAGATGAGGAAGCTCTTACTTCTTCTGCACCCCCGCTCCCCTGCCCATCTGCCCCTATTGGCAGTTATGATAAACTGACGTTCCACATAAAATAAAAATCATCAGTTAAGACACTGGCACCACAGGAGATAATATTCTTCTAGAATGAAAAATCTGGAAAATAGGAACCGAAAAGGAGAAATTAACTTTCTTTGTCTTCGTCATCCTGCTCTTTCTCATCGCCAATCCTTAGTTAAAAAGTTTTAAAACCCGTGACTGTGAGTTTGTCTGTTGCTAAATCTCATCGCCAATCCTGGCCCGGACTGATAGAAGCCTATCGCGAGTACTTGCCTGTGAGCGATCAAACGCCTGTTGTTACCTTACTAGAGGGCAATACTCCCTTGATTCCGGTACCGGCGATCGCAGAACGTATTGGCAGACAAGTACGTGTGTTTGTAAAATACGATGGTCTTAACCCCACTGGTAGCTTCAAAGACCGGGGGATGACGATGGCTATTTCCAAGGCGAAGGAAGCAGGGGCTAAGGCAGTGATTTGTGCTAGTACAGGCAATACTTCCGCCGCCGCCGCCGCTTATGCCAGACGTGGCGGGATGAATGCCTTTGTACTCATCCCCGATGGTTATGTGGCTTTAGGCAAATTGGCACAGGCTTTGCTATATGGCGCAGAAGTTCTGGCAATTAAAGGTAATTTTGACCGCGCCCTAGAAATTGTGCGCGAGATGGCAGAAAGCTATCCTATCACTTTAGTCAATTCCGTGAATCCCTACCGTCTAGAAGGACAAAAAACAGGAGCATTTGAAGTTGTGGATGCCCTAGGTAATGCCCCAGACTGGTTGTGCATCCCGGTAGGAAATGCGGGAAATATCACAGCATATTGGATGGGATTTTGTCAATATCATCAAGCCGGTAAATGCGATCGCCTGCCCCGGATGATGGGATTCCAAGCAGCAGGTGCAGCCCCCTTAGTAAATGGTCAACCAGTAACCCATCCCGAAACCATAGCTACAGCAATTCGCATTGGTAACCCTGCTAGCTGGGATAAAGCGATCGCTGCCCAATCTGCCAGTCAAGGCAGCTTCAAAGCCGTTACCGACGCAGAGATTTTGGATGCGTATAGACTTTTGGCAGCATCTGAAGGCATTTTCTGCGAACCTGCTAGTGCTGCATCTGTTGCTGGGTTATTACAAGTCAAAGATCAAGTTCCTACGGGGGCGACAGTAGTTTGTGTCCTCACTGGTAATGGTCTTAAAGATCCAGATACAGCCATTAAACACAGCCACAGTCAATTTAAACAAGGCATTGATGCAGAACTACACGCTGTAGCTAAAGCAATGGGATTTTAGCTCAACCTTACTGAGTGCTGAGTGCTGAGTAAATTAAAAAGGTAGGAAGTACTGAAGTAATTAGTACACACTACGCCAATTGTGGGCTGTCTTTTAACGAGCGCATTCCTGATGTAATTATTTTTTTATCGCCTGTTTAAAAAATAAAAAAGTGGGCAATGCCCACTTAAATTAATTTAACCTTTAACACAAACAACTTGCTTGAGTGTGGCGACAACCTCAACTAGATCCGCTTGATTTTCCATCACTTGATCTATCGGTTTATAAGCACCAGGAATTTCATCTAAAACACCTGTATCTTTGCGGCATTCTACACCTTGAGTTTGGGTAATCAAATCATCAAGTGTGTAGACATTTTTGGCTTTATTTCTAGATAACAAACGCCCCGCACCATGACTACAAGAACAGAAACTATGGGCATTACCTTTACCCTTAACAATGAAAGATTTTGCTCCCATTGAACCAGGAATAATGCCATAGTCTTCAGTTTGTGCGCGTACTGCACCCTTGCGAGTAACATATACATCTTCGTCAAAATGCACTTCTTTTTCGGCGTAATTGTGATGACAATTTACCTGTAATAAGGGTTTAGTGGCCTTTCCACCCGCTAGGTGCTTCTCGATGATGTGCTGGAAACGCGCCATCATCACATCACGGTTGAAACGTGCGTAATCTTGCGCCCACTGCAAATCATGCCAGTATGCTTGAAATTCTCGCGTACCAGCTACAAAATAAGACAAATCGGGATCAGGCAATTTATTACCTGCCATTTTGGCTAATTCTTTAGCTGTGTGAATATGGCATTGAGCTAACTTGTTCCCAATGTTGCGCGAACCAGAATGCAACATTAGCCAAACTTGGTTTTCTGTATCGAGGCAGACTTCAATAAAATGATTTCCGCCACCAAGAGAACCCATTTGTTTCATTGCTTTGCGTTGCAAATCTTGCACACCCGGATGTAAATCAGAAAAATCACGCCAGCGTTGCCAATTGGCGGCAGATTTTTCCACATCTTTATTTTCATTAAAACCAGTGGGAATTGCTGCTTCAATATCCAAACGAATTTTCTTTAACTTGCCTTCCAGTTGTTCAGCAGTAAATGGAGTTTTGATAGCACACATACCGCAACCAATATCCACTCCCACAGCAGCCGGGATGATTGCTTCTTTGGTGGCAATTACAGAACCTACCAAAGCACCTTTACCTAAGTGAACATCTGGCATTAAGGCTACATGCTTAAATACAAATGGTAGCGATGCTACATTTTTGGCCATCTTGGTTTCTTCCGATCCTAAAGGATGATTTGCCCAAGAAAAAACAGGCGCTGGTGTAGTAATTTCTAACTTTTCGTAAGGCATAATTTTCTCTACTTTAAATTTTTTATCCTAAATTTAGGCGCAGGTGCCAAATTTTATACTTTAATTTGTGAATAACATTGCAGTTTTGAGGTAGTAAATATTTGTAGTATAATTGTAATATAGGAGTATTTCTAATGTCAACACGATCGCTTGACAGAGAAAAGCAGATCGTCTCAGATAAGATGAATTAAAATTTGTAAAGAAAATGACTCTGGTTCCATCCTATGGCAGTACGTCAAGATACTATTTGGGAAAATTTTCTATCTCCTGTAGTGCGTTTGTTGATTGATGAGGAGAAGTTGCGGCGTTACGCTGATAGTATTGACTGGGAGCAAGAGAGCGATCGCTTGCGAATATCTGATGTCATTATCCCCTCATACTACAGTAGCCAAAACTTTCATGGAATTGAGGGGGGATATCTCAACCCCAGTGCTGCGGTTTCCTACGATCCCATTACCCAATATGTTCTATTCCCTAACGAAACTGTAGTACGTCAAACTTTGATTGATGCTATCAAAGTGCAACCGCGACGCATACTAGATTTAGGCTGTGGTACAGGTTCCACTACCTTGATGCTAAAACAGGCATTCCCCCAAGCAGAAGTTATCGGTTTGGATGTATCACCCTATATGCTAGTAAGAGCAGAAGATAAAGCTAGAAGTGTTGGTGTAGATATACTCTGGCAACACGGCAATGCTGAAAAAACCAGTTTCAGTGATGCTACTTTTGACTTAATAACTGCTTCTTTACTATTTCATGAAACACCAAATGTAGTATGCCAAACAATTCTGCGGGAAAGCTTCCGATTGCTGGTAACTGGTGGACAGGTATTGATTCTCGATGGTAACCAAAATACTTTACGTCAGCTAGATTGGCTCAATGATGTATTTGAAGAGCCGTATATTCGTGAGTATGCTGCTGGTAGCTTAGATGCAAGTATGGGTGCAGCTGGCTTTGAAGCAGTGCGAACCCAAGATGTGTGGTGGATAAATCAGGTAACTAGTGGCGTGAAACCGATTTCCCGTCATACAAGACAGTACATACCAACACCGACAGATACCACAATAGATAATAATGATTTGGAGGACTTCGGATCTCCAGTGTTTGGCATAATAGCATGAGCTTAAAGGCAGTTTTATTTGATTTTAATGGTGTCATCATTAACGATGAGCGCATCCACCTACAATTGATAGATGAAATTCTCATTCAAGAAAATCTCCAACCGCAAAAGGTGAGTGAGCGTCAAGCTTCTTTAGGACGCAGCGATCGCGCTTGTTTTCAAGAACTGCTCGCTAGCCGTGGTAGAGTTGCTAGCGAAGACTATTTAACGCAGTTGCTGCACCGCAAAGCACAAGCTTATGTGCGGGAAATAGAGAAATTAGAAAAACTGCCTTTATATCCAGGTATAGAAGACTTAATATATCAGGTGCGATTGTGTAATCTCAGACTAGGCTTAGTCAGTGGTGCTATTCGTCAAGAAATAGAAATGGTACTTAAACACGCTAATCTAGCTGAGTATTTTACAGTGATTGTAGCGGGTGATGATATCACTACCAGTAAACCCCAACCCGATGGTTATTTGCTAGCAGTGGAAAGATTTAATCAAATATATCCCGATTTGCATCTACAACCACAAGAGTGTTTAGCAATTGAAGATACACTACCAGGAATCCAAGCGGCAAAACAAGCACAAATGCAAGTAGTTGGTGTAGCGAATACCTACCCATTTCATATGCTTCAGCGTTGCTGTAACTGGACTGTAGATTATCTCATTGATTTAGAATTGGCACGGGTGCAGGAAGTTTATTCACAAAAAGAGCTTCAGCCTACTGTCGGGGAGTGTTAATATATTCTTTGGTAGTTAAATGTTTTCAATATAAGGGGAATTAGCTCAGCTGGTAGAGCGCTGCGATCGCACCGCAGAGGTCAGGGATTCGAGTTCCCTATTCTCCATTATACATTCGCTAATTATGTGTCATTTTTGGCGATTATTAATCTCTAATGCAAAGATGACAAGAAATTATTTAATGTTTATTTTAATAACCTCATGACATTTTCACTGGAAACACTTGACACTGCTTCGCGTAAAGCAGCTTGAGTATATAAAGGTAACTTGTAAGTTTCAAATACTTGCTGTTTAGATGCACCATTCAATACTTTGTGTAAGATTTTTAATATTCTCAAATATTTTACTCCTCGAAGAGTGATAGCAGAGGGTTATTATGCAATGCTATAACTTTAATTAAATACTGTGTCAAAGTAAACGCATCCACGCCTAACTCTGTACGCTCTTGGGTAGCTAATATCCCCGCTTGCGAATGCCACCAAGCCGCAGTAGCGACAATTTTATGAAGAGAAATTTGTCTAGTCGCTGTTTCTGCTAACAATCCACCAATTAGGCCAGTTAAAACATCGCCACTACCACCACGTGCTAAAGCAGGGGTACTTTCAGGATTAATTAAAACATCTTGGGAGTTAGCGATCGCAGTCCTTGCGCCTTTCAACAACACGATAGCCCCAGTTTCCGCTACTGCTTCTCGTACAGCTTTTACCCTGTCTTGTTTGGGATCGGCGATATCAGGAAATAAACGCTGAAATTCACCAGTGTGGGGTGTAAGCACCGTTGGCGCTTCCCGTTTTTGCAAAGTGGGAATTGTGCCTATCTGTGCCAAGATATTTAAACCATC
This sequence comes from Nostocales cyanobacterium LEGE 11386, assembly GCA_015207155.1. GTDB lineage: Bacteria > Cyanobacteriota > Cyanobacteriia > Cyanobacteriales > Nostocaceae > LEGE-11386. The sequence goes on along the minus strand of JADEXK010000043.1, from coordinate 7,643 downwards.
GGCATCGAGAATCAAAGGACGATCGCTCTCGATTACTTCTTGTACCATGGGAGTAGCATCTAATGTTAAACCAGGGCCACAGGCGATCGCACTAAAGGAAGTCAAATCAGTTTTTTCTGGCAATTGCAGATGAGCGATCGCACCAGTTTCCGTCTCTGGACAACCGATAACTAGTGCCTCTGGTAAATGCGATACCAAAAGAGGTTTCAAGGATTCTGGTACAGCAATGGAGAGCATTCCTACACCACTAGCACGCGCACCCAAACCAGTTAAAATTGCTCCACCAGCATAGCGCCGCGAACCACAAATTATTAATAAATGTCCTTCTTTATACTTATGGGTGACTGGTGGACGAGGTAAGGGCAAAGTAGAAAGTGCCATTGCTGGGGTAATGCGTTTAATGCTGGGTGCATCTCCTAAAACAGCTTGCACATCAGCTAAAGGAATATCAAAATCGATGAGTTCAGCTTTGCCAATATAATCTAAACTCTGATCTTGCAAAAAAGCCAGCTTCCATAAACCTAGGCAAAATGTATGCTTGGCGCGAATGGCTGTTCCTAACACTTCACCCGTATCAGTGTGTAAACCCGCAGGCAAATCAATACTAAAAATTGGTTTATGCCATTCATTGAGCCGATTAATTGCTAATGCGATCGCATCGGTAAGTGGTCTTTCCAAACCAAATCCAAATAACCCTTCAATCAAAAAATCACAATCTGGTAATTGCTCAAGTTCTTGATAGTAAGGGATACCCAAACTCCGAGCATAACGTAAGTGCTGCGAAGTTAATTCCTTATGCTGAGAAAAAGGAGAATATATCCAAACCTGATATCCGCAAAAGTATAATTCACGAGCTACCACCAAAGCATCGCCCCCATTATGACCGGGGCCAACCAAAATCCCTACACGCGATCCCCTCACCTCCTGAACACGACGGGTAATTAGTCCCGCTACCTTTTCCATCAAAGCCGCTACAGGCATTCCTGCTGCAAAGATCCGCTCTTCAATATCTCGCATTTGCCCAGCAGTGACTACGATTTGTGAAATTCGTTCTTGCCTATCCTGCATCAGTTCTGAGTCCTGAATTATGAGTACTAAATTTGAGTTGGGAATTAACTGATTTGAAAAAACTTGGTGTCTTTGTGCCTTGGTGGTAAAAAACTTTCATCCACTAAGACACAAAAAGGTGTTACATGTTCTGTTTTACCTCTTGACTCAGGAAAGCAGCACTTACCTTCCGTAGTAAACCCTGGCGTTACCGTAACCCAGATTTCGCAAATATTTGTTCCATTGCTCCGCCTCTGTCCGCCCAGCAAAAGGCCCCACGGCTATGTGTGGGCCTCGTGGTTGTTCTCTTTCCAGGACGATGCCATACTGTCCTATATTTCGCCTGATGTTGTCTGCAATTACTGGGATCTCTCTCGAGTCGGCGGGAATGGCAACATAGTAGTTAGACTGCTGCCTTTGATTATTGGGGCTACCAGGAAGAGTAGGTATTTCCTGTCCGGTAGTAGAAAAACTCGCAGAAGTGGGTATTTCCCGTCCATCAGCAAAACTGACAAGTCTTGCTTCATTGATGCCGTATGAACGCAGTTCTGCCAGCCGATTTTGAGCGTTAGCTAGTCTATCAAAGATACCTGTCTGAATGACAGAACGTCCTTGGTACTGACGGATATAAGCTCCAGGTTCAATCTGACGTACTAGTTGCAATGTCTGGAAATTACTACTATCAACATAAACTAGGTAACGCTGAAAATTCTGGCTATACTGATTAACCTGCACTGGTTGGTAAGGCTGCAAGTTCTGGTTATATTGGTAAAATTCCACTGGTTCTGCTGGTTGGACATTTGGCAGTGGCGGTAAAGTTTGTTGAGCCAGAAAAATGCTGTGATTGTTGTCGATGCGGCTTTGTGCTGGGCTACTGTGGGGAATCAATGCCAAACAACTTCCCCATAACAAGGGCAACATCGGAAATGCGAGTAATTTACCCGGTAATTGATTGATCATAATAGTAACAACTTTTTTTCTAGAATTAATAAATGCAATGCTGTAACAACTGTCTTCTATCTATATATTTTTAGCTTAGAATTATGTAGACCTGTGTGGCAATAAATACAAGAATAATTTTTACCAATTGCCGTAGTCACATAGTTGTTGATTGCTCAGATGAAGCAACTAGGTTAATACTCAGCACAGCGCTTTACTCGCAAGGCTTTGCAGATATATGTGCTACAATCGGACAGTTACACAACTTTCGTGACGTATTTGCATGAAAAGCCTCTACTCACCAACCGAGTACAGCGTTACCTTGGCAAATACCCGAAAAAAGAAATTTCGAGAGTGTAGGGTACTACCGATCGCAATCACAGTAAACACCAAAAGAGTGTTGGCCTTAATTGCTGAAAATTCAAAGTTAGAAAGTGGAAGTGTCGTCAGGGATAGAATTTATCTCTTTCAATGGCAGCCAATAGCCTAGCAAAATTTAGGGATATGAAAAAAGTCGTCGTTGGTCTTTCTGGTGGTGTTGATAGTTCCACCGCAGCTGCAATCCTGCATCATCAGGGCTATGAAGTAATTGGTTTGACCCTTTGGCTAATGAAAGGCAAAGGCCAGTGTTGCTCTGAAGGGATGATCGACGCGGCTTATATCTGTGAACAACTGGGTGTTACCCATCATGTTGTTGATATTCGAGATGTCTTTCAAACTAATATTGTTGATTACTTAGTCACTGGTTACAGTGCGGGAATCACTCCTTTGCCTTGCTCTCAGTGCAATAAAACAGTGAAATTTGGGCCAATGGTACAATATGCCCAAGAACAACTAGAATGCGATCGCATTGCTACTGGTCATTATGCTCAAATTAGCTATGACGCAGCTACTGGGCGTTACCAGTTGTTAAGGGCAGTTGACCGCAACAAAGACCAGTCTTATTTTTTGTATGATTTATCACAGGATTTACTATCGGCAACAGTATTTCCTCTAGGAGAATTGCAAAAAGCCGACACTCGCCGCATCGCCACCGAATACGGACTAAAAACCGCCGACAAGCCAGAAAGTCAAGATTTGTGCTTAGTCGAAAGTAACGGTTCCATGCGCGCGTTTCTGGATAAGTATCTTGCTCCCAAAAAAGGCGATATTGTGGATACTACAGGTAAAATTTTGGGTCAGCACGATGGTGTCCATCATTATACAATTGGACAGCGTAAAGGTTTGGGAATTGCTGCACCTGAACCACTGTATGTAATTGCATTAGATGCAGTGAACAATAAAGTAATAGTAGGCGATCGCACCAAAGTCACCCAGCCAGAATGTACAGTAAATCGTGTTAACTGGGTTTCTATTGCCGAACCATCAACCCCAATTCGCGCCGCAGTGCAAATTCGTTATCGTTCCACCCCGACACCAGTAACAGTGATTCCTTTGGAAAATTCCCGTGTCCGCTTGGTGTTTGATGAACCCCAAGTCAGCATCACCCCCGGACAAGCGGCGGTGTGGTACGACGGTGATAGAGTTTTAGGTGGCGGGATTATTGAACAATTGAACAAGAAGGAAGAAGGATGAAGTTTGGATGGGGATTGGGACTCCACCCAAATAGGTACTGCTGAACAAGAAGTCAGAAGATCGCAGGAATCAGGAGGATCATTCTTCCTTCTTCCCTCTGACTTCTGACTGCGTTAAAACAGTAGTTAATGCGGCTTGTGCAAAGAATCACTCAACTGAGTTTCTGTATAATGAGGTACCCATCCTTCTACAGTAGTAAAATAGCGCACTGCTTTAAAATGCAACAATGCTGTAGGACTACACCAATGCTCTACCCCATCAGGAATTTGCATATAATCTTGGGACTGAACTAAAAGCTGTACCTGGCTACCATCAGGTTTCACAAAACCAAAAATCATCTCTCCTGCCAATACATAAAGGGGTTCAGGGGCAGTATGAGTATGATAACGACTGTAAGTAGCTATCAAAGTCTGAAGATGCGGTGAGCCTGGATGCAAATTCCACAAGTCACACCAAAGATAACCATTCTCTTGTTGGAGAAATTCAAATATGCCATTATGCAGTTCGACAATCTGGTGTTTCTCTGCATCAGTCAAAACTTCCTGTGCTAAAAGATTAGGGAAGAGAAGCGATGTACCTGGATCATAGTGTTTCAAATGAATGCCGAGAGGGGTGAGTTCATGCACTATCTCACCTAAATCGCTCTTGATTGTCCCGTCGTCTAATAAGAGGGTAGCCATCACCAAAAAACTAATTAACTACTGTGAAGAATAAAAAGAGTATACATAACTTTAAGGCAATAAACTACAATTTCCGATAGACATACCGGAGATTGTATTTCATCGAATATTGTACAGTACCAACCTGCAACGCCAAATGCTTGATAAATTACTGCATCACTAGAAACAGTCAAGTGATTCTACCCCCCGTGTATCTTTTACAACTAATATCATGTCCAGTTAATCAAACTAAATAAAAAATGTTTGTTCGTAGTCAGGACTTTAGTCCTGTCTTGAGGGACTGTAGACGCGTAGCGGCTTCTCGCAGAGTAGTCCCTACTACAAACTGCTTATTTGAGGTGATTTGGCAGACATCATAATAAAATAAAAAATTTGCCTGATGAATGATGCTCCAAAGTACCACCAAGGTTTAATCTAGTACAAGCGAACTATCCTAGGTATGGAATGTCTGAATTAATTTTGTTTTGGCATCGCCGTGATTTACGTATTTCTGACAATACAGGACTGGCTGCGGCGAGACAGCAGAGTCCAAAAGTAGTAGGCGTGTTTTGCCTTGATCCTAATATTCTGGAACGGGATGATGTTGCCCCGGCGCGAGTGACGTACATGATTGGTAGCTTACAGGCACTGCAACAGCGATATGCCCAAGCAGGAAGCCAATTATTAATCCTCCACGCCAATCCTGTGCAAGCAATACCAACTTTAGCAGGGGCTTTAAACGCCAAAGCTGTGTTTTGGAACTGGGATGTCGAACCATATTCACAAACACGCGATCGCGCGGTAATTGATGCCCTCAAAGAACAAGGTATTGAATTTCTCAACCAAAATTGGGATCAAATTCTCCATTCACCAGAGGAAATTTGCACAGGTAATCACACTCCTTACACTGTTTACAGCCCGTTTTGGAAAAATTGGATCAGCAAACCAAAAGCCAACCCAGCAGAAACTCTACAAAATACTGAAGGATTGACAGCAAGCGAACAAGAAATTGCCAAACAAGCAGGAGTAATTGAATTACCCTCAGCTAAGGATTTAGGATTTAGCTGGGATGAAGAACTCATTATTTCACCAGGAGAAGCAGCCGCACAAACACGTTTAGAAGAATTTATTGCCGGCGCGATCGCTGAATATCAAGAACAACGCAACTTCCCAGCCGTTGATGGCACATCACAACTAAGTGCAGCTTTGAAATTTGGCGTTATTGGGATTCGCACCGTGTGGCAAGCCACCATCGAGGCGCAAGCAAATAGCCGCAGCCAGGAAACAGAAGCTAGTATCCGCACATGGCAACAAGAACTCGCATGGCGGGAGTTTTATCAACACGCCATGTATCACTTCCCAGAATTAGCTGATGGTGCTTACCGCGATACCTTTAAAAACTTCCCTTGGACAACCAATGAAGAACATTTCCAAGCTTGGTGCGAGGGCAGAACTGGCTATCCCATTGTAGATGCAGCGATGCGGCAAATGAATGAAATTGGCTGGATGCACAACCGATGTCGGATGATTGTCGCCAGTTTCTTGACCAAAGACTTGCTAATTAATCCCCAATTGGGAGAAAAATACTTTATGCAGAAGCTAATTGACGGTGATTTATCTGCCAATAACGGCGGCTGGCAATGGAGTGCTTCTAGCGGTATGGACCCCAAACCCGTGCGGATTTTCAACCCAGCCAGTCAAGCACAAAAGTTCGATTCCGAAGGTGAATACATCCGCAAATGGCTTCCCGAATTGCGTTCTTTAGATACAGAATATTTAGTTACTGGGAAAATTCCACCTTTGGAGCGTCATGGTACTGGCTATCCTCAACCAATCGTAGATCATAAAATCCAACAACAGCAGTTTAAAAAGATGTATCAACAGCAAAAAGAAGTGATGGTATGAAAGATTCTAGAACACCGTGTGGGTGAGTCCCTTGAGGTTTCTGGATAAAAATTACGGCGTTGCATAATTGCGGGATGATTGATCTCACGCAGAGGAGCCACTGCGTTGGGCGGGTCTCCCGACTTGTAGCAAGTGGCGTGCGCAAAGGCAAGGTAGCGCTTTGGGCGGGTTTCCCGACTTGTAGCGACTGCCGCGCAGAGAGAATCAAGAGTTTAAGATTTTAATACATCAAATTTCATCCCATGATTCAGCAACGCCAAAATTACTACTCCCCAGACCATGTTTCATATTTATTAATATATTTAATAAAACTTTATATGTTTAATTGCAGATATCAAAAAATATGCAAGTTGAAAAACTTTTTTATCAAAGGATGGCAGAGTTTCATTCTTCATCCGCTTCCTAGGATTCCTAGCCAACAAAATTAAGTGGCACAGCGATCGCATAAATATACTTTAATCAAATAATGATTTAAGTATCTACTGATACGGTTACGGCTTATGTCATCGCCACTTGACCGCTCCTTGAAAATTGAACTCAGGTTGCCATCCTCCCATCCTCAGCTATTAGCAGGATTGGATATATGGTTACGTTTAGGTTTGATATCTGATGCCCAAGTTAGGCAGCTATGCCGAGAGTTTCTCGTTTGTCCGGTGGTATTGCAAGTTCGGGCACTACCTGTAACTGCCGATCCCGTCAAGCATTTACCTGTGGACGCTTTGCAAATTAGTAGCCGCAGACAAAAAGCACAGCCATCTGAACCAAACTTCATTGCCACCATGTTGCAGTCGCTGGGGGCAGAATTGAGTGTTCGTTGGCTACTGTTTTTAGGTGTATTTCTAGTTGTGGTGTCATCTGGAGTACTGGCAGCTAGTCAGTGGGAGAGGTTTCCTGCCTCTGGACAGTATGGGATTTTATTGGCTTATACCTTAAGTTTCTGGGGTTTTAGTTTTTGGGCAGGTAGGCAAAACAATCTCAGATTGACGGCTCAAACTTTGCTAATTGTCACCCTGCTGTTAGTGCCAGTGAATTTTTGGGCAATGGACAGTTTTCGATTATGGCACAATCCTTGGGACTGGTTGACAGTGGCGATCGCCTGTCCTACCCTGACATTTATTACAGTTTTACTCTGCAAAAATCGCACTGTTTTTACTAATTTACCCACAGAAAAACTACCTCTAGTAAATATTTTGGGGCTGAGTTATTTACATTGGGGTTGGCAATTACCAGGTTTTCCTTTAATTGCCATTTATGTGGCCATGATAAGTACAACCACGCTTACTATCTATCACAATCGCTACCAACAGCAGCCCCCAATTACATTAGAAAATCAAGAACAGCAGCGTCCTCAATCGGGGATAAATTTGTTCGCTGTTGTAATTATTTATGCGTTAGTGTTACTGCTAGTACGAGCAATTTTTGTGGCTGGGGTAGACGTAACTCAGTTGGGATTAGCTATTGGCATTTGTGGTTGGCTGGCGACTTGGTTAGCACAGCAGAGGGGCAGAGGGGCAGAGG
>JADEXK010000197.1 GCA_015207155.1 Nostocales cyanobacterium LEGE 11386 | reverse complement strand
TACTCCCTTGAATAAATCTTGAAATTGAACTATCGGGCGTGATTCGAGTTGAGATTCTTGGAAGTATTTATTAGTTTGGTTGATTAATAATTCTACTGGTGAATAGCCTTTGGGGGTGATACCTTGATTGAGATAAACTGTTTTCGATTTCTTATCTTTGATGTAATTGACATCTCTATACAAATAGCGTTGATTTTCCCTGACCAAATCCATCTCTGGCTTTTTGGCACTTTTGAATAAGTCCACGGCTATTTGATTTTGGTAACAACCCTCCTCAATCAACTTACGGTACATTTGGCGATTTTCGTCCATCGCCTGTTGTATAATCTCTGATGTTCTATTGGGATTTTCGGCTAGAGTTACAAACTGTTGCATATAGGGCTTATATTCTGCCCTAATTGGTTTGGGTTTATCATAATGTTCCTGTTCAAACAAACTCTGGTAATGGCTGGAAACTTGGTCTAAGTATTCTGACTTTTGTTCAAGTGTTCCATAAGTATTTAATACTTCAATTTCTGACTCCAAGGCTTCCAGTGCCGTTACCTGATTGTTAATGATCCCCACACTAATGCGATCGCTCATATGGATAGCGATTTCTTCAAAGGGTGGTTGTTCCCCAGTTGTAGGGTCGTAAAAAGATTGTTTACTGAGTTTAATTGTGGGAGCATAAGCGTTTTCTACTTGGTTCCTGTACTCGGCTTCTGCTGTAAAATTGGGGTATTTGCTGGCAACTTCCACCCCAATGCAGTCACCATCAAAGTCCCTAGCCTGACGCTCTGACTCAGTTTCGGCTGGTGCTATTTCGTTAGCTTCAAGTCTTGCTCGTATCCGTTTATGGTCTTCATCATTAACTACGATGATTCCTTTTAAAGCTTTACCATCTGGAGCCAGACGGTCTTCAACGTGCTTGTTAATAGAAATACAAAGCCCGTTAGAATTAAGAAATGGAGAACGGAAATTAAGAACTTTTTCTCCTTCATCCATCCAAGGCACACAAATTTCACCATTCTTTAATTCCTTGGATGGGATAATCATTCCCCGGTCAAAAGTTATAGTTCTGCCAAGTGCAATATTCTTCCATTCATTTTGTAAAAATTTATTTAGCTCTTGTTTCACTTTTTCGGTTTCTATAAGTTGATTAGAGCCTAGTAAATCTGATTTAATGATGTTGTACATTAAAGAATTAGTTTTCTCAGATTCATCAGTATCATCTAATTCATTTTCTTCATCAAATAAATTTAGTTGTTTGACAAAAGTTTTTTGATTTCCTGGAGTATTTATTTCTCGTTGGGTAGATGCTTTCTGTTCCTCAGTAAAAGCCCTGCGTTTTTCATGCGTCTCACAATAAAGTT
>JADEXK010000042.1 GCA_015207155.1 Nostocales cyanobacterium LEGE 11386 | reverse complement strand
TGCGCCACCTGCTTTGAGGATGGCTAATAATCCAATGACCATATTTAAAGAGCGCTCTACACAAATCCCTACTAATACTTCTGGTTTGACTCCCAATGAACGTAGATAATGTGCTAGTTGATTGGCTCTGGTGTTTAATTGCTGATAAGTCAACTGCTCATCTTCAAACACTACTGCTACTGCATCAGGTGTGCGTTCTACTTGCGCTTCAAACAACTGATGAATACATTGCTCTTGGGGATAATCAACTTGAGTATCATTCCACTCTCGCAGCAATTGCTGTTTTTCAGGTTCTGTCAACAGTGGTAACTGTGATAATCGCTGCTGTGGATTAGCCACAATTCCAGACAGCAAAGTTTGCCAATGTTCTACCATCCCGTGGATAGAACTTTCCCGGAATAAGTCGGTATTATATTCTAAATTACCAACTAGTCCTGACTCTGTTTCACTCATGTAAAGAGTCAAATCAAACTTGGCATTACTGCTATCAATTTCCCAGGGGGTGAAAGTCAAACCAGGTAACTCTAACGCAGACATGGGGGCATTCTGAAGCACAAACATCACTTGAAACAGTGGTGAATGGCTCAAATCTCGCTGTGGTTGTAGTTCCTCAACTAACAACTCAAACGGTAAATCTTGATGTGCATAAGCTCCTAACGCTACCTCGCGCACCCGTTTTAATAGCTCCTCAAAGCTGGGATTACCTGCCAAGTTGGTTCTTAACACCAGAGTATTGACAAAAAATCCAATTAACCCTTCTATCTCTGCCCGGTTACGATTGGCAATAGGTGAACCGACTACAATATCATCTTGCCCTGTGTATCGCCATAGCAGTGTTTGGAAAGCTGCTAACAGGGTCATAAATAAAGTACTTCCCTGCTGCTGGCTGAATTTGTTTAAGGCTACGGATAATTCTTTTGATAATTTAAATGAGTAAATTGCACCTTGGAATGTCTGAATTGCTGGTCTGGGGTAGTCTGTGGGTAACTCTAATACTTTGGGTGCATCTTCTAATTGCGATCGCCAATAAGATATTTGTGATTGTAGTACTTCTCCTTGCAGCCATTGTCGTTGCCAAGCTGCAAAATCTACATACTGTATTGGCAGTTCTATCAACGGTGAAAGTTGTCCATTACAGAAGGCTGGATAAAGTTTGGCTAACTCCTGCACCAGTACACCGACTGACCAAGCATCAGCAGCAATGTGGTGCATTGTCAATAGCACAATGTGTTCTTGTGCATCCAGACGTAATAGTTTTACCCGTAATAAAAGGTCGCTGATGATGTCAAAAGGTTGTTGTGCTTCTTTTAGAGCCTGTTGTTTTACTTCAACTTCTTGTTGTTCTGAAGGTAATTCACTGAGGTCGAGTAAGGGCAATACAAGCGATGTCGCTTCCGAGATAACAGCCACTGCTTGTCCTTCAACTGTCTGGAAATTCGTTCTCAATGCTTCATGGCGACTGATAATTTCATTGAAGCTTTGTTGTAATGCGTTGAGATTTAATTCTCCTGTTAGACGAACAGCCGCAGGTATATTGTAGAAAGGACTGTTTGGCTCAAATTGGTCGAGAAACCATAATCGTTGTTGAGCAAATGATAAAGGTAAAGGATGCGATCGCTCAACTTTTTTAATCTTCGTCTGTTCAACTCCTGAGTTAGCCTGAATCGCCGTTTCAATTTCACTGGCGAGTCCCGCAATCGTGGGTTGTTCAAACAAACAACGTAAAGGTAACTCGACTTGAAACACTTGGCGAATCTGGGACATGACGCGAGTCGCAAGTAAAGAATGTCCTCCCAAATCAAAGAAATTTTGCTCCACACCAACGTTATCAATCCCCAGTACTTCAGACCAAATACCCGCTAATAAATTCTCAATCGGTGTAGTGGGAGGAAGAATATTGACTGATGATAGCTGTGTCAAATCAGGAGCAGGTAAAGCTTTACGGTCAACTTTACCATTAGGTGTCAGTGGTAGCGCCTCCAGTGTGACAACAGCACCGGGTATCATATAACTTGGTAACTTCGACTCTAAGAATTTCCGCAATTCTGTAATTGCCAATGTTTGCTCGGCTTGAGGAACTACATAAGCGACTAAACTTAGAGAATTTAAGACATTTTCCCGGACTGTGACTACAGTTTCTCGCACTGTGGGATATTGATTGATGACTGCTTCAATCTCGCCTAATTCAATGCGGAAACCACGCAGTTTAACTTGGTAGTCAATACGACCAATGTATTCTATCTCGCCACTCGGCAAATAACGTGCTAAATCACCCGTTTGATAAAGTCGCTCACCTTGTTGACCAAAAGGATTGGGGATAAATTTCTCTGCTGTCAAATCAGGACGATGGAAATAACCCCTAGCTAACCCATCCCCAGCAATACACACTTGACCGGGTACACCCACAGGTACTAACTGATGATTGTCATCCAGGATATAAATTTGTGTATTCGCAATTGGCTGACTAATACTGACAGCACCGTTCACTGTTTTCACCTCAGATGCAGCTGACCAAATTGTCGTTTCCGTCGGGCCATACATATTCCACACACAAGCACAGCATTGCTGTAATTGTGCTGCTAGAGGTGCAGGTAAAGCTTCGCCACCACAGAGAACTTTTAATTGCTCATTTCCACTCCAACCTGCGGCTAATAGTAATTGCCATGTTGCGGGTGTCGCTTGCATGATTGTCGCTTGGGTATCATGCAATGTTGCTAATAACTGTCTACCATCACTAGCAACTTCCCGACTAACAATCACCAAACTAGCACCCACAATCAGCGGTAAAAATAATTCTAATGCGGCAATATCAAAACTATAGGTTGTAACTGCCAGTAAAATATCCTCTTGACTAATTCCTGGGGTGTGTTTCATTGACCACAGAAAGTTACTCAAGGCTTGGTGGGGAATTTGTACGCCTTTGGGTTTACCTGTGGAACCAGAGGTGTAGATGGTATATGCTAAATTTTCAAAAGTGAGTTGAGAAACTAAATTATCTTGGCTGTGTTGTTGAATGAATTGCCAATCAGTGTCTAAACAGATGATTTGTGCTTGGTGTTGGGGGATTGTGTCTTGCAATGATGCTTGAGTTAACAATACAGACACTTGAGCATCTTCTAGGATGAATGCTAGTCTTTCTGGGGGATAACTGGGGTCTATGGGGATGTATGCGCCACCTGCTTTGAGGATGGCTAATAATCCAATGACCATATTTAAAGAGCGTTCTACACAAATCCCTACTAATACTTCTGGTTTTACTCCCAATGAACGCAGATAATGTGCTAGTTGATTGGCTTTTTGGTTGAGTTCTCTATAGGTAAGCTTTTCGTTGACAAATTCTACTGCTACTGCGTCAGGTGTCTGTTCTACTTGACTTTCAAATAACTGATGAATACATATATCTTGAGGATACTTAGTAATAGTATTATTCCACTCTGTTAATAACTGATATTGCTCGGTTTTTGTTAATAGTGGTAACTCCGATAGCCGCGCCTCTGGATTAGCAATTACTCCACAGACTAATGTTTGTAAATGTCTTGCCATCCGGTGTATGGTCTGATCTGTAAATAAATCGGTGTTATATTCCAGATTCGCCGTCAATCCTTCAGGAGTTTCGCTGATATCCAGTGTCAAATCAAATTTTGCATTGTCGTTGTTAGTTTCTAACGCACTTAAGGTTAAACCTGACAACTGAATATCTGAATTTTGTGCATTTTGCAGCACAAACATCACCTGAAATAGCGGGGTATAACTTAAGTTTCGCTGTGGTTGCAAATGTTCTACAAGTTGTTCAAAGGGCATATCTTGGTGAGCATAAGCTCCTAAAGCCACTTCTCTCACTCGATGCAGCAACTCTCGCCATCTGGGATTGCCAGATACATCGGTTCGCAGCACTAAAGTATTGACAAAAAAGCCAATTAACCCTTCTATTTCACTGCGATTGCGGTTGGCGATGGGTGAACCGACAACAATATCGCTACTTCCTGTGTAGCGGTGCAAGAAGGTTTTGAATATTGCCAGCAAGGTCATAAATAAAGTGCTTCCTTGCTGCTGGCTGAGTGTTTTCAGCGCCTGTGTTTGCTCTGGAGATAGTCTAAATGAATGTCTAGCGCCTGGGAAAGACTGAATAGCTGGTCGTGGGTAGTCTGTGGGTAATTCTAGCAACGAGGGCGCACCATTTAACTGCGATCGCCAGTAAGATATTTGCGTTTCTAGTACTTCTCCTTGCAGCCATTGTCTTTGCCAAGCTGCAAAGTCTGCATATTGTATTGGTAGTTCTGCTAATGGTGTTGGCGAAGCGTCTTGAATAGATTCACCCTTACAGAAAGTTTCGTAAAGCACCCCTAACTCTTTGATTAGTATATCTAATGACCAACCGTCAGAAACGATGTGGTGCATTGTGAATAATGCTACGTGTTCTTGCTGGCTTAACTTGAGTAGACTAGCTCGTAGTAAGGGGCCTTTTGTCAAGTCAAAAAGTAATTGGGTGTCTTGAGCAACTAGTCGCAGAACTTCCGCTTGCTGTTCTGTTGCTGGCAAATTTTGTAAATCTACTATAGGTAGCTGCAAGACCAAGATGGGAGCAATAACTTGGACTGGTTGGTTGTCTATAACTGTAAAAGTAGTTCGTAAAATTTCGTGACGACGAACAATTTCGTTGAGACTTTGTTGTAATGCCACTACATTGAGTTTACCGAGCAGACGCAGGGGAAAGGAAACATTGTAAATAGCATTATTTGGCTCCAATTGATTGAGAAACCACAATCTTTGCTGGGCAAAAGAGAGGGGTAAATCGATATCTCTGGGAACTGGTAGTATGCGATCGCCTGTGGAATTTGAGGATTGATCATGTATAAACTGAAGGATTTCATTTTTGCGATCACGCAACTGTTTCCTCAATTCAGATGTCAGCTTCCCTTGAGGATCATTACAATAGATACGATTACCATCAATTCTGAGTTTTATGTCTAAACTCTCAAGGTAAGTTAGAATTTGACCGATAGTTTGCATAAATATATCTCCTGGTAACTGAACACAGTTAAAGTCATTTGTGTTCAGTATCGGTCAATGACAATCATCATGAAGAAACAATTGATTAAAAGCATGTTTTTAGATTAATTTATAACTCTATTTCTGAATCACTTAAAGCAGTGCTGGAGAAAACAAATAAATTTTGATTTTTGCCAACAATATCGGCAATATATCCTGATATACCAGCTATAGTAGGCTCATTAAATAAACTACGTAAAGGCAAATCTATTTGGAAAGATTGACGCAATTGGGAAATGATTTGAGTTCCTAAGAGTGAGTCTCCTCCCAACTCGAAAAAGTTGTCATAGATTCCTATCTGTTTGACACCAATAAGTTGTTGCCAAATGTTGGCAACAGTTTGCTCTATTTCATTTCTGGTGGCAACATATGCGGTTTGTAAGTTTGGTCTTTGGTGGTGGGAAATTAATTTTTCTTGGTGAATAGATGCATTATTGCGTAAAGATTTCAGTTTGATCCATTGGTCAATTCTCGCTTGCAGGTCTCCAGATGAAACAACAACTTGAGAGATTTCATGCATTGATAGAATCCGCTTAAAAGCCTCTACACCTTCCTGTTGAGTCATCCGTAATTTGTCTAATCCTAATCCTATAGTTGCTGCTTGCTTTTTCCCATTTTTACTTTGCCAGGTATCCCAGTTAACACTGATATAAGTAAATGAATTGGTTTGGTTATATTTTTGGGCATAAACATCCATAAAGATGTTCGCTGCGGCATAAGAAATCAATCCTAAACCTCCTAAAACAGAAGATGATGAGGATGTTAATAAACAAAAATCTAACTGTTTTCCTTGCAAAACTTTTTCTAAGACAAATAATCCATAGGCTTTAGGATGAAATTGTGATTGACTTTGGATTTTAGAAGTTTCTTGAATAATGTTATATGCATCATCAACAATTCCTGCGGCGTGAATCACACCATGAATAGTACCAAAACGCTCAGTAGCGATCGCGATCGCGGTTTGCATTTGTCGCTCATTAGCCACATCAGCACTGATTACCTCAACTTCAGCACCTAATTCCTCTAGCTCCATCACGCTTTTGAGCTTGCTGCTGACTTCATCGTTTTCATCATGAGTTGCTAACCATTGCGACCATTGATGTTTTTCAGGAAGACCTTTGCGTCCTAACAAAATTAATTTAGCTTGCAGTGTTTGAGCTAGATATTTTGCTAAAACTAAACCAATACCCCCCAATCCACCAGTGATTAAATAAACACCTCCTGATCTTAACTTGGTTTTGTCAGCGATGTTTTTATCTAAACGCACAGCCTTGTAGTTTTGAATCCAGCGATGATGTTGACGGTAAGCAACCACTACATCTGTTGACTGCGCTGTAAATTCTGCCAGTAGGTAGTTTATGAGTTTTTCTGATAACTGAGTTGCAGATTTTGGCAGCACCACATCAACATTACAACAGGTGATGTTGGGATATTCTTGGGGAATTACCTTGCATGGACTCAGCACTGTAGCTTTTTCAGGACATAACATTTCTTCACCAGTTACGTCATGTAAATTGCTACTAACAACCATTAACTTTATTGGCTGAGTAACATTTTGTTCTGCCAATGCTTGCGCTAAAAATAATAGACTGTAAAACCCAAGATTTTGACAATTATCAAAAAATTCATCTGGTGTATTGTTGGGCAAACTATCATTGGGTGTGACACTCCAAAAATGACCAATTCCTTGGGGAATTAAATTCTGCGTTTGTAGGGTTTGCAGCAAGATATTATAATCATCTCGTTGTTGGGGATCAATTATAAATGCAAAGTCATTGAGTTGAGCAAATTGTTTTCCCACTTCTACAGTGATCACATTTTGATTCTGTTGTCTGAGTTTTTCAGCAATTGTGGCTGCGACTCCATAGTTATCAACAAACATTAACCAGCATGAATTTTGTGCTGCCAATTCTTTTTGTTTAAGCTCAACTAATGTAGATTCTTGCCAGCAAGGAACATAGAACCAGTCCGCAATATCTGGCTTTTTGTTTACAAGTTCTTCCTGTGGTTTTGTCAAAGCAGTCTGAGATTTGGCTTCAAGCCAATAACGCTGACGCTCAAAAGGATAGGTCGGTAAAGGAACACGATGACGATGTTCATGAGCATAAAAACTAGGCCAATCAACTTTAATTCCCAACAGCCACAGCCGACCAATAGTATGAAGTAAAAATGCCAAATCTGACTGTTGCTCCTGCGGATGACGCATTGAAGTTAGCACCGCCTGTTCATTTGTTTGGTGTTGTTTAGCTAAACTACTAAGCGTCCTTCCTGGCCCTACTTCCAATAAAATTCGCTCTGATTGTTTGAGTAACTCAGTTATACCTTCACTAAAGCGTACCGCTTGTCTGAGATGCTGCGCCCAATAGTTGGGATCTGTTGCTTCAGTGGCAGTAATCCAAGTCCCACTAATATTAGATATAAAGGGAATTTTCGGTGGATTGAGTTTGACTGTTTCTAATAATTGGGTAAATGGTTTGATGATTGGTTCCATCATCTGGGAATGAAAGGCGTGAGAAGTATGCAACTTCCGATATTTGATTTCTTTATCTAAAAGCTTTTGTTGTAATTCTTCTATAGCTGCTGTCGTACCGGAAATTACACAATTTAAAGGACTATTGCTGACTGCCAAAGATAATTCTGGATTCAACAAAGGTTGGATTTGTTGTTCAGACATTTGTACAGAAAGCATTGCGCCTTTGGGTAATTGCTGCATCAGTTTTCCTCTGATTGCGACTAGCTTTAAGGCATCTTCTAGAGAGAAAACCCCAGCCAGACACGCGGCTACATATTCCCCGATGCTGTGACCAATCATTACTTCTGGACGCACTCCCCAACTCATCCACAGTTGGCTCAGAGCATACTCAATGACAAACAACGCTGGCTGAGTAATAGCAGTCTGTAGCAATTGCTGTGCAGCTGCTGTGGCTGTTTCTGTACTGGGATAAAGTACAGTACGTAAATCTATTCCCAGAAGAGGTTTAAGCAGTTCACAGCAGTCATCGACGTGCTTTGTGAAAGTCGATTCACGCTGATATAGTTCCTGCCCCATATTCACATACTGCGCGCCCTGTCCAGAAAACATAAATACCACAGGGCGATTACAAGGTTCTTGGTAATGGGTAAATACTCGTTGATCATCAAGAGAGTTGAGTGACTGTACTGCATCTTCCAGGTTTTGGCAGACCAACATGCGGCGGTATGCAAAAGCCCGACGACCTACCCCCAGCGTGTAGGCGATATCAGCTAACTGCAAATCAGTATGTTGCTGTATATGAGCAACTAAATTAGCCGTAGCAGTTTCTAAGGCTGTAATAGTTTTAGCTGAGAGCAATAACAATTGATCAGGACGAGAAGGGCCAGAAGGTTCAATTATTGGGGCTTCTTCCAGAATTACATGGGCATTAGTTCCACCAAAACCGAAGGAACTCACACCAGCGCGTCGGGGTATGCCGTTGGTTTTCCACTCAGACAGTTTGGTATTAACGTAAAAAGGAGTATTGGCAAAATCTATCTGGGGATTGGGTTTTTCAAAATGTAAGCTGGGGGGGATTTGTTTATGTTTGAGGGCGAGAACTGTTTTGATCAGACTAGCAACACCAGCTGCAGGGCCCAAATGTCCAATATTGGTTTTGACTGAACCGATCGCACAAAAGTTTTTTTTCTGAGTTTTAGCACTAAAGACTTGTGTCAGTGCTGTGATTTCAATCGGATCTCCCAAGGATGTACCGGTTCCATGTGCTTCGATATAGGCGATCGTTTCGGGTTCAACCTCGGCCATAGTCTGCGCCGCTTGAATCACCTTTGCCTGACCATCTATACTCGGAGCAGAGTAGCTGACTTTGGCAGATCCATCATTATTAATAGCCGAGCCTTTAATAATCGCATGAATACAGTCTCCATCTGCTAAGGCATCTTCTAAGCGTTTCAACACCACCAAGCCTAGACCTTTACCTTTAACAGTTCCTTGAGCTTGAGCATCAAAGGCGCGACAATGACCATCAGGAGAGTAAATTCCTCCCTCCTGATAAAAATACCCTGCTTGTTTGGAAAGAGAAACACCACCAGCTAAAGCAATATCACATTCACCACTAAGCAAACTTTGACAAGCCAAGTGTGTGGTAACTAATGAAGTTGAGCAGGTAGTTTGTACAGTGTAACTAGGCCCTTGTAAGTTTAATTTGTAGGATACACGAGTACTGAGAAAATCTGGATCGTTGGCAATAGAAATTTGGAACCCATCTACAGAGGCTACAATGTCAGGGTGGGAATAAATGTTCGATATGTAAGTATTGATGCTGGCACCAGCAAAAACACCAATCTGATTTTTATAAAAGTCTGAAATATAACCAGCATTTTCCAGTGCTTCCCATGCATACTCTAATAGAAAGCGTTGTTGAGGGTCCATAATTTCAGCTTCTCTGGGACTAAAGCCAAAGAAGGATGCATCAAATAACTCTATATCTTGAACTGTGCCATTTGCTTTGACATAGTTCGGGGCACGAAATATTGTAGGTTCTACCCCTAATTTTTCTAGTTCATATTCGCTAAAAAAAGAAATTGACTCTAATCCATCTCGCAGATTTTGCCAAAATTCATCAATATTTTTAGCTCCTGAGAAAAGACCACTCATGCCAATAATGGCTATTTCTAAACCATTATATTGATTGTTTGTATTCACAAATTCATTCATAAGATAACTGAGTTATATATTTATTTTTTTTGTTGTAATCGTTGTTTTAGTCTCTGTTTACCTGCGGCTATTTTTTTACTAGACTCATCATTTTCTCGAATAAAATCTGAATTGCTTTCCTCGCTTAAAAATTTAGCTAAAGTACTGACTGTGGGATATTTAAACATTTCCATCAGGGATAATTTCTTTGGTAATAATTCACGCAATTGGCTATAAATTTGCAGCATGATTAAAGAATGACCGCCAAGCTCAAAGAAATTATCTTCAATACCCACTTTCTCAACATTAAGTGCTTTCTGCCAAACAGTAGTAATTACCTTTTCTATCTCAGTTTGTGGCATTACATAAGCACTTTCTAACTCAGGACGAAGATGATCCGGCTGAGGCAAAGCTTTACGGTCTACCTTACCACTTGGTGCTAACGGTAGAGCTTCCAGCATCATAAAGGCAGCAGGAACCATGTAGTCAGGTAACTTTTCTTTCAAGAAATTACGTAATTCACTGATACTCACAACTGATTGGTGATTGGCGACTACATAAGCGACTAATTGTAGGTTTCCTTGTGCTTCCTTGTGAGTCACAACCACACAATCATCCACAGCAGGATGCTGATTTAGTAGTGTTTCAATTTCACCTAATTCAATCCGAAAACCGCGAATTTTGACTTGGTGGTCGATGCGTCCTAAAAACTCGATATTACCATCAGGTAACCATCTTCCCAAATCTCCAGTTTTATAAATAAAATCAGTGTTAGTTCCAGGTAAAGCTTTGGCATAATTGATAAATGGGTTCGGAATAAAACTTGATTTAGTACTTATTTGATTTTGCCAATACCCCAAGCCAACTCCAAATCCTGATACACAAATTTCTCCAGGAAAACCAATTGGTAACAACTGCATTTGTGAGTCAAGAATATATAGATTGAGGTTGGCTAAAGGTTTACCAATGGGGACTGTACATAAATTTTCTGGTAAAGGATGGTCAATGATTAATTGGGTAATATCATCAGCAGCTTCTGTAGGCCCATAAGCATTAACTACTTTAGTTTGTGGATAAAATTTTAGCCATTTATTTACAAGTTCTACAGAAACAGATTCCCCCGTTACCATCATCCATTTTAGGTGTGGTAGTAATCTGGCATCAGTGGATAAATTACCAACGTAATTGATTAAACTTGTTAAAATAGTTGGAACTAATTCAATAATAGTAATCTTTTGTGATTGAATACATTCAAATAATCTTTGTGGGTCACAAACAGTTGCAGTATCAATAATAATAGTTTTACCACCAATCAATAGAGGGGCAAGAAACTGCCAAACAGAAATATCTGAAGAAGCCGGAGCGCTTTGTAAAAAAGTCAAATCTTCAGTTAATTCTAGAACATCAAACTGAGCATAAATATGATTAATAGCCCCACCATGTCTAATAATTGCTCCCTTGGGTAAACCTGTTGAGCCGGATGTATAAATCATGTAAGCTGGGTCAATACCGCTAACATTGATTTCTAAGTTTTCTGGGCTTAAGTTAGCAAAATCTAGTAGGTGATATATTTGCGTATCAACTATTCCGCGCAGTGTTGACTTATCAGAGTTAATATCTAAAAATATTAGGTGCTTTAGTTGAGGACAATCTGACAAACACTCAGTCAAGTCACAAGTAGAATCTGTTAAGAGAAATTTGACCTGACTGTTAGACACCATGTATTTAATTCTATCTGGCGGATAAGTACTATCGATAGGAACATAAACTCCGCCTGATTTCAAAATAGCGAGTATAGCGATGAGAAAATTTACATCTCGCTGTTTAATAATGCCGATAAATTCTCCAGGTTTGACTCCACAACTGCATAATAATCTTGCTAATTGGTTAGCTTTTTCGTTTAACTGTTGATAAGTGAACTGATTATCTCCACAAATAACAGCCGTGTGATTGGGTGTCCGTTGCACCTGGTCTGCAAATAACTGATGTAAGGACTTGTCTACAGGAAAACTTTTCAGATTATTGTTAAACTCAGTTAATAATTGCTGTTGCTGTGTGGGTGTAATGCAAGAAATATCTGAGATTTTTTGGTGAGGATTTTGACAAATTTGGGTGAGAATTTGCGAGTAAGATTCGATTATTAATTTTATGCTTTTGTCTCGAAATAACTGGTCTTTATATTCTACTTTACCTTTAATTACATTCTCGGTTACCAAAAAAGAAAACGTTATATCATTTTGGCAATTGTTGAGATAATAATTGTCATGAATATTTTCTAGTAAAAAAACAATATCAAAAATCGGATGGCGATTTACATTTTGAGGAATATTTAATAAATTTAGTATCTCTTCTGGATGATAATTTGGATGGCTATATGCATCTATTAAAGTTTGTTTTGTTTGAAAAATTAAGTCAGTAAAAGTTAATGTCTTCTCTAGATGAAAGTGTACAGGAAGTATTTGATTCACCAAATTTTCATTAGCTTGGTGTTTAGGAACAGGTGAGCCTACAATTATTTGGTTGTTGCCAGTATATTTAGATAATAATGTATTTAATACTGCCAATAGTACAACATATATTGACAAGTAAGAATTATTAGCTAAATTGATGAGAGATTGAGATAGATCCTGCGGTAATTCAAATTCAATATGCTGATTTCTACCAGTTGATTTAATTGGTCTGACATAATCAGTAATAAAATTAGTTTCTGGTATCTCTAAAGATAATTGGTTTAACCAATATATTTTTTGAGAAAATAGTTCTTCTGGAGTTATTTTATTTGAAATATATCCAATTTGGTTAGCCATTATATCTAGATATCCATTAAATAAATTGCAGTGTCAAGCAATCCTAAAGATTTTTAATAGGTGAGGATTGCTGTTTTGAAAAATTACTTAATTCTCTTTTTAAACATACTCACAAGCTTTTTTGAGAATTTGACAACCTTGCTGTAAGGTTGACATCTCAATAGTCAAAGGAGGCAAAATTTTAATTACTGTGTCATTTCTACCTACTCTTTCAACTATTAACCCCTGTTGAAAACAGCGTGATGTTATTTCTTTGGCAAAACTAGAACCACCAAAATTAGCCAGATCAATTCCCCAAATCATGCCGATACCACGGATTTTGATATTGTCATTAATCGGTGCTATTTCCTCATATAAGAAACTTTTCAAGAAAAATTCCTTAATTTTCACATCTTGCTCAATATTTATAATTTCTCGATATTCTAAAGCAGCTGTTCCGCCAACAAAGGCTAATTGGTTTCCTCTAAAAGTACCTGTATGTTCACCAGGTTCCCAAGCGTCTAATTCTGGCTTAATCAGCAATAGCGACATAGGAAAACCATAACCACTGATAGATTTTGAGAGTACTACCATATCGGGAACTATACCTGCTCTTTCAAAAGAAAAGAAAGAGCCAGTACGTCCACAGCCTACTTGAATATCATCGCAAATCAATAAAATATCATGTTCGTCACACAATTTGCGGAGTCTTTGCATCCACTCAATAGGTGCAACTATAATTCCGCCTTCAGCTTGGACTGTTTCAAAAATTATGGCAGCAGGTTTTTCAATTCCTGAATTGACATCAGTTAATACTGTTTCCATAAATTGGATTGTATCAAAGCTGTCCATAAATTCATAGGGATAAGGCATAAAGTTAACATTATTAGATGCTAAATTTAAACCTAATCTCACGCTTGTATTACCACTTATAGATAAACTACCTAATGTCATTCCATGATAGGCTCCCATGAAAGAGAATATTCCAGAGCGTTTTTTAATTTTTTTGGCTAATTTTAAAGCTGCTTCTACAGCATTAGTTCCTGTTGGGCCGCAAAACTGGATGTGATAATCTAAATTTTTTGGTATTAAGATTGACTGCGAAAACTTTTCTAGAAAATTTTGCTTGGCGGTGGTATATAGATCTAAACCATGAGTAATGGCATCTGAATCTAAATATGAAAGTACTTTAGCTTTGATGTAGTCATTATTATGTCCATAATTGAGAGCGCCAGCACCTGCTAAAAAATCGATATACTCCTGACCAGAAGTGGAATATAATAAAGCGCCTTTAGCCCGATGGAATATATCAGGAAAACTACGACAGTAACTCCTAACGTTTGATTCACGTTCTTCAAAGATATTTATATTTTTATTTTCTGGTTCAGTGTGGGTAAAACTCATAATTTCCTCTAGTTTAATTAACTGATTTGATTTGTAGAGATAAATTCATGAACAATTAACAGCTAAATTAAATGAAATTTCTTGCTCTAATATTGAGGCAATTTTTTGTTGCTCTTCTGTCAACAAAGACAAGTTTTTGAGTTGTAAATGAGGATTATTTGCTATACCTGTTAAAAGTATTTCAAAATCTTTCAGAATTCCGGTAATTGTGGCAACATCAAAGTGTTGGCAATCATAATTAATGCCAATTACTAATTCTGATCCTGGATAACCAATGACATTTAAGAGGTAGTTAGTTTTGTAAAAACCCTTAAATTCTAGGATGTTTAGATCATCTTCATGATTTTGCACAATCTGTGGCACTGGGTAGTTTTCAAATACCACAATGCTCTCAAACAAAGGCAAGTTTCGTGGTACTGCGCTCCATCCTTTAACATCTACCAGTGGGCTGTACTCATACTGGCGCATTTCAATTTGTTGTGCTTGAAGTTGCTGCAAGAATTCTAAGAGAAATTGCTCAGAGTTTAACTTGATACAAATAGGCAAGGTGTTGATAAATACACCCACCATTGACTCGACTCCTAATAAATCGACCGGACGACCAGAAACACCACAACCATAAACAACTTCCTGTTGACAACTGTAACGACCCAACAGGATAGCCCACGCTCCTTGAAATATAGTGTTTAGCGTTAGTTGATGTTGGCGTGCGAAAGCTTGTAATGTTGCTGTTGTTGCTGTCGATAGCTTGATTTGTTGCTCATCATATTTTTCTGCTTGTGCAGACAAATTCGTCACCTTAAGGTTATTTAGAGGTGTGGGTGCTTTTACTCCCTTCAATAACTTGCGCCAGAATGCTTCGGCTTGAGATAAGTCCTGCTTTCGTAGCCAAGTAATGTAGTCTTTGAAAGGGCGACTGGGTGATAAAGAAATATCTTGACCTTGACAAAGAGCTTTGTATGTTTGAAAAAATCCCATAGTTACTATCGGCGCTGACCAACCATCTAAAATTAGATGATGTTTACTCCAAACAATTTCGTAAACTTTATCTGCTAATTGAATTACAGTAATACGTATGAGTGGAGCTTGAGAGACATCAAAGCCGCGTTGACGATCGCTGACTAAAAAATCTTGCAAACGCTTGGCCTGTTCAACAGCATCGATTCCCCGCCAATCTTGCTGCTCTAGAGGTACTTTAACTTGTTGATGTACAACTTGTAGTGGTTTATCAATCTCTTGCCAATAGAAGCTAGTACGCAAAATTGTATGTTTAGCTGCTACTACCTGCCAAGCTTGTTCTAAGGCAGAAATATTCAGATTACCACTGACTTTATAAGTATATTGAATGAAATAAAGTCCTAACTCAGGAGTATACAAACTGTGGAATAAAATGCCCTTTTGTACAGGTGAAAGTTCATAGATATCTTGAATATTTTCGGTGTTCATTTGTTACTACCTCGATTGATTTTGGCGAGGAACTGTTCTAAATCTTGTTGAGTTAAATTAGCTTCGGGAAAGTCAGAAGATTTTAAACTAAAAGATGTGGCAGATTGAGAATAAATTAGGAGCGATCGCAATCTTTCAATGAACCCTTGAGCTAGCTGTTTGATAGTGTTTCTGTGATGTATTTGTTCACTGTATGTCCACTCCATTTGTAGCTGTCCCCCCAGTACAAAGCCATTAATATCTATGAGATAGCGTCGATTACTTCGCAAGCTACGGCTATGACCAACAGTTTGCTTAATATGTTTAAACAGTGATGATTCAGGTAATATTTGATCAAGCTGACTTAGGTAGTTGAATCGCACTTGAGCTTGAGGAAGGCTTTGTAGTTGTGCTGTTACTAGGGGATTCTGACTGAGGTAGCGCAACACTCCGTAGCCAATACCGTGATTGGGAATATTCTGAAGTTGCTCTTTAATAGCTTGGAGTGCTTCTATAGGCTGGGAAGTTCCCTCTAAGGTTAGTACTATGGGGAAAATACTTGTGAACCAACCAACCGTTCGTGTGAGGTTAATATCGTTGTTGATAGACTCTCTACCATGTCCTTCTAAATCTACAAGTAAAGAGCCTTGTCCTGTCCATTGGCTAAAGGTTTGTACTAATGCAGTGAGGAGGACATCATTAATTTGAGTATGATAAGCGGCTGGTAAATCTTGTAATAAGGCTTTAGTTTCTGCAACACTTAGGGAAACTAAGACTTGATTAGCCAATTCTACTGTGTTAGCACCGCCAGGATAATCAATTGGCAGAGGGGAAATCAATTGAGAAGACGCTTTGAGCCAATATGGTATTTCTGATTGTAGTTCAGACGACTGAGCATACTCATATAAAAACTCAGACCAATGTTTAAAAGAAGTTGTTTTCAACGGTAACTGAACTACCTGTTTTTGGTCGAGTTGCTGATAAGCTTGCTGGAGGTCTTCTAGTAAAACTCGCCAAGAAATACCATCTACAGCTAAATGATGAATGACTATTAATAGACGTTTCGCCCGGTTTTGTCCTAAGTCAAACAACGCCACCCGCATCAACAAACCCGCCGCTAAATTCAAGCTGGCTTGTAATTCACAAGCTCTAACTTGTAGGGTATCTTCTTGTTGTGTAGTGGGTATTGCTGTTAAATCTTCATATGTCAGAGTGATTTTTTCAACTTGCTCAATTCCAGCATTAAATTGCTGCCAAATAGACTCTTGCTGAAAAAATTGTAGTCGCAAAGCATCATGATGTTGTTGCACATACTGTAATGCTTGTTCTAATAAAGCTGGGTCAATGTTTGGCGGTACTTCTAGTAATAAACTTTGATTCCAATGATGTAGTTCACATAAATTCTGTTCAAAGAACCAGTGTTGAATTGGTGTGAGAAGAACCGAACCTGTCACTGTTGTTTGTTCAGCTTTTACATCTGAGATGCTACTAGCAACGGCAGCTAATTCAGCAACAGTAGGATATTCAAACAATTGCTTGGGTGTGAGTTGCAAACCAGCTTGATTGAGCCTGGCGATGATTTGAATACTGATAATGGAATCTCCACCCAACGCAAAAAAATTGTCATAAATTCCCACTCTTGGGAGCTTGAGTACCCCAGCCCAAATGTTAGCGATCGCTTCTTCTATAGGATTGCGGGGAGCAACAAATTTACCTGTTATTCCTGGATTGACGCTTTCTGGTGCAGGTAAAGCTTGATAGTTTATTTTGCCGTTAGGTGTGAGCGGAAACGCCTGCAATTGCACAAAAGCAGACGGAATCATATAGTCCGGTAGTCTGGTTTTGAGGAAGTCACTCAAATCATTAACTACAACTTCAGACTCCTGATGGGGAACAAAATAAGCTACGAGGCGCTGTTTACCTGATTCATCTGATCGCGCTAAAACTGTGTTTTCTTTGATGCCATCATATTCTTGCAGTGCAGATTCAATTTCTGCAATCTCAATTCGGAAACCCCGAATCTTAACTTGTTGGTCTGCTCGCCCTAAAAATTCAATATTGCCATCAGGTAAATAACGCCCCAAATCTCCTGTTTTATAAAGACGCTCTGATTCTAATTGTGGATTTTTAAAGGGATTACGAATAAACTTTTCGTCTGTTAGTTCGGGGTGATTAATATAGCCTCTTGCGAGATTATTGCCCCCAATGTAAAGTTCACCACATACACCGATGGGTACAGGTTGCAGATGCTCATCTAGAATGTAAATTTGTGTATTAGCTAGAGGACGACCGATAGGTACTGTATCCGATGTCTGCTCATGTTCTGGACTGAGTGTGTAAGTAGAAACACCCACTGTGGTTTCCGATGGCCCATAGTGGTTGATAATTTGACACTCTTGTGTATATTGGCGTAGTGTTGCAACTAAATTCTTACTCAGCGCCTCACCACCCAGAATCAGCCGTTTTTGGGGCAAAATTTTCTTTGGTTGTGAAGCACTCAAAAGTGCGTTCAAGTGGGATGGGACAATTTTCAGACAGTCAATCGGATAGCGATCGCTATACTCTATCAAAGCCTCTGGATTAGTTGCTCGTTCCTGGGAAATGATATGCAGACATCCCCCGGTACATAATGCGGGAAAAATGACTGTGTTACCTAAATCAGCTGCAAAAGTGGAAACTGTGGCAAAATTAGAACCGACCGGCAGGTCTAATTTTTCTACCATACTTTGAACGTAGTTGAGCAGTTGTTGATGTTCAACAGCCACTCCCTTGGGTTTACCTGTGGAACCGGAGGTGTAAATTACATATACTAAATTCTCAGGAGTTACTTGACAATGCGGATTGATCTCTGGGGAAGCGATCGCCTCCAATTCACCATCTAAACAAACAATCGGTCTTGTTTGTTGGCAAAACAGTGAAGCTAAGTGCTGCTGAGTTAAAATTACCGTAGAACCAGCATCTGCTAACATATAAGCCAAACGCTCATTTGGCAGTAGGGGGTCTAAGGGAAGATAAGCGCCACCTGCTTTGAGAATCCCTAACAACCCAACGCACATTTCCCAAGAACGCTCTACACACAATGCCACAATTGTTTCAGCACCAACTCCCAATGTTTTGAGGTGGTAAGCAATTTGATTAGCACGGGTATTTAATTCCGCATAAGTTAGTTGTTGGTCTTCAAACACCACTGCGGAATTATTGGGAGTGCGTGCTGCTTGCTGCTCAAATAATTGATGGATGCACTGATAATCAGGATAATTAGTTTGAGTTAAGTTGAAATCAACTAAAACTTTCTGGCGTTCACGAGAAGGCAAAATTTCTAGTTGAGATATGGCAATTTCTGGATGATTAATTGCGCTAGATAACAAAGTTTGCCATTGTCTTGCTAGGCTTTCAATATCTTCTTGATCAAATAAGTTTTCATCATAGTGAAATTCAGCTATTAATGAATCATCCCCTGCTTGACAGGAGAGTTTAATTTTGAATTTATCAATACAAGCATATTGCTGATAAATGGAGAATAATACATCACCAGCAGAATATTTAGGAAATTGGGAATTAAAGTCAAAAGCAAATGGTAAAAATGATAATTCTTGACCTTGTTCTTTTTTATTAATAATTTCTTCCCAATTAAAAGCATCCTGCCACTGGTAAGCTTCGGTGATATTGGATTCTAACAGTTTAATTGTTTCTGTAAAATTATTCTTCTTATTTAAAGAAACGCCAACTGGTATATATTTAGCTAATAATCCAATTACTGGCTGTAATTCTTCATAGTTTCTGCCATCATAACATGTAGCAATATTTATTTGGGATTGACCTGTTAACCGCCAAAGTAATATTTGCCAGCAAGCCAGTAAAATTGTAGAAATACCAACAGCATGATTAGTTGCTAATTTTTGAATATTGGTTACTGTATCATTACCGAACTTAACGCTGATAATTTTTAGTTGAAATACTAATCTATCTGTTGAATGTTTTTCATACGGAAGCTTACTAATGACTAAATTATAAATATCTTTTTGATGCCAATATTTTTTTGCTAATTGTCCATCTTCTGATTCAAATAATTCATTTTGCCAAGCAGCAATATCTGCATATTGTAAAGGCTGTCTTGAAAGTTCTTGTTGATTTAAGCAAGCAGTATAAGTTTCGCTAATTTCACCTACTAGGTTATGTATTGATAGCACATCCGCATAAATAGCAGGTACAGCAATCAGTAAAATATGTTTGTTAGATAAAAGATTGATCAAACAAATATTTAAACTATTAGCATTTCGCCAGTCAAAAATATATGAATTATTTTGCTGGAAAAGTTTTTGTATTTCTAAATTTTGTTTTTCCTCTTCTAACTCTGCAAAATTATAATAATTTATCGAATATTTACTTTCATCATGGATAACTTGTAAAGGAATATCCATACCATTTAAAGTTTGAAAGCTAGTACGAAAAATTTCATGTTTAACAACTATTTTATGCAAGGCGGCTTCTAAAATTGGGTAATTAATATTTCCCGTAATTAAAACTGCACATTGCACCCAATAAGGCTGGTTAGTCTCTGCTTGTTGCTGCAACAACCATAAATGCTTCTGTTGAGGTGAAAGCTGATAACCGTTAATTGTTGTTGTAGAATTACTTTGCATATTTACCTCAACTTTCCCTAAAGTAAGATTATTGACCACAAAAAGGTTCTGCCATTCCCACCAAAACTTTTCTTTTGCCTACAAATGGTCTACGACCATGAGCAACTAACATATTATCCAGCATTAAAATATCACCTTCTTGCCAAGGAAATATTACTGCTTCCTGCTGATAAATTGCATTAATTTCTTCTATGATAGAAGTCTCAATTTTTGAGCCATCTCCATAAAAAGCATTGCGCGGTAAGTCTTCTTCTTTAAGCATTGCTAGCAAAGATTCGCGGACTTCTGACTGCAAGCTTGATATGTGGAACAAATGAGCTTGATTAAACCAGACCATTTCACCAGTTTTTGGATGGGTTGCAACAGCCTGACAAACCTGACGAGTTCTTAAATTATTTTCGTCTTTCCATTCAAACTCAATACCAGCCTCACGACAATAGTTTTCTACTTCTAATTTATTTGTGGTTTGAAATACATTCTCCCACTGTAAATCAAGTTCTTGACCATAGTTTCGGACATACATGACACCATTTTCAATGAACTTTGCTTTAATCTTGGGATCGATACTTTGAAATAGTTTTCGGCTATCTGCTATGGGTGTTTCGCCGCCTTTTTCTGCTGTTTTTACACAAACAAAACAAATCTTCATTGGCCAGTTTAGAGAGTAGGCCATTTCGTTGTGTAAAGGAATTGATTGTTCGGCTGGATATTCTGTTGATGTGTATATCTTACCACTAACTTGACTGCGTGGAGTTGAACGATAAGAATATTCAATTAATTCTCCAGAAATAGTTTGAATAAAAGTTTCTATTCCCTCAATTTCATGGATATTAAAATTGCGAAAAAGTAGACCACCGTACTTGAATAATTGAGTCTCAATCCATTCTCGATTATTGAAAGCCCAATTGGTTAAATTGATGCCATCTATCACAGGTTTAATTACTAAAGGAAGATACTTTTCTACCTGGAGAAATTCAGTTTTGATTAATTCTTCCTGAGATATAATTACTTGTTTTCGCTTAAATGATTTTAAATTCATAGGATCAGGGTGTGTTTTAAAGCTCAGATATTTTATTTCAAAGTAATACCAATGCTCCATAATTAAGCAACAGATCCAAACCTAGAAAATTAGATAACATCTGATACTAATTCTCTATATAAAGAAATGGTATGATTTTCTTAATTACGAATTACGTAAAACCCTGATGGGCATAGCGACGCTTACCGCGTAGCATGCCGTAGGCTCTATGATGAATTACTTGATCAATCAGGTTGAAAAAGTTAAATTGCATTTGGCTACCGCAACCGTGAAAATTCAGGACAATTTGCGAACAATAAAACAGCTTTGATTAGCTTTATTAGGGATTTCTAAATCTCGTTCTAAGTCGTAAATTTCAATATTACTAAAACCAACTGCTTGTAAAGCTGATTGGATATCCGCGATCGCAAAGCTTTTGATCAACCAAGCAATATCCGAACGCCGCCATTGCTCATCAATAAGTTGCATCATTGTAATTTTCACTTGACATAGATGGGTATCTGGCTGGTATTGGCAGCGCCAAACCCATACATATTCATCTTTGACAACTCCTTGGCTAGAACCATCCCATCGCGGATAGGCATCTTCGACATCCATGGTGAAGCCAAACAATCCTCCCGGCTGGAGCGCATTATAAACATTTTGAAAAACGCGAGTTAACTCATCTAGAGCTAGTATGTGGTTGAGACTGCTACCTATACAAATAACACCATGAAAGATTGGCTGTAAATTAAAAAAACGGGCATCTTCCAAAATAAAATTAGCAGCAGGAGCATTTTCGCGGGCATATTTCAGCATGACTTCAGAGCCATCTAATCCTGTTACTTGATAACCTTCTAGTAACAATTTTTCTGCTAATTGTCCTGTACCACAGCAAAGATCGAGAATATGAGCTTCGGGAGGTAAATGCTGGAGTATGAGATTTTTAATTGGTAGCGGTATTCCATCTTTAAACATTCGTCCCCAATGGTCATTATACATGGGGGCAAATAGGTCATATTCTGAATAACGATTGGTTGTATTCATAGGATTTACAGCAATTTGCAATTTAGAAACTTAGATACAGCAATACTTAAGCTTGATTTGCCGCGCCTCGGCGCGCCATACCCATGAGTTTTTGTCGTCGAGTCATCTGGAATTCCTCAGCTTGCTTTGTCTGCAATTGCTGCTCGGCGTTGGCGAGAACTGTGATTAACTCGCTCAAAGCAAGATCGGGTTGGGTGACAACTGTGTTTAACAAAGCGATTAACATACTAGTCATGCGAGTAATGGTTATGGCATCAAATAAGTCAGTTTTGTACTCAAAAAAGCCTGTCAAACCGCCAGAAATTTCAGTTATATCTAACTTCAAATCATGTCGCACAACACCGTTATCTATATCCGATGGTGTGAGAATTAATCCTGGTAACTCCAGTGGCGGTAATGCAGTCTGGAGTACAAACCAAACATTGAACAAAGGCGATTGACTAAGGTGGCGTTCTGGTTGTATTTCTGCTACGAGTTTTTCAAAGGGTAAATCTTGATGAGTGTAGGCATCCAGGGCTATACTCCGTAACCGTACCAAGATTTCTCGAAAACTGGGGTTACCAGCAAAGTCAGTGCGTAAGACGAGGGTATTGACAAAAAAACCAATCAGTCCTTGTACCTCAGCGCGATCGCGATTGGCAATTGGGCAACCAACGGCAATATCAGTTTGTTTGGTGTAGTAGTGTAGTAAGGTTTGAAAACTTGCCAACAAAGTCATGAATAGAGTAACACCAGTTTGTTGGCTAAGGGTTTTGAGTCCGGCGGACAAAGTTAGTGGTACAGAGAAATGATACTTTGTCCCTTGTGCTGTTGTTGTGCTGGGTTGATCCACAGGTAGTTCCAGAGCGGGAGGTGGTGGTACTAACTGCTGTTTCCAATAAGCTAGTTGATTTGCCAAGATTTCACCTTGTAACCATTGTCGCTGCCAGACAGCAAAATCAGCGTATTGAATGGGTAGTAGAGCTAAAGGTGAAGGTTTTCCTTGAATCAAGGCTGTGTAGATTGCCGTCACTTCTTGAATTAATACCCCTGCTGACCAAGCATCAGAGATAATATGATGAATAGTAAACAAGAGTAGATATTTTTGGTCATCTAGCCTCAAGAGCTTAGTTCTCAGCAAAGGCAGTTGACTCAGATCAAAAGGTTGTTGAGCTGCCGCCGCCGCAATATTTTGGGCTTTTTCCAGACGCTCAGAAGCTGGCTCCTGGCGTAAGTCGATTTCCGGCAATGCCAAAGTGAGGGATGGAGCGATCGCCTGCACTGGTTCGTCATCAATGACTGTAAAACTAGTGCGTAAGACTTCATGACGCTGGACAATTTCATTGAGAGTCTGTGTTAACACTGCAACGTCTAGTGATCCTTGCAGGTGAATTGCTACAGTCTCAATGTAAGCACGGGCATCAGTTTCTAAGCGATCCAACAACCACAATCTTTGTTGAGCAAAGGAGAGGGGTAGGCGATCGCGCTGTGTTTGCCGGGGAATTTTGGTTGATGATGACTCACCGATGTGTGGAGTAATTGCTTGGGAAAGTGTAGCAATGGTTGGTGTGGCGAACAGCGATCGCAAGGGTAGTTCTACCTGGAAGACATCTCGGATTTGAGCGACTATTTGGGTGGCTAACAGTGAGTGTCCGCCTAGCTCAAAAAAGTTGTCATCAATTCCTATCTGAGTTAACCCCAACACCTCAGACCAAATCTGCGCCAATTGCTGCTCAATAGCAGTTTGGGGAGCGACAAAGTTGTCTGAACGTGTCAAATGTATGGTATCGGCAACAGGAAGCGCGCGACGATCCACTTTACCGTTGGGGGTGAGGGGTAGGTTCTCTAGTACCATAAAGGCAGAGGGAACCATGTATTGCGGTAGTTTCTCTGACAAATAGGTACGTAACTGCGGGACTAATTCCCGCATTAAGCGGCTTTGTAGGGGATTGTTGGCGTAGGTGTTCCAGGGAATGACTGCTGTGAATTGCTGTTGTTGGGGAGTTATTACATGTTGGTCTGTATTGTGCTGGAATAAAACATCATAACTGCCATCGGCTGCGGCTTGCGTCCAACTAATTTCTACACGATAATCTTGATGCAAATTTTGCCAATCTTCTGGCTCGATAGCTGTGGTTATTGCGCTTGTCTGGAGGATGGCGCGCAGTTCGTCCACAGTCTGGGGACAATTTTCTTGATTTAAAAGTTCTAAAGCCCTAACTTCTGATTGTAACCGGGCATTGGCAACACCCTGCAATCCTAGTTGGTGAGGTTGGGTGGTGAGTAGGATTTGGCGCACGGCATCTGGTGTTAATTCTGGCTGCCATTGCTGCCACTGTATCTGCTGAGAGTTGATGGCTGATACAGATTTTCCTATGTGGAGTGTGACATCGTAACGAAACTTAGTCATTTCATTGTGATGTCGCCCCGGTTTTGGTTGAATCTGGACGTGACTAATCTGGGGAAAACGCTTTGGGAGTGCGAGGAAAAAGGTGGGGTCAATGACTAACTCTTCTTCTTCAGTGACTTGTTTTTGAATGCGTTGTTTTAACTCTAGTGTTGATTGTGTGCCAGGTGATTTATACAGTTCAATGGAAGTGCGGAAGGCTTCTAGTAAAGGTAAACTACGCAAGTCACCTAAAAAGATTGTGCCACCATCGACAGTCGCGATCGCTCTCTCAATTACCCGTAGCAAATAGTCAATGCTGGGAAAGTGTTGAATAACTGAGTTGATAATAATTGTATCAAAGGTTGCTGTTTCTCTACTAGGCAAGTTATCGGCTAAACCTTGCAGCAGTTTGACGTGATGCCATTGTTTTTCCGATCTATCTAGTACTCGCTGCACATAATTGAGGGCAGGTTGTGAGAAATCCAGTCCCCAATATTCCTGGCAATGGGGTGCAATGCGGAACAGTAACAAACCTGTACCACAACCAATTTCTAAAACTCGACTGGGATTTAAAGCTAAGATGTGTTCCACACCACAATCTACCCATTCCTGCATTTGCAGAGGGGGAATTTGTAATCCTGTATAACTGCTCGTCCAACCACTGATATTAAAAGTTGCGTCCCAATCCCCAGGCATTTGCTTAAACAGGGCATCTTCGGCATCATAAACCATTTGCCACTGATTAATTTGCTCTGCTTCTAGCTGTGCTTGTTTATCTGGCTCTGGCACACTCACTGGTTGTTGCACAATATATGCCACTAGTCGCTTTTCTCCAGAGGAGTCTGGCTGCGCTAACACCACTGCTTGCTGAATACTTGGATGCTGATTGAGGGCAGATTCCACCTCGGCCAATTCCACTCGATAGCCCCGAATTTTCTCTTGAGCATCCACACGCCCCAGCAGTTCCACATTACCATCAGCTAGCCAACGGGCAAGGTCGCCAGTTTTGTAAATTACTCTTCTGCTCCCCTGCTCCTCTGCTCCCCTGCTTAATTCAAATGGATGAGGAATAAAGCTGGCGGCTGTGAGGTCGGGGCGATTGAGATAACCACGCGCTAGTCCAGCGCCACCGATGTAGAGTTCTCCAGCTACGCCAACGGGGACTGGATGCAGATGAGTATCGAGGATGTAAAGTTGGATGTTGGCAAGGGGGCGACCGATGGGAATGAGTGAGTTAGTGGAGGAATGGCTAGTAATATTGGCATTCTCAAAGTAGCAGCTATCGATAGTAGCTTCGGTGAGTCCGAAAGAGTTAATTACACGAGTTTGAGACCCACACACGGCTTGACAACGTTGATATTCATCTATGTACCAGTTATCAGAACCGCAAATCAGTAGCCGCATCCACTCAAGTCGTTTTCCACTATCTTCTAAATATTGCATTAAAAGTCTGAGTACGGCTGGTACAAACTCGGCGCAGTCAATTTGATGCTCACGGATATATTCGTATAGCTGTGGTGGAGAAAGAAGTAAATCGCGATCGCACAATACTAGTTTGCCACCAGAACACAATGCTCGTACCCAATCACCTGTGAAGACATCAAAGGCGAAACTGGCCATTTGCAGATGAGATTTAATTTCAGATTGCAAATTATAAGCTTGTTCCCAGGCAAAATAAGCATTGACTAAGCTTTGATGCTGAATCATCACTCCCTTGGCCTGACCGGTAGAGCCAGAGGTAAAGATGATATAAGCCAAGCTGTCAGGGGTAGTGTGATTGCTTAAGGTTGTGGGTATAGATGAAATCTGATCTGAGTGCCAATCAGTATCTAAACAAATTACCTGGGCTTGAGTTGGGGGTAACTTCTCCACCAAAGCTTGTTGGGTTAATAAGATAGAGGCTTGTGCCGTCTCTAACATGAAAGATAAACGCTCTGAGGGATAGTTAGGGTCAAGAGGTACATAAGCTCCCCCAGCTTGCAACACACCCAAAACAGCCACCATTAGTTCTAGTGAGCGTTCTAAACAAATACCAACGCGCACTTCTGATTTCACACCCAGTTGTTGGAGATACTGCGCCAGTTGTATGGCTCGTTGATTTAGTTGTGTATATGTTAAAGATTCATGTTTGTATACAAGTGCGATCGCCTCTGGTGTGCGTTTCACCGACTCGGCAAATAATTGATGGATACACAGATTTTGCGGGTAATCTGTTTGGGGGTTTTGTCCATTGCTGAAGATTTGCTGCTGCTCAACATCTGTCAACAAAGGCAAATCTTCCAGGTGTTCATCGGGATTATCAACAATTCCCGCCAGCAGGGTTTGCAGATGTCCTGCCATCCGGTTCATAGTATCAACATCAAACAAATCGGTGTTGTACTCAAAACTACCTACTAACCCCTGGGGTGTCTCCACCATATATAGAGTCAAGTCAAGTTTGGCTGTACCGTTATCTAGTTCGACTGGATAGAGGGTTAATTCTGGTAACTCCCAAGTTGACATAATCGGTGCGTTTTGCAGCACAAATGAAACTTGGAAGATGGGGGTGTGACTCAAGTTGCGTGCAGGTTTGAGTACTTCCAATAAGCTTTCAAACGGTAAATCTTGATGAGCATAAGCGGCCAAAGCTACTTGTCGGACTTGAGCTAGTAACTCAGTGAAGCGAGGATTCCCAGATAAATCTGTCCGTAAAACTAGGGTATTGATAAAGCATCCCAACAGTTTTTCTGTGGTGGCTGTGGGACGACCAGCCAAGGGAGTACCAACTAAAATATCTGTCTGTCTGGTGTAGCGATAAAGCAGGGTCTTAAATCCTGCCAACAGCAGCATAAATAAGGTAACGTTTTCTTGCTGGCTGAGGGTTTTGAGTTGCTTAGTTAAAGATGGGGAAATCATAAACTCCCATCTAGCTCCGCGATTACTTTGCACCGCCGGACGAGGGCGATCGCTCGGTAATTCTAAAATTGGCAGTTCCCCTGCTAGCTGCTGCATCCAGTAATTCAGTTGTGTCTGGAGCGTGCCTAACCACTGCTGCTGCCAAACGGCAAAGTCCTGATATTGAATTGGTAAGGGTGTCAGGGAAGCAGGTTGTTGTTGACAATTGGCTTCGTATAATACAACCAACTCGCGCAGTAATACCCCCATTGACCAACCATCAGCAATAATATGGTGAATGGTCAATAACAAAGTATGTTCTTGTTCTCCCAGGCGCAAAAGTAACACCCGCAAGAGTGGTGCTTGGCTGAGATTAAAGGGCTGTTGTGCTTGCTCAGTGGCTTGTCGTTGCACCTCGGCTGACTGTTCAGTAGAGGCTATGTGTGTTAAGTCAACTATAGGTAAAGTCAGCTCTTCCTCTCGAACTACCTGGACTGGTTGATTATCTAAGCTAATAAACGCAGTTCGCAGGATTTGATGGCGTTGCATGAGGGCGTTGAGGCTGTCAGTCAAGGCCGCTAAATTGAGTTTTCCTGTCAGTTGGATAGATGCAGCAATGTTGTAAGCAAAGTTGTCGGGTTCTACTTGTTGCAAAAACCACAGTCGTTTCTGGGCGGATGAAAGAGGATAGCTAGCTTGCACTGGAGCTAGAGGAATAGATGCTATATCTATAGGCTCTGGCATCAATTCCCACTGATGCAGGATTTGAGTTGCTAATTGCTCTATCGTAGCCCCTGCGAACAAGTCTTCTATAGGTATAGAAACGCTGATATGTGCAATAGCATTCTTGAACTCAAATGCAGTTAACGAATCAATACCTAAGCTAATTAGTGGCTGTTGGGGATTGATTTGACTGAATGATACTTTCAATATGGCGGCGACTTGTTGCTGTAACCAAGTAGTTAATGATGAGTGTTGTTGTGCTTGGGGTAAGGCAATGATGGCCTCGCGGTTAGTAGGTATGGACTGATGCGCTTCTACCAACGAGGAAGACTCTTTGAGAATACTGCTACCGTAAACGGCTAAATTTCCTGATAAAAATGCTGCTTTACAGGCGCGACGCTGAATTTTACCACTGGAGGTTTTAGGGATCTTACCGGGTTTAATTAGGACTACTGCATATACTTGTACTTCAAATTCTGCGGCGATCGCTTGGCGAATGGCCGCAGCTACTGCTTCTGGTTCTGGTTGTTGACGAAATTCTAATTCTTGAACAATAACTAGTTTTTCTTCTTGTTCGCTTTCAATGGTAAAAGCGGCAACGTTTCCACCTAAGCGCAATGCTGAATGGCTATGTTCGGCGGTAAACTCCAAATCCTGGGGATATAAGTTGCGTCCCCGCAGGATAATTACATCTTTGGCTCGCCCGGTGATGAAGAGTTCTCTATCTTGGATAAAGCCGAGGTCACCTGTCCGCAAAAATGGGCCTTCACCGCTATCTGATAGATAAGCTTGGAACGTTTCTTGTGTATCCTGGGGACGGTTCCAATATCCATGACCAACGCTAGGGCCAGATACCCAAATTTCTCCAACGCAATTAGGAGCGCATTGGCATAAGGTTTCAGGGTTGGCAATCACTACCTGTTGCTGTGGTATGGTACATCCACAACTAACAAAGGTCTGGGTTTCGCTATTAGTAGTGTCGGACTGAATCACCTGATTTTGTTCTAATGCCAATTTATCAATGTTGGCAACCGACGGTGCTTGATGCTTACTACCCCCGGAAATCATCAAGGTTGCTTCTGCCATGCCGTAACAAGGGTAGAATGCCTGTTTGCGGAAGCCACACTCTGCAAAAGCTGCGGCAAACCGTTCTAAAGTATCATGTCTGACTGGTTCTGCACCGTTAAATGCTACACTCCAACTACTCAAGTCAAGAGTTGCTTTTTGTTCTGGAGTAATTTTTTGAGTGCATAATTCATAGGCAAAGTTAGGCCCACCACTGGTTGTGCCTTTGTACTTAGAGATAGTTTGCAACCAACGATAAGGACGTTGGAGAAAGGCAGTTGGAGGCATGACCATACAAGGGAAACCTCCATACAAAGGTTGCAATATTCCCCCAATCAGACCCATATCGTGGTACATCGGCAACCATGTGACAAACTTACTTTCTGGAGAATGTCCCATGAATTGGTAAGTTGTGTCCGCATTATGCAATAAGTTGCCATGACTAATCATCACACCCTTGGGTGTGCCTGTAGAACCAGAGGTGTATTGCAGAAACGCTAATGTATCTTGATTAATCAAAGGTTCTTGCCAAGTGTCTTCTATACCCTCTGCAAGATTATCCGTAGTCAACCACTGTAAAGATTCTAGTCCGGTCGTTTCCGTCATTAAAGACCGTACTGTCGGTAGAATTTCTGTTGTCGTCAGCGCGATCGCTGCTTGTGCATCTGTGGCAATAGCTTTGATTCTGGGTGTATTGCGCTGATTTCGTGGAGGATATGCTGTGACAGCAATAACTCCTGCATATAAACAACCGCAAAAAGCCACTAAAAAATCAAGACTGGCTGGATAAAGTAATAAGGCTCGTTCTCCAGTCAAACCTAATTTTTGTAATTGAGCAGCTATGCGACGCGATCGCCTTTCTAATTCCTGATAGGTTAATGTTGCTTGTTCTATTTCTCCATCTAGCAAGAAGGTAAAAGCATCTCGGTTTGGCTGCGTAGAACCTCTGAAGCGCAGTACATCAACAAATGTAGAAAAGTTGCTAGAAGGTTCAAGAAAAGTATGAGAAAAATTACTCATTTTTGTGTTCACAAGTTAAATGTCACCCTGATAAACTGCTACTTTGACTCTCACTCTCAAGAGCAAATGTTGAACATCTACACAAAATGTCGGTTGAGATATCTACGCACTAATATGAATTACCAGCCTCTCGATTCTCAGCAAATACCTAAATCATTCATTGGTGCGCCACACAAACTTTATTAAGTTTAACTTTCGTTCAATTTCACTATTAGGATGGGGTGAATAGTATTTTTAGCATCCCTGCATTTCAAAGTGTTTGCATCACACAAATCCATAACCACTACCAAGTATTTACGAAATTTATCAATCTCCAAACCTCAAACCTAGTAGTTAACCAAATCAAGTTTTATGAGTCGAGTGAAAAAAGTATATTTAATTCTTCGACTTGGGTCTCGACTTTTGATGATTAGTTTAGCTAACCACTGATAGCTTTAAGAGGTTGTTTGTCAAGTATCGATTTATACTAATTTTAGCGACAGTCATTCAGGGCTACACAGACATGACGTGTAGCGTCTACGTTTGTGTAGTAGCGAATATAAGCCCAAAACTTTTAAAACATCCTCTAATGCTATATAAACGCTAATGCTAGCGATTTACTGGGGTAAACTTGACTAGCTTATTGAGAGCCATTTTTATTTGACCCAAATTACTATAACGAAAATTAGTAGCATTAGCAACAACCTAAACTATTGGAATTATTATCAGATTATTATCAATATCCTGAAATCTATAAGTTTAATTAATACTCAGGGCAAACGTATTTAAATGACTCTTGACCGTAAAAAAAGTTAAAAATCAGCATTTAGCGTTTGATTTAGTTTGCAACACTCAAAGCTATGCCTACAAAAAGCCGCAGTGAGACTACATTTAACTTTGTCAATAAACCAGCCTTATTTTCAACTCTATTGAGAAAATACTGTATTGACATGATGCCAATATCTCAGCTATTTCTAAATTATTTCTGTCTTTTGGTAAAAATTTGGGTGAGGCTTTATTGGACTTTAGCAGTTTGTTAGATTTGGAGGCATGGTTAGCCCATAAGTAGAAACTTAACCCCAAGTAAAGTAGTGATTATTGGTGTTTACTTATTGATTTGTCAGGAAATTATTGTATAACAGACGACAACAAGGGTGCATTCAGCTACGCCAGATGCGATCGCCTGACACTCAATCTATTGCTAAATTATTGTAATAAATAAACTTAAAGGACGAGTACATTCGGCTGATAGCTTATTTCCTCATGCTAAAGCAGTTACCAGAATTTTTACAGTCCTCATAAGCGAAATTACGGTTAGCAAAATTTCTCCCTAGGTAACACATTCTCTGCATCAAGACAATTTTTCCAGTGATATTTAGAGGTATATCAAACGAAAAAAATCTATTGCTCATGTACTCGGCGACAGACCTGACTCCTCTGTATCTGTGGTATTCTACAAAAAATATTATGTATCTAAATGACCTCTAACCGTACCCTGTTGCCCAACGCAATGGATCTCATTTTCAGAGAAAAGTATGGCAAATATAATTTCCCACACGGACTACAAACACATCTGGCAGCAGGTTAACCATGACACTCATTAAAGAGTGATTGCTCTCAATCTCCTAGATAATGTTTTAGCCTTGGGGATCAAACCAGTAGGTGCTACGGTTTATGATGGGCATTTTCGCACCTCTTTACCAACCGAAAAAAGTGCAGGAATTCAATCAGTAGGTACGTCAGTCCAACCTAATATAGAAAGTATTTTGCAATTAAAACCCGATTTAATTTTAGATACATATTGGGGACGATTGAATTATCAGCAATTATCACAAATTGCTCCTGTAGTTGCTGCTGGAGATGGCAAAAAAATCGATTGGAAAGGGTGGTTAAAAACTTATGGTGCAGCTTTGGGAAAACAGGCAAAAGCTGACGCAATGATAGACAAATATTACCAAAGAGTTGCAGAATTTCGCCAGCAAATGGGTGAAAAATTATCGCAAACTCAAGTGTCTGTAGTCATGTCTTGGGGTGGTTATCGAACTTACATGAATAAATCATTTAGTGGGCAAATTTTGCGTGATATTGGTTTACCACGTCCACCTCTACAAGACCAGGACAAAGTTAACGAAAATATCTCATTAGAACTTATTCCCAGAATGGAAGGGGATGTAATTTTCTTGGCTGTTGGAGGTAACGAACCATCGATTGTAGAAAATTTATTGAATCATCCCTTGTGGTCACAATTGAAAGCAGTAGATTATCTGCAACCACAAAAATGGCGGGTTTTCAAGTTTGCGGTAAGCGTAGCTATGCCGTCAGGCTTATCGCTCCAATTCACCATCCTACAGCCAAGCGATCGCACAGGGGGAAAATAGAGAAGAACAGGCTAAACAGGCGATGGCATCTCATGATGATCAACTAGTTCGTATTCGCAGCCCAATTGCGGCTGAGATATTTATCAATCAAATTCGTCAGTTATTGCAACCTTAGGTATCAGATTTTGGCGTTGCTGAATCATGGGATGAAATTTGATGTATCAAAATCTTAAACTCTTGATTCTCTCTGCGTCTTTGCGCCTCTGCGTGAGATAAATCATCCCGCAATTATGCAACGCCCAGATTTTTAATTCTCCATGAGATAATCACAATGCTTAACGAAATAGCCATGTATGATCAATGTCCTTTGACAATCTCTGCAAGTTGCTATCAGAAAAACACCCGCAAAAATTCGCAACTTGGGTATTAGGTACACCCCAAACAGAAGCTACAGTCCTGAAAACAGAATTGAGTATTGAACCCATCCGCGCCGATTACGTCACTTTTTTACAACTCCAAGGCAGAATCCTCCACCTAGAATTTCAAACCACATTAGAATCTACACCACCCCTACCTCTGCGAATGCTCGATTATTGGGTGCGGTTGTATCGGTTGTATCGTTTACCCATCACACAAGTTGTAGTATTGTTGCTTCCTCCCAAAGATGAAAACGAAATTACTACAGTCTTTACAGTAGAAAACACTCATCATCAATTTCGGGTAATTCGCATGTGGGAAGAAAACCCCTCACCATTTCTCCAGGATTCAGCCTTATTACCCCTAGCACCGTTAACAGCCACCAATCAACCCCAACTCTTGCTAGAACAAATTGTGCAGCGAGTTAACCAAGTGGAGACAACCCAAAGACCGGAAATTTCCGCCTACACCCAAATCTTAGCAGGGTTAAAATTTAGAAAGGATCTGATTAAAAGACTATTTCGGGAGGGTATGATGCGCGAGTCAGTAATTTACCAAGAAATTCTCGAAGAAGGCGAACAACGCGGGGAAAAGAAAGGAGAACGGCGAGAACGAAGTTTAGTTCTGCGTCTACTCACTCGCAAGTTAGGAGAATTACCCTTACAGATACACGAACAGGTAGAGACTCTGAGTTTGGAAGAATTGGAAAATTTGGGTGAGGCTTTATTGGACTTTACCAGTTTGTTAGATTTGCAGGTATGGTTAGCCAATAAGTAGAAATTTAACCCCAAGCAGAATATTGTATAACAAACGACAACCAGGGTGCATTCAGCTACACCAGATGCGATCGCCTGACACTCAATCTATTGCTAAATTATTGCAATAACTAAAATTATTGGTTAGATTATTTTTGTATAAATATATAACCTCTGACATCAAGCCTACCTGTGGGAGATTTATTCTCCCACGCATTTTTCTAATTTGATAAATCTCAACAAGTTCAACCATCTATTAATATTAATCTCAATAACTAGATGGGATAAATTTAAAACTTAACAACGATGATATTAAATAAACATGAGTAATTGCCCTTGCTGTCATGGAAAACTGCTGCAACACATCGGTAGTAGTAGGATTTACTGGTTTTGTCCCGATTGTCGTCAGGAAATGCCCAATATGAGTTCGGTGGTTACTGCTCATTGTCTATCATCTGCGAGATTATCGGTCAAAACCAGGGGAAACGCCCTCTAATGCTTACGGTCAAAATACTCGCATCATGAAGCACCTATAAAAATATGAGATAATTTC
This sequence comes from Nostocales cyanobacterium LEGE 11386, assembly GCA_015207155.1. Taxonomy (GTDB): domain Bacteria; phylum Cyanobacteriota; class Cyanobacteriia; order Cyanobacteriales; family Nostocaceae; genus LEGE-11386. Next base: position 18,540 of record JADEXK010000042.1, on the reverse strand, counting down.
TCAATAAATCCGAGTAATTTCATTAATTAAAATGACTAAAATTTATACAGATGCGAACTTAGATGAACTCTGGGAAGAAGGTTTACAAACTGGAGAAATTACTTACCATACTAATGATATTGCTACTGTGGAAACATGGCAACATTCACTTATGACCCCGACGATGCAACTAGCATTGCAGCAAATACTGAACTGTCCGTTTCAAGGAATTATGCGCCGGACTTATGTCGAGTCCAAGACCTTGGAATTAATTACCTTACAATTTGCTCAAATGTTGCAGGATAATACACCCGGACAGCAGTCGATGAACTTGCGAAAGCGGGACATTGAGTGTATTTATCGAGCCAAAGATATTATTACCCAAAACATCACCAATCCCCCCTCATTAATTGAATTAGCGCGACAAGTGCAGTTAAATGAGCGTAAACTAAAGCAGGGATTTCGTCAAATCTTTGGTACGACAGTGTTTGGATATTTGCATGATTATCGTCTAGAGCAAGCTTGCCAACTTTTGATGACAGGTCAAATGAATGTAGCTGAGGTGTCTTAGAGCTGATTCGTAAACAAAAGCTTAAGCTGCCATTCGCTTTATCATCAGACGAATCAATGAGCCATAAATCATTGCTTCACTTAACTCTGAGTACAACTCATAATCCTTACTCAAAACCTGCCCCACAAAGGTTTCAGCGATAGCGATCGCCTAAGCATCAAAATGGATAAAGTCGAGCTAATGCTGTATAACTGCTAATGCTAGCGATTTACTGGCGTAAACTTGACTAGCTTATTGAGAGCCATTTTTATTTTATCCAAATTATCATAACGAAAATTAGTAGCATTAGCAACAACCTAAACTATTGGGATTATTATCAGATTATTATCAATATCCTAAAATCTATTAGTTGAACTAATACTCAGGGCAAACGCATTTAAATGACTCTTGACCGTAAAAAAAGTTAAAAATCAGCTCCAAAACTCAAAGTGATGCCTACGACAAGCCACAGTGAGTCTACACTTAACTTTGTCAATAAACAAGCCTGATTTTTAACTCTATTGAGAAAATACTGTATTGATTATGATGCCAATATCTCAGCTATTTCTAAATTATTTCTGTCTTTTGATAGATGACAAGTAGTTTATTAGACAATTATGCCTCAATATACAGTCATTTAAATTTTGCATAGAACTAAATCAATTAGCTGTATTTGTTGCAAATCCATGGGATTTGGCACTATCTGGGCTTTTGTAATTCTTCTTTGAGAAGTAATTTTAGCTATATTGATAATCTTTATTACTTATCAACCAGATACTGCATGAAAATTAATTGCTGCTTAGTTGCTGCTTACTATACATCATAATTAAAAAAAATTATTAATTAGCTTGTGTCTTATGTCACCTCATAGTATTGTTTAAACAATTTCCCGTAAATGACAATACTTTTCAAAGTTCTTTAGCGTGTCTTTGGATACGGCAAGTAGTGTGATTGAGTGTGAGTGGATTAATGAAGTTAGATAAATTGTTTCAAAGCCTGCTGCTGACAGGTGCAGTTATTGTTTTTATCAGCGCTCCTGCGAGAAGTGAGGAAGTCCGAGAGGATACTCAAGCTAAATCATCTACCGCGACAACAGGAAAATCTACATCCAATGACACGGTTGCAGTTACAGATCAGGAATTTATCGGTAGTAAATCTCCACTATTGACTCTCAGTAACAGAACAACCCGACATTTCCCATCAATAGTTGCAAATTCACTGCGGAAGGCAAAAGCCCAAAACATCGCGCAACTGAACCAAATTGAGCAGGTTTCCCAAAGTGCAGAATTACTTGTACAGTCGCCAGCAGCAGAAGTAGCACCCTCATCAGAAGTTGTACCAGTGACGGGAGTTCAAGCTAATGCTACTGAAAATGGTGTGGAGATAATTTTACAAACAACTCTTGGAGAACAACTGCAAATCACCAATCGCAGTGCGGGTAATAACTTTATTGCTGATATTCCTAATGCTCAATTGCTTTTACCTAGTGGTGATGCATTTACATTCACTTCCCCCAACCCAGTTGAAGGTATCACGGAAATCACGGTTACTAATTTTGATGCCAATACTATCCGCGTGACAGTGGCGGGTGAAACAGGATTGCCGAATGTCGAGTTATTTGACAGTGATGAAGGGTTAATTTTGGGTTTGACACCGGCGACAACTGCGATGCACCCACCACAGCAGCCTGAACCAGAGGAACCTGAGAGTGAGACACCAGAGGAAGAACCATTAACCCAAGATGATCAGCCGATTGAATTGGTAGTGACAGGTGAACAAAGTGGGTATCGTGTCAGAGAAGGTTCCACTGCAACCAGAACAGATACACCACTACGGGACATTCCCGCCAATATACAGGTGATTCCGCGTCAAGTTCTGGAAGACCAAGGAGCTGTGCGCTTGGATGAAGCTCTGCGTAATATCGCTGGTGTCACCTTCTCCAGTTCTTTTGGTAATCGTGGGCAAGATTTTCGAGTCCGGGGGTTTAGTGCCACGCAGTACAGAAATGGACTGAGAGAGGATGTGGGTGGTAGCGGTTCTTTTAACAATCGGACTGCTCAAGAAACGGCGGATATAGAGCGGATCGAAGTTCTCAAAGGCCCTGCTTCTGTACTGTTTGGGCAAGGTGAACCTGGTGGTGTGATCAACTTGGTAACTAAAAAACCACTGTCTACTCCCTACTACAATATTGGCTTCACGGCGGGAAGTTTTGACTTCTACCGTCCAACGTTGGATTTTTCCGGCCCGTTGAATGATGATGGCTCGTTGGCCTATCGCCTAAATATTGCCTATGAAAGTGCAGGTAGTTTTCGCGATTTTACCGATTCGAGGCGTTACTTTATTGCTCCCTCCTTAGCGTGGACAATCAGCCCCAGTACAAAGCTGACTCTAGAAGCATCTTATCTGCAAGACAGGCGTACATTTGATCGAGGTCTGATTGTACTCAATGGTAGCGATCGCCCGGCTAACTTGCCTTTTAACCGAGCCTTGTTTGACCCTAATTTTTCTAAAACTAATATTGAGGAAACGCGAGCTTATCTGTACCTTGACCACAATTTTTCTGATGATCTTTCTTTGCGGAGTGCTTTTCGCTATACGACTAGCTTTGAATCTGACCGCGAAGGGTCATCAAGTATTAACAGATTGCTAGGAGATAACCGCACAGTAGAAATTGGAGCCTCTTTTGGTGATCAATTTTTTGAGACTTATACTTTCCAAAATGATTTAGTTTGGAAATTTAACACAGGAGCGATCGCTCACACGCTGTTATTAGGTGTAGAAATCAGGAACGCCTCTGCCCGGTTTAGTTCTCAAGCCCCTGATGAACAGCAAAATCTCTTTGGCGGATTGCTTGATATCTTTGAGCCAAACTACAGTGCGATCGCCTACACCGGTGGATTTCAGGTATTTGAAGAGGGTGATTTTCAAGACCAAAGGACAGTTGGCGTTTATTTACAAGACCAAATTACCCTAGCGGATAACCTCAAATTGCTCATTGGCGGCAGGTTTGATAACGTTAACTTTGAGCAGGAGTTTCAAGTTGAAGAGTTTAGTCAGGAGCAAAGTGATAGTGCATTTTCCCCTCGTCTAGGTCTTGTCTATCAGCCTAGCGAAACTCTATCACTCTATGCCAGCTATTCGCGATCGTTTGTACCGGTGCTAGGTCGGAGTGCCACAAATGCCCAATTCCGGCCAACGCGGGGAACGCAGTATGAAATTGGAGCCAAAGCCGATTTTCTGGATGGTCGCCTTTCTACAACCCTATCTGCATATAACATCACCAGAAGTAATGTCTTAACTCCCGATCCTGATCCTGCTAACAGTGGTTTTTCCGTTCAAGTTGGTGAACAAAGAGGTCGGGGTATTGACCTTGATGTTGCCGGTGAAATCTTACCCGGTTGGAACATTATTGCGTCCTATGCTCTTTTAGATGCCACAATTACTCAAGACAACCGCTTTGAAGTTGGCAATCGCCTGAATAATATCCCGAACAATGCAGCTAGTTTGTGGACGACTTATACCGTTCAATCTGGCGACTTGAGAGGGTTAGGCTTTGGCGCAGGAGCCTTTTTCGTAGGTGAACGAACTGGTGATTTAGCAAACAGTTTTATGCTTCCAGGCTATACTCGCTTTGATGCCGCCGTTTATTACAACCGTGATAATTTCCGGGCGGCGTTAAATCTCAAAAATTTGTTTGGTACAGAGTATTTTGCAGGGTCACAAAATCGGAGTGCTGTCGTTCCTGGCGCACCCTTTGAGGTACAAGGGACGATTTCTTGGCAATTTTAGTTGATATTTATTTCCGAAGATGATGCTTTCATCGCTTTGAATTGAGTGCTGTAATTCCTGATGGTTCTATAAAGTGCTATCAGGCTGATGTAATGGTAGGTGAAAACCTGAATAGAGGTGGTGATAGGACGGAACCAAAACTAATTTCTCAATACTCTGTAGATAACCTTAATACAAGTAAAATAAATGAAGTATTGGTTCAGACATCTTAAACTGTTGCTACTATCACTGTGCACATTGATTTTAGTTGTAGCCTGTAATAGTAGCACACCTCAATTACAAAGCAATCAAACTCCCGAAAGCATAGCATCAGATTGTCGTGTGATTGAGCATGACGGTGGTAAGACGGAAATTTGTGGACAGCCGCAAAAAGTTGTTGCTCTGAGTCCACCATTATTAGATATTCTGCTGTCATTAGGGGTGCAACCTGCAGGTTATGCAGAAGTGGGATTGTTAAACAGTAAAATATTTGATAATCCTAGTCAGCAGATTCCTTTTCTAGGTGATTATGTAACGAATAAACCTGTGAATTTAGGGACTCGCCATAATCCCTCAATAGAAACATTACTGCAACTGAAGCCAGATTTAATCTTGGGTGAAAAATTTCACCTAGAGGCAAATTACAAATTATTGTCTAGCATTGCACCAACGGCATTTTTTCAAACTGAAGGAGAAACAAGCTGGAAACCTGTGATGCTGGATATCGCTCAGGCGCTCAATCGAGAAGAACAGGCAAAGCAGGCGATCGCATCTCATAATCAACTCGTGGAAACAGCCAAAAGCCAAATAGCTCCGGTAGCATCAGGACAAACCATTATTGTTCTAGGCTGGGAACGCATCGCCAACCAATCGTTTATCTTGCCGTCTAACACTTTTGTTTGTCGGTTGCTAGAGGATTTAGGCTTCCAGGTGATTGCAGGGAAATTAGATAGACCGAGTATTTCCATTGAAGCTATTGCTGAGATTAAAGCCGATCACATTTTAATCATGCCAACTGGAGATAACACGATTGATAATGCCAAACAGCAGTGGCAAAATAATCCAATTCTGCGTTTGATTCCAGCTGTGCAAGCTGGCAATATTTATTTTATGGACTATCAAATAAACCGCATTCGGGGGCCAATTGTAGCTGAAATATTCATCAATCAAATGCGTCAGATGTTGCGACCTTAATATATGCTTACCTAATTACAATCAACTAATTAACTCATGACGAAGGAACTATGATTTGTAGTTCAAACCCAGGGATATTTTTGCCCATCTGGGTGTCACAGAGGGGTTGGGGTGAGGTTCATCGAATTCACGTCAGGGTATTGGCTCGGTGACAGTATTCAGGATGCTAATGCTGTGATTGATGACTTATGCAAATATTTAGTATCAAAAGAACAAAATTTATGACTAAACACATTTTATTTGTCTGCAAATCTTGCAATGCAACTTCCGAACAAAAACAAGATAAAAAGCAATCGGATGGTTCTACTTTACTAGATAAACTACTTGCCTTACATCAAAATTGGTCAAGAAAATCTGAGTTAGAAATTCAAGCTGTGGGTTGCTTGTGGGTTTGTAGTCATCCCTGTGTTGTTGCTTTATCTGGTACGAATAAAACCACTTATTTATTTACTGACTTATCTCTTGTTGAGAGTGCTAATGCTCTCCTTGAGTTTAGTGAACTTTACCTTGACAGCGACGATGGTAATGTAATTTGGAAGCAGTTTCCTGAAGTTCTGCAATCATCTGGAGTTGCTCAAATTCCCCCCGTACCTCAGTAAGTAGTTGATGGTAATCTAGGAACAAGTACTCACAAAAATGCGGTTTTTTAACTCAGCACTCAGACGTTCGGCGAAGCTCAGTCGAGCCGCACTTTTAACTCAGCACTCTTCATAACCATTGAGGATTTACTGAACTGGTTAGACACAAATCCAACAGTATAGAAGCGTTCTCAATAGGAATTTCTTGTCAATACAGTAAGCGTACTGCTAAGTATCGCTCTTCATGGTAGTCTATAGAGTAGAAATTAATGGGAATATTTCCTATTTATGGATAATATCATTTCTCAAACAGAGTATCAACGACTCTGGCAACAGGTTAACCACAACACACAGTATCCAGAAGCATCTAATACTGCTGATTTGATTAATTATTATCTAGAGAAGTTCGGTAGAGGATATCGTCGTTGGATTCAGTTACGAGAAATTAATCTGCTGATTATTGATAAAGAATCTTACCATGATTTATACATTGAGAGCGATCGCCTGAATATGGCTTGCTGATAGGTAAAACTATATGAAAATTGGAGTACAGCAATACTGGAATTTACTGGTAGATTATCTCAAACCACAAAAAGGCAGAGTTGCCAAATTTGCGATCGCCCTCCTCGCCAGCATCGGACTACAATTAGTCAACCCGCAAATTCTGCGTTATTTCATTGATACAGCCGTAGCTGGTGGTTCTGGACAGAATTTATTCTTGGCTGCTTTACTATTTATAGCTGTAGCTTTAATCACCCAAGCCATCACAATTGCAGCTACGTACTACGGTGAAAACGTTGCTTGGAGAGCCACCAACGCCTTACGCGCTGACTTGGTTGAGCATTGTTTGAGACTAGATTTATCCTTTCATAAATACTCTACACCCGGTGAATTGCTGGAGAGAGTAGACGGTGATGTTCAGACTCTTTCGCAATTCTTCTCCAGATTTACCGTTTATATCTTAGGCAATTTGCTGCTGATGTTGGGTGTGATTGTAGTTCTATTTGCCGAAGATTGGCGTGCAGGTTTAGCCATTGCATTTTTTGCCCTGACAGCATTATCAACTTTAATTCGCCTGCGTTCTATCGCTGTTCCTCATTGGCAAATTTATCGCCAAATTAGTGCTGATTTTTTTGGATTCGTGGGTGAACAACTTGCTGGGATGGAAGACGTGCGAGCTAACGGAGCCACAAGCTATGTCATGCACCGCTTCCACAAAATTTTGCACGGTTGGTTGCCCATCTTTCACAAAGCACGCTTTGCCAGTACTATTCTTTGGGCGACAACTAACGGTATCTTTACTTTAGGTACTGCGATCGCCTTAAGTGTGGGTGCATACTTTTGGAGTCAAAACATCATTACCATCGGTACAGTATATCTACTTTACTACTACACCAATCTTCTCAACGAACCGATTGAGCAAATCCGCAACCAATTTGAAGAACTCCAACAAGCCGAAGCTAGTATTTACCGCATTCAAGATTTACTCCAAGTTAAATCGCAACTCAGCAAAGGAGGTCAAGAGCGACTTCCTCATGGCGCACTCTCCGTAACTTTTGCAAACGTCTCATTTAGTTACAATGACCAAGAAGTGGAGAGTAAAGATTTCGTATTACAAAATATATCCTTTGATTTACCTGCTGGTCATCTACTAGGTTTACTGGGGCGTACAGGTAGCGGTAAGTCTTCCCTAGCACGGTTATTACTCAGGTTATATGACCCTCAATCAGGCTCAATTCGTTTGGGAGGTGTGCAGATTAACCAAACTCCCTTAACAGATTTACCTCAACAAGTGGGATTAGTCACTCAAGATGTACAACTATTCCAAACCACAGTGCGGAATAATCTTACCTTTTTTAACCAGAACATTAGCGATGAACGCATATATGAAACCTTAGAAATATTGGGATTATCAGCATGGTTGCATTCATTACCCCAAGGCTTAGATACAAATTTGGGGCCAGATAGTAGTGGCTTATCTGCGGGACAAGCGCAGTTACTCGCATTTACTCGCGTGTTTCTCAAAGACCCTGGTTTAGTAATTCTAGACGAAGCCTCCTCTCGCCTTGACCCCATAACAGAAAAACTAATTGAAAAAGCTATAGACAAGTTATTAACTGGACGTACTGGCATTATTATTGCTCATCGTTTGACGACTGTACAAAGAGCAAATCAAATTTTAATTTTAGAACAAGGTCAAATTAGTGAATATGGTCAACGAGAAGAATTAATTAAAAATCCTCACTCACGTTTTGGCCAGTTACTACAGACTGGATTAACCGATTTATTAACATAAAAGCATTCCTAAAATTACGAATTACGAATTATCATGACATCAACAAAAAAGCGTAAACATTGGGAATTATTATGGCAACTAATTCGCTACAAACCAAAACTATACATCCTTGATAGCATCTACTGGATTTTAATTATGGGGTTGCCTGCCCTACCTGGGTTAATTATCCGGGAATTCTTCAATAGTTTGACAGACCAGGCACAATTGGGATTATCACCTTTAGCTTTAATTGCATTATTGCTAGCACTGAATGCAGGACATATCGCAGTTATATTTGCGGGGCGAGTTACCAAAACTCAACACCGTTTTATTATGCGCTCGTTACTACGACATAATTTATTAGATCGCCTGTTTAAAAATCCCACAGCACAGTTAATGGTTGTTAATCAAGAGGCAGAAACAACTGTATCTCAAGGTGAAATAATTAGCTATTTTCGTGATGATACTGAACAAGTAGAAAATAACATTGCATGGATATCCGAAGTCTCAGGACAAGGAATATTTGCTGTTCTTTGTCTAGTGATTTTATTAAGTATCAATGTACAAATGACGCTATTTGTATTTCTGCCCTTAGTAGGAATGGTAGCAATTATTCAACGAGCAGAAACGCGGATTAAAAAGTATAGAAAAGCCAGCCGCAAAGCCACTGAAAAAGTTACAGGAATTTTAGGTGAAATATTTGGTTCAGTACAAGCGATTAAAGTAGCTGGTGCCGAAAAAAATGTGCTGGATTATTTTCGCACTTTAAATGACCAACGCCGCCAGACAATGATTAAGGATAGCCTGTTTAACGCTATTCTCAATTCTGCTTTTCAAAATATGGTAAATCTGGGGACAGGGATAATTTTGCTGCTGGCTTCTCAATTAATGCAGAGTGGGGTTGGTAAGTTAACAGTAGGTGACTTTGCTTTATTTGTTTATAATCTCTCTTTTGTGACTAGCTTTTTTACCGCCATTGGCAGTTTCATGGCGTTATCTAAGCATACAGAAGTATCTTTTGATCGTATGGTTGGTTTACTATCTGGCGTATCGGCGGATATATTGGTAGCCCCCAATCAACTTTATATGAATGACCTGAATGGTCGCCAGAAAGATTTACCAACAGTAGAACAGCCTTTGAGGAATGAGAGAGATCATCTCCAATCGTTGAAAGTATCTAATCTAACTTATATTTATCCTGGTACTCATCAAGGAATTACAGATATCAGCTTTGAAATTCAGCGCGGTAGTTTGACTGTGATTACTGGTCAAATTGGTTCGGGAAAGACTACATTGCTACGGGTGTTATTAGGATTATTACCCACGCAAGCAGGGGAAATTTACTGGAATGGGAAGATTGTTGAAAAACCCGCCAGTTTCTTTGTTCCTTCTCGTAGCGCTTATACTCCCCAGATTCCGCAACTTTTTAGCTATACCCTGCGAGAAAATATTTTGTTGGGTTTATCTAAAAATGATGATGATATCGCTACAGCTTTAAACATGGCTGTATTTGAGCAAGATTTGGTAACAATGAATGAAAGTCTAGAAACGTTAGTTGGTTCTAAAGGTGTACGACTTTCTGGTGGACAAATACAACGGGTAGCAGCAGCGCGAATGTTCGTCCGTCAACCAGAATTATTAGTATTTGATGACCTTTCTAGCGCCCTAGATGTGGAGACAGAATTGGCGTTATGGTCACGGATCTTTGTTAACAGCACAGAACAAGAGCAAAATCATTGGACACCAACCTGTCTTGTGGTTTCTCATCGCCCTTCTGTATTGCGTCGTGCTGACCAAATTATTGTCATGAAAGCAGGTAGAGTACAAGCCCAAGGGAAGTTTGATGAGATTTTTAAAGAAGGTTGGTAGTAAGGATTTTAGTCCTTTCCACGAAACCCCACCCTAAAAGATATATCCGTTATGGCATTAGACATCTGATGATTGTATGGATATTCCTTAGTGGGGTTTTACAGAAAAGCGATCGCTCTTGTGATGGAGTCTGCGATCGCCTTTATTTTAATATTGCAATGTATAAGTTTATATAGATAAAAATTAAGTAAAAAATAATTTAAGACCCTTTCTTATTGAGAAATATTCTCTAATTGCTGATAATCTAGTTGTAAATATTACCTTTAAGAGCGAGCAACTAGAGATGGCTGGTATCTTATCAATCCAAAATATAGATGAAATGTTTGAAGAGACAGCTATCAACGGTAATCAGCCTCATCAAACTGAAAATGACATTGTTTTGAAATATTCAAAGTCTATTGGTAAAGGATATTGGCAGCGAACTTTCCTACCGGATGGTATTTCTATAGATATTGAAAATAATCAATTCCTCAAGCATATTATCTCGGAGGAACCAGAAGGCGAGGGATGGCCGGAAATAGGTTTTCGTCTGTCAGGAAACCGTAAATTGTATACAGGTGAGGTGATGCAAGGTGGTCAAAACTTCTTGTGCTTGTCGGATGTTAGTCGCGGAGGGATAACAGAGTGGGCGGGTAATCAAAGACACCTGAAAGTTGATATTAACCTCACGCCGGAAATGTGGGCTATGTTGATTCAGCAACACTCACAATACTTATCTCCACACCAGCAACTTGCGCTTTTCGGGGCTAAAAATGCACCTTACTACGAATTACGAACGACTACACCTGTAATGCAGTCGGTATTATACCAAATTCTTAACTGTCCCTACCGAGATTTTGTCCGAGAGGTTTATCTACAAAGTAAGGCACTGGAACTGGTGGCATTGTGGCTGGCGCAGGAACTAGAGTATCGTCAGGTTAGCCAATCTACAGTCAAACTTTCCCCAGACGATATAGAACGTATTTACTATGCCAAAGATATTCTCATTACTAACTTACATCATCCGCCAACATTGCTAGAACTGGGGCGACAAGTTACTGTTAATCAACGAAAACTGAAGCAGGGTTTCCGTCAAATATTTGGAACTACAGTTTTTGGCTACCTGCATGATTATCGTATGGAACAAGCTAAACAAATGTTGACAGAACAAAAATTGACTGTTGCCCAAGTAGCCCATGCTGTAGGCTATTCTCACCTGAGTCACTTTGCTGCTGCCTTTAGAAAGAAATTTGGGGTAAATCCCAGTACTTACCGAGGGTGAAAATAGTCCGTTCATGGATAAATAAAGTTTGTCTATCCCGCTTTACAGATTTGATAGTCAGTTTTTTCCGTCGGGCTACCATTATCTGGTAGTTTACGTGCTTTCAACCCCGTACAATGCAGAAATATTAGACAATTATTGACATAATTTCAATCACAATGATGGAAATTACAGCTAACTATGATGAAACCTGGAAAGAAGTCATAGGAGATTATTTTGATTCATTAGTGGTAATGGCACATTTAAGGACTAAAGCCACTAACAGTAATTTATCAGCTAGGGAACAGTGGAAATGGAACTTAGCTAGATTACTTTATGAAAGAGGTTATAACCGTAAAGAAATTATTGATTTATATAAAGTCATTGATTTAATGATGGCTTTATCTCCAGACCTGCAATTAAGTTTTGAGGAAAAATTAGCTAATTATCAGGAGGAATTAAAAATGCCACTTTTAACTAACATCGAACAACGGACTATAAAACAAACTCGGAAACAAGATATTTTTGATTTACTAGTTAGTCGTTTTGGTGATTTACCCCAAAATCTGACCGAAGATATTGAAAGAATTCACGATATAAATATTTTGAAACAACTTCTAATATCAACAATTAGTGTTAATTCTCTAGAAGAATTTGCACAGATTGTTAACTCTAATTTACTAGAAGCAGATTAATAGATGTAGGTTGGGTTAAGAGCGTGTTTGAAAAGTCTAATTTAATACCAGTCCAGGCGATTAGAAAAGAGCCTCCGATGCCGCAGGCTGTACGCAGCTACACAGACAAAACCCACCTCCGTGGTAGCCCTTTCAAGGTGGATAAAAATTATAGTCAAAACATTCGTTTTTAACATCTTTACTCTGTGTCCTCTGCGTCTCTGAGGTTAAATAAATTACTTTTTAAACCACAGAGGCACAGAGAACGCGGAGAGAAAGAAGGAATTTTATGAGTCACCTTGAAAGGGCTAGTCCTAAAAAGGTAAAAATAGTCCCGCTATGGATAAATAAAGTCCTGTTATGGATAGACACAGTACCTACAGAACTATCAAAATACTTGCAAGATAGTTGAAAGGTATTCCTAACTAGCAGGTGAAAACTCTAGTTTTGATGCGCTTTTGAGAGTTTGAAGGTGGGTACTGTGAATCAACAAATTTTGTCTAGTATTTGCGTAACAGGTATTGTATCTGCATTGATTGTGCAATCTGCATCTGCTGAGGTGGTTCAGCCGCAATCAAGTGTTTCGCAAAATATTACGCGCAGAGAATTACGTAAAGGTACTGTTAATCAAGCTCAATTGCTGTCTCAAGTACCTAATTCTCCAACACTGGTACAAGTGACGGGGGTGGAAGCTACTCCCACAGAGCAAGGTGTGGAGGTGATTTTACAAACAACTCAAGGACAACAGTTACAAATCACCAATCGCAGTGCCGATAATAACTTTATCGCAGATATTCCTAATGCCCAATTGCGTTTACCCAGTAGTGATGGGTTCATATTCCGTTCGGAAAAACCAATTGAGGGAATTACTGAGATAACAGTAACAAACTTGGATGCTAATACTATCCGAGTCATAGTCATAGGAGAGGCGGGATTACCTACTGCGGAGTTATTTGACAGTGATGAAGGTTTGATTTTTGGCTTCACACCAGTTGTATCTTCTGCCCAGACTCCACAATTACCAGCAGAACCGGAAACTGAAACTCAAACAGAACAATCATCAACTCCAGACCAGCCGATTGAATTGGTGGTAACGGGTCAACAAGACGGATACAGTGTACCCAATGCCACAACTGCGACGAGGACGGACACACCTCTGCGTGATATTCCCCAATCAATTCAAGTCGTTCCCCGACAGGTGCTAGAGGACAGACAGGTGATTCGAGCCTCAGATGCACTGCGTAATGTCAGTGGTGTCCAACGGGGAAATACAGTTGGTGGCATATCTGAGGTATTTAATATTCGTGGATTTCAACAATTTGGAGGGAATCTCCGCGACGGATTTAGAGAGAATTTCTCTCTCGTGGAAACGGCAAATTTGGAACGAATAGAAGTCCTCAAAGGGCCAGCTTCCCTACTCTATGGTAATTTAGATCCTGGTGGTATTATTAACTACGTTACCAAACAACCTCTCTCAGAGCCTTTTTATGCTGTTGGGTTGCAAGCTGGAAGTTTTGGTTTAGTGCGGCCAACCCTTGATTTATCAGGTCCCTTAAACCCAGAACGTACACTGCTTTATCGGTTGAATGTGGCTTATGAGAGAGGAGGCAATTTTCGGAATTTTGACACAGAAGTGGAACGATTTTCCATTTCACCTGTAGTTAGCTGGAAGATTAGCGATCGCACTGACGTAACATTTGAATTTGAGTACTTAAATGATCAGCGCCCATTTGATCGGGGATTAGTTGCAATTGGTACAGGCGTTGCCAATATTCCCTTTGATCGAGCGTTAGGTGAGCTAGATGACTCTAGTGAAAGAACAAATTTGTTCGCAGGATATCGATTGGAGCATCGTTTCAACGATAACTGGAAACTCCGCAATCGGTTTCGATTTTCTTATGAGGACTTTACTTTAGCTAACGCTGATCCTTCAAGACTAAATGAGGAAACTGGTGAACTGTCTAGAGATTTTATTATTAGTGATAGTGAAGCGAGAACCTTTGCATTGCAAACCGATCTAATCGGAAAGTTTGTTACTGGATCAGTCGAGCATACACTTTTATTTGGTGTTGATTTGTCTTGGGACACAAGAGAAGGTGCAGTTCTATTTGCTGAGGCTCCCAGTATCAATATATTTAACCCTGTTTATGGAATAGCACCCCTACCTCCGAGAGATCAGTTTCCATTTAACTTTCCTAACCGGACTGAAACAAATTCTTTCGGTATATTTTTGCAGGATCAAATTACGCTGGCTGAAAACTTAAAGCTATTAGTGGGAGGACGCTTTGATAACATTAATCAAACTACTCTCACCAGTGAACAGGAATCCCAAGCCTTTAGTCCACGAGCTGGCATTGTCTATCAACCGATTGAACCAATTTCTCTATATGCTAGTTTCAGTAGATCCTTTCAGCCTAACACTAGAACTCGTGTAGATGGTTCGTTGCTTGAGCCAGTGCGCGGTACACAGTATGAAGTGGGTGTTAGAGGTGAATTTCTCAACGGTAGATTGATTACAAATTTGGCTGCCTACGAAATCACTAGGAGCAATCTTGCTATCACTGATCCCGATAATCCAAGATTTGCCATTCCATCAGGAGAGCAAAGAAGCCGGGGTATTGAGTTGGATGTCACTGGACAAATTCTTCCTGGATGGAATATCATTGCCTCCTACGCCTACACCGATGCCAGAGTAACCAGGGATAACAACCTACAGCCGGGTAATTTGCTGGAGGGTGTGCCATTCAATTCAGCCAGTTTATGGTCAACTTATGAAATTCAAACAGGCGATTTACAAGGCTTAGGATTTGGCTTGGGTTTATTCTATGTTGGTGAACGCCAAGGTGATTTAAATAACTCTTTTCAAGTGCCTAGTTATGTACGTACTGATGCCAGCGTGTTTTATCGGCGAAATAACTGGAGAGTTGGCATTAATGTTAACAACCTTTTCAATGTAGATTATATCGAAGCTACCCAGCGCCGGGATCGCATTGACCCTGGTGCGCCGTTCACGGTGAGAGGAACGCTGTCAGTGGAATTTTAGATTGTCCAGCACTTCGAGTAGAACTAAATCAAGATTTCAAAATGTATAAAATTCGTCGTGGGTTTGGGTCGTTTGGGTTAACACTTCTGGCAATTGTGCTATTTTCTGCTTGTGCTAATAATGTCTCACAAACCTTAACTAACTCTGCTGTGTTATTGCCTTCACAGTGCAGAATAGTCAAACACATGATGGGTGAAACCTGTGTTCCTAATGACCCACAACGAATAGTAGTGCTAGATGAAGCAAGTTTAGAGATTGCATTGACTTTAGGTCTCAAACCTGTAGGTGCTTCTGTCTTCTTTGGAGATGTATCTGCTTACTTGCAGAAAAAAGCGCAAGGAGTGGCGATGGTTGGTGACTCTGGACAGCCCAATTTAGAAAAGATTCTGACGCTGAAGCCAGGCGTAATTCTTTCTGTTTCTAATTTGACACAACGAGGAAGCTTATATAATCAACTGTCGCAAATTGCACCGACAGTTATTTGTGAATGGTGGAACGGCAAAATCGTTCGTTGGAAGGAATGTTTTCAATCCTTCGCTGAAGCATTGGGTGAATCATCTGAGGCAGATATTATCATCAATGATTATCAGCAACGGGTAACAAAGTTACAACAGGCATTAGGCGATTCTCTCAACACCACAGAGGTTTCACTCGTCAGAATTTACGCAGATAGAATTCGCCTGCGGGGAGAAGGACAAGGTATATCTAGCATGGTCATTCAGGATGTGGGCTTAC
The DNA here is from genome assembly GCA_015207155.1 of Nostocales cyanobacterium LEGE 11386. Classification (GTDB taxonomy): domain Bacteria; phylum Cyanobacteriota; class Cyanobacteriia; order Cyanobacteriales; family Nostocaceae; genus LEGE-11386. Next base: position 2,635 of record JADEXK010000042.1, on the reverse strand, counting down.
CTCGTTCTCCGATTCAAAAAGAGGGAATTGATATGTCGATTGAAAGTATTGAATATGCAGACGGGGATGTGATTTTTCTGCAACAGCATCCACAAGCAGATAATTATCAATACATTCTTAACCATCCTTTATGGCTTCAATTAAATGCTGTTCAGTCAGGCAAAGTTTATGAGGTAGGTGATGATTATTGGCACGGTGGTAGCTACATCGCCGCCAATCTCATTCTTGATGATTTGTTTAAATATTTAGTGAAGTAATCATCAATATGTCAACCAACAAAACTCAAAATAATTGCCGTTTTTGTTCCGAGATTTCCCAAGCCAACGGTGAAGACCCCATTGGTTCTGCTACAGCAGTAACACAATACTTAATTATTGAAGCGGCACAACCTTGGCCAGATAACTTCTGGATTGAACCTGACCCCATGCGACAGGGCTTATTAGCAGCATTAAACTTTGTTTGTGAAGGTAGTAGAAAAATTCGAGTCATAGCGATCGCACCAGATAAAGAATACTCCCATCCAGGTTATACTCGTGTATTCTACTATTGCCGACCAGCTAATTTTTTTGCTCAATTTGAGAAACATGAGTTTATCGTACCTCATGCTTTACTGGGTTCTTTAGCATTAGCTTTACTTAAAAATCCAGAAGAACTACCAAATTTTACCCAATATCGCCAACAAACAAACCATATTCGAGAATTACTCGTTTGCACCGATGGCAATGTGGATGTGGCTTGTAGCAGATTTGGTTATCCAATTTATCAAAAATTGCGTTCTGAATACCCTACCACAACTAACATTAACTTACGTGTTTGGCGATGTAGTCATTTTGGTGGACATCATTTTGCACCTACCTTATTTGATTTACCTCAAGGACAATACTGGGGTCGTTTAAAGCCAGAGATTTTAGATTTATTAGTCCTACGTAATGCTTCAGTTAAAGAACTATATCCCCACTATCGAGGCTGGGGTGGTTTATCCAAATTTGCACAAATTGCCGAACGAGAAATTTGGATGCTTGAAGGTTGGAAATGGCTGGAATATCACAAAGCCGGTCAAGTTTTAGCCAGTGATGAAATTAATCAAGAATGGGCTGATGTTCGCATTGATTACACTTCAGTTGATGGAAATATTAGCAGTGCATATCAAGCCAGGGTAGAGGTGAAAGGCTCAGTTATGACAGCCTGGAAATCAGGAGAAAACCCAACTTTAGAGGAAGTCAAGCAGTATCACGTCACTAGTCTAGTGAAATTGGCATGAAAAAAATTGGACTACGGCAATACTGGAATTTACTTGTAGATTATCTCCAACCCCAAAAGGGCAGAGTAATCAAATTTGCAGCTGCACTCCTGGCGAGCATCGGACTACAATTAGTCAATCCCCAAATTCTGCGTTATTTCATTGACACAGCCGTAGCTGGTGGTTCTGGACAAAATTTAGTCTTCGCCGCTTTACTCTTTATAGGTGTAGCCGTCATTACTCAACTGATTACAATAGCTGCTACCTACTACGGCGAAAACGTTGCTTGGAGAGCGACGAACGCCTTACGTGCTGACTTAGTAGAGCATTGTTTAAGACTAGATTTATCCTTTCATAAATTCACTACACCGGGTGAATTACTAGAGAGAGTAGATGGTGATGTGCATACTCTGTCGCAATTCTTCTCTAATTTCACCGTTTATATCTTAGGTAATTTACTACTGCTGTCTGGTGTGATTGTAGTTTTATTTGCCGAAGATTGGCGTGCTGGTGTTGCGATCGCCTTGTTTGCCCTCACAGCTTTATATACTTTAATACGTCTGCGTTCCATAGCCGTTCCTTACTGGAGAAACTATCGCCAAATTAGTGCTGATTTCTTTGGTTTCGTTGGCGAACAACTAGCCGGGATGGAAGATGTCCGAGCCAATGGAGCTAAAAGCTATGTGATGCAACGCTTCCACCAAATTTTACAAGGTTGGCTACCTGTATATCATCAAGCTCGTTTTGCCAGCACAATTCTTTGGGGGACAACCAACGGTATTTTTACATTAGGAACTGCGATCGCCCTAAGCGTCGGTGCTTACCTTTGGAGTCAAAATCTTGTTACTATCGGCACAGTATATTTACTATATTACTACACCAACTTACTCAGCGAACCCATAGAACAAATTCGCAACCAATTTGAAGTCCTCCAGCAAGCAGAAGCCAGTATTAATCGCATACAAGATTTACTGCAAGTCAAATCCCAACTCAGTAGAGGAGGTGAACAACAACTTCCTGGTGGCGCACTGTCTGTCACTTTCGAGAACATCTCATTTAGCTACCCTGACCAAAAAGAAAGTAAGGGTTTGGTATTGCAAAATATATCTTTTAATTTACCTGCTGGTCATATCTTGGGTTTACTAGGGCGTACAGGTAGCGGTAAGTCTTCGTTAGCCAGGTTGTTGCTGAGATTATATGACCCACAATCAGGAGTAATTCGTTTAGAAAATGTACCAATTATCCAAACTCCCTTAGCAGATTTACCGGGCTTTGTTGCATGAAAGGAAAAAAAGACAGACCAATCCGAAGTAAGGATAGGAATTAGCCTTCGACTTTATAAGAGTCTGGCTTGCCTAACTGGATCATGCGATTAAGGGCGGCACATTGTAAAAA
>JADEXK010000041.1 GCA_015207155.1 Nostocales cyanobacterium LEGE 11386 | reverse complement strand
TTAAACATAGGCTTTTTGCCCGTATTCGCTGGACACCTTCATGCTTTAATAGCTGTTTGTGCCATTGCGCTTCAAATGCTTGACAGAAATCATCTACGTGGCAAAACAAAACATCTAAACTAAACATAGGGCAGGTTGCTGGATTTTCGTTATTTTCAGCTTACTACCTGTCCCTTTCCTTATCCCGAACTCAGGTTAATCTAGCAATCCTCAATTAATGTCTAAATTTGCATTTCAAAAATTATAAAGGCGGAATATAACCAATTTCTTGTTCTGCCAATTCTATAAATCTCTCGCAGTTGATATTATCTCATTTCTGGTTCAATACCTGCCGCCCGCAATTGTGCTATTAGGCGTTCAGCCCGTTGTCTTTCTTGTTCAGCGCGTTGTCTTTCTTGTTCCACTAATTCAGATCCCCAAAGTAATAGATTTCCTTGTTCATCCCACCATCGCAGCCAGTTTCCTGTACGATTTTCTCGCGTACCTTGCCAGACACCTAACTCAAGATTCATTTCGGCTATCCAGTAATGTTGGTTGTTATTAGAGGTTTGTAAGATGTATCTGCCTGTATTATTATCAAGACGATAAAATTCTAAGTTGCCGCTATCAGGGATAAAAATGGCATAGTTTGGTACTTTGAGGATGCGCTCATAAAAAAACCATTTTCCTGGGGGATAAGTGGGTTTGGCAGAATACTCTGTCCCCTCGGTATCAGATATAAATTCCATGACAATTACAGGGATGTCTCCCTGTAGCTGAGGGGTGTAACTGCGGATTAATTCTTCTCGATTAACGCTAATTTTAGGAATATATGCCCAGTCTGGGGCTTTGACGACAATTTTGCCATTTAATGTAGCGCAGATGCCGTAATTGGTTGGGGTGAGGGCTGTGGCTGGGAGTTTTTTAGCAAGTTCTAAGCTTTCTGTTAATGCAGCAGCTAGGAAAGGCTGATTGATGTTGTCCACTGGATCGTCGGGTAGCTTGTAATCATCGGGTAGTTTTTCCCAAGTGATTTGGTAATTTTGGGTGATAATGGCTGTCATGGGTAATTCTTAATTAGAAATAGGAGTGTTAATCTTCGTCTTCATCTAGTTCTAAATCGCTGGCTTCTAGGGTTTGGTGGGGGATGGCGGCGATTATTGCATCTATTACCTTGGACACTGGTAAAATTTCGATATCATAGTCAGGGTATTTTTGCCCTTTGGGAACGATCGCACGTTTAAATCCGAGTTTGGCTGCTTCTTTTAGCCGTAGTTCCATTTGGGAAACCGATCGCACTTGTCCGCCTAAACCGACTTCACCAATTAATACCGTACCTGGATCAACAATGCGATCGCGGAAACTGGCAACGATGGCGATGGCAATGCCTAAATCTACCGCAGGTTCTTCTACACTCAAACCACCCGCCGAAGCCACGTAGGAATCGAGTTTCGACATGGGAATTCCTACACGTTTTTCTAAGACGGCGAGAATCTGCACAAGGCGGTTGTAGTCTATCCCTGTACCGGCACGTCGGGGGGAAGGATAACTAGTAGGACTTACCAAAGCTTGCAACTCTACAACGATGGGGCGAGTTCCTTCGCAAGCCACAACAATTGCTGTCCCTGGCGCTGGATCATCACGGTTGCCTAAAAATAACTCTGAGGGGTTGGAAACTTCCCGCAATCCTTGTTCCACCATTTCAAAGATGCCGATTTCGTGAGTTGCCCCAAAACGGTTTTTGACAGTTCTTAATAATCGATGGGAGGCAAAGCGATCGCCTTCAAAATACAAGACTGTATCTACTAAGTGTTCTAAGACTTTCGGCCCGGCGATCGCTCCTTCTTTGGTAACGTGTCCTACAATTAACATGGTGATGTCATCATGCTTTGCCACCTTCATCAAAGCGGCTGTACATTCCCTGACTTGAGCTACAGAACCGGGTGCAGATGTGAGTGCAGGAAAGAATACTGTTTGAATACTGTCAATTACCGCCAGATTTGGTCTGAGAGATTCCATCTCCTTTAATATTTCTTCTAAATCTGTTTCCGGTAATACATACAAATCAGCATTTCTACTTTCTTCAGACTCTTCTATTACCTCAGTTTGTGCTACTTTGCCATTCTCATTTTCCGGGATTTCTAAGGTTCTTGATACTCCCAAGCGAGAAGCACGCAATTTTACTTGTTGTCCTGATTCTTCCCCAGTTACGTAGAGGATGCGGTATCTCTGCGCTAGCTGATTGGATACTTGTAAGAGTAAAGTAGATTTACCAATTCCCGGATCACCGCCAATCAACACCATTGAACCGGGGACAACTCCGCCACCCAGCACCCGATCCAGTTCACCATAACCAGATTCCCAACGGGCAATTTGGCGATCGCTAATTTGATCAAATGTCAATGAGGCTCTAGGTTTTGCTGGTTTTCCCGCAGATTTGCCATTGTTTTGTGTTGTCTGCCAACCACTTATCCCGCCCCTACTTGGTATATCTACTGAGGACTGGATGGCAATCTGCTCTTCTAAGGAATTGTAAGTGCCGCAAGCTGGACACTTGCCAAACCATTGGGGAGATTCCGCTCCACACTCGTTACAAATGTAAAAGGTTTTAGGCTTTGCCATTCTTAAAAGTTATTAAAAAATCTTAATTTTTCCTTAATTTTTTGCTCAAAACTAAAATCGAACAATAGTAAGAGTTAGAGCTTTTTTCCAATCAATTCATGGAATGATATCTTAATATTATGGTATTAAAAATTAATCATGAAAAATTTTAGTTAAGGAGCGTTGAAAAACTTGGAAAGTCATAAAGAAAAAATCCTGGTGGTAGACGACGAAGCCAGCATTCGCCGGATTTTGGAAACGCGCCTTTCCATGATTGGCTACGATGTAGTGACGGCTGGCGACGGGGAGGAAGCTTTGGACACTTTTCGCAAAGCTGAACCTGACTTGGTGGTTTTGGATGTGATGATGCCAAAGCTAGACGGCTACGGTGTGTGTCAAGAATTACGTAAGGAATCCGATGTTCCCATTATCATGCTAACAGCCTTAGGGGACGTTGCCGATCGCATCACCGGTCTAGAATTGGGTGCTGATGATTATGTAGTGAAACCATTTTCCCCCAAAGAGTTAGAAGCACGGATTCGCTCAGTACTGCGCCGAGTAGATAAAACCGGGGCTTCTGGTATTCCTAGTTCTGGGGTGATCCATGTTGGTAACATCAAAATAGATACGAATAAGCGACAAGTCTACAAAGGCGATGAGCGTATTCGCTTGACGGGAATGGAGTTCAGCCTTCTAGAATTGCTAGTGAGTCGTTCAGGAGAAGCTTTTTCCCGTTCCGAAATTTTGCAGGAGGTATGGGGTTACACACCAGAACGCCATGTAGATACGCGTGTAGTAGATGTGCATATTTCCCGTTTAAGGGCAAAGTTAGAAGATGATCCTAGTAATCCAGAATTAATTCTGACAGCACGCGGTACTGGTTATTTGTTCCAACGGATAATTGAACCAGGAGAGGAATAGGGAGTAGGGAGATGGGGGGACAAGGGGACAAGGGGACAAGGAGATAAGGGAACAAGGAAAAGTAATTCTTCTGAATGACCAATGACCAATGACTCATGACTAAACCTGATCCCAATCGAATTTTACGGCGTCTACCCTTGGCTGTCGGTGGGTTAGGCGCTGTACTTTTGCTGATTAACCGTTTGTTGACTCCAGAACTCACGGAGTCGCAAGCGCGTGGGGATGTATTGGGTGTAGTGTTAAGTGCGGTGTTGATTTTGACGGGTTTAATTTGGCAGCAAGTACAGCCGCGATCGCCTGACTCTGTAGAATTAATAGGGGAGGAAGGTTTTGTCCTAGCAGCAGATTTACCAGAAGCTGTAAAAACAGAATTAGCTTGGGCATCCCATTTATTATTGACTAATACAGTCACGCGATCGCTTGTAGTTGTTTATCAAGACAAAGTTTTATTACGTCGTGGGATTCTGGCTGCAAAATCTGAAGTTACACCAGGGCCAATATTAAAACGAGTATTAGAAACACAAAAGCCGATTTATTTAGTTGCTTTAAAAGTCTATCCAGGACGCATTGAATTTGATTATTTGCCAGAAAATACACAAGGTGTAATTTGTCAACCAATTGGTAACCAAGGTGTGATGATTTTGGCGGCTAATGCTCCTCGCAGTTACACCAAACAAGATGAAAATTGGATTGCGGGAATTACTGATAAATTGGCAGTTACTCTCAAAGAGATTTAATTTTTAGTTTTCCGTTACCTAAATTGTAATAACATCACCACTGGCAAAAGCAAAAAACTTTCCTGTTGTGAGTGTCGCTGGTATAGTTAATCTTCAGGAATAGTCACGCAGATTTTTCAAGTTTCTAACCAATTATCTAATTTTAAGTTAGGAATATTTTCAAAATCTTTGACATTGTTAGTAATAAGAATATCATCACGTGAACGAGCAACAGCACCAATCAAGGCATCAAATTCTCCAGTCGGTTTCCCGATTTTTCGGAGTTCGCTTTGAATTTTTCCAAATTCTATAGCTGCGGCTAAATTAAATTGTTCTACTAGTAGAAGTTCTGTGAACTGTGCCAATGTCTCTAGATTCTTAGCTACATTTTGAGAACAATATACACCTTTGTATATTTCTGAAACTACAATGGTGGACAGATAGCATTGGCTGAAAAAGTGATTAAATTTAGTAACAGCTTGAGAATTTTCGTTCAGCAGTGCAATACAAATGTTGGTATCTAGTAGATACATTAGCCGTTATCCTGATAATCAAGTGAGTCTATAGTTCGTCCTTGATAAGTATGGCGTTGTTGGTCAACTTCTGTGAAAATTTGTGTTAACTCAGGTTGGTTTTTCCAAGCCCCAAATAATTGATTGAGTCTAGCTAATCTTTCCTCGTCTGTTAATGGTGTTTGTGGTTCTGTAACTTGATTGGCAATAACTTCTAAGTCTATGATTATTTCGGTTCCATCTGGAATATTATTAAGTTGTTCTAAGATTTCAAGATTTTGCCCACGTTTTATGCATCTAATTTTCATGTTTAACTATCTCCTTACTAGTTCACGGTTGACTGTTGACCTTACTCAGCGCTTCCTTTCTGTAAAGCCTTGCGGGTAAGGCTAATAAATCTTGCAATTGTTCTCCTGGGGTAATGTAAATAGAATATCCATCTACAACCGAAAGTACAAAAAACTAGTTAAAAATTACGAATCATGCAACTTATTTATTGGCTACTAATTCTTGTGATGGTTGTGGGGATAATTGGTTCTGTAGTTCCTGGTATCCCTGGTAGCGGCTTAATTTTAACCTCTATTATTATCTGGGGAGTGATTAGTGGTTCCTTTGCTGCCATTAAAATACCACTCATTGTGATAGTTATAGTTTTGTTCCTGAGTATTGGAGTTGAATTATTAGCTAGCTACTTAGGTGCAAAACATGCAGGTGCTAGCAAATGGGGACAAATAGGCGCAATTGTCGGGTTGATATTGGGATTTTTTGGTTTACTCCCAACTTTGCCTTTTGGGGGGCCTTTGTTAGGAATTTTACTAGGGCCACTCTTAGGAGCGATTATTGCTGAATTTCTTTACCGACGTGAACTATGGCCAGCAGTTAAGGCTGGTGTGGGAATTATCGTAGGTTCACTGATTGGAAACTTGATTCAAGGTTTGTTAGCGATCGCCGCCGTGATAATTTTTGTGATTACAACTTGGCCCCAAGTCTATGGAGCTTAAAATTTGATATATTGTACTTACCCCATCCCCCGGAAGCCCGGTTGTTTCTCGAAGCAACTGGGCTTCCCCCCTATCTATGGCATGGTGCAAAATCTCAAACTACTTTAACTGTGCTAGTACTTTAAATAGTCGCCACAAACGCTAACCCATAATTTCAATATCATACAACTCGCATAAGGTGCGGAGTTTTTGTTTCAGGCGATCGCGCAAACTCTCCGGCGCTATCACTACACAATCTGGCGCATACTGCATAACTTCGCGGCTAAACCAAAAGCTACTCGATACACGTCTAATGACTCGCCGCACTTTTGGTTTGTCTGGTAGCCATTCATTGATTTTGTCTTCCGGTTTCGCTTGATACCCAAAAGCCAAGCCAGCAAATAAGTGCATTTCTACCTCTATTTCATCCAACTGAGAACGCCATTCACCAGGAATCATAATCACCGCCGCATCAGTAATTCTGTCTAAACGCAAACACCAGTTGTGAATGAGTTCGGGTATATCCAAATTTCCTTCTGTTTCTTCACACCAGCAATCGAGATATTGACGCTTTTCATGGGGTGTAATTTTGGCGTGGCGCACTGTGAAATTTAATAAGCGTCCGGCTGCATCTTGATAAGAAAGCTGAAATGGTTGGTTTCGCAGGATGTAGTTATCTATCTGTAAGCGCCAAGTTGGGGGTAAATTTTCTAAGAAGCGTTCAATGTCGTTTCTCAGGGGTGTAGATAATTCGTTGCGTTCTAAAAGTAAGTTTGCAATAACTTGTGCTTGTTCGATTTGTCCAATGTCGGTTAACGCACCAATACAGCGATGTAATGCACGGATACGGGTTTCTGACCAATTGTTATTGTTACCGATGAGTAACTGACGACGCGCGATCGCTTCTACCAGTTTCGAGATATTCGGGCGATCGCCCCACATCATACCAAATTCTAAGGCGATCGCTTCTAATTCAGCTTTATCGCGTTCTGAAATAGAGAGAGTTATAGACTGACCTTTCCGACTCATATTTATACGGACACTTTTATACGGTTATATCTTGCCAACCTTTATTTTGCATGGCAATATAAGAAGTAACAACCAGTTACGGACACTATTTAAGTGTATGTCCGAAGAATACCAAATTACACTCAAGCCTGTTTATTCGCAAACCGTCCCCACACCTGACGGAGTGAAATTACCTGAAAATTGGTCGCTTTCTTGGCATCAATTAGCTACTTTAGAAGCTTTGCGTGATCCAAACATTGATGTAGTATTCAACACAGCCATGACAGGCGATGGTAAAAGCTTGGCTGCATATTTAGAAGTTCTCCAAGGTGAATTTTCCGCCATTGGACTTTACCCAACTAATGAACTCGCCCGCGACCAAGAAACACAAATTAGAGGATATATTCAGCAATTTCAGCCAGAAGATGAGCCGCGTGTAGTTAGATTAAGTGGTGCTGATTTAGAAAACTACGCCGAAAATGAAGGGTTAAAAAAAGGGGCTGCAATTTCTACCCTCACTAGCCAAAGAGAGGCATTATTAACCAACCCTGATATTTTTCACTACTTGCATCGAGGGGCTTATATAATTCGTGGTGATAGCCCAGATAAGCTATGGGGCAGAATCGATAAAGATTTTGATTTGTTTATTTTTGATGAGTTTCATGTTTTTGCAGCCCCCCAAATTGCCAGTGTAATTAACACAATGTTATTAATTCGCTGTACAAATCGCCATAAAAAATTTCTGTTTCTCTCAGCTACACCAGATACAAATTTAATTTGCAGATTAGAACAAGCAGGATTTCGTTGTCAAGTTATCAATCCCATTTCCCAAAATAAATATAAATTTCCCGAAACAGCAGAAGAAGGAAAGCAACTGCAAATACAGAGATGGCGACAGGTAGCGAGAACAATATCATTAAATTTTATCCCTTTAGAACCTGCTTTTAAAGCTTCGGAAACTTGGCTAAAAGAAAACAGTGATTTAATTTTGGCTCAATTCCAAAAGTATCCAGGTAGTAAAGGAGCAATTATTCTCAATTCAATTGCAGCAGTCAAACGTTTAACTGTATTTTTTCAGGAAATTTTTAAACCTTATGAATTAACAGTAGGAGAAAATACAGGACTTTCTGGCAAAGGAACAAAAGAAAAAAGCCTGATGGCTGATTTAGTTATCGGCACTAGCACAATTGATGTGGGTGTTGATTTTAAAATCAATTTTCTAATTTTTGAGTCATCGGATGCAGGTAACTTTATTCAGCGTTTAGGGCGCTTAGGTAGACATGACGGCTATGAGAAAGATGGTGAAATAATTAAGTTTGAAAACTTTACAGCTTTTGCCCTTGTGCCTAACTTTTTAGTAGAACGTTTATTTCAAGTAGATTCACCACCATTAGAGGTCAATAATATTTATGAGCGACCATCTTTTCACGATATAATTAGCGAGAATTATCGACAAATTAATGATTTTCGCGGTTATTATCGCCGTTGGGCTTTTGTGCAATCATTTCGGATATTTTGCCAGTTAAGCGATCGCACAATTAAACAACAGTATGCTCAAAGCCGAGAACAGTTTCAAAAAGCCTGTGAGGATGTATTTGAAAGCAAGCTGAATTCCATAGCCGGACGTGTTTCAGGATGGGCGAAAGACTGGCAAGCAATTTCAGGTAAATCAGGAAATCCCATAGCTGAAGATGCTTATAGTTTTCGCGGTTCCAGTCCTTTGCAATGCGGTTTATACGATTTAACCGAAACAAACGAAGCCGACAGGTTTAAAACCTATGATTTACCAGGTATTTTGGGCAATTTAGAAATTGAAATGTGGACAGAGGCGGGATTTATACGGACACTTAAAGAAACCGCACAACGCACCGGACAACCCATAGCCAAAGGTAGATTTGCTCATTGTCTAGCATTTATGAAGTTGCGTTCCTACCGTGAGGAACGGCTGAACTGGAAATTTACCTACTCTGGGGACTTACAACCAATAGCCGATGCTTGGAAAGTTCAGGTTTTGACTGGTGTGGAAATTTGGCAACCTGACAATCAATGGATTGGTGCAATTAGTAAAAAACTGAGTAAAGAAGGATTAGTTAGTTACGTGATTCGCCGTCCTGTTTCTGAGGTGCGGATGCGGTTAAGGCTACCGATGCACTTTCAGATTTATCCCATTAGTGATCAGTATAGCTTTCATGATGTTAGTGCGCCTTATGCGATCGCTTTTGGTCACTCTGCATTACTGCTAGATACGCTTGCATATACATTTAAAAGCACAGGAGATGAGATATGGGTTGTTTAACGTTTCAATCCCTGATAGGGATTATTTTTGAGAAAAAAGCTTACGGTTTTAAGCACAGACCTATTCGTTTCAATCCCTGATAGGGATTAGTTAAGTTGTTATGTGCCTGTAAAGCTATCTCAATATAAAAGTATTTCATGATGAGGTTGAATATGTCAATGCTTATGAAGCGTTGAATAAGTCTAAGCTTATAATCAATCTTGACAATTGCTTGACAACAGGTTTCGTTTTATGTAGCTTCAGATTATACAAATCCTGAAGCTCAAACATAACAAGCATTTTGGCTGCTGTGGCTGTATATCAAAACTTGTAAATTAGGAGAACACTATGCTTGTCAAATCGACAAACCTTGAGAAATTGATTGTACTTCTCAAGGATGGTAAATGGCATTCGAGCGATGAACTAGCAGCAAATGTTAGTTTTCGATTTGGACATACTGTGTTTGAAGCTCGTAAGAAAGGCTACTTTGTTGAAAAAAGGCAAATTGCTCATAACCAATTTCAGTATCGGTTGTTAGCAGGATAACTGATTCGACAGCTTATCTGGGGATTTCTCTAGGTAACTAAATTAGAGAATCCCCTTGCAAGAGGGAAGCATCAGCTTGCGGTATTAAGCTCAGGCGTAAGCAGTCTTAATCCCCAGCAGCTAGCTTGGCTGATGGTTGAGTAAGCCACTTAGAAGGCCATATCTTAAGACAGTAAGTTTTAGTCCAGCTTCCCTCTTTAGAAATTCTGCCACTAATGGTGGCAGAAACTTGAATTAACATTGGAACTTACAAAATTAGTATCTAATTACTAATTAATTTATTCACCAAACTGGAGAATAAGCAAATGCAAAATCATAACCCAACAATTGCAGAAATTAAAGACTTAGCCTTACAACTACCTGAAAAAATACCTTACTTAAAAATGTTAGTCCTGTTTGGTTCTAGAGCTACTGGTAACACACACGCAAATAGTGACTGGGATTTTGCTGTTTTGTGTGATGAAGAACAGCGTCAGGCTTACACGAAAAGTAATACTGGGGGTTTGTTTGAATTACCTATGCTGATTGGCGAAGTATTGAAAATAAATGCTGATCATATTGATATTGTACAACTTAATCATTGTTCCGAATTAATAGCACATTTTGTTGCTCGTGATGGTCAGGTTTTGTATGAGGATGAGGTGAAAGAATTTGAGAAATTTAAACAAAAAGTATTACTAAGTAATTCAGACATAAAAAAAATTGAACATACTCAACGCAAAAACATTGAACAGTTTCTAGCAAGATGGGGTATATGAAAAATATAGATACTGTAATTATTACAACTCGATTAGGGTTTATTGTTCGTTACCTGGATAATTTGAAAAGATTCGAGGCGATTAGTTGGGATGATTACGTAAATAGCTTTGATACTCAACTAATTATTGAAAGACTTCTACAATTAATGACTCAAGCAGCGATAGATATCAACGACCATATATTGTCAAAGCTAAATCCTGGAAAATCGCCAACTAACTTTGAGGCTTTTATTGAACTTGGTAAATATGGTGTCATTTCAACCGAATTAGCAGCACAATTAGCACCATCAGGAGGATTAAGAAATCGACTGGTTCATGAATATGACGATATAGATCCAAAAGAAGTTTTTAAAGCAATTAGTTTCGCGTTACAACAATATCCGCTTTACGTGCGGCAAATAAATACGTATTTAATTTCATTGGATGTAGATAATGAGTAAAAAAAACAACTCCAGCGAACAAAATCAACAACTATCTTTATTGGAAAATCAGAATGAAGAATTAGAAGATGATTTTTTAAATCAAGACTTTGGATTTGATGGTGATTCTTCAGACCGCACTATTGAAACTAAAGGCGAATTACTCACACTCAAGTTATTGCGAGAAGCTATTCGTGCGGAAAATCCTGATGATAAAGTAATGGCAGATTTTGCCGAGTATGTTTTACCAAACTTGCTAAAGATAGCCATTGGTGTCACCGCTAAAGGAGGAAAATTCTTTGATGAAATCGACCAACAGCGAGAAGCAGAAGGTAAAACTAAAGTTAGGCGAGATAATGCAGCTGATCAATCTCTGAATACTCACTTACTTAATGGGTTATTTCCCGCTAATTTAATTGAAAAGCGGTTAGAAAAACTCAATACTACAGTGCGACGAGTGGTGAAAGAAAGAGAACGGAGATTAGTAATTGCTGGGTTTATTTTACATGATTTTGAAAAGTTTCCTGATGCACCAGAAGACTGTCGTAAGTTACCGTTAGCAGAACATCGGCAAATTATTGATCAAAAAGTTCGCCAGTTAGGACTTGATAAGTTTATCAACCCAGATAACTCAGAAGTTTATCGAGAGTATTTAGATGATTTGTTGTGCATGGCTTATAATGCTCAACGACGCTGGGATACTAACTGGAATTTTTCCGAATTTGGCTTAAATCCTGTTTTGAAAGACCGCACCCTTCGCAGTCTGTCTGATTTAACTTGTTTGGCTGATTCCCTCGCTTCAATTGTTAAACATCCCCAAGATGCAGAAAATACCAGACTCCAAGAAATTATCCATAATTTGAGTGATGGACAGTTGAAATTTACCTATCACAGCATTGCTGAGAACCGGGGTGTTTTAACTAATGTGGTGAATAATGCTTTGATGGAAGCACACACCAGCATTAACACTGAAGAGAACACTTACTATGAAATATTGCTTTACTTACCTACAGGAGTAATTTATTTAGCTCATAGAGACGCGCCAAAAATTAATCGCAAAGGATTGAGCGATCGCGTTATCAATACAATCAAAAAACTCTGTGCAAACCAACTGCAACTGCGAAAGGTCGGATTTAGTCGGGGAAATATTGGGATGAAATATGCCGACTATTATAATCTTTTCCTTGACATCAAAGGTTTAATGCAATTTACCGTCGATGCAGTACCAAGTAAAGTCAAAACCAGTAAAGCAGTAGATAAAGGTAATAATTTAGCTAAATTTCAGCGTAAAGGTGTTTTAGATCCCAATATAGACATCGATTTCCCAGAAGACATTCGTATAGATCATTTGGCAGAATTAGGAGCTTTAATCACTGGAAAGTTCTGGAAAGAGTATCTGGATAGAGTTAAAGCCGTAATTAAAAAGAACAAAGAACTACCGCCAATCCCAACTATCAATTTGACAGAGATAGCCATTGATTTTCTGGATTTATCTGAGTACAAATCCAAAATTAACGAACTTCAGCAACTCAAAGATACTGGAGGTATTGCTTATGACTGGTATTTTATTGCCACGCAATACCTGAAACTTCATCCAGGACAAGAGAACGTTCGTGAGATTTGTCAAAGTCTTGTTAATCAATGGATAGAAGTTATTGAACCAATCATTAATCAGTACACTCTGCCTGATGAATGGAAAGATTTAAAGGATTGGTGCGATCGCGTAATTATGCTACCGAATGAAACGCAACAAAAATCAGCTACAGAGCAAGCCGAAATCTTTTTTAAGGAGTTGACAAACTACAATGCTGCGAAGAAATCCAGTCGCGGAAGACAGCTTATTTGTTCAATCTCTCACTCTGCTTACACAGTCACAGAACAAATGGAGTCAGCCGTTCTTTTTACTCCACAGGTTTACACTAACAAACAGCATTTAGGAGGCTCAAATGCTAAACGTAATATCTCAAGTATTGCAGCAATTGAAATGATGCTGCGACAGATTCTCATGAATCAAACTCAGGCAGTAGGAAAAAAATTTGAAGATGGGAAATATCGCTATCTTTATTTTTACCCGACTTACTACTTCACACCAGAAACTAATAAGTTTTTGCAAAAAGCTTACAATGGTATTGCTCAAACTCGCTTTGATACCAGCGTCCGTAATCATTTTATTAGTAAGGATTTGCAAGCCAATTTAGCAAGAGAAAATTACCAAAGTGTAGATAGTTTCTTAATTGACGAAAGTCTTCAGGCTGACAAAGACCGCACATTTAAACTTTCTTATCCAGAAGACCAGCCTTTAACATTTTACTTCATGGCATTGCCACCAGGAAGAGATAGCACAGATACAGAATCTTGGGTAATGCCAACTTGGTTAGCGTTTGCTTTCCCGATGATTTTAGATGTAAAAACTGTGGTTTCTGAGTCGCCAATTCCACCTTTTAATGATGGTGCTGAATTTGAGGAAAGCGTTTTCTTAGATAGTGCGCCTCATGCTTTTCGTGCTTTGGTAAAAAGAGACAGATTTCGTCTTGACTACATTCTGGAAGGTTGGCAAGAAAACGGTATTCAGTACCCTGCACCGTTAAATGTGCTTACAGCCGCCTACGCCATTCATTTAGATGTGAATGCTAGACAAGGTAAAACTGGTTACGATGCCAACTGGGGTAGATTTACAGAACTAGCAAAGGATTTTGAAACCAGTCCTTTGTACGTTTTCGCTTATCTCAATCGTTGGGTGCGTAACCAAGGAGTGGAAACAGCGCGAATCGAAAAAGTTAGGCTTTATGTCTATCATTTTTACCCTTGTTTTGACCCCTATGTTAAATATGACAAAGATATGGAGCAATTAATTGTGGGAGAAGAATCAAGCCTGAATCATCCTAAAATGTTAACAGATTTATATCGCAGATTTTACCGAGCCAATAAGCGTTATAATCCCAAGTCTAATGCTGTTTTAAAACCAATCGATATTGCAGCAGAAACTATTCTTAAAGCTGAATCAAGCGTGTTTCAAGGAGAAACATTAGTGGCGGCTGTAGCGGCGGAAGTCTTTAAACTCATGGATCGCGTTCATTCTTCTACTGCTGAGGGACGTTGGGTAATGAGCAGAAGGGAAGAAGAACGGCAAGCTGTTTTAGATTTTGCTAGCTATTTTGTACAGGAGGTATTTGAGAAATCATTTGCAGGCGATCGCGCTCGTTTAGCAGGTCGTCAACTCAATTTAATTCGAGATACCTGTGAATTTCTTTATCGCCTTGAAGATGACAAAGAAAACGCCGAAAGAATTGTAGAAACCGAATAGAGAAATCTGTTCAGTTTGTAAATGCAAACAAATAGTAAATCATTCATTGGAGACTAATTATGTCATTTCTCAAAACCGTTGAATCCAAATTTTTTCAATCTGAAATTCCCTACAAACCAATGGGTAAATATGTCCATTTTCTCACTGTACGGATCACTGAATCTTATCCTCTCTTTCAAACAGATGGAGAATTAAATAAAGCCAGGGTAAGAGCCGGAGTAAAGGATAAAACTACAATTAGCCGATTGTCAATGTTTAAACGCAAACAGTCTACACCAGAGCGTTTAGTTGGTCGAGAATTACTGCGTAACTATGGCTTGATGACTGCTGAGGAATGCGAATATAACGTCAATTTTTCAATGGATAATCCTGATTGCATTATTTACGGTTTTGCTATTGGCGATTCTGGTTCGGAAAAATCTAAGGTTGTAGTAGACACCGCATTTTCAATTACCGCTTTTGACGAATCACACGAAACATTTACGCTTAACGCTCCCTATGAAAATGGCACAATGGCTTCTAAGGGTGAAAATGGTTCTAAACCTGGTGAAGTTACCAGTCGCATTAATCAGCAAGACCATATTAGACCACAAGTTTTCTTCCCTAGTATCGTTACCCTCAAAGACCCAACAGAGGCTAGCTTCCTTTACGTTTTTAATAATATCCTCAGAACTCGCCACTATGGAGCGCAGACTACCCGTACAGGTCGCGTTAGAAATGAGTTAATTGGTGTTGTATTTGCAGATGGAGAAATAACCAGTAATCTGCGTTGGACTCAAGCAACATATGACCAAATGAAAGCGCAACATACAATCAATCCTCCTGATCCTTTGGATGAAGATGATGTAATTACTGCTGCTAAAAGTGCAATTGAGGCTTTAATGGCTAATGAGTTTATTGTGCATACTGATTTCATCGGTGATGCTTTTTCACCTCTGCTACAGGAAGTTAAGAGCCTCGTAGGTGACGAAACAGGAATTAAGGCAGTTTTAGAAAAAGCTGATGCAGAGGCTAAAAATTATGCCAATACACATATTAGTAAAAAGAAAACTGCTGCTAAGGCTAAGTAACAGCTATGGCTATAATCTACCGATGTCAATTAGAACTACATGACAGCCTATATTTTGCTACTCGTGAAATCGGGCGACTTTACGAAACCGAGCCGATAATTCACAATTATACTCTCTGTTATGCACTCGGTTTAGTTGATAGCGAAGTCTACTCTACTATAGTGGCTGAAGAACATTCTTATCGCTATTTTTGCCCTGAACAAGTGCCAAAATATGAGGAGCATTTAACACCACTCAATCAACAGGGAATTTACATTACTCCGGCTCGTTCTATCAAACATTCAGCCATTCTCAATACCTGGAAGTATGCTAACAACAACTACCATGTTGAAATGGAGAAAACACAGAAGAATATCCCTAGTTTTGGGAGAGCAAAGGAAATTGCACCAGAAAGTCAATTTGAGTTTTTCATAATCTCTGAAAAACAAATCACGTTACCAAAGTGGATTCGCTTGGGTAAATGGATGAGTAAAGCTGAGGTGACGACTGAACAATTACCGCAACCTAAAACTAATGAAGGACTATTCACCTGTACACATCCTTTAAATCCTTTAGATGTGATGTTCACTCATCAAGTGATTAGCTACGATGTAGTGAATATGCCTCCAGTCAGTCTAATTCAAAATGTGCAAATTAGAGGAGAATATTACCAGTTTGATGCTTTAAAAGACTTAAAAATTCCAGCGAGAATGGCATACCGTTTTCGTAGTTAATTACAATTGCTAGATTACTCCCCACACCCCCCGTGAAACACTACCAGCAACAACCCAACGCCTTCCCCAGCGACTACTTAAATAACTTGTGGGGAGAAATTCAGGCTTGTTCTTACTTTGCTACCAACAACCTCAACCGCGATTTTGTTGGGACTAAAGGATTTTCTGTTGTATTCAAGCGATCGCACATCCCCACAGTAGAACAAAAATTCCCTTACTTCAAGCCATACCTAGATTTAGCTCTCCAACCAGTATGTAACGCTTTTTACCTTAATCCCTTACAACTGAAAGCAGGTTCCCGTGTTGATCCGCACATAGACCGATCGCTGCGTTCTTACTGCAAAACAGTTGAACCACCAGCACTTGTTAGCGTCCTCTATGTACGTGTACCAGAAAATATGGAAGGGGGAGAACTAATACTCAAGTCGCACAAACGCCAACTGGGACAAATTAAGCCACAAGCAAATACTTTACTTTACTTTCAAGGTGATTTAATGCACTCAGTCAATCCAGTTAAAACATCAGGAACGCGTTTAAGTTTGGTTTGTGAACAGTATAGTTTAAGTGAAGCTGAACTCGCAGAGATACCAGAGTTTACAGTAGAGTCGAGAATTGCTCAGTCCACCACTAAAAAACGCAAGTAAACTTTTGACTTTTGACTTGATTATATGCCTCATAGCCTTATTCTTAACTTACTCCCTCAGTCGCCTATTCCATCCCAATATCTCACAGGCAGACATCTACACGCTTTATTTTTAACTCTTGTCAGTTCCGTAGATCGAAAATTAGGCGATCGCTTGCATGATGCTACCGCAGATAAAGCTTTTACCCTCTCTCCTTTACAAATCAGAGGACAGAGGACAGGGGACAGGGGACAGGAACGCAGTAAATATAAATTTAAAGTTTCAACCAGCAGTATTTTACAGCACTCACATCAGCAACCTATCCCCGCCGGAACGCCTTGTTGGTGGCGCATCTCTCTATTAGATGACACACTCTTTAGCCAACTTACCCAACTATGGCTCAATCTTAACCCCAATCATCCTTGGCATCTTGGCCCGGCTGACTTATACATTACCAGCATTCAAGGCACACCCCAATCTACCCAACCTTGGGCGAATGCTTGCAGCTATGCTCAATTATACGAACAAGCAAGCGATCGCGATCGCACAATTGACCTGATTTTCTCCACACCCACCGCCTTCCGTCAAGGAAAATTTGATACTACCCTTCCTACGAGAGAATGTGTCTTCAATTCCCTACTTTCTCGATGGAATAAATATAGTGGTATGGAATTTTCCCAAATCGCTATTGAGTCAATATTTCCTGCTTTTATCGACATACATACAGAAATCATAGCCGACTCTCGCAGCAAATTTATCGGCATTATCGGAGAAGTAAGTTATCGTATTTTAGGTGAAATTGAACCGATACAAATTAAGCAAATTAATGCTTTAGCTGACTTTGTTTTATATGCAGGAATTGGACGAAAAACAACAATGGGTATGGGCATGGCAAGAAGGTGATAGGGGACTGGTTACAGGGGATAGTTAAACATAATAGGTAGATGGGAATACTACTTGTATAGCAATGCTAGAGCATTTGTGAATGTACTTAAAAATAGGTACATACAAATATTTTGCTAACTGTAACCTATAACCTGTTACCTATGAAAATTGGGTCACATCGAGATTTAATTGTATGGCAAAAATCAAGGGATATGGTAGTTCATATATATCAATTAACTACAAACTTTCCAACTACGGAAACTTATCGAATTACATCGCAGGTTACTCGTGCAGCAGTATCTGTTCCTGCCAATATAGCTGAGGGTCACGCACGTGGAAGCAAAATGATTATGCCCATTTTCTAGCAATATCTAAAGGCTCATTAATGGAAACAGAAACTTTTTTGATGCTTGCAGTACGTCTAAATTATCTCACTCCAGTTCAAGCCAATCCAACATTATCTCTAATTACAGAAATCAGCAAAATGCTCACCTCTCTTCGCCATCGAATATTAAATAGCTAATGACTAATCAACACATCACTAATATTCTTTTACCTGAAACTTCTAATCTGTCACCTGTCACCTATCACCTATCACCTGAAGAATATATTCCTATTGCAGCGTTAAACCAATACGCCTATTGTTCACATCGCTGCTGGCGGATGTTTTGTGCTGGCGAATTTACCGATAATCAATACACAATTGAAGGCACAACTTTACACGATCGCGTCCACACCACAGGCGATATAAATCGAGATGAAACTTGGCAAATTCGGGCTATTTGGTTGAAATCAGAAAAATATAAACTCATCGGCAAATCCGATTTAATTGAAGCTGAAGCTGGTAAATTCTATCCCGTAGAATACAAACGAGGACACAAAGGCGAATGGGATAACGATGAATTGCAAGTTTGCGCCCAAGCCTTATGTTTAGAAGAAATGACAGGGCAAACTATAAACATCGGATACATCTATTATGCCCACTCTCATCAAAGACAATTAGTAGAGATTAATCAAGAACTAAGAGAAAGTGCGATCGCTACAATTCAAGCCGTCACAAACTTACTCACAACAGGTATAATCCCAAAACCAATTTACAGCAAACGTTGTCAAGGATGCAGCCTTTACTCACAATGTTTACCTAAAGCATCTGACAAACTTAAAAACTATCAAGAAGCTAGCTAATTTTAAGGTTTCAAATTTTGTAAATACATACCTCATCCTGGCGAATCAGTCCGCGCAGGCGGACTACCCTGCGGGAAGCCGCAAAGCGCCTACGTTTGTGTAGCCGTGACTTCCAGTCGCCAGGCTAATAATGAACATAACCAAATCAAAATTAAAATATCATGGGAACAGTTTACATCACACAAGAAGACGCATTCATTTGCAAAGTTGATGAACGCCTGAATATCAACTATGAGAAAAAAACCATTTTAGACGTACCTCTGATTAAAATTGACGGCTTAGTAATCATGGGTAGAGCCAATATTACCCCTGCTGCGATCGCCGAACTAATTAACCAAAAGAAATCACTAACTTTTCTCACAACTAACGGTAAATATCTCGCTCGTTTAGAACCCGACATGGGGAAAAATATTTTTGTCCGCACTGCACAATGGAAAGCCGCCGGTGAATCAGCACAAGCAGTCCACGTTACCCAAAGTTTCGTCAGAGGAAAACTCAAAAACTATCGCCAAACATTATTACAAACACAGCGCCGTTACGAACTAGATTTAAATGCTAGCATCACTCAATTATCTAACGCGATCGCATCCCTTGAGCAAGCCAATTCAATTAATTCCATCAGAGGTTACGAAGGTGCTGGTAGTGCAGCATATTTTGGCTGTTTTAATCAACTAATTCGCGTTGATAACTTTAACTTTACCACCCGTAACCGCCGTCCTCCCACAGATCCAGTCAACTCACTTCTCAGTTTAGGTTATTCTTTACTGCGTCACGACATTCAGGGAGCTTTAAATATTGTTGGCTTTGACCCTTATTTAGGATACCTGCACACAGAGCGATATGGCAGACCTTCCTTAGCTTTAGATTTAATGGAAGAATTTCGACCTTTAATAGTAGATGCTGTTGTTCTCACAGCAATTAATCGCCGGATGCTTGCACCCAAAGACTTTATTACAGAACCAGTCAGCAATGCAGTTTCACTCACCAAAGAAGGGTTACATATTTTTCTGCGGTTATATCAAGAAAAGAAACTGACTAAATTTAAGCATCCCGTCCTGCAAAAACAGCATACCTATCAAGAATCATTTGAAATTCAAGGCCGTTTACTTGCTAAATATCTCATGGGAGAAGTTGACAAATATCCCCCATTAGTAATGAAATAATTACTCAATTATATGTTTTTAGTAATTTCCTACGATATATCCGAAGACAAGCGCCGCACCAAAATTCACAAAATTCTCAAATCTTACGGACAGTGGATGCAGTATTCAGTATTTGAGTGCGACCTCACCCAGACTCAGTATGCTAAACTGCGATCGCGCTTGTCTAAAATCATCAAACCAGACCAAGACAGCATCCGGTTTTATTTCCTCTGCGCTTGCTGTCAGGGAAAAGTTGAGCGCATCGGTGGTGAAATACCAATCGACACCACAGTATTTTTTGCCTAGAGTTTAGCGTCAACCAGTAGGTGTTTTACAAAAGAGTTGAGATTTTGCGCCTCAAAAGCCTATCCCATCTGGGTTTGAACCCTCTACACCAATATTGAGGTTGACGCTAACTAACCAAATCTTTGCTGTAAATGCCTTTGAGGTGATTTTCTCAAATGTCACTCTTGACAACCCAATGCCTGAAAAGCTATCTTAGGTTGCAATTGACGAAACTGTACCTTGAAAACCAAATATATCAATGCTTTCAGATGCGGGCGGTTCCAATTACTAATAATCCCTATCAGGGATTGAAACGAGATGTAGGTAGTTCTCCATAAATTAGTCAGCAAGGTTCCAATTACTAATAATCCCTATCAGGGATTGAAACAAAAGGGTGATGGTTTTAACCCCTAGCAAAGGTTCCAATTACTAATAATCCCTATCAGGGATTGAAACAGCGATCGCTGTATTTCCAAAATCCATATCTTTTGTGTTCCAATTACTAATAATCCCTATCAGGGATTGAAACCTCGAAGCCGAATTGATCGGTCTCGAGCGTAGCGTTCCAATTACTAATAATCCCTATCAGGGATTGAAACATCCGTAGATATTAGGGCGACATCACCATCAAAAGTTCCAATTACTAATAATCCCTATCAGGGATTGAAACCGTAAAAAGCTAGAAGAAGCTGGTGAAATTCAGGTTCCAATTACTAATAATCCCTATCAGGGATTGAAACATAATTTCCTTTTACTTCCGTGCGGCGAAGACCCGGTTCCAATTACTAATAATCCCTATCAGGGATTGAAACATTTGAGGGCCAATTAGCTGCACTTTGCGAGAGCGTTGGGTTCCAATTACTAATAATCCCTATCAGGGATTGAAACGTCACAACAGTACTTTCAGGCGATCGCACAAAACACCGTTCCAATTACTAATAATCCCTATCAGGGATTGAAACCTCTGAATCATTTTGAGAATCTGGTGGATACAATAGTTCCAATTACTAATAATCCCTATCAGGGATTGAAACTTAAATTCCAACAATCTTTCTGTTGTATCAGTGGTTCCAATTACTAATAATCCCTATCAGGGATTGAAACAACCTGTCGAGACGAATTAAAATAATTTCTTTTGTTTGTTCCAATTACTAATAATCCCTATCAGGGATTGAAACGGAGAATCCAGACTTTATTGCCATTGAAATAACAGGTTCCAATTACTAATAATCCCTATCAGGGATTGAAACAAGAAAATAAAACCCCGGAATCATTGATCTTGAGTTCCAATTACTAATAATCCCTATCAGGGATTGAAACAAAAACGATCAGTCGTGTGTTATCAGTATTTCCAGTTCCAATTACTAATAATCCCTATCAGGGATTGAAACCCGTGAGGCTCCTAGTGTTCCCGATGCAGCAAGTAAGTTCCAATTACTAATAATCCCTATCAGGGATTGAAACAAACTAATAGCCCACAACTGGGGCTTTAATGGTTAGGTTCCAATTACTAATAATCCCTATCAGGGATTGAAACTCAGTTAGTGGAACAAGGAATCATAACCCTGCAAAAAGTTCCAATTACTAATAATCCCTATCAGGGATTGAAACAAGGTATACATCCCTGAACTCTGTCGAGAAAATAGTTCCAATTACTAATAATCCCTATCAGGGATTGAAACGAATTGACATTGCATCATCAATTCAAGCAATTTCGGTTCCAATTACTAATAATCCCTATCAGGGATTGAAACATAGCGACAAAATTGAACTACAGAACGCCAAGTAGTTCCAATTACTAATAATCCCTATCAGGGATTGAAACTTTGATTCTGCGCTCAAGCTTTTTGCTATGAATCGTTCCAATTACTAATAATCCCTATCAGGGATTGAAACGCGGTTTACCTGGGATATCTGCGTATAGCCAACGGGTTCCAATTACTAATAATCCCTATCAGGGATTGAAACTGAAAAACTGTAACTTTCATTTTTTCTCCGTTTTTGTTCCAATTACTAATAATCCCTATCAGGGATTGAAACGAGACGACTAAATCGTAATCCTTCACAATCTTATTGTTCCAATTACTAATAATCCCTATCAGGGATTGAAACATCGCTTGTCCAGTCGTCAAACCCTAGTTGGTCAGTTCCAATTACTAATAATCCCTATCAGGGATTGAAACGGTTTTTCTTATGATATCACGTATCCGTGTCCTGTTCCAATTACTAATAATCCCTATCAGGGATTGAAACAGATTTTCAAGCCAATGAGATACTAGGCTTTGGCAGTTCCAATTACTAATAATCCCTATCAGGGATTGAAACTTCTAATTTCTTCAGGAAATATAGCACCTGAATTTAAAGTTCCAATTACTAATAATCCCTATCAGGGATTGAAACTTTACTGAGCAATTTAGTTGCTTGGCTGTCTGAGCCGTTCCAATTACTAATAATCCCTATCAGGGATTGAAACAACGTGTTGAAGTTCGCTGGAGGCTCGACAATTGGGTTCCAATTACTAATAATCCCTATCAGGGATTGAAACAGCGATCGCCCCAACCTAGCTACTCTCTGCCCTGGTTCCAATTACTAATAATCCCTATCAGGGATTGAAACAAACAAAATTGTAGGCAAGGGTAAGCTGCTAACTAACAAGGGTTCCAATTACTAATAATCCCTATCAGGGATTGAAACCAGCAATAATTTGCAACGCCGCTTCTCTAATTTCCGTTCCAATTACTAATAATCCCTATCAGGGATTGAAACTCTAGCATCAAATTAAATCCCACGGCACGACCAGGAATTGTTCCAATTACTAATAATCCCTATCAGGGATTGAAACCTTCATTTCGCCCCGATATATTGCAATCCCAAGGTTCCAATTACTAATAATCCCTATCAGGGATTGAAACAATAGATGAAATTTTATAATTTACTTCCCTAATTTGTTCCAATTACTAATAATCCCTATCAGGGATTGAAACACTAGTAACCATATTTTTCCCCGGTATAGCCCCTGGCTGGTTCCAATTACTAATAATCCCTATCAGGAATTGAAACAGTGCTTTGAGGGGAATTGAGCGTTGGGGAGTAGGTTCCAATTACTGATAATCCCTATCAGGGATTGAAACTTAGTTTGGGAAACTAACGCCATTTCTTTCAGTAGTTCCAATTACTAAATACTGAAACCCGTGTAGGCGGGTTTAGTTTGTATAGCCGCGATTTCTAATCATCCGGTATTTCTGGCATTCAAATCTGATGTGGGGATATCTGGTGGTTCTTGCGCCGCCACGATTTCTCATCGCCCGATATTTTGGTCATTCAAAATTATATACAAAAAAAGGTTTAAAACCACATCGTGATTCTAAACCAACTTTCCATTAATTTCCATGACAACTAAAATCTATGCAAACTTGATAGCCTTGCGACGACGTGATATCACCATTACTCCAGCTACCAAACCGATACCCGCCAAAGTCGCTGGTTCCGGTACTCTTCTTTTGACAATATTACCTCCTAGCAATTTGTCACTTCTTTCACCAGCATTTACACTCTGAAAGCGAGTGCTTACCCGCAGTGTGCCAGACTGAAATCCACTTAGAAATTCGCTCTCAACATCAGCAGCATTCAGGTTAGCACCACTTAAAGTAAAGCTAACATTAGTAGATTGACCTTCATCTAAACCTTGCTGTGGATTACCACCATTAAAGTTTCCTGGCCCTGCGGAGCGAATACCAACGTCAAACGTGCCAAAGGGTTGGAGCGTAGCTGAACCCAATACAGTCTGAGAAGTTAAAGATGAATTACCATAAAGCTGTGTAAAAGTACTGGACAGTGGATTGTAAGCGAATGTCAATCCATCCAAAATATCAAACCCAAAACCAACTAAAGTTGACTCAGTTGCACCATCTCCAAAAGTAGGAATTTGACCAGTAGTGTTTGTCAGAGCCAAATCGAGTAAAACATCACTTCCCACCTGAGAGAAGTTGAAGTCTACCTTTGCAGACGAACCAGTGCGAGTGGGATTAGAAGAAAAACTATCGGGGCCAAACAATATACTGAAGGCTTGAGCCGAACTTGGCATCATAGCCAAAGATGCAGCCGCAATACCAGCAGCTAATAAAGAAGGCTTGAATAAATTCAACAAGGCAGTTTTCATTGGGATTACAATTTCTATGTGCAAATTGGCACGACAAACTCATCAGTGCTTTAATCGGTAAGCTACCTGACTACAAAACACTAACTTTATGTTTTTCGTATTTGCCAGAATACTTGCTAAATCAACTAGCTTTTAGTAAGTCTTGTGGTTTTCACTACAACTGAATCTATGTTACTAAATATATAAAATATACTTAAGTATGTAAATAATTACTGTCCTCTACTTAGTCAAAACTTTATTAATTCACTCACTTTGTAAATTTACGACGAATAAATAATCAAGAATATCCAGCGATCGCAGAGTAGGTCAATGTTTTAACAGTATCAAGTTAATATCATGTTTGGTAAATTACTTGTCATCCATCGCTGCCAAGTTATGAATATTTGGGACAAAAAATCAACCTCCTGCAAAAGAGCCTTCTGCAAGAGGTTGATTTACAAGCATTAAAAATTACTGCTCACGGATAGGTGTGATTGGTTCAAACTGTAAAGGTTCAGGATTAAGCAACTGTTGCCAATTCTTAATTTGTTCTTGCGCCGCTCTGTAAGCCGTACTACTACTGGGAATCAACTTAGCAGTCTCAATAGCTCGAGGAATATCAGAATTCCCCTGAAAACGGGCAATATCCAATAATTGCTGGCTCCATTGGTTAATCGCAATGTTTGCATCCATCCGCAAGAGGCTAGTTCTGGGCACTCTATCAGCCAGTCCTATTGCCTGAACCAAAGCTTCTGGTGTGCCAGTGACTGCCACCTCTTTTGCTCTATTCCAGTTTTCTCTAGCGCGGATTTGTCCTTGCCAATCCTCAATCGCCGACTTTGCTTCACCAGCAAGCGATCGCCCTGACAGTGCCAGTGGTTGAGCTGTATTAATAGCACCCGTGAGATCACCACTCTGCGCTAGTATTCGGGCTTGATCTAAGTACGGTTGGTCTTGGATTCGCTGTACCTTTGCTGTCCATGTACGAATTTTTCTTTGTGCTTCTGGATACAACGCCCGACCCCGACGGATTTGACCAGCTTCAGCGATCGCTGCTTGCAAGGAGTTAATATCATTCAGCCAGGCAATTTGTTCAGCGCGTTCCAAATAAGGTCTATCTTCGATAGTCTCCACCTGAGAACGCCAACGATTCCTCTCTTGCCTAGCTTCTGAGGCGCGGGGGTTGTTATTGGGGATCAGCTGTACTTCGGCGATCGCGGCTGACAAATATTCCAACGTTCCCTGGCTAGCAAGTGTCCGCGCTTTTTCTAGGCGGGCCACATCTTCAATTTCCAATTGCCAACGGGCAATCAATTGTTGTGCTTGATCATAAACTGACCTGGAGGGGTCAATTTGCTGCGCTTGGGCGATCGCTGTTTCTAAACTAGATACCGTACCTATCCATGCACTTCTTTGAGCATCAGCCAAAGCGATAAAGTCTGCGACTTCTGTCTGCAAGCGTGTATTATCGGGAATTTGTCTAGCAATATCTAAAGCTGTATCTGCATCCTTTTTATCCAGATTTGCCTGGGCTAAATCCAGCATTTTCCGACCAAATGCGGGAATCAATTCTTGAGCTGTTTGATAAAGGTAGCTTTCTTGCTTAATCGACTCGGCTAGCTTAATCGCTTCTAGTAAATTATCTACTACTTTGCTATCTGCTAAACTTTCGGCTTTTGTTAACTTCTCACCATCTTCCCTAGCTGATGCAATCAGGTTGTTTAATTGATCGTACTTAGTACTTGCCCAGTATTGATTATCTACACGCAGTAGTTTAGCGGATAGCATAAATGCTGATTGCCAACGCCGTTGCTGTAGTTCGGCTTCTGCGTCCTTGTATATACCTTCTGCTTTAAACCAAGTTGACTCCCATTTAGCAATTTGTTCGTCTACTAATTTATATGCCGAGAGGTCTTCAGGTATTTTCCGCGCAGTCGCGATCGCTTCTTCTAAATTGCCTGCTTGGAAACTTTGGTCTGCTAACTGCAAAATCTCCTTAGACCATTCTTCTAAAAAACGATCAATCTCTCCCCGCAGGGGGTGTTCTTGTGGCAATTCTTTAACTAAAGCGATCGCTTGCAATAAGTCATTCACATTCTGTTTAGAAGCCGCTAACTGAGCGCAATGCAGCCGCACTGACGCACTAGCCAAAGGCCAAAAAATCGCTGGGCAACTGGGGGCAGTTGGTAGCTTTAGCAACATTGCCATCGCTAAAAATCCCACACTGCCAGGAATCAACGTTAACGTTACTGCCCACAACACCCAGCTTTTCATCCAGCGCGGCCATTTTCTAGCACCTTTGCTGGGTAAACTAGTTTCTGCTGACTGATGCTGTAAAGGTAATCCGGAATTGTCTTGTATTTGTCGCTTCACTGACTTAGAGGTAGAACCAGTAGCTGGGATACCAAATGCTTGAGTTTCACCGAATTGTGGCGTTCGAGATAATCTTTTTATATCATCTGGCTCTCCTGCTCTAGATGGGGGCCAACTTTCTGGAATATCCCGCTCTGTCATCTCTCACACCAAAATAGTTGAATAGCGATCTGTTTTAGGCTGATAATTCCGATGTTGCTATGGTAACTTTCTCATATTTTAAAAGCTACTTTTAACATGGTCTTTTCCACAAATACCACTAACAATTGCTTTTTTAAGTGCCCTTTTATACCTTAACCAGAAACAGAAGATTCTGTTTGCAAGTCCACAATTAACCGAGCCAGGTGATCGCTACTTGCCTGATAAACTTGACCGCAAAAGTCACAAGTCGCCTCAGCACCATCATCTTTAATAATCATGTCTTGCAATTCTTCTTCTCCCAAAATTTTTAATGCTCCCAGTACACGGTCAAAAGAGCAACCACAATGGAAGCGTAGCATTTGACTTTCAGGAAAGATGATCAGCCCCATGTCTCCTAATAGGCCATTAAAAATTTCTGGCAAAGTTTTACCAGCTTGTAACAATGGCGTAAATCCAGCTAAACTAGCTACCCGTGATTCCAACGTTTCTACGAGGGCTTCATCTCTGGCAGCCTTAGGCAAAACTTGCACTAACAAACCTCCAGCAGCCGTTACTCCACTTGCTCCCACGAACACGCCTAAAACCAAAGCTGAAGGTGTTTGTTCAGAATTTACTAGGTAGTGTGCCACATCGTCGCCTATTTCACCCGAAACTAGTTCCACCGTACTAGAGTAAGGATAGCCGTAACCGATATCCCGCACTACATAGAGGTAGCCTTCACCTACTGCACCACCAACATCTAGCTTACCTTTGGCATTAGGAGGCAATTCTATAGATGGATTTCCGACATAGCCGCGTACTGTGCCATCTAAGCCTGCATCTACCAATATACCACCCAAAGGTCCATCGCCCTTGACCCGGACATTCACCCTAGAACCAGTACGCTTCATGCTAGAAGCCATCAATAAGCCTGCCGCCATAGACCGACCCAGTGCTGCTGTGGCCACATAGGACAGCTTGTGACGTTGCCTTGCTTCTTCTGTTAAACGAGTGGTGATCACTCCTACAGCCCGAATCCCACCTTCTGCTGCTGTGGCACGAATTAATTGATCTGCCATGAAAACCCTTACATTTCTTAACAAGTCTATCTTCTCTATTCTAAATTCTCATTTAGTAGAAAAGTGATGCCGTGGTCACCTGTGATTGTATTTGCAATATTAGAACTACAATTCATCAAGAGTGATCTTTCACCTTTAAGCAATTCTGAAAAATGCTGGGTAATTTTCAACAAAGCCAACTACGGATAGAAATCGCCGCATCCGCCAATGCAATTGGTGACAGTCTCCTGCATCCTGACCAACTAAATAAATGGCTTGTAGGGCAAAGTTTTGCCCCAGGAATGCCAGAAGAACTGCACACAGGATTTCAGTTTACAACTTGGACAGGGCCAGTTCCCATCCATCATCAAGTAGATGTGGCAAAACCCAACTGTTTACGCTTGCTACTTAGTGGAGGCATTGATGGCTTTCACGAATGGTACTGGGGAGAAGGTTGGGTGCAGTCACGCTTGGAAGGAGTTTCCATTCTACCCTTGAATTTGGGTCAAACCTTAAGTTTGTTGAGTTTGCGTCAGTTTTTGACAAATTAAAGAGTGCTGAGTGCTGAGTGCTGAGTAAAAATACTAGTCCCCAGTCCTCAGTCTCTCTTTCATGCTTGGCTATAAAATTCTCGTTCGTAGTAAGCGATTCATCGCTTCTTCAAGGTTATTAGGACTAAAGTCCTGACCCTACGGGTAATGCCTCCGGCACGCTGCGCGGTAAGCGCAGCTATGCCCGTCAGGGCTTTACGTTAGTCGCTCATGGGGGAAACCCCCAAGACCGCGCTAACTCACTACAAACTTTGAATTATTTACCTGATGCTACTTAATTTTTACTCGGCTTAACCACTAATACTGAACAATTAGCCTCTTCTACTACTTGACTGCTAACAGAACCCAGGACGATTCGCTTCATCCCTGTTAACCCCCGACTGCCAATTAGGATCAAGTCAGTTTTGTAAATATTAGCCAGGCGAATAATTTCGTCAGCCGGATCGCCTGTTACCATCTCTAATTCACAGTTGACTGATAAATTTTCTTTGTAAGATTGTAGCTGTTTTTCAATCTGGAAATAAGGAAGTGTTGGGGACTCTGGATGAGGGCGATCTGCGGGTAGTTCCATCTCTGATTCTGGGGTCGGAAATACATGACAGAGAATGACTTTGGTATCGGGGGAAAATACTAAATCATTTAAAGTTTGAATTACTCTTTCTGCAATTTCCGAACCGTCTAGAGCTACCAAAACATTTTTTAGCACCGCTCATCTCCTAAAAGGTAGACCCCTTAATATAATTACCTGATACAGTTGGTTGGCAGTTACAGCCTTGGTGTCAGCATCTAAGATATATAGCTGTAGTCATATATGTGAAGACACTGTTGATTACTCAAAGCACTGAAGCAACTGAGTTTATACCCAGCACTTTGAATAGTATAGGAAAACATTAAACATTCCAAATCACTCTTCTTGCTGAATTCGGCGTCGGACTGAATCGGCGTGGGAAGGTAAGCCTTCGGCTGTTGCCAGCACGTCAATTGCGCCAGCTACTTTTTGCAGTGCAGTTTGTGAATATTGAATGATACTGGAGTGTTTGAGGAAAGTTTCTACTCCTAAAGATGAAGCGTAGCGGGCAGCGCCGGAAGTCGGCAAGGTGTGATTGGGCCCTGCTAAATAGTCTCCTACAGCTTCTGGTGTAGAGTATCCTAAGAAAATTGCCCCGGCGTGGCGAATGTTAGGAAGGACTGCCCAAGGATCTTTAACTTCTAATTCTAAATGTTCGGGAGCAAATTCATTGGAAAGTTCGGCTGCTGCTTCCAGTGACTCCACAAGGACAATTAAGCCATAGTGAGCGATCGCTTTTTCAGTATCTATCCGTCGTGGGTGATCCACCAACTGTCTTTCCACCGCTACTTGCACGTTTTTAGCTAAAGCTGGATCTGTAGTCAACAAAATAGCCGCCGCCATTGGATCGTGTTCGGCTTGCGCCAACAAGTCAGCCGCAACATTTACTGGATTAGCTGTTTCATCAGCAATGATTAGCACTTCGCTAGGCCCTGCCAAAGAATCAATCCCGACAGTGCCGTAAACAAGTTTTTTCGCTAGGGTGACATAAATATTACCGGGGCCAGTAATTACATTAACCTTAGGAATCGTTTCTGTACCGTAGGCTAAAGCCGCGATCGCTTGTGCCCCGCCAACACGATAAATTTCTTGTAATCCAGCTTCTTGAGCAGCTACCAAAATGGCTGAGTTAATCGCTTTCCCGACGCCTGGTGGTGTTAGCATGACTACACGAGGTACACCAGCTACTTTGGCTGGAATAGCATTCATAAGTACAGTACTGGGATAGGCAGCACGACCGCCAGGCACATACAACCCTGCTCGGTCTACAGGGGTATAGCGTTTGCCCAGTACCACATCATCTTCGCCAAAATGTACCCAGCTTTTGGGGACACGCTGACGATGAAATGCTTCAATTTGGCGACAAGCCAACTGAATCGCCTGGAGCAACTCCTTCGACACCTGTTGATAAGCTGCATCCAGTTCCGAGCCTGTAACCCGCAATTCTTCTAGTCTTAGGGTTTGGTTGTCAAATTCGGCTGTATAATGCAACACAGCTTTATCGCCTTGGCGCTTCACTGCTTGCAATACTTCGCGCACAGTTGCTTCTTTGTGAAGCACCTGTTCATCGTGGGTGCGATCGCAGATACGTTGTAGTTCGGCTCTAACGTCTGCCTGCTGAGTAATGATTCGCAGCATGGAGTAAGGAGAATGCCAAAATTTAGTTAGAATACTTCCGCCTCAGAATCAGTTTTGCTCTTGACCCACGGGGTTGCCAAGCTAATCCTGATTCTCTTCTCTAGCTTAACCTGGATTTTTTTGATACTCCCAAGGCTGCCAGCACATGGTTTGCTTGAGAAGGCAACTAAATTGCTCAGTCCGATGTGCCTAGGTAGCTCACCTTAATGGCAAGCTCTTCGGTTTACGGCAGGGAGAGGATGTGCCAATTCCACTACCCTTATACTCCTCCCTGCACTCCCTGTGGGTTTACTGGTGGCATATTTGCACATCCAGTTTTCCTTAAATTCAGGAGGAAGGTGAAAGTCTGAGTATAATTTTTGTGTATTTTTCTACTTTATTAGTTAACATTTGTAGAGACGCAATATTTAAGTTCTCTACACTTTGATATTTCAACCCCTGAATTTCAACCTTTCACAGTTTATGCCTTCTAAAATGTCTATCCCCTTGGAGATAGATACATTTTGGTCAGTGGTGAGAAGTTAGGATTACTATTTTATGCGAGTAATTTATTTTAACGTATTTTTTCATAAGTAGGGAGTGGGGATTGGGGAAAGTAATCCATGACTAATGACAAAAATTTTTTCAGAAATTCTGACATTGGCAATATGGATGCTATATTAGTAAGTCTAGTAGTGTGTGTACATATTAATAGTCTTTTTGGAATTGACTGTGGCGAATACAAAGTCTGCTCTTAAACGCGCCCAAATCGGAGAACGCAATCGTCTGCGTAATAAAGCTTACAAGTCAGCAGTCAAAACGCTGATGAAAAAGTACTTTAGCGCAGTAGAAGTCTATGCAGCTAATCCTAACTCAGAATTAGAGCAAGAAGTCCAGGTACGGCTGTCCGAGGCTTACAGCAAAATCGACAAAGCCGTCAAGCGGGGTGTTCTCCACCCAAATAATGGTGCCAGGAAAAAATCGAGATTGGCTAACAAACTCAAGCCTCTTACACAGGTAGCTGCTGAGTAATTCAGTCATCAGTAATCAGTCAATATCACTGATTACTGTGCGCTGACTGATGACAACTGACTCACGACCAATAACGACAATGCAGCTGATTGACACCCACGTCCATCTCAACTTTGATACCTTTCAACCAGATTTAGCATCAGTGCGATCGCGATGGCAAGAAGCGGGTGTAGTGCGTTTAGTACATTCCTGTGTTGAGCCATCAGAATTTTCCAGTATTCAAGCCATAGCCTACCAATTTCCTGAATTGAGTTTTGCCGTGGGATTGCATCCTTTAGATGCCGATAAATGGCATAGCGAGTCAGCAGCCGAAATCCAATCTTTGGCTAGTTCAGAAGCGAAAGTCGTAGCCATTGGCGAAATGGGACTGGATTTTTACAAAGCTGAAAACTATGAGCAGCAGTGCCTAGTGTTTGAAGCACAACTAGCGATCGCCTCTGAACTCAATTTACCAGTGATTATCCATTGTCGTGATGCGGCCAAAGAAGTCAGGGAAATATTGCAAAAATGGCAGGATATCAAAGGCGAAAGCATTAGGGGTGTCATGCATTGTTGGGGTGGGACACCAGAAGAAACTCAATGGTTTCTGGACTTAGGCTTTTATATCAGCTTTAGCGGGACAGTAACATTCAAAAACGCTAAAGCGATCCAAGCCTCAGCCGCCATGGTGAGCAGCGATCGCCTACTAGTTGAAACAGACTGCCCTTTTTTAGCTCCGGTACCCAAACGGGGCGAAAAACGCAACGAGCCTGCCTATGTCCGCTATGTAGCGGAGCAAGTAGCTCATTTGCGTGGGGAAACAGCAGAAGCGATCGCCAATCAAACCACCCAAAACGCCTGTAAACTATTTGGGCTGACACTATAAAGCTTGCCTATCTATATCGTAGGTTGTAGTGAAAAAATAAAACTCTAGGAGGACAAAAGTATGCTAAGATTAATCCCTCCAAAACATTTTAATTGCGCCATAATGATAAAGGAAGGAATTGAAAACTTTTAAGCTGAATACTGTACTGTTATCAACTTGACCATCCACCCAATCTCTACATGCGGATGTTCTCAATGCTTGACTGATGCTAGCAAAACAGTCACCTAGATTTTGGCAAAATAGCGCCTGTGCTGTATTTAACCTATAGAAAATTGTTAAACGTAAATTATCTTGTGAGTAAAACCCACCAAAATCAAGTTAAAAATCCGAATCAGAGCCGACTATGTAAGCGGCTCTTTCCCTGTGTCTTAGGAGACCACCAGCAGTATAAATGGTGAATTGAGGGCACAGTAGTCTAGATTTGCGTAGACTAATTCACGCGCTTTTGGGAGGGGACGTGAGGAAAGCGAAACAAATTCACAAATATCTCAGCCATCTGTTATTGAGGAATCAACTTAATAGCTGGATTGTAGCGTCCCTTGATAGACAGCAAGGGCGATTACCCCCCTTGCCAACAATTCTCTTTCCAGCTTAAATTGCTGCGTTTGCCTACACCTGGAAATCACAGGTGGCATTAGGAGAAGTTCCCCAACAGCTATGGACACAGCGTGGCGGTTAAAACCGTCCAAAAGCAGTGTCTTCTAAATAAAGTTTAACCAGGTTGACGAAGGTAGAGGCATGACTACAGAAACATATATGGAATCCGCCTTTTTGTTGCCCGACTTAATTGAGATCCAGCGTTCAAGCTTTCGCTGGTTTTTGGAAGAAGGGCTGATAGAAGAACTCAACTCCTTTAGTCCGATTACAGACTACACAGGCAAACTAGAACTGCACTTTTTAGGTCAGAACTACAAACTTAAGGAGCCAAAGTATAGCGTTGAAGAAGCTAAACGGCGGGATAGTACATACGCTGTCCAAATGTATGTACCCACACGCCTGTTAAACAAAGAAACAGGGGATATCAAAGAGCAAGAAGTATTTATTGGGGATCTGCCTTTGATGACAGATCGCGGCACGTTTATTATTAACGGAGCCGAGCGAGTGATTGTCAACCAGATAGTGCGATCGCCTGGAGTTTACTACAAATCAGAAATCGACAAAAACGGGCGGCGTACCTATTCAGCTAGCTTAATTCCTAACCGGGGAGCTTGGCTGAAATTTGAAACAGACCGTAACGATTTGGTGTGGGTACGCATCGACAAAACCCGTAAACTCTCGGCACAAGTACTATTGAAAGCCCTGGGACTATCAGATAACGAAATTTTTGATGCCCTGCGCCACCCCGAATATTTCCAAAAAACCATCGAAAAAGAAGGGCAGTTTTCCGAAGAAGAAGCCCTGATGGAGTTATATCGGAAACTGCGCCCTGGTGAACCACCTACAGTGTTAGGTGGGCAACAATTGTTAGATTCCCGGTTCTTTGACCCCAAACGTTATGACCTGGGTCGAGTTGGTCGGTATAAACTCAACAAAAAACTACGGTTGTCTGTCCCCGATACCATGCGTGTCTTAACGCCTGGGGATATTTTGGCAGCAGTAGATTACCTAATCAACCTAGAATACGATATTGGTAATATAGATGACATTGACCACTTAGGCAATCGGCGGGTGAGAAGTGTCGGTGAACTGCTACAAAACCAGGTGCGGGTAGGATTAAATCGCCTAGAAAGAATTATCCGCGAACGGATGACTGTATCGGATGCCGAAGTGTTAACCCCAGCATCCCTGGTGAACCCCAAACCATTGGTAGCAGCCATTAAAGAATTCTTTGGTTCCAGCCAATTAAGTCAGTTCATGGATCAAACCAATCCCTTAGCAGAACTGACCCACAA
Source organism: Nostocales cyanobacterium LEGE 11386 (assembly GCA_015207155.1). Taxonomy (GTDB): domain Bacteria; phylum Cyanobacteriota; class Cyanobacteriia; order Cyanobacteriales; family Nostocaceae; genus LEGE-11386. Next base: position 21,140 of record JADEXK010000041.1, on the reverse strand, counting down.
ACGCCGTCTTAGTGCCCTAGGCCCTGGTGGTTTAACTCGTGAACGCGCCGGATTTGCCGTACGAGATATTCATCCCTCTCACTACGGACGTATTTGCCCCATTGAGACACCAGAAGGCCCCAACGCTGGTTTGATTGGTTCCTTGGCGACTCACGCACGAGTTAACCAATACGGATTTTTAGAAACACCCTTTAGACCAGTAGAAAACGGGCGGGTGCGGTTTGACTTACCGCCGGTATACATGACAGCCGACGAAGAAGACGACTTACGGACTGCCACAGGTGACATTCCCTTAGATGAAAATGGTTACATCAAAGGGCCACAAGTACCAGTACGCTATCGCCAAGACTGGGCTACCACAACGCCAGAACAAGTAGATTATGTAGCTGTATCTCCGGTACAAATCGTGTCCGTGGCTACCAGCATGATTCCCTTTTTGGAACATGACGACGCCAACCGAGCGCTGATGGGTTCCAACATGCAACGGCAAGCCGTACCCCTACTCAAACCAGAGCGTCCTTTGGTAGGAACTGGTTTAGAAGCTCAAGGCGCTAGAGACTCGGGGATGGTAATCGTCTCCCGTACCGATGGTGATGTCACTTATGTAGATGCCACAGAAATTCGCGTCCGTCCCAAAGCTGGTACCTCAGAAATTAAGTACAAACTTTCCAAGTACCAAAGATCCAACCAAGATACCTGTTTAAATCAAAAACCCCTTGTCCGGATTGGTGAGCGGGTTGTGGCTGGTCAGGTATTAGCTGATGGTTCATCCACCGAAGGTGGTGAATTGGCATTGGGACAAAATATCGTCATCGCTTATATGCCTTGGGAAGGCTACAACTACGAAGACGCAATTTTGATTTCCGAAAGACTGGTGCAGGATGATGTCTACACCTCAATTCACATTGAAAAATATGAAATTGAGGCCCGCCAGACGAAACTGGGACCAGAAGAAATCACCAGAGAAATTCCCAACGTGGGGGAAGATGCCTTACGTCAGCTAGATGAACAAGGTATTATCCGCATCGGTGCTTGGGTAGAAGCGGGAGATATCTTGGTAGGAAAAGTTACACCTAAAGGTGAATCTGACCAACCACCAGAAGAAAAACTTTTAAGAGCCATATTTGGTGAAAAAGCGCGGGATGTTAGAGATAATTCTCTGCGAGTTCCTAACGGCGAAAAAGGACGCGTCGTTGACGTGCGCCTGTTTACCCGTGAACAAGGCGATGAACTACCACCGGGAGCCAATATGGTGGTTCGGGTGTATGTAGCACAGAAGCGCAAAATCCAAGTAGGCGACAAAATGGCAGGACGCCACGGTAATAAAGGGATTATTTCTCGGATATTACCAGTGGAAGATATGCCATATTTAGCAGATGGTTCACCAGTGGACATCGTACTCAACCCCTTGGGTGTACCTAGTCGGATGAATGTCGGACAGGTGTTTGAGTGTATGTTGGGTTGGGCTGCTCACACTTTGGGAGTACGATTTAAAATTACTCCCTTTGACGAAATGTACGGTGAAGAGTCATCCCGCAGAATCGTACATGGCAAATTGCAAGAAGCACGAGATGAAACAGGCAAAGACTGGGTATATAACCCAGATGATCCTGGCAAAATCATGGTGTTTGATGGTCGCACAGGCGAACCCTTTGACCGACCAATCACCGTAGGTGTAGCTTACATTCTCAAGCTAGTACATTTGGTGGATGACAAGATCCACGCCCGTTCTACAGGCCCATACTCCTTAGTGACTCAGCAACCCTTGGGTGGTAAAGCCCAGCAAGGTGGTCAGCGCTTTGGAGAAATGGAAGTGTGGGCATTGGAAGCCTTTGGTGCAGCTTATACATTACAGGAATTGCTAACAGTCAAATCTGACGACATGCAGGGACGCAATGAAGCGTTAAATGCGATCGTTAAAGGCAAGTCAATTCCCCGACCTGGGACACCAGAGTCCTTTAAGGTGCTAATGCGCGAACTGCAATCATTAGGATTAGACATTGCCGTCCACAAAGTAGAAACCCAGGCAGATGGTAGTTCCTTAGATGTGGAAGTCGATTTAATGGCAGACCAATCAGCCCGACGGACACCACCAAGGCCAACCTACGAATCTCTCTCTCGCGAATCGCTAGAAGAAGAAGAGTAGAGAGGAGAGAGGGATTGGGGACTGGGAAACAGTTTTCCTCATCCCCGATACTCCATCCCCAATCAAAACTAAATACTCCTCCTAGCACGGGTGCATACCCTCGTGCCTTTACTAACTCATAACTTAGAACTAAATACTAAAGAGATGAGACCCGCCCAAACTAATCAGTTTGACTACGTTAAAATCGGCTTAGCATCACCGGAACGCATCAGGCAGTGGGGTGAACGAACACTACCTAATGGACAACTAGTTGGTGAAGTTACCAAGCCAGAAACGATTAATTACCGTACTCTCAAACCAGAGATGGATGGCTTATTTTGTGAGCGCATCTTTGGTCCCGCTAAAGATTGGGAATGCCACTGCGGCAAGTATAAAAGAGTACGTCACCGTGGGATTGTGTGTGAGCGCTGTGGTGTAGAAGTCACCGAGTCACGAGTGCGTCGCCACCGCATGGGATACATTAAACTCGCTGCCCCAGTAGCCCACGTTTGGTATCTCAAAGGTATTCCTAGTTACATTTCCATTCTGCTGGATATGCCCTTGCGGGATGTGGAGCAGATTGTCTATTTCAACTCTTATGTCGTCCTGAGTCCTGGTAATGCGGAAACATTAACCTATAAACAGCTACTCAGTGAAGACCAGTGGTTGGAAATTGAAGACCAAATTTATAGCGAAGATTCTACTTTACAGGGCGTAGAAGTAGGTATTGGTGCCGAAGCATTGCTGCGCTTGCTAGCTGATATTAATTTAGAGCAAGAAGCCGAAAGCCTGCGCGAAGAGATTGGTAATGCTAAAGGGCAAAAACGAGCCAAGTTAATTAAGCGGCTGCGGGTAATTGACAACTTCATCGCGACTGGTTCTAAGCCAGAGTGGATGGTAATGGCAGTCATTCCCGTAATTCCCCCAGATTTGCGCCCAATGGTACAACTCGATGGTGGACGGTTTGCTACCAGCGACTTGAATGATTTGTATCGTCGGGTAATTAACCGGAACAATCGTCTGGCACGGTTGCAAGAAATTTTAGCACCAGAAATTATTGTGCGGAACGAAAAGCGGATGCTGCAAGAAGCAGTGGATGCTTTGATTGACAATGGTCGTCGGGGACGCACAGTGGTAGGTGCAAATAACCGACCCCTGAAATCTTTATCCGACATTATTGAAGGTAAACAAGGACGTTTCCGGCAAAACTTGTTAGGTAAACGAGTTGACTACTCCGGACGTTCCGTAATTGTGGTGGGACCGAAGCTAAAAATCCACCAGTGCGGTTTGCCTAGAGAAATGGCAATTGAGCTATTCCAGCCGTTTGTGATTAATCGTCTGATTCGTAGCGGCATGGTGAATAATATCAAAGCCGCCAAAAAGCTGATATCTCGGAATGACCCCAGTGTCTGGGATGTGCTGGAAGAGGTGATTGAAGGACACCCAGTGATGCTGAACCGGGCGCCGACATTGCACCGCTTAGGTATTCAAGCCTTTGAACCAGTTTTGGTGGAAGGACGAGCGATTCAACTTCATCCTTTGGTTTGTCCAGCATTTAACGCTGACTTTGATGGTGACCAAATGGCGGTACACGTGCCATTGTCCTTAGAAAGTCAGGCTGAGGCACGGTTGTTAATGTTGGCTTCTAACAATATTTTGTCACCAGCCACAGGTAGACCCATTATCACGCCTAGCCAAGACATGGTATTGGGGGCATATTACTTAACAGCAGAAAATCCTGGTGCTACCAAGGGTACGGGTAGGTATTTTGCTTCCCTGGATGACGTAATTATGGCTTTCCAGCAAGAGCAAGTTGACTTACACGCTTACATCTACGTCCGGTTTGATGGAGAAGTTGAGTCAGACCAACCAGACGCAGAACCCCTGGAAGTCACAGAAAATGGTGATGGTACTCGGACTTTGCTGTATAAATTCCGCCGAGTCAGAGAAGATGCTCAAGGGAATTTAATTTCTCAGTATGTACGTACAACGCCTGGTCGTGTTATTTACAACAAAGCTATTCAGGAAGCACTAGCAGTTTAGGGGCTAGGGAGTAGGGAGCAGAGGGGATTACTAATATTTCTTTCCCCGATGCCCAATGCCCAATCCTCATGACTAATGACTAATGACTAAGGACTAATGACTAATGACTAACGAAAACGCAGTTTTTCGCAATCGTGTAGTTGACAAAGGTCAACTGAGAAAATTAATTTCCTGGGCGTTTACGCATTATGGAACAGCGCGAACCGCAGTCATGGCGGATAAATTGAAAGATTTGGGATTTCGCTATGCTACCAAGGCCGGGGTTTCCATCAGTGTAGATGACTTGATGATTCCGCCCACCAAGCGATCGCTCTTGGATGCAGCAGAAGAAGAAATTCGCGCTACAGAAACTCGTTATCAACGGGGCGAAATCACTGAAGTAGAACGCTTCCAAAAAGTAATTGACACTTGGAATGGTACTAGTGAAGCCCTCAAAGATGAAGTAGTCGTTCACTTTAAGAAGACTGACCCCCTGAACTCAGTGTACATGATGGCGTTCTCCGGGGCGCGGGGTAATATCTCTCAAGTGCGGCAGTTGGTGGGAATGCGGGGGTTGATGGCAGATCCTCAAGGGGAAATTATTGACTTGCCCATCAAAACCAACTTCCGTGAAGGACTCACCGTGACGGAATACATTATTTCGTCTTACGGTGCCAGAAAAGGATTGGTAGATACCGCCTTACGGACTGCTGACTCTGGTTATCTCACCCGTCGGCTGGTGGACGTATCCCAGGACGTAATTATTCGGGAATTTGACTGTGGTACCACCAGGGGTATTCCTGTGCGGGCGATGACAGAAGGTGGCAAAATCTTGATTCCCCTGGCTCAGCGTTTATTGGGGCGGGTGATTGCCGAAGATGTAGTACATCCCACCACAAAAGAAGTAATTGCAGCACGTAATACCCCAGTTTCTGATGACTTAGCCACAGAAATTCACAAAGCCGGGGTGACTGAAGTCGTAGTGCGATCGCCTCTAACTTGTGAAGCAGCTCGCTCTGTTTGTCAACACTGTTACGGCTGGAGTTTGGCTCACGCCAAGATGGTGGACTTGGGCGAAGCAGTCGGGATTATTGCCGCCCAAAGTATCGGTGAACCCGGAACTCAGTTGACCATGCGGACATTCCACACTGGTGGTGTGTTTACCGGGGAAGTAGCGCAGCAAGTACGCTCTAAAACAGAAGGTACCATTCGTCTGCCACGTAAATTGCGAACTCGACCATATCGCACCCGCCACGGCGAAGATGCTTTGTATGTTGAGGTCAACGGGATTATACATTTGGAACCGAAAAAAGAAGGTTCTGAGACCCAAGCTACCCAAGAAATTCATGTAACTCAAGGTTCCACACTCTATGTAGTAGATGGACAACAAGTAAAAATTGGTCAATTGCTGGCAGAAGTTGCCTTGGGTGGACGGACAACTCGTGCCAATACAGAAAAAGCTGTCAAAGACGTAGCATCTGACTTGGCAGGGGAAGTGCAGTTTGCCGAAGTTGTCCCCGAACAAAAAACAGACCGCCAAGGTAATACCACAACCACCGCCGCGCGGGGTGGCTTAATTTGGGTGTTGTCTGGGGAAGTTTATAACTTGCCCCCAGGTGCAGAATTGGTTGTGAAAAATGGTGATGCGATCGCCTCTAACGGAGTGTTAGCAGAAACCAAGTTAACAACTTTGCACGGTGGTGTGGTGCGCTTACCAGAAGCTACTCCAGGTAAGAGTACCCGGGAAATTGAAATTATTACGGCTTCTGTGGTCTTAGACCAAGCAACGGTCACTGTGGAAAGTTCCCAAGGGCGCAACCACTACTTAGTCACCACTGGTAATAACCAGGTATTTAACCTCCGGGCTACCCCAGGTACCAAAGTTCAAAATGGTCAGGTTGTAGCTGAGTTGATTGATGAGCGCTATCGCACTAACACTGGTGGATTCCTGAAATTCGCAGGCGTAGAAGTCCAGAAAAAAGGCAAAGCCAAACTCGGTTATGAAGTTGTACAGGGAGGGACACTGCTGTGGATTCCTGAAGAAACCCACGAAGTGAATAAAGATATTTCCTTGCTGTTGGTGGAAGACGGGCAGTTTGTCGAAGCTGGTACCGAAGTTGTCAAAGATATCTTTTGCCAAAATAGCGGCGTCGTCGAAGTCACCCAGAAAAACGACATCCTGCGGGAAGTGGTGGTTAAGCCAGGTGAATTGCTGATGGTAGATGACCCAGAAGCAGTGATTGGGCGAGATAATACCTTTGTCCAACCAGGCGAAGAGTTTCAAGGGGTTGTGGCTACAGAATTACGCTATATCCAGTACGTAGAATCTCCCGAAGGCCCAGCATTATTGAGCCGTCCAGTTGTGGAGTTCGCTGTACCTAGTAACCCTGATGTGCCATCAACTACATCTGTTAGTCAACAAACAGGACGTTCAATTCAACTGCGGGCAGTACAACGACTACCCTACAAAGATTCTGAACGTGTCAAGTCTGTAGAAGGTGTAGAACTACTGCGTACCCAGTTAGTGCTGGAAATTGAGCAGGATGGTGAACAAGACCATACGGCTTCTCCCCTAGCAGCAGATATTGAATTGGTACAGGATGTTGAAGATCCAGAAATTCAACGCTTGCAGCTAGTGATTTTGGAATCTTTGGTAATTCGTCGAGATATTACTGCTGATGCCACCCAAGGAAGCACCCAAACAAGCCTGGAAGTAGAGGATGGAGATACCATTGCTCCAGGTGCCGTGGTGGCACGTACCCAAATTTTGAGCAAAGAAGGGGGTATTGTCCGGGGTGTACGCAAAGGCGCTGAAGCTGTGCGACGCTGTTTGGTGTTACGTGATACCGACCAAATTACCATGACTACTAGCGCCCAACCCACAGTGAAAAAGGGTGACTTGTTAGTAGAAGGTGCGGAAATTGCTCCGGGAATCTTTGCTGACGAATCAGGGCAAGTATTAGCAGTGAACAATGCTACTGCTGGTTCTGCAACTGGTGAATCTGCTCTTAGTACACAACAGTACTCCATCGTCATCCGGGTTGGTCGTCCCTACCGAGTCAGCCCCGGTGCTGTGCTACAGATAGAAGACGGTGATTTGGTACAACGGGGCGATAACTTGGTATTGTTGGTGTTTGAACGCGCCAAAACTGGAGATATTATCCAAGGTTTGCCTCGGATTGAGGAACTACTCGAAGCGCGTAAACCCAAAGAAGCGTGTATTTTAGCACGGCGTTCTGGAGAAGTCAAGGTAGTCTATGGAGATGGAGATGAAGCGATCGCTATCAAGGTTGTAGAACCCAATGGCGTAGTCACCGATTATCCCCTAGGCCCTGGTCAAAATTTGATGATACCAGATGGAGCAATGGTATCAGCAGGAGAACCGTTGAGTGATGGCCCATCCAACCCGCACGAAATTTTGGAAGTCTTCTTCAGTCTTGGTTCTGAGGAAGGAGTCTATGCCTGTGCCAGCCATGCTTTGCAGAAGGTACAAACATTCTTGGTGAATGAAGTGCAAATGGTGTACCAGTCTCAGGGGATTGATATTGCCGATAAGCACATCGAAGTAATTGTGCGCCAGATGACCAATAAAGTCCGGATTGATGATGGTGGAGACACCACCATGCTTCCTGGTGAGTTGGTAGAGTTGCGCCAAGTTGAGCAAGTGAACGAGGCGATGGCAATTACTGGTGGTGCTAGGGCACAGTACACCCCAGTATTGTTGGGTATCACCAAAGCATCGTTGAACACCGACAGCTTCATTTCTGCGGCATCATTCCAAGAGACAACACGGGTACTGACCGAAGCAGCCATTGAAGGTAAATCTGACTGGTTGCGTGGATTGAAGGAAAACGTGATTATCGGGCGGTTGATTCCGGCAGGTACTGGTTACAATACCTATGAAGAACCCGGTGCGATCGATGAATATGCTGCACTAGAGAGCAACGGTGTCCTGGACGAAGTTGATGATCCTCTAGATATGGTGCTAGATGACCGCACAGCTCGCACTTACAATCTGGATTCTCCTGGGCTGGCGGAACCTGGATTTGGTAACCGCCGCGTCGAAAGGTCAATCTTAGATGATGAAGATGAGTTGATTGCTGATGAAGTCAGCGACCTCGTAGAAGATGAAGATGAAGATGATTACGAGGAAGTCGATGATGACGAGGATGATTATGAAGATTAATTTCTCAGAGTAAAAACTTACATCAAAGGCAAGAGAATTATAATTCTTTTGCCTTTTTTTTAACCCAAAAGTGAGGCATTTAGTAATCGTAAGGGATTATTAAAGTAAAAGATTGATCTTATCGTTCATTTTTGGGTAACTCGTAAATCAATAAGGTATTTTTATCCTACGGCTGGAGATAAGTTGAAGTTGATTCATTACTACCATCAATTTTCTGCCCTCACTTATCTAAGCCACACCATAATCTGTATACTGCCGTTTATAAGCAGGTTGCAAACCTAAAATAATATCCTCTCGTGGTATACCCATTGCTACCAACTCCTCAACCGGATTTTGATCAGTTAAATTTTGCTGAAGCCAGATTTTGCCATCTTTAATATCAAAATGAATGATACATCGATAAACACGTTTTAAACCTGACCATCCCACATTCATCCATTGATAATGATCACGCTTTTCATCAAAAATTAGTTGGACTTCCACTTCACTATCAGCCACATCTTCATTAGCATAACGAGTTAATAAATTTTGCACGCACTCCCGATACTTGGCTAACTTATCCATTGCACAATTACCTCATTTATAGGTTCATAGACAATTAATAAAAGCTGATACCGTTGTATAGCCGCTTGTGTAAACTCAAACTGAAAAGAAATGCTGATGCTGTTATTTATTTAATATATAATTTGTTATAAAAATTAACTTTAATAAAAAATTAGTCTTGATTCTTTAATATTCTTAATCTGCTCCTCTCTTCTAATAGCTGACAGAATTACCATAATCTAATAGGCTAATCTCAAGTAGTATTCCCATAAGTTTTTAATCAAGAATATGCCTTTTAAAATTGTCCAAAACTTTGATAGTAGTTTCGTCCTTGAACCACAAGCGCAAGAGAGTTTATATAAATTATTATCCAATGAATCTTTTTTGACACAAATTTGTCAACAGTCTCAATGTGGGAAAGTTGAATTTACAGAATTACTTTTTCAACCAGTTCCCTACAGTTTAGCTACTCCTAAAGGAATGCCAGCAGAATTTGAAAAATATCATGATTCTGATGAGTATGTCATTATCAACGTACCGCCAAATTTCATGTTCCAAGCTAAGATTTTTAAACCCAGTCGCCTTTGTGCAATTTACCAGAAAATTGGGTAATGGAAAGATACTTGGTTCTTCAATTAGCAATTGTGAATTACTAAGGCAAATAGTAAATTGTAGATTTTGATATATGAGTACTGAAATAAATATTCCCAATTTGGCAAGTTTGGAATACTTTCCTTACATTAATGATAGTGGACAATTACCTGAAAGATTTCAGGGGAAAATAGGAGTATATGCAATCTTTGGCCAAGCAAAAGTGCTGCAATTTGTAGGATATTCTCGTGATGTTTATCTCAGCTTAAAGCAGCATTTAGTACGTCAGCCCCAACAATGTTATTGGGTGAAGGTGCAAACTATTGAACGCCCTAGCCGTACGGTTTTAGAAAATATTGAAAATGCTTGGATTGCTGAAAATGGTAATATTCCTTTGGGAAATGGAAATAATAAAGAGCAATGGACGCAGCCTATAGATGTTAAACCGTTAATGACTGCTGAGGAGCAGGCAAAATATCAGCATCCAGGTAATGATGAATTAGCGCAAATGAAAATCATTAAAAATATAGCCCGACGCGTAGAAGCTGAAATTTTAGCTGTGTTGAAAGACCGTGGTTTGCAAGAACAATTTCGTTTCAATCCTAAGTTGAAGGAGGAAGGATTGCTGGATTTAAAGTGAGTTAAGGGGAGTGTTTAAACGCAGAGTCACGCAAAGTGAAGCGCGAAGGTACGCAGAGTTTAGTACTGGTGACAAATTGTAAAATATATGACTATGATTGTTGTGCTGATCGGCGCTAATTTATGCAAACGCTGTTGAACGATCGCTATCAAGTTATCCGCACATTGGGTGCTGGTGGGTTTGGTGAAACCTATCTAGCCGAGGATACCTATATGCCTTCGAAACGCCGTTGTGTGGTGAAACAGCTAAGACCGATTCAAAATAATCCCCAGATTTATCAACTGGTGCAGGAACGGTTTCAACGAGAAGCAGCAATTTTAGAAACACTCGGCGGCGCAACTGACCAAATTCCGGCTTTATATGCTTATTTCGTTGCCAATGGGCAATTTTTCTTAGTTCAGGAATGGATTGAAGGCGAAACTCTGACGACAAAAGTTCAAAAACAAGGGTTATTTAGTGAAGGTGCTGTCCAAGAGATCTTAGTAAATTTGTTACCTGTCCTGGAGTATGTCCACTCCCAGCACATTGTTCACCGCGATATCAAACCAGATAACATCATGGTGCGTCATGGCGATGGTAAATCGGTGTTGATCGATTTCGGTGCAGTACGGGAATCAATGGGAACAGTATTCAATTCCCAAGGCAATCCTACTAGTTCAATTGTCATTGGTACGCCTGGGTATATGCCGAGTGAACAAGCAGCCGGCAGACCAGTTTATTCTAGTGATTTATATAGTTTAGGTCTAACAGCGATTTATTTACTAACTGGAAAACAGCCACAACAATTAGAGTCAGATTCCCAAACAGGTGAAATTGTGTGGCGACAGTATGCTAGTCAGATCAATCCTACATTAGTAGAGGTGCTAGATCGAGCGATCGCCTACCATCCACGCGATCGCTTTGCTTCTGCTAGAGCCATGTTAGATGCTTTGCAGAGCATAGCAAACCCGATTCCACCGACGCAACCGTTCTTTTCCCACCCGCCTATCGTACAAACACCACCACCGCCAACTATTCCTGTTAATCGCCAGCCTACCACTCAAAATAATAGTCGCAATAGCATCCTCATGGGTGGTTTGATTGCAGGTGGGTTAATTGGTGCATCTGTAATTATTAGTCAGGTGTTCAGACCATCTCCTCAACCTGTAGCAGACCAAAAAGTCATACCCACAGTTACACAAACTCCTGTTGTGGCTTCACCTCCAGTCATCCAGAAAAATATTACATCTACAGAAACTCCTGTTGTGGCTTCACCTCCAGTCATCCAGAAAAATATTACATCCCCGGTAATCCAACAAACTATATTGCCATCACCGACAGTTAGCGAAACAACAAACAATTATTTCTGGCTATCCGAAAGATCTGTAACAAATACTGATTTGGACGACAAAGACGGTTTTGAGCTAGATATTATGCGAAATTCGATTTATGCTCGTCACGGTCGTCGCTTTGATACTCCTGGCTTACAAGCATATTTTAATAACCAACCTTGGTATAATCCTATATACTCACCAAAAGCGTTTCCTCCTAAATTATTGTCAAAATTAGAGCAGCGTAATGCTGAATATATTAGTAAATATCAAGACCGTAATCAAAGAAGACATTTTCCCAAATAATGGGAAATTTTAAAGCCAATGGTACGCAGAGGTTTGATGTGGGTCAAGGCTAATTTATGCAAATGCTGCTGAACAACCGCTATCAAGTTATTCGGACTTTGGGAAGTGGGGGATTTGGAGAAACTTTTCTCGCCGAAGATACTCAAATGCCTTCTAGCCGACGCTGTGTGATTAAGCAGCTAAGACCAATTCAAAACAATCCCCAAATTTATCAATTGGTGCAAGAACGGTTTCAACGGGAAGCAGCAATTTTGGAAGATTTGGGTGGATTTACTGACCAAATACCTACATTGTATGCTTATTTTCAATTAGAAGGGCAATTTTACTTAGTTCAGGAGTGGATTGAAGGGGATACGTTAACGGCAAAAGTCCAACAGCAAGGATTATTTAGCGAAAGTTCAGTCCGGGAAATTTGGGTAAAGTTGTTACCAGTGCTAGAGTTTGTCCACTCAAAACGCATTGTTCACCGTGATATCAAGCCGGATAACATTATTGTGCGTCATCGTGATGGGAAACCTGTATTAATTGATTTCGGTGCAGTGAGGGAATCAATGGGAACAGTGTTTAATTCCCAAGGTAATCCTACTAGTTCGATTGTCATTGGTACGCCTGGGTATATGCCGAGTGAGCAAGCAGCCGGCAGACCAGTTTATTCTAGTGATTTGTATAGTTTAGGTCTAACAGCGATTTATTTACTTACAGGCAAACAACCGCAAGAATTAGAGACAGATTCACGGACTGGGGAAATTATTTGGCACAGATACGCCTTAAGTGTAAGTCCCACATTAGCAGAAGTGATAGATCGAGCGATCGCCTATCATCCACGCGATCGCTTTGCTTCTGCTAGAGAAATCCAGGAAGCCTTACAATTGGGGTCAGTCACTGTCCCTCCCACAGTAGCTTATCAGTATCCACCAGTCGCAGCAGCACCGCCTCCTGCCATACCTCAAAACACAATTGCCGTTAGTCCAGGGACTTCCCCACCACCTGCTCATCCACCTAGTGGACAAAAAGGAATTTTTCTTGGCAGTCTCATTGTCGGTGGTTTGATTGGTGGAGCTATTATCGTTGGTTTTGCCCTCAATAGACCACCACAACCGATTGTGCAATCAATCAATTCATCCAGCGAACCTTCGCCAATTCGCAACACCCCGGAAGATATTACACCACCTGTAAATTCCCAAACTTCCACAAATTCAGCACCCTCTACATCTGAAACTATATCTCCTGAAATACCTGCCTCAACGCAGCCAGCAGCAGCTAGACCTTCGCCAGCACAAGCTGTGCAAAATTATTATACAAATATTAATCAGGGTCAGTATCAAGCTGCATGGAATCAACTATCTCCCAGCCTGCAAGATAATCAACGTCTTCACCCCAATGGTTATCTTTCTTACCTTGACTGGTGGGGAGGAAAAGTAGAAAGCGTTGATGTAACACAAATTAATGTAGTACAAGCAAATACAGAAACAGCCACTGTCGATGCCAAATTTCAATACTTCATGAAAAATGGGAGACAAGTTCCTGGTGCTGTGCGCTTCTCACTTTTATGGGATGCTGAAAATAGCAGATGGGTTGTGAGTGCTGTTAAATAGCATCAAGACAATTTACCTGTGGACACTCTTACTCTCTGCGCCTGGAGCATGAGAATTTCACACTTCTCTTCAACCACGCCACAGATTAAGCTCAAGATAGGGGACATAACCTGTCTCTGATTCGTCTGAGTATCTGATGTACATTTGGAAAGGGTGAATACTCGTACTTTTCATGACAACAACGCTGCTGAACAATCGCTATCAAGTGATTCAAGTACTCGGTGCTGGTGGGTTTGGCGAAACCTTTCTGGCAGAAGATACCCACATGCCTTCTCGCCGTCGCTGTGTCATCAAGCAACTCAAACCGATAGCTAATGACCCCAAAACCTACCAAATGATTCAACAGCGCTTTGAGAGAGAAGCTGCGACTTTGGAGTATCTGGGTGAAAGTAGTGACCAAATTCCCAAGTTATATGCCTACTTTTCCGAGAATGGGCTATTTTATCTAGTCCAGGAATGGATTCACGGTCAAACCTTGACAGATGTTATTGCAGCCAAAGGTACTGTAAATGAAACTGCTGTCAGGGAAATTCTTTTGAGTCTGCTATCAGTATTGGATTATGTCCATAGTAAAGGCATTATTCACCGGGATATCAAACCGGATAATATAATTCTGCGTTCCCTTGATAGCAAACCAGTCTTGATTGATTTTGGTGCAGTTAAGGAAACTATCCGTTCTGTAGTGAGTTCTCCCAATTATCCTACACGCTCAATGGTAATTGGTACACCTGGATATATGCCTACTGAACAAGCTGTAGGACGACCAGTCTACGCCACTGACATCTACAGCTTAGGCTTGACGGCGATTTATCTCCTGACTGGTAAACATCCATCAGCACTACAAACTCACCTACAAACCGGAGAAATTCTGTGGCAGGAATATGCGCCTCATATATCCCCTGATCTAGCCACAGTACTCAATCAGTCCATCAAACCCCATGCAGGCGATCGCTATAGTACTGCCAGTAAAATGCTATATGCTTTAAAGTCTGCTAGTGATATTTTTTCTCCCCAATCTTCCATCGCTACTCCCACAATCAGCCTCAGTCCTGCCAATGCAGCATCAACTCAGCAAACCAAAGCAATATCTTCCCCTCAAACCACTCCAGCCAGCAACTGGCAAAAGCCTGCTTGGATTATTGGCAGTTTACTAGTGGGTGGCTTAGTTGGTGGGGTAGCAATTTCTAGCATTACTCGTCAACCACAATCTGAAGTACCCATTACCACGTCATCGACACCCCCACCAGCCACAAACTCCACTACCATCAATCCCACCCCTACCCCAGAATCTCCGCCTTCGAAACCTGCTGAGACACCAGTGGCGTCATTACCTAACCCAAGGGTATCAGCACCACCCCAGATACAAACTCCAGAAACTGAACCAGTCCTAGAGTCTAACATCCCACCACCACAGCCAGAAACTCCTGAATCTTCTTCAGAGCCAATAGTACCAGCACCAGCACCACCGCAGCCAGAAACTCCCGAACCAACCCCAGATTCAGCTCCTAGCAATACCAAAACTCCTAGTGTGCCAGCTTTTCCGACTGGCACTTCTGAAAGTGCTGTCACAGCAGCTTTGGGACAGCCTAGTAAAATCTCCAAAGGGTTATGGAATACCCGTGCTTTTCTCTATCAGTTAGAAGATAATGTTGACCTTGGGTACTTATTTGACCGAAAAACGGGAATTCTTCGCCAAACCGAGGTAGCTTTTGACCAATCTGTTTCCCTGGAAGTAATGCAAACAACATTACAGGGAAAACTTGGTGGTAATGCTACTAGCAATATCAAGGAAGGTCTGCAAAAAGTCTACAACCGCCAAACTCGGCGATACTCTTTTAATGTTGGCAAATTAAAAGGTGTAATTGAACGCAATAACAAGGATCGGATTTACATAGGCATCTGGGATGCTGATTTGCATTAAAAAAAAGCCTGCTTGTGCAGGCTTTTTTAATAGTCCCTAATCAAATTATGTGAATGACAAGGACTTCAAGTCGGTGGCGCAATCTTGATTACTTGACAGTTACTTTACCGCCAGCTTCTTCAATCCGCTTCTTAGCATCTTCAGCAGCATCCTTCGCAATAGCTTCCTTGATTGCCTTAGGCGCAGCTTCTACCATATCTTTGGCTTCTTTTAGACCTAAACCAGTCAATTCCCGGACAATCTTCAGTACGGCAATCTTCTTGTCAGCAGGAACGGATTCTAGGATGACGTCAAACTCAGTTTTCTCTTCTACTGGTTCAGCAGCAGCAGCAGCAGCACCGGGAGCCATCATCATCATACCACCAGCAGGTGCAGCTGCACTCACGCCAAAAGCTTCTTCAATTTGTTTGACTAATTCAGATGCTTCCAGCAAAGAAAGGGTTTTCAATTGTTCGAGAATTTGATCAGTTGTAGCAGACATTGATATAACTCCTGTAATGTTAATTTTGTTGTTGTCTAACCCAAACTTGATTTAAGGGTAAACTTCAGTCGGCAAATTTTGGTGTAGTTTGGCAAATTTTATTCAGCAGCACTTTCAGTGCTGTCGCCTTGCTCTTTATCAACCCTAGCTTGTAAAGCACGAGCCAAAGAACCAGGAACTTCGTTGATACCCACGGCTAACTGGGTAGCCACAGCATTGATAGCTCCGGCAATTTGTGCGATGAGTTGTTCTTTAGATGGCAAGTCTCCCAGAGCCTTGACATCAAGTTCTTTAAGCAGGCGACCTTCCATAACGCCACCACGAAGTTCTGTCTTCTTGGTAACTTTCTGGAATTCTTGATAAGCCTTAATTGCTGAGGAAAAATCCTCTTTAACTAGTAAAAAAGCCGAAGCACCATTGAGCAATTCTGAAAGTGGTTGCCAGTTTTCATCACCGTCAATGGCAATGCCCATTAAGGTGTTCTTAGTTACCTTACAAACAGTGCCAGTCGGACGCAGTCGGCGGCGTAAGTCAGTGATTTGAGCAACTGTTAGCCCCTGATAGTCAATTACTAGTGCCAAAGTTGACTCACTCAAAGTTTCTTTGAGGTCAGCTACTATCTCTTTTTTATCTTCTAGGGTTCTACCCATACTTGTTTCACCTCCAAGGGCAAAATCATAAATTTTCGCTAAGTAAAACCTTCCCCAATCTATTCATTAAGACTAGAATCAGTGTTACTTCCTGCTTCAAGTAGAGCCGCGCGGCGGTTTTTATCCACAGGCATAAATTCGGGAGTAGCTCTCCCTATTTTTGCTAAATTCAGCACCGCATTTAAACCTCTTTTTGGTCTTAACTTGTGTGTTTGACTCTGTGCGAGCAAAAACAATAAACCCCAGCTATTTTGGCCGGGGTTTCAAAAAAAGACTCATTATACCTCAGTCATCAAACCACAAAGGATAACACTTCAGGCAATTAGAGCTTTAACCTCGGCAGGATATTTAAGCCATTGGCTCCTGCTTTCTCCGGCTTTGCTTATTTAGTTTTGAGTCGGGAGAATGTACTAGGTACTGAGCTTTTCTCGTCTCTAGTCTCTCATCCCTATTAAGCTACTTCGGTCAGTTTCAAATCCCGTAGAGCGCTGATATCGACTTTAATCGATGGCCCCATAGTAGAGGCTACATAGATTGAACGCCAATAACGACCTTTGGCTCCTGAAGGACGGTTACGGTCAATAGTTTCTTGCAACGCCTTCAAGTTTACCAACAAATCTTCAGGGGCGAAGGCGACCTTACCAAACATAACATGGACAATGCCAGTTCGATCAGCCCGGAATTCTAATTTACCAGCTTTGAATTCAGCGATCGCACTTGCTACGTCAAATGTCACGGTTCCACCTTTGGGTGATGGCATTAAACCACGAGGGCCTAATAATTTACCCAGCTTTGCTACCTGTGGCATCACATCCGGTGTAGCAATCAGCTTGTCGAAATCCATCATGCCTTGTTGAATTTCGTTAATCAGCTCTTCTGAACCAACTACATCAGCACCAGCGTTACTGGCTTCTGTGACTTTTTCACCTCTGGCAATTACCGCCACCCGTACAACTTGTCCAGTACCTTTGGGTAGTGCCACCGTTGTCCGCAATTGTTGGTCTGTATACTTGGGGTCAATCCCTAACCGAATATGTGCTTCTGCGGCTTCAGGAAATTTGGCTGTTGCTGTCTCTTTTAACAGGTTTAAAGCCTCTAAAGGCTCATAATCCTTGTCTTCTACTTTTTCTAGCAGCGCCTGCAAACGACGCGATATTTTTTTTCCCATTTTTCTCTCCTGGGGTAATTACGAAGTTTTGCTTCTCCCCCGATAAGTTTAGTGCTGAGTGCGCTTTTTGCCCTGAGCGAAGTCGAAGGGGAGTACTGAGTGTTTAGCGTTTTGCTAATTCCCATAACTCTCAACTCTTGACTATTCGGAAATTGTCACACCCATATTCTTGGCAGTACCTGCCACAATATTCATCGCCGCTTCTATGTCATTGGCGTTGAGATCAGGCATTTTCGTTTGAGCAATTTCTTGCAATTGCGCTCTGGTAATTGACCCAACTTTCTTTTTGTTGGGTTCATTAGAGCCTCTTTCTATTTTCGCTGCCTTGCGAATCAGTACTGATGCTGGGGGTGTTTTGAGTACAAATGTAAAACTCCGGTCTTCAAAAACCGAAATTTCTACAGGTATTACCATTCCAGCTTGGTCTGCTGTTTTGGCGTTGTACTCTTTGCAGAACATCATAATGTTCACACCGTGTTGACCCAATGCGGGCCCCACTGGTGGTGCTGGGTTGGCTTTTCCAGCATTCAGGGCCAGTTTAATGACCGCTACTACTTTCTTCGCCATTTGTGTTAGCTCTGTTTCTCTACCTGATTAAATTCCAATTCTACTGGTGTATCCCGGCCAAAAATCGAGAGCAAGGCTTTAAGTTTGCTTCGCTCTGGACTGACTTCAATCACCTCGCCTTCAAAGTCTTTAAATGGACCAGAAAGCACGACTATCTTATCACCAGTAGCCATGTCAATTTTGACAATTGGCTCCTGTTCGCTAGTCTGTTTGAATATCCGTTCTACTTCTGAGTGACCCAGGGGTACTGGCTTGACGTGACCGCGACTTTTGCTACCGCCACGTTTTTGTTCTGCTCCCACGAAGTTAATTACATGAGAGGTGTTTCGCACCACCTGCCAAGTATCATCTTCCATTACCATCCGCACTAACACATAACCGGGAAAAACTTTTTCTTCGGTGTGTTGGCGACTACCATCCTTGCGAATTTTCACTGCCGGCGTATGGGGAATTTCCACTTGGATAATTTTGTCACCCACATCAAACGTTTGAATACGTTGCTCCAAGTTTGTCTTGACGCGTTTTTCACAGCCTGAGGCTACTTGTACTGCATACCAGCGTGCTTCATTCGACGCTGTTTCTGCTGTTTCCTCTGACTGCAACGCTGAGTTGTATGGTTCGTCTGTTGCAAAAGTCATCAGAACACCTGTTTTGCTACCCAAGCAAACAATCCATCGACCAAATATATCAAAGATGCGGAGAGTGTCACCATTAACAGCACAGCTGCTGATTCGCTCACTAGCTGCTTTCGACTGGGCCAAACGACTTTTTCCAGTTCTTCTCTGGTACCCTGAAAGAAGTTCATCAAACTAAATCCATTGGTGGTTGCTGGCATTTCTGCTTCATTTTTTTTGGCCACTGTCGTCTATCCCCCTGTTTCTTATACAGCTATACCCTGCTAATTTTCATCCAGGTCTACAGCTTCGACTCCATTTATGATTATTTTGGAAGCAAAAAAGCTGCGAATCAAAAATAATTATACCCGAAATAGTTAGCACTAACTGCTATGTTAGCAAAAGTGCCATTCTTTCGGGCTATGTTTTTTGCTTTCGAGCGCGCCCTGGAGGACTTGAACCCCCGACATCAGGTTTTGGAGACCTGCGTTCTACCAACTGAACTAAGAGCGCACAAGCTGGGTTGGATTCAGTTATTGCGCCGAACCTTTTTTAGTGTAACGCAATTTCGACTCTTATTTTACCTTATTTTTGTCGGGGGAACAAATTAGCGGCAAATGCCGCTTGCTAGCAGAATTTTCTCCCATACTTTGAGCCGAGGTTTACAAAGAGCGGTCAAACCGTTGTTTGATCCGGGTGGCTTTACCTACGCGATCGCGTAGATAGTAGAGTTTAGCACGCCGGACTTTACCTCGACGCAGGACTTTGATGTTGTCAATCCGGGGAGAATGCAACAAAAACACCCGCTCTACACCAATGCCTTGAAACACGCGACGGACTGTAATAGTTTCGTTGATACCGCCATTGCGTTTAGCAATAACAACGCCTTCGTAGGGCTGCACGCGGTATTTTTGTCCTTCTTTGATTTTCACGCCGACTTTCACGGTGTCACCCACATAAATAATGGGTAGATCCGATTTTAGTTGTTCCGCTTCAATGGAGCGGATGATCTCTTGAGCGCTCATAGCCTGTCTGCTTTAAAAACTCACAATCATTAATAATAAATCGATAATCCTCTTTCAGTCTACTTATTTTTAGATCTAAATATCGATAATTTTACCGATTACAATAGCCCAGGCATCAAAGCTATATTGCAAAAGTCTGTGCTCCAGGCATCGGATTTATGAAATTTAGCGTTGTCATCACTACCTATAACCGCTTAGACTTGCTGCGTCGAGCGATTGACTCTGCCCTTAACCAAACGATTCCTTGTGAGGTAGTTGTTGCCGATGACTGTTCATCTGATGAAACTGAAACATATATTCAAAGCTTAGGTAACTCTGTTGTTTACCATCGCAATCTAGTTAACAAAGGTCATGCAGCCACGGTAAATGCTGGAGTCCAAAAGGCCAGTGGTGACTGGATTAAGTTTTTGGATGATGATGATTACCTTGCTCCTAACTGTCTAGAAGAGATGTCCAGGGCGATCGCTCTATGTCCTGGTGCTGTAATCTGCTCTTGTGTGGCAGCTCAGGTGGATAGTTATGAAGTTGAACTCAGCCGCACTCCCCAACTTGGCCCTGGTTTAGCTTTTTATATCCCGCAAGCAGATATTCACTACGGTATGCTCTTAGAACTTGTGCCTTTTGGTACACCTGCTCAAGTAGCTTGTAGCCGCGATGCTTTCTGGCAAACTTATGGTTGGGACTCCAAATTTGATGCCAACTGTGATGATATTGATTCCTGGATTCGGATTGCCCAATTTGGCCATGCTGTTTTTATTAATCAATGCCTCGCCTACCGGACTATTTGGCCTGGCGCTTATAATCATAAGTTTTCTTTGTCTCGACGACTAGATACAAATATTTTAATAAAAGAGAAAATTTACGCTTTAGTTGATGAAAAACACCGCTCTCATCTGCCGACGCTACAGAATATCAAAAATTACCTAAAACTGCATTGGACTTTAGCTGCTCTCAAGCAAAGAAATTTCCAAAGTTTTCTGTTGATGTTAGATAAGTCAGTATTTTGTCCTATTTCTTGGCAACTTTTACTAACAGCTATTATCTGGCGGCACTCTCATTTTGACAATTTTCATCTTCGTAAATTTGTTTTAATTAAGTCTTAGCTATTTCCTAAAAAATTTAGGCTCTCCCAGAGTGGTTATGATAAAATACTAAGAAAAAAGCAAATATATCTCAATACAATTAGCAGTGATTGGTGGGAACAACCCAAGCGGGGAAGGAAATACAGAAGTAATTGAAAAGATAAAAGACAATAAATATTAAAAATAAAATTACCATTTTAATAAATATGCCTTCTAATCCCTTACTTCATTTTATTACTAAACTGATTAATATTGAAGATATCAAGGTAGTGAATTACGATTTTATCACCGACGATGAAATCGTAATTGAAATC